>JBNLFS010000043.1:0-8368 GCA_050305635.1 Candidatus Thiodiazotropha sp. | reverse complement strand
GCGCACCTCGTCCTTGAACAGCTCCCTTAAAGGCTCCACCAGTTCCAGTTTCATGTACTCGGGCAGGCCGCCCACATTGTGGTGGGACTTGATCACATGGGCCTTGCCCGATTTGGCGCCGGCGGACTCGATCACGTCGGGATAGATGGTGCCCTGGGCGAGGAAGGAGACATCCTCCAGCTTGCCCGCCTCCTCTTCGAAGATATCGATGAACAGGTTGCCGATGATCTTGCGTTTCTGTTCCGGATCGGAGACCCCGCGCAGGGCCTTGAGGAAGCGCTCCTCCGCATCCACCCGGATCACCTTGACCCCCATGTGTTCGGCGAAGGTGGCCATCACCTGGTCGCCTTCATGCAGGCGCAGCAGCCCGTTGTCGACGAACACGCAGGTCAGCTGCTCGCCGATGGCCCGGTGCAGCAGCGCGCCCACCACCGAGGAGTCCACCCCACCGGAGAGCCCCAGCACCACCTGGCGCTTGCCCACCCGGGCCTTGATCTGGTTGATGCTGTCTTCGATGATCTGACCCGGCGTCCACAGCACTTCGCAGCCGCAGATCTCGAACAGGAACCGCTCGATGATGCGCTTGCCCTGGCGGGTGTGGGTCACCTCCGGATGGAACTGCAAGCCGTAGAAGCCACGGGACTCGTCCGCCATGCCCGCCATCGGGGCGTTCTCGGTCTCGCAGATCACCTGGAAGCCTTCGGGCAGGGTTTCGACCCGGTCGCCGTGGCTCATCCACACATCCAGCAGACCGTAGCCTTCCGGGCTGGTGTGGTCCTCGATATCCCGCAGCAGCTTGGAGTGCCCCCGGGCGCGGACCTTGGCGTAACCGTATTCGTGCTTGTCGGATGAGATCACCGAGCCGCCCAGCTGCGCGGCCATGGTCTGCATGCCGTAGCAGATGCCCAGCACCGGCACACCCATTTCGAACACCGCGGCGGGCGCGGACGGGGCGGCATCGGCGGTCACGGTCTCCGGACCGCCGGAGAGGATCACACCGGCCGGGGTGCCCCCGGCGAAGCCCTCGTCGGCGTTGTCATAGGGATAGATCTCGCAATAGACCCCGGCCTCACGCACCCGGCGGGCGATCAGTTGGGTGTACTGGGAACCGAAGTCGAGGATGAGGATCCGGTGGGCGTGAATATCTGTGGTCATGGTTTTTCAACTTCCAAAAAAACGAACAGGGGCAACCGGGTGGACCCGCGATGCCCCTGGATTGACACGATCAGTGTGGCTCATCAATCGCGCCGGTAGTTAGGCGCTTCCTTGGTGATGGTCACGTCGTGAACATGAGACTCGGTGACACCCGCGTTGGTGACCCGCACGAATTCCGGCTTGGTGCGCATCTCATCGATGTTCGCGCAACCGGTGTAACCCATGCTGGAACGGATGCCGCCGATGATCTGGTAGATGATACCCATCACCGGGCCTTTGTAAGGCACCCGACCTTCGATGCCTTCCGGGACCAGCTTCTCTTTCTCGTTGGTCTCCTGAAAATATCGATCGCTGGAACCGTCCTTGCCGGACATCGCACCCAGGGAGCCCATGCCGCGATAGGACTTATAGGAACGGCCCTGGTAGATCTCGACCTCGCCGGGAGCCTCGTCGGTACCCGCGAACATGCCGCCGATCATCACCGAGTAGGCGCCTGCCGCCAGCACCTTGGCGATGTCGCCGGAGTAGCGCAGACCGCCATCGGCGATCAGCGGCACACCGGTGCCCTCCAGGGCCTTGGCCACGTTGGAGACCGCGGTCACCTGGGGCACACCGACACCGGCGACGATACGGGTGGTGCAGATGGAGCCGGGGCCGATGCCGACCTTAACCGCGTCGGCGCCCGCCTTGACCAGATCGAGGGCCGCCGCCCCAGTGGCGATGTTGCCGCCGATCACCTGAACCTCGGGATAGTTTTTCTTGACCCAGGCCACCCGGTCGAGCACGCCCTGGGAGTGGCCGTGGGCGGTATCCACCACGATCACGTCCACGCCGGCCTTGACCAGCGCGTCGACCCGCTCCTCGGTGCCCGCGCCGACGCCGACGGCCGCGCCCACCCGCAGCCGTTCGTGCTCATCACGGCAGGCATTGGGATTGTCTTTGGCCTTCTGGATGTCCTTGGCGGTGATCATGCCGCGCAGGGCGAACTGGTCATCCACCACCAGCACCTTCTCGATGCGGTGCTTATGCAGCAGGCTCATCACCTCGTCACGGCTGGCCCCCTCCTTGACGGTGACCAGTTTGTCCTTGCGGGTCATGATGTTGCGTACCGGGTCGTCCATCTTGCGCTCGAAGCGCAGATCCCGCCCGGTAACGATGCCCACCAGCTCTTTGCCGTCCACCACGGGAACACCGGAGATGTTCCGCGAGCGGGTCAGTTCGAGCACTTCGCCGATGCTCACGTAGGGTCCGACGGTGATCGGGTCGCGAATCACTCCGCTTTCGTATTTCTTGACCTTCTCCACTTCCTGGGCCTGGCGCTCGGCGGTCATGTTCTTGTGAATGATGCCGATGCCCCCTTCCAGGGCCAGGGCGATGGCGAAGCGGGACTCGGTCACCGTGTCCATGGCGGCCGAAACCAGCGGGATGTTGAGATCGATGCCCCGGGTCAACCGGGTCCGCAATTCGACATCCTTGGGCAGTACCTGAGAGTGGGCAGGCACCAGGAGTACGTCGTCAAAAGTGAGAGCTTCCTCGATCACACGCATAGCATTGTTTCCGGCTGGAGGGATAAAGTAGCCGCGCATTATAGAATTTGCCGTGGGGTGGGTAAACCGGCAGCCTCAAATCCGTAGCCCGCCGACGCGCCGATCCCCCGACGCCAAGCAAACCGGCCTTAAAGGAATTTATTTCCCATTTCAATCGGCAAACGATACAACCCTACGGTGTTTGCTCCACAAGGCTATCCAAACCACAAAAATGACATCTCATCCCGCAAACGCCCTCCCCTCATTGGTTCCGGGCCGCTATGCTTTATTACTGGGACATGGAAACTCAAGTCAGGAAGTGCAGCCATGCACAGAAACCCCGTCAGAAGTGGCATTCCGCTCCTTTTGGTGCTGATCCTGCTGGTTCAATGCGGTATGGTGCAGGGGGCAGTTACCGCGATCCGGGTGGGAATCTACGACAATCCACCGCTGGTGAGCACCGATCCGTCGGGTCATCCGGATGGGCTCTTCATCGACCTGCTCGAAAAAATCGCGCAGCAGGAAGACTGGCAGCTCGTCTACGTGGTCGGCAATTGGAGCGACCTGCTGTCCCGCCTGTCCCGGGGCAAGATCGATCTCCTGCCCGGAATCGCCTACAACGAGGAGCGTGACCGGCGTTTCCTGTTCTCCAAGCAAACCGTGCTCGCCAACTGGGGCCAGATCTACATCCGGGACAACACGCCGATCCAATCCATTCCCGACCTGGACAAGAAAAACATCGCGGTACTGCGTGACGATACCTATGTAGCCGGGCATGACGGCTTGATGGGACTCTGCCTGGCGTTCAATATCGACTGCCATTTCACCGAATACCCGACCTACGAAATGGTGCTGAGAGCCGTGGGACAGGGCTATGCCGACGCGGGCCTGGTCAACCGGCTCTACGGCGCCGCAAGCAGCCACAGAAACAACACCGTGGCCAGCCCCATTATCCTGATGCCCCTGGACATCCGTTTCGCCTTCTCCCGCGACCTGGCCCAGGCGAAGTTCCTCAGGGAGAAACTCGACTACCGGCTCGAACAGCTGAAACGGGACGAACTGTCGATTTATCATCAGCGGCTCAATACACTGTTCGAACCCAAAACCGACCCGGGCCCGCCATCCTGGTATTACCAGTCCCTGATCGGCATCGGACTGATCCTGTTCCTGCTGCTGTTGATCGCCCAGTTTCTGAGATGGCGTATCAAGGTCACCACCCGGGAACTCAAGGCCACCGAGGCCCAGTACCGGGGTTACTTCAACGGGGTCTCCATCGCCCTGGTCGAGGGAGACACCTCCTCGGCGCTATCCCGCCTCGACGAACTGATCGACTCCGGAGTCGAGGATCTGAGGGGCTATTTCGCACTCCATCCCGAGCGGCTCAACGCCCTGTTATTGCAGATCCAGGTCGTCAATGCCAACCCTGCCACACTGAGGATGTTCGAGGTCAGCAACCTGCTCGAACTGCAAAGATGGTTACCAAAAAGCATCACTCCCGGGGTCACTGAGGCGTTCCTGGAGTTCCTCATCGCCGCGAGTGAAAACAAAACGGATTTTTTCTGCGAGGTGCCGCTGCTGACCTCGAAACGCAACCTGATCCAGGTGCTGCTGAAGTTCCCCCTCTCACACCTCGAGGAAGCCAACCGGCACACCCCGATCACCATGCTCGACGTCACGCTCCAGCGCGAGACCGAAAAGCAGCTCTCCCTGGTCATCAAGGGCGCATCCTTGGGATTCTGGGACTGGAATCTGGTCACCGACGAGTTACGGGTCAATCAGCGCTGGCTGGACATCCTGGGGCTTGAGGCGGAGGACATGCACAACAATATTGACGACTGGACCTCCAGACTGCATCCCGATGACAAGGAGCGGATTCTGCCAATCATCGATGAACACATGAAGTCCGGCACAACCTACAATATCGAATACCGCATGCAGCACCTCAGCGGTCACTGGATCTGGATCGAAGGCTCCGGCGGCGCGGTGGAGTACGATCCGCTCACCCACAAGCCGACCCGGGTCTGTGGAACACATCAGGAGATCACCGAGCGCAGACGCACATCGGAAACCCTGCACACCCTGATGCAGAGTATGGTTGGGATCAGCGGGGAAAATTTCTTCGAACACGTCGCCCAGGAACTGTGCCGCTGGTTCGAGGCCGACGGCGCCAATATCGGGGAACTCGAAGGCAACGCCCACATCAAGGGTCTCACCACCCTGATCGACGGGGAGCCGGTGCTGAATTTCGGCTATCCTCTGCACGGCACACCCTGCGAAAACGTCATGCGACAGGGACCCAGCCTCTACCCCCAGGGGGTACAGAACCTCTTCCCCACCGACCAGAGTCTGATCATGCTCGACATCCAGGGTTACGCGGGGGTTCCCATCCGCAACCGGGAGGGGGATATGATCGGCGTGATCTGGGTGATCTCCCGCAAACCGATGTTCATGCCCCCGGACTGGGCGGATGTGCTGAACATCATCGCCGCCCGGGTCAGCGCGGAGATCGAGCGCATGCGCGCCATGGAGCGGCTCGAGTACCAGGCCACTTATGATGCCCTGACCGAACTGCCGAATCGTCGCCTGCTCCTGGATCGGCTCAACCAGGTGCAATCGATCTGCCGCCGCCACAATCGTCACGGAGCCGTGCTGTTCATGGACCTGGACCACTTCAAAACCATCAACGACGCACTCGGTCACAAGGCGGGTGATCTGTTGCTGCAGGAGGTGGCTGCCCGCCTACGCCACCAGATCCGTGACGAGGACACCGCCTCGCGGCTGGGGGGCGACGAATTCGTGGTGCTGTTCTCGGAACTCAGCGGCGATGCCAGCACCGCCGCGCAGCAGGCCCGCCAGGGTGCGCGCAAGATCCAGAGAGCCCTGTCCAAGCCCTACAACATTCAAGGCAACGAACTGCACATTACTCCCAGCATGGGTGTGGTCATCTTCCCCATGGACAGCGAGGACGCGGACGACATCCTCAAGTTCGCCGATACCGCCATGTACCGCGCCAAGGATGCCGGGCGCAACACCATCCGCTTCTTCATGCCCGGCATGCAGGAGACCGTGGAGCAGCAGGTACAGTTACAGAACGACCTGCGGCATGCCCTGCAGAACCATGAGCTGATCCTCTTTTACCAACCGCAAATCGACAGCGAAAACAACCTGATCGGCGCCGAAGCTCTGCTGCGCTGGTTCCATCCGCAACAGGGCATCGTGGATCCCAGGACGCTGATCAACGCCGCTGAAGAGTCGGGCCTGATCCTCGCCCTGAGCGAGTGGATCCTGACCCAGGCGATGCGTCAGAGCCAGGGATGGATCAAGGAGGCGGATGAATTGCAGCGGGTCGCGGTCAACATCAGCGCGGTGCACTTTCATCAGGTGGGCTTCGCAGACCAGATCATGCAGATACTACAACTGACCGGATTGCGCCCGGAGTGCCTGATCCTCGAAATCAGCGAGAGCACCCTGGTGGAGAATTTCGATGAGACCTACGACAAGGTGGTGAAACTCAAACAACTGGGGGTGCGCTTCGCCATCGACTGCTTCGGTATCGGCTATGCGTCACTCGCCAACCTGCGGCGCCTGCCGGTGGATCAAATCAAGATCGACCGCAGTTTCGTGCGGGACATTGCAACGGATCCCAAGGACGCCCAACTGGTACAGACCTTTCTCACCATGGCGCAACTGATGGAGATCGAAGTGGTTGCCGTGGGGGTCGAGGATGAGGAACAATTGAGGTTCCTGCGTGACAAAGGCTGCCACATCTTTCAGGGATACCATTTCAGCCGGCCGCTGGCCGCGAACCAATTCCAGACCTACCGACATAACCGGCACAAAGAAACCGCTTGAATCCATTCGAACCCCCAACCCCTTCCACCGATAAGGACATCTACTCCGTCTCGCGCCTGGTGCGTGAAACCCGCGCCGTGCTCGAAGCCAGCTTTCCCCTGGTCTGGGTCAGCGGAGAGATCTCCAACCTCGCGCAACCCGCCTCCGGTCACATCTATTTCAGCCTTAAGGACGAAGCCGCCCAGGTCCGTTGCGCCATGTTCCGCATGAAGCGCCAGCTGCTGCGCTTCAAACCGGTCAATGGCCAGCAGATCCTCATGCGTGCGCGCATCAGCCTGTACGAGGCGCGGGGCGAGTTTCAGTTGATTGCGGAGCACATGGAACCGGCGGGGGAAGGCGCCCTGCAACTCGCCTTCGAACGGCTCAAGCAGAAGCTGGCCGCGGAGGGACTCTTCGACACCGCCCTGAAACGGGAGATTCCTATCCCGCCCCGTCGCCTCGGCATCATCACCTCCCCCAGCGGTGCGGCCATCCGCGACCTGCTCACGGTGCTGCAACGCCGCTTACCGGCCCTGCCGGTGGTGATCTACCCGGCCCAGGTGCAGGGCGATGACGCCCCCCGGCAGATCATCCGCAAACTGCAGTTGGCCGCCCAACGGAATGAGTGTGACCTGCTGATCCTGAGTCGGGGCGGCGGTTCGATCGAAGACCTGCAGGCCTTCAACGATGAAACCCTAGCCCGAGCGATCCGCAGCTGCCCGATTCCGTTGGTGACCGGCATCGGCCACGAGATCGATTTCACCATCGCCGACTTCGTCGCCGACCGGCGCGCCCCCACTCCCTCCGCCGCGGCGGAACTGGTGACGCCCGATGAACAGGCGTGGCGACAACGCCTGCTGACCCTGGAACGGCGTCTGCGCCAGCGTCAGCGACAACACCTCGCGCAACTTCGAGAGACCTGCCGCAACCTGGAGAGACGCCTGCAAAGGCAACACCCCCGACAACGCACCCAACAGCGCGCCCAGCAACTCGACGACCTGGGATTACGGTTGCGCAACGCCCTAGAACGACGCCTGCTCCAATACCGGCACCGCCTGTCGCAGGCGGATCACCGCCTGATCAGCCATTCACCGGAAAAACGGCTGACCCAGCTGAAACACACCTACCATCAGCTTCTGGAGCGCCTCAACCGCAACATCGGCCAACAGCTTGAGCACCGGCGCAACCGCCTGCATCAACTGGCCCGTGACCTGCACACCCTCAGCCCGTTGAACACCCTGGGGCGGGGCTATGCCCTGGTGATGCGGGATCGGGACGGGAAAATTCTGTGTTCCCATGAAGAGGTTGCACCGGGTGAACGGATCACCGCCCGACTGTCACAGGGCCGACTGCGTTGTGAGGTGATTGAAAGCAAAGCGGATAGCAAGGAGTGACAGCCGTAGCCCGGGTGCAGCGCAGCGGAACCCGGGATGCCCCCACCGCACGACACCCTGGATTACGCTCCCCGCCATCCAGGCTACTCATATCCCATGCATCCGACTAAGAAATGCAGTGTCGCAATTACTTGAATTTATCCCAAAACAACCATTCCCAGGGAAAAAATATTGCGGTCAGTAAAATTCCCGCGACGGGTATATCTCCCGATTCATGACGACCGCCGGCAAGACTGTACATAACACCACCGAGCAACAGGATTACGAAAATGAGAATAATCCGGCGGATGACATAATATTTTTTGTCACCTGCTTTTACTTTATCTCTGGTGAATTTCATAGACCGATGTATATCCAAACATCCCTATATAGAGTGTTGTAGCCCGGGTGCAGCGCAGCGGAACCCGGGGAGATCGGTGAGGCGTGTTGCGGAGCGCGAGGAGGCTTCCCGGGTTTCGCTGC
>JBNLFS010000042.1:0-37874 GCA_050305635.1 Candidatus Thiodiazotropha sp. | reverse complement strand
AGAGAGCTTTCCAATCAGTTGTTCTTTGTGTGGATAAGTGCTTTTTATATCACAATCCATTGATACTGGGAATCGAGACCGATACCCTGCAGGCTTGCCCCGGACTCGGATTCGTCGAGCGAAGAGTGCCGTTGGGTACTTTTTTCCACTGGACCGGATATGGTACTTTCCACAATTCCGCAGGACTCATCTCAAACCGGTTGAAATGGTTGATGGCTGCCAGGTGAACAATGCAGGGTTAAACACTCCCTATGATCATCACCTCCCACAACTCAAAACAATGGAAGTGAGTCTGAACAAAAACAACAGTACAAGGGAGGATCCGCATGCATCCTAAAAGACATTCTCACGCCATTTACCTCGCAATCGCCTGTGGTTCGACATTTCTCGTGAACAATACCGCCCAGGCATCCGGTTTCGCGGTTCCTGAAATGAACGCCACCGGTCTGGCTACCGCCAATGCGATGGTGGCGAATCCCGACTCGCTGGGCGCCATCAGTTACAACCCGGCGGCCATGTCCTTTCACGAGGGCAGCCATGTCACCCTCGGAACCACCCTGATCCAGCCCGATATGGCGGTGGACACCGGTTCCGGTTCCACGGACAGCGACGCAAATGATCTGGTGGCCGCACCTGGGATTTCCGCGCACAATCAGGTCAACGCGGACTGGGCCTTGGGCATCGCCATCAATGCCCCCTTCGGTTTGGAAACGAAGTGGGCCACGGAAATCTACAGCGACCAGTATCCGGCCGGCACCTTCATGCCGACCAACACCAAACTGGAAATTGCCGCCTTCAGTCCGAGCGCCGCCTACAAGCTCAACGAGCAGGCCTCCCTGGCGTTCGGTGTCGACTACTACTGGATGAAGAAAGTCGAGTTCAACAGTGCGCTCAATGACGGTAACGCCTACCCCGGCTTCAACCTGAAAGGTGACGGCAAGAGCGTGGGTTTCAACCTTGGCGGCATGTATGTACTGGATAAATGGAGTTTCGGAGCCAGCTACCATTCAACGTCCAAGATCAAGGCCAAGGGCACCCTGGACGATGAAGTGGGGGTACTGCCGAGCAACCTGTCCAAGGACGTCACGGCCACTCTGGAACTCCCCTGGCGCTTGCAGATCGGCGCCCGTTACCAGGCCATGGAAAAACTCGGCGTGGAATTCGATTTCACCCGTACCGGCTGGCGAACCTTCGATGAGCTGGTGGTCAAGAATGAGGAGTACGGCTCCACCATCTTCACCAGCCAGAACCATTTCGAGAACTCCAATGCCTATCGTCTGGGCATCACCTACGATTTCACCACGGCTACCCAGTTGCGGATCGGATACACCTACGACGAAACCCCGCAGCAGGACGAGTACTTCAGTCCGAGAATTCCTGATGCCGACCGCCACCTCTACAGTCTCGGCCTGGGCCACAGCTTCGGAGACGGCTGGACGGTGGACGTGGGTTACATGTACGTGCAGTTCGATGACCGGACCATCGACAGCGACACCCCCGCGGTGGCCGGTCAGGAGTTGAACGGCACCACTGCGGTGAACGGCACCTACGAATCGAGTGTCCATCTGCTCGGTCTGGGCATCACCAAGACCTTCATGTAAAGCATCCGGTGGGCGGCAGGCCGCCCACCGCCTCAAACCCGCATGTCGGGACGCTCATCCTGTCACCCACCGGTGACGTTAATCCTGAAAGTCACGCAAAAAAAACGCCGCCCTTGTGGGGCGGCGCCGTGACTGCTGTTTACAACGGGTTAGATGTAAAGGCAGATATCGCTTTCACCGGCGAATTCGAAGAAGCGCGCAGCGCCCGCGAATTCGATGCCGTCGATGAATTCGGCAGGATTCATTTCAAAAAGATCCACGGTCATCTGGCAGGCAATCAGGCGAACTTCGGCTTCCTGGCACAGTTCTCTGAGTTCGGCGAGATCCGCCACACCTTTGGAAGCCATCTTTTTCTTCATCATGCCGGTCATCATGCCCTGCATACCCGGCAGCGCCAGACCCAGGACCGGGAACCACTTGTCCATGCCCATGGGCATCGGCATGCCGGGATTGCCCAGCGGGGTCACTTCCAGATCCAGGTTTTTCTTCAGCAGCTGCAGACCGTAGAAGGTGAAAAAGATCTCCGTATCATAGCCCAGCGCGGATGCGGTGGAAGCCAGGATGAATGGAGGATAGGCCCAGTCGAGAGAGCCCTTGGTCGCAATGATGGCTAACTTCTTTTCGTTTGACATAAAAGTGTCTCCAAAAAAGTCCCTATCGGGGATTAGCCGTTCAGGCCTTCTTGATCAGGAATTCAAACTTGCCGCCCACTTCCTTGGATTCGATCAGTTCGTTGCCGGTCTGATTGGCGAAGGCCTCGAAATCCTTAACAGAACCGGGATCGGTCGCAATGATGTGCAGCACTTTGCCGGATTCCATACCATTCAGGGTTTTTTTCGCACGCAGAATAGGAAGGGGACAGTTGAGCCCGCTTGCGTCCAGTTCTTGATCAAAATCTGCCATGGTATGACCTCCAGCAATTGTATGTGTGTAGTTTATTAATGGGTAAAAACAGACGGACCTTTATATGTCATGCGACCTCTAAACGCAAGCGCCGCACGGCACCCCGGGCGGTACCGTCAACTCGCCAAACGGGTCTCCAAACGGTAGCCGGAACGGGCCCATGCCAGGATTCCGCCGCGCAGGTTAACGGCGTTGGAATAGCCCTGCTGAGCCAGGTAGGCACAGGCATGATAGGAACGGGCACCACTGTGGCAATAGAGAATCACGTCCTTGTCTTTCGGCAGCTCGGAGATGCGCAGGGGGATCAGATGCATCGGAATATGCACCGCGTTGGGCAGTACACCCTGGGCCAATTCACCCGCACTGCGTATATCGAGGAGCAGAAAATCGTCCCCTTCGGCGATTCGGGTCTCAAGGGCGGAAGCGTCTATTTCCTTAATCATCACGATCGGGCTGCCTCGGTTCGAAAAGTGAGCGCATTAGTATATTAATGTGTTTAAATATTGCAAGCCTGAAATCTGACCGTTCCGCAGGGTCTTTGCACCCTGAGGACGATCACCCGTTGGGGATGCCATCGGTCGGTTGGTGCTGCGGAGCGCCCCGTTGATGCCTTAGACTGTCACCAAGTGACTGAGAAATATGTAGATAAAGTGATGGTAGGCGTATCTTGCCTAAACGTTTACCGGTAGCCAAATCCTATGGTTGTCACGGGATTCAATTGTAAAGCCGGGCAATTCCTGCATCGTCAGGTTCCGTCACTTTTCCCCCGAACAGGCTTGATATACCCGGTGGACAAGGATTAATTTCATACTTGGCAAACCGGTTAGAATATCCGGGTTAATGCCGGAATTCCGCACGCGAGCCCAAAAGAAACACTACAACTGGTTGTTATATATGGATTTTTTTCCGATCTTTCTGGATATACGCAGCAAATCCTGTCTGGTGGTTGGCGGAGGCGCCGTGGCCGAACGCAAAACCGCGCTGCTGTTGAAATCCGGCGCCGATGTGCTGCTGGTCTCCCCCCAATTGACCCAGGATCTCACCACCTGGCGGGACATGGGCCAGCTCACTCACGAGGACCGGGGTTTCGAGGAACAGGATATCGAAAACCGACATCTGATCATCGCCGCCACCAATGATGCGCAACTGAATCAGAGGATCGCGGATCTGGCCAACCAGCGACGCATTCCGGTCAACGTGGTGGACCAGCCGGCTCTCTGCAGTTTCATCGTTCCCTCCATCATCGACCGCTCTCCGGTCATTGCCGCGGTTTCGACCGGTGGCGCATCCCCTGTTCTGGCGCGGCTCATTCGCTCCCGGCTCGAATCCCTGATACCCGCCGGTTACGGCCGCCTGGCGGACCTGTGCAACCGCTTTCGCCAGCGGGTTAAGGATCGCTTCGAAAAACCCCGGGACCGGAAGCTGTTCTGGGACCGGGTGCTCGAGGGAGGGGTCGCCGAACGGGTCTTCTCCGGTCATGACGAGGAGGCGGACCAGCTCATGGAGCGGTTGCTGGATCATCCCAGCGCCGAGGATGACATGGGCGAGGTCTACCTGGTCGGGGCGGGTCCCGGCGACCCGGACCTGCTGACCTTCCGCGCCCTGCGCCTGATGCAGCAGGCGGATGTGGTGGTCTACGACCGGTTGGTGGCCAAACCGATCCTCGAGATGACCCGCCAGGAGGCCGAGCGCATCTATGTGGGCAAGGAGCGCGACAAGCATGCCATGCGCCAGGAGGAGATCAACAAGCTGCTGGCGAGACTGGCCAAGCAGGGTAAGCGGGTGCTGCGCCTCAAGGGCGGCGACCCCTTCATCTTCGGACGCGGCGGCGAAGAGATCGACACCCTGGCCGAGGAGGGAGTGCCCTTCCAGGTGATCCCCGGGATCACCGCCGCGGCGGGCTGCGCCTCCTATTCCGGCATTCCGCTGACCCACCGGGATTACGCCCAGTCGGTCACCTTCGTCACCGGCCATCTCAAGGACGGCACCATGAACCTCAACTGGGAGATGCTGGCCCAGCCCCATCAGACCATCGTCTTCTACATGGGGCTGGTGGGATTGCCGGTGATCTGCCGGGAACTGCAGCAGCACGGGGTCCCGGCGGAAATGCCGATCGCCCTGATCCAGCAGGGCACCACCCACATGCAGCGGGTGTTCACCGGCACTTTGGCCAACATCCTGGAGGTAGTGGAGCGGGAACAGCCCAAGCCCCCGACCCTGATCATCGTCGGCCATGTGGTGGAGCTGCAGCAGAAACTGTCGTGGTACGAGGCCCCGCCCCACTCGGAACAGGGTGCGACTTCACCCGTGGATTTCTGACGGACCGCGCTGAGAGGGGGCCGTCACTGACGCGTTTCTATCTGGGTCTGAGCTGCTCTTCCCGCAGATCCGGAGTGAAGTAGTCGTCCGCGTCGTCGATATCCACCGCCGCGCCTTCCTTGTTCACCATGGGCTGTTCGAAGTCGTTCCAGCCCCGCAACCCGGTCTTCAACGACACGACCTTCTGGTAGCCCATCAGCTGCATGGTGTAAGCGGCCAGAACACTGCGATAACCGGAGCGGCAGACCACCACGACCTCCTGGTCCCGGGCCCGCACCAGTTCCGGAATGGTCTCCTCGTAGTCCCATTCGCAGGCGGACTCGAGTATCCCCCGGGGCGCCAGGATGGCATTTTCGATGTGCATCGCGTCATATTCGTAGGGTTCGCGGACATCCACCACCAACAGGTCGGGATTCTCCTGCAGACGCTCTTCCAGGTCCCAGGGCATGATCTCTTTGACATCCTTGAGACACTCGTTGACCAGGCTCAGATAGCTCTTCATTTCACCCTCTGGAACATAGATTCTGTTCGACCGCGATCACCGCGGCTTCGACCCGGGAATGCACATCGAGCTTACGCAGGATCGCCTTCACATGCAGCTTCACGGTGCCGTCGGAGATGCCCAGGTTACGCGCGATCACTTTGTTGCTCTGACCGTCCGCCAGATGACAGAGGATCTCACGCTCCCGGGGGGTGAGATCGTCCAGCGATGAGGCCGCGGCGTTGCTACTCGGCCGATCGCCCTGTACCGCCTTGGCCAGGATACCGGTGAGTTCCTTGGCCACCACGGTCTGGCCCCGGGTGATCTGCTGCAGGGCATCGATCAGTTCATTCGGCTCCATATCCTTGAGCAGATACCCCTGGGCGCCGTTTTGCAGGGCTTCGATGACATCCCCCTCCTCGCGGCTGGTGGTGAGCATGCTGATGGGCATCTCGGGATAGTGCTTGCGCAACACGCTCAATACCTCGGTGCCGGTCATGTCCGGCATGCGCATGTCGAGCAGCACCACGTCCGGTCGCTCCTGGGCCACGGTCTCGATACCTTTCAGACAGTCCCCGATGGCGATCACGTCGATGCCACGGCGCTCCAGGAGTTCCTGGAGGCCGATGCGAAACAACGCATGATCATCTATCAGCAATACCCGCATCTCATCTCACCTCTGTGGATTCACTCAGCCTCTCGCGCTCGGAATCACCAGTTCCACCCGGGTGCCTTCCCCGGGTTCGCTCTCGATGTACAGTTCGCCACCGACCCGCCGGGCCCGCTCTTCCATAATCGACAGACCGATGTGCTCGCCCGGATTCCCTTTGGGCGCGGCGCCTTCGAATCCGACACCGTCGTCTTCCACCAGAATGAGATATTGCCCCCCACTACGGCAGCGTAACAAGACTCTAACTGTGTGGGCATTGGCATGTTTACGTATATTCGCCAAAGATTCCTGGACAATACGCAATGCCTGCATCTCCTGATTGGTGTCCATGTCGGTTTTCAGGCAGTCGGGTTGAAAGAAGGCCGGGATCCCCGTCTCCTGGTTGAACCGTTCCACCAGCTTGCCCAGTGCCGGCACCAGCCCCCGCTGGTCCAGGGGGGCTCGGAAACTGTTGATCAGTTCCCGCAGTTCATCATGCGCCTCATCCACCCCGTTATGGATCCTGCGGGCCTCCAGCAGTGCGCGGCCCGAACCCGGATCGACCTGCAGGGTCTCCTCGAGCATCCGCACCTGAAAGCGCAGGCTCGCCAGGGTCTGCGCCAGGGAGTCATGGAGTTCATGGGCCAGGGAGGTACGCTCCTCCATGATCGACACCCGCCGCGCCTCCGAGTCGGAGCGCTGCTTGGCCACCGCCATGCCCAGGTGACTGCCGATGGTATTGAGAATGTCGAGCACGTCCTCCCGCCCGTCGTAGATCCCCGGCTTATCCACATAGAGGTGGTAGAAACCGAGTACATCTCCGTGGTACCACATGGGCACCGAGACCCGCTCGATCTCGTCGGGTCCGAACATGCGCCAGCCGTTGCGCCGGGAGCAGCGCCGAGTATCCTGACGACACAGGATATCCCCGGGGGAGAGGGCAATACCGCACTGGCACAACTTGATGGGCAGCAGGTCCTGCTCCTTATAGAGCCGGTCCTTCTGATCGATACAGCCTACCTGGCGCACCTTATCCCCGGGCAGCACCAGGTGAACCGTGGCGGAACGGGCGTTCACCATGCGTTTGAACACCGCCATGTATTCCAGCAGCAGTTCATCGAGATTTTCCGACTGATTGATCCCGGCGGCCACATCGTACAGAACCTGCAACGAGGTGGTCTTCTGTGCCAGACGCCAGGTCTGGCGGGCCACCCGAACCTCCATATCCTCGTAGATGTCGGTCAACTCCTCACTCAGACTGTCGATGTCCCGGGCCATGCCACTGAGGATGCCACTTTTCTCCGCCCCGCCCTTGCTGGCCACCGGCTCGCCTTGACAGACCTGGGTGACAGTGGTCTCAAGGGACGCCAGGGGGCGCAGTAACTGACTGCGCAGCCGCGCCAGAACCACCAGCAGCGACACACAGGCAAACACCACGCCAAACAGGATCACACCCTGGAGCAGCGAACGCCCGCTGGTCTCGCCGACCAGCATCAGGATGGCCGAAAGACTGACCAGCAGGCTGATCGCGAGGGAAAGAATCGGCAACAGCAGATTACCGGCGAACAGAATCCGCAGACTCGGCCAGTGCCGGCGGTCGACCACGCCCTCGAGACGGGTCAGCCACCGGTGCAGGGGTCCCACGTTCGGGGCGGACCGGTAAAGGTCCGCGGGTCGGTTCTTTTTCAGATCAACTGCCATGCCATGACTCGAAGATAACGCCTCGTACTGATTCAGGATTATAACGTGACATCATGCCGGTGGACGCACCTGGGAACCACCCCCCCGCGACCGCACGGACCGAACGGGTATGGTGCTTGATTCCGAGCAAGATTCGGATCCGAAACGAACGCTCTGCGGGAGCTGCCGGCACTTGATGGCATGGGTCAGTCCCCACCGGGGCCGGGCCACGCCTGACGCAGCTGCTCCAGGCGCCAGCTCTGGACCGCCTCACCCAAGGCCTTGCCCACGAGGCCGCTGTCCAGGATTTCCGCGGGTGCTGATGTCCGGGCCATCGTGTAGGCCCCGTTCAGGCGCGACAGCAGCCGCATCGCCCGCTCCGGCCACAGGGCGCTTAATGCCTGGGTCAGGTCCTGAAAGCGTGGGGTCTGCTGATGCAGTTTGCCGGTCTGGATGAATCGCAGAAACGCTTCGGGTTCGTCCACCATGGCATCCAGCCCGTCCACAGCCAGCAGGTCCTGAAGCAACTGTCCGGTGACACGATCGATACGCCAGGCCTGCAACCAGGCAGGCACATCCGTGCGGGCTTTGGCGACCTCCAGCAGGAGCACCGCGGTGCGTACAGCGGTCCCGGCATCGAGCTGAACCGCCCGTTTCAAGGCCCGCACAGGCAGGGCATCCTCCCCTCCGGCATGCCCCGATTCCGCAGAGGGCATAAACTCCGCCAGTTCAGGCAGGATACCCGGCAGGGCTCCGCAGCGCTGCAAAACCTCGAAAAACCGCCAGGGCTGGGGCTCCGCCATGGCCTTGATCATTTCCCGCGAGATCCGCTCCGGGGTCAGGCTGCGCAGTTCGTCTTCACTCGCCATCTGCTTCATCAGACGATGGGTGGCGTGGGCCACGCGAAAGCCCCAGCCACCGAGTTTCGCGGCAAACCGGGCGATCCTCAGCAGTCGCACCGGATCCTCGACAAACGCCGGGGTGACATGCCGCAACACCCCATCCTCCAGATCCCTTTTGCCATCACAGACATCGATCAGCCGTCCCGTCTCATCCATCGCCAGGGCGTTGATGGTGAGATCCCGGCGCAGTAGGTCCTCCTCCAGGGTCACCTCGGGACCGCTGGAGACCTCGAATCCTTTGTAACCCGGCGCGACCTTGGTCTCTCTGCGCGCCAGGGCGTACTCCTCGCCGGTTTGCGGGTGGAGAAATACCGGGAATGCCTGGTCCACGGGCTTGAAGCCCTGGTCGAGCATCTCTTGCGGGGTGGCGCCGACCACTACCCAGTCGGTTTCCGTATAAGGGATCTCCAGCAGCTGATCCCGCACCGCACCGCCAACCCGGTAGACCTTCACCCGCGTCTCTCCCCGATCAGGCTTTGCAATAACAGGACGCTGACATACCGGGCCGGGTGGCTCATGCGCGCTCCCCTACCCGGTCAGGAGATCCGTTACCTGCCTGTTCCTTGAGCTGCATGTGCCACATCTGGTGATAGCGTCCTTCGCGGGCCAGCAGTTCCTGATGGGTGCCCTGCTCCACGATCCGCCCCTGGTCCATCACCAGAATCCGGTCCGCGTCCACCACGGTGGACAAGCGGTGCGCGATGACCAGGGTCGTATGCTGCCTCGCCACCTCGCGCAGGGTCTCCTGAATCGCCTGCTCGGTCTTGGTGTCGAGGGACGAAGTAGCCTCGTCGAAGAGCAGGATCTGCGGCCGCTTGAGCATTGCCCGGGCGATGGCCACCCGCTGCTTTTCGCCCCCCGAGAGCTTCAGGCCCCGCTCCCCGACCACCGTCTGGTAACCATCCGGCAGCTGCTCGATGAAATCCGCGATGTGGGCAATCCGCGCGGCCTCCTCGATCTCCTGCTGGGTCGCCTGGGGTCGCCCGTAGGCCAGGTTGTAAAGGATCGACTCGTTGAACAGTACCGTGTCCTGGGGCACGATCCCGATCGCCGCGCGCAAGCTCTTGCGGGTGATCCGACGGATATCCTGACCATCGATCAGGATCCGTCCTCCGCTGACGTCATAGAAACGGAACAGCAACCGGGACAAGGTCGACTTGCCCGCCCCACTGTGGCCCACCACCGCCAGTTTCTCGCCCGCGCGCAGGGTGAAATCCACCTGATGCAGGATCTGCCGTTCCGGCTGGTAGGAAAAATCCACCTGCTCGAAACGCACCTCACCGCCCCGCAGTTCCAGGTCAGTGGCCTGTTCGTCATCCTGGATCTCCGGCTCTCTTTCCAGCAGCTTGAAGATCAGATCCATGTCCGCCAGGGAGTATTTGATCTGACGATAGACGATGCCGAGAAAGTTGAGTGGAATGAACAGTTGCAGCATAAAGGTGTTGACCAGCACCAGATCACCGATGGACATCTCACCGGTGATCACCCCGTTGGCGGCGAAGATCATGATGAAGGTGACCCCCACGGCGATGATCGCACCCTGTCCGAAGTTGAGCAGGGACATGGAGGTCTGGCTCTTCACCGCGTTGTCCTCCCACTGGGAGAGGGTCTCGTCGAAACGCTGCAACTCTAACCGCTGATTGCCGAAATACTGCACCGTCTCATAGTTGATCAGGCTGTCGAAGGCCTGGCTGTTGGCCTGGGAATCGAGCCGGTTCATGATGTGACGGTACTCCATGCGCCACTCGGTGATCGCCAGGGTGAACCCTACATAGACCGCCACCGTGCCGAAGGTCACCAGGGTAAAGCGGATGTCATACTGGGACAGCAGCACCGCCGCGACCAGGATGAACTCCACCAGCATCGGCAGGATGCTGAACACCATGTAGTTAAGAATGGTGCTGACCGAGCGGGTACCCCGCTCCAGGTCCCGGCTGATCGCCCCGGTCTTGCGCTCCAGATGAAAGCGCAGGGAGAGTTCGTGCAGGTGGGTGAGCACCCGGTTGGAGAGGTTGCGCATCGCCCGGTAACGGACCCGGGCGAAGATCGCGTCGCGCAGTTCGTTGAACAGGGAACTCGACAGACGCAGTATTCCGTACCCCAGAAGCAGTAACAGGGGCAGCACCAGCAGAGTCTTGTCACCCTTCTCCAGGGTGTCGACGATCTCCTTCAATACCAGCGGGATGCCCACATTGGCGATTTTAGCCAGCACCAGACAACCCAGGGCGAACAGGGCCCGCCCGCGGTAGTCCCAGAGAAACGGCAACATGTTGCGAAGATTGTGCAGATCCCGTCGATCGGCGTGAACCTGGGCCTGATAAGCGATGTGGTGCGTCATATCATCGTTCGGAGGTTTGAAAGATCGCATCTTATCGAAATTCAAACCGATGTGCGCGACCCGCCCTTCGATCCCACCCGATAACCCCTTAATCTTCAGGTCCATTGAGAATTGACGGGTTGTTGTACAATAACCGGTTTATAATGTCGCGAACCGATACAGACCCGTCACCGATCATGAACAACGATTGCAGTTACAACGAGCTTTACCCTCTCCAGGTCCTGGACGACAGCATGGCGCCGGAATTTCCGCACCAGTGCATCATCGTGGTCGAGCCCTCGGAGATCTGCGCCACCGGCGCCTATGTCGTGGCCGAAGCCCAGGGCGACCGCTGGTTTCGCCAGTTCATCTCCCAGGGCGAATCGAACAAACGCCTGGTCGCGCTGAACGACGCCTATCCGGATATCGAACTCAAGGATGGCGAGTACAGAATCGTGGGGGTGGTCGTGCAGTGCAATATCGGGCGCAAGATCAAACACTATTACCCCTATGTTCCGGGGGGAGTTCCACCCAAGCCCATTCCCTCCCGCTGATGCCTTTTCCCAGATACGGTCTATGCTCTAACTGAGTGCCGGACCTGTGACCGTATCGGTGAGGTTAATCCATCGACTTGAGTACCCAACGCGGGTAACCCCAACCGGTTCTACCCTGGCCTGTTAAGTCTCATCCTACAAGCCCAATGGTCCCCGCGGCACCGATGCTGTCCGCGTTGTTTGTTTAGAACACCTACTCAGTCCTGGAGGGGAACCATGAATATCGACCTCGCAGATGTCACTCTGCATATTGACGAAACCCTGGACGCCGGAGGCATGGCTGAGCTTGAAGAGGCCTTCCGCCAGCGGGAGGGGGTGATCTCGGTCCACGTCAATGAAAACCGCCCCCATCTGTTTGTCCTGGAGTACAACCCGGTCATGGTCCACAGCAAGGACCTGCTGTCGATCACACGCTACAAGGGCCTGCATGCCGAATTGATCGGCCTGTAGATACCCCGCCCCGCCCACAGGATCCGTGCCTCCGACGGGCGGGGGATTACAGAAACCACCCATCCGGCAGCCGACACCCATTTTTTACCACGAAGTGCGCGAAGGTCACGACGCACGATCGTTTGCTGACATGAAACTGTCGGGTGCAAAGCAGACTTGTTCATAAATTTCGCCAGATGTTCACACACTTTGCGTGGGAATCTGTGGCGCCGAGCCGCTTAAGCATTTTGTCTCTATGATCCTTTGTGCGCTTCGTGTCCTTCGTGGTGATTTTCAAACTGACAGGTATTCACTGAATCATCAGTGGCTTAGTTAATAAAAGCAGGAGGGACACCTACTGCGTCATGGGCAACAGCGACGGATCCGCCTTACCGAAGACCTGACAATGTCGGGAAGCATCACCTGAGCCGGAGGCCTATTTTTCACCTCAATCTGATAACATCGCGGCTGACAAAGCGGTATCACATCGACCGTCCGTGTAAGCCGCTCGCCCGTTCAGTCCGTTTCGGCAATGACTTCCACATCCAGACTGACGGGCGATTCGCGCGAGACATCAATACTAAGCAGAACAATAAAACCACCAGGAGTATGGCGATGAACAGAGTGACCATCGTAGGCAGCGGCTTTGCCGCCTTGACCGCGGTTAAGACCCTGCGGGCCCAGGATCGCAATGCGGAGATCACACTCGTCAGTCCCCGCGCGGAGTTCCACTACCTGCCCGGATCGATCTGGATTCCCTCCGGGATCCGCGAGCCGGAGGATCTGATCATACCCTTGAAGCCGTTCTTCTCACGCATGAAGGTCAAGCATGTGCAGGCCGAAGCGACCGGTCTGAGCGAAGACGGACGAACCTTGGAAACCACGGCCGGACCCATTGAAAACGATGGTCTCATCATCGCCTCCGGGGGGCGTTTCATCAAAAAACTCCCCGGCATCGAACACGCCATCACCCCCTGTGAGGGCATCGAAGCGACCATGAAGATCCGTCAGCGCCTGAAAGACATGGATGGGGGCATCATTGCCATTGGATTCGCCGGCAACCCCAACGAACCCAGCGCCATGCGCGGCGGGCCCATGTTCGAGTTCCTGTTCGGTATCGATCGCCAACTGCGGCTCGAGAAACGCCGTGACCATTTCAAACTGGTGTTTTTTACTCCGGCGGAGAATCCCGGTCAGCGTCTCGGTCCCAAGGCGGTCAAAGGCCTGGTCAAGGAGATGAAGAAACGGGAGATCGAAACCCACCTGGGACACAAGATGGTGAAGTTCACCCCGACCACGGTGGAGACCCAGGGCGGTGTGTTCGACGCGGACCTGATCCTGTTCATGCCCGGCATGACCGGCAATACCTGGTTCGACAACACCGCGCTACCCCGCTCACCGGGGGGTCTGCTCAAGGCGGATGCCCAATGTCGCGTCGAAGGTCTGGAGCGGGTCTATGTGGCGGGGGATTCCGGCAGTTTCCCCGGTCCGGACTGGATGCCCAAACAGGCCCATATGGCGGACCTGCAGGCCACCGCCGCCGCGCGCAATCTGCTGGCGGAATGGCGGGGCGAGGAGCCCCGGGAAACCTTCAAGGTGGAACTGGTGTGTATCGTGGACAGCCAGACCAGTGGTATGCTGGTCGCACGCACCCTCAAGCGGAATATCGTGATGCCGAACATGGCGATCTTTCACTGGTTGAAACGGCTGTTCGAGTGGTGGTACCTGCGTCAATTCCGCTGACCGATGCCTGAAACTGGGCGGCACACGCCCCATCGTACAATCAAGGAGGCTTTTATTAACCCGGCCACCAAATATGTCGTATTCAGCCGAAGCGTGCCCTTGCTCTGCGTTTTGGCTCTTGACAAGGGAGCGACCCTTCTCCACGAGCCAAGCCTTGATCAAGGACATGCTTGAAGCCCTGAAGACGACATATTTGGTGGCCGGGTTAATAACCTGTCGCTAGGACGGTTACAGGCTGTGAATGGCAGCATACTCAGGGTAGTGGTGTGACAACGAAGAACAGCAATGCGGTATCCGGGGAGGAGATTCGCGCCCTGCTGCGGCAGGAGGAGCAGAAAAGCGAGCGGTATGCGAACTATGCCCGCCTGATGCTGACGGTCCTGTACTTCGGTGTCGCCTTTGGCATCCGCAACGAACTGCCGGCACACTCGCTCCAGGCCATCGTGGTCGCCTCTCTGTTCAACCTCGTCTACGGCCTGCTCATCCTTAAGGCCCTGAAAGGACCGGAACACCCGAACTGGGTCAAGTATCCCTCGATCAGCATAGACATCCTGTTGTTGTCCATCGTGATCTACAGCTTCGGCACCTTCCGCACGTTCAAGACCGAGGGCTTTCTGCTCTATTTCCTGTGGATCGGCTTGAGCACCCTGCGCTTCACCCCCTGGCTGACCCTGGCGGCCGGTCTCCTGAGTCTCTTCTCTTACGGTTTGATTGTGTATCTGGCGATACACCGCGGAAGCATCGAACTGGGCAGCATCTCCGATGAGTTCGTCTCGCAACGAGTGAGTCAGGCCAACATCGTCTTGCGCATGCTGTTTCTCAGCGCATTCATCGCACTTTCGGTCTACATCGCCTACGTGTTCCGGGTGATCGCATCGAAAGCCATGACGGAAAAGATCCTCCAGGTACGCACGCGCGAAATGGGCCGTGCCCTGGATCAGTTGCGAGAGGCGCAGAAGGCCCTGGCGCAAAAGAACCGGGAACTGGCAACCCTCTCCGAAATCGACGGACTGACCCAGCTCTACAACCGCCGCAAACTCGATCAGATCATGACCGATGCATTGCAGCAGCAGTCGCAGAGCGCATCGTCTCTGGCCCTGATCATGCTCGACATTGATCACTTCAAGAGCTTCAACGACCGGTTTGGACACCAGCTCGGCGACCAGATCATCCGCACCCTCGCGGAACTTCTGAGCCACTCCGCCCGAGGCAACGACTTCATCGGCCGCTGGGGCGGCGAGGAGTTTCTGATTCTCTGTCGGGATACGGATCTGCACACTGCCCGCCAGATCGCGGAGCGACTGCGCATGACCATTGAAAGCCGCTCATTCGGCGAGGTGGGTCCGGTCACCTGCAGTTTCGGGGTCACCGAATATCAAGCGGGCGATAGCGGAGACAGCCTGCTGAACCGGGCGGACGAGGCCCTCTACCAGGCAAAGGCCGAAGGCCGCAACCGGGTTTGTCACCTCTGAACCGACGCTCGAACCGAGTCGAGTTCAGTAGTAATTCCGCCGCTTCTGTTCGAGTTGGTCCGCCAGCAGCCCATAGCCGCGAAAACGCAATTCGGCGATCTCCTCACTCCGATCATAGATCTGATTCAAACGACTGAGGGCTGGTGTGGGATCGTCCTGTTCCAGCGCCGGGATGAAGAAGGCCTCCGCCAGACCGATATAGATGCGATACGCATCGATGTAGGACAGATCGTCGTGCTTACCGAAATGAAACAGGGACGACTCGAATGCGGTGTATTTGCGCAACAGGTTGAGATGGTGTGCCCGGTTCAGGTAGAGCTCGGCGACCAAGGGCTCCCGGCAGCTGGTCGCGATGGCGTGCATCTGTTCCGAACTGATGGGCTGCCCGGTCAAGGCCAGACTGTGGCAGGCCGGATGTTCATCCGCCTGCAGCCACGTGGGCAGCAGCAGAAATGCGATCAAACTCCATCTCATCATGTTGATGCTCCCATCGGGTGAGAATGGATCGGGGACTGTTCCGGTATCCGTCACCTGTGTCACAAGCTCGCGTACTCCGTCACAGATTCTCTGAACGGGGTCCACGATACAGCTCAAACCACCGAGCGGACTTCGGTCATGGAACAATGACCCATTTATGACCGCCATACGACAATCTATAGACGAATTTCCACCGCCGGCAAATAACCCGATTCGCGAATCAACCGGATGGGTTTTGAGGTTTGGGTACCCTGTAACGGGTCAGAACCGTTGTCGTTTCACCGGGATGCGAACCCTGTACTCAGCCGGCAACCGATGGTTCCCGGGTGTGTGCAAAAGATTCCCGGATTGCTAGTCACATCCCAGCTTCGTCAGACACCGGATGACAGGCGGGAAATCCCCATGCTCAAATCCCTCCGGATAGGATTTTTGTTCTCATTCACACCGCATGACCTTGTGAGATCGTCTCCGACACACGCCCATGCGAACCCGGACAGGTTGTTCCCGCGCATGCATACCCCGTTCAGAATCGAACCCGAGTTTCTCTACGCCTGGCTGAGAAATCCGCGTCAGATCGGTGCGGTCTGGCCCAGTGGTCCGGGACTGACCCAAGCCATGGCCGCGCAGATCCAAAACCAGCCGGGAGTGATCGTGGAACTGGGGGCGGGCACCGGGGCTGTAACCGCTGCCCTGCTCTCCCGGGGGGTGTCTGAGCAAGAACTGGTGGTCGTGGAAAAAGACCCGCTGCTCGCTGCGGAGCTTTCCCGGCGGTTCCCGGGGCTGAGGATCATTCAGGGCGATGCGGCACACCTGACGAAACTGCTCGGCGAACTCCGAGTGGGCCCGGTGAATCAGGTGGTCTCCAGTCTGCCGCTGCTGAGTCTGCGCCGGCAGACCCGGTTGCGGATCCTCTCACAGATTGTACGCAGCCTGACGCCCCAGGGCAGACTGATCCAGTTCACCTATGCCCCAAGAGCCCCGATCGGACCCCGTCTGGCGGATTCGCTGCAGGTGAATGGAACCCGAGGTCAACGGGTATTGTGGAATATTCCGCCAGCCCGGGTGTGGGTCTATACCCGGCGGGGGGAGTCAACGCCGGGACTGGCAGGTTCAGCGGAGCGTTAATTCCAAGTCATTCTGATGGTCCACATCACGCAGCACCCCGGGATCCCCGCAGGGTATTCTTTCGAGCCGATCCACCTCGGCCGACAACAGGCGCCGGGCGCCCTCATCACCGCTCAAGCGGCTCAAGCGTCCGCCCCACTCGGCGGAGAAGCCAACCGGATGTCCCCGACGCCCCTGATGGAACGGAGCCACCAGAGAGGCCCCGGAGCGCAGTCGTGTGACCAATGCCTGAAGGGTTTCCGGCTGTATCCAGGGCATATCGCCCAGGGCGATCAACCAGCCCCCGGCGTCGGCCGAGGCCCGCACTGCAAGAGCCAGGCTGTCACCCATCCCGGCTTCCGGATCCGGGTTCTCGACCAGTCGGATCGGCACCGCCTGCAAGGCCTGTTTGAGGACCCGGTCCTCAGGACGCACCACCGCGATACTCTCAGGCAGAACCGCAACCAGCCGCCGGGCCGCCGCCAAACCCACCGGATTCCCATCCCTCAGCGGGGCCAGGAGCTTATCACCGCCGAAGCGCTCACCACGCCCGGCGGCCAGCAACACCCCGACGATGGTCGTCATGACGTCGCAACCCCGCTCAGATTCCGTGTCGCGGTAATCTCCGCCAGGATCGATAGGGCGATCTCCGCGGGCCGCTTGCTGCCGATGGGCAGTCCTGCGGGCGCATGGATACGACCCACCGAACGAAAATCCACACCCAGGCTGTACAGACGCTGCCGGCGGGCCTCCGCGGTGCGCACCGATCCCAGGGCGCCGACATAGAACGCAGGCCCCTCCAGGGCCGCGATCAATCCCAGGTCATCCAGCCGCGGGTCATGGGCCAGGGTCACGATAGCGCTGCGAGTACAGGGGTTTTCGCGAACCTCGTCATCCGGCATCCGGCGGGAAAACCCGACCCCGTCCAGATCCAGGGGTTCCGCATAGGCCTCCGGTCTGGGATCGCAGATCGTGACCCGGTAGCCTAGGGGCACCGCCATCGCCGCAAGATAGCGGGCGATCTGACCGTCCCCGATCAACAGCAGCGCCCAGCCCGGACCGAAGGTTTTACATACCTGATCATCACTCACTTGGAATTCGGGTCCTGCCGGCGCCGCATCGAGGTTGACCGAACCGGTCTGCAGATTCACCCGCCTGGCCACCAAGCGGTTCTGCGTCAGTATCTCGTGCAATGGCCTCAATGCCTCCGGAGTATCGAGATATTCCACCAGCAGTTCCAGGCGGCCGCCGCAGGGAAGCCCCATTCGGCCCGCCTCCTGGGACTCCACGCCATAGACGATGCGGCGGGGAAAGACAGCTCCTGTGAGCTCGCCGCGATAGTGTTCCGCCAGGTATTGATCCGCGCAGCCGCCACTCACCGAGCCGGCGCAACGCCCGCGCTCATCGATCGCCAGCAACGACCCCGGAGGTCGGGGGGAAGACCCCCAGGTTCGCAGCACGGTCACCAGAACCACTCGCATCCCCGCCTGCAACCAGCCGAGGGCTGTGTGAATAACGGATTGATCCTCAGCCTGGAGCATCACGGCAGCCGCAGGGGGAGCTCACGCAGGCGATGCCCGGTGGCGGCGAACACCGCATTGGCCACCGCAGGCGCAATCACCGGCGTGGCCGGTTCCCCGGCCCCGCTCGGGGGTTGGGTCGATGCCAGGATATGCACCTCGACCCGGGGCATCTGATCGATACGCAGGATGGTGTAGTCATCGAAATTGCTCTGTTCCACCCGCCCGTCCTTGAAGGTGATAGCGCTCTCCAGCACCGCGGAAAGCCCGAACCCCATCCCCCCCTCCATCTGCGCCCGCACCGCATCCGGATTCACCGCAATCCCGCAGTCCACCGCAATCACCACTCGGTCCACACGAATCCGCCCCTGCGCCACACTGACCTCCGCCACCATGGCCACGCAGGTGTTGAACGATTCATGCACCGCGATGCCTCGCCCTCTCCCTGGGGGCAGCGGATCGCCCCAACCCGCCTCCTCGGCCGCCTTGTTCAGCACAGTCAGGTGGCGAGGATGATCGCCCAGCAGGCGCCGCCGGTAGTCCAGAGGATCCTGCTTTGAGCGGGTGGCAAGTTCATCGATGAAGCTCTCCACCGCGAAGGCGGTATGAGAAGAACCCACCGAGCGCCACCAGAGCACCGGAACGGGGGATTCCGGCGAATGCAGATCCACCCGCAAATGGGGAATGCGATAAGGCAGATTGGCCGCCCCCTCCACCGAGGTGCGGTCCACGCCATTGCTCACCATGTAGCGTGCCAGAGCGGTGTGTTTGAGAATCGATTGGCCGACGATGCGCTGATCCCATACCCGGGGCAGTCCCGCCTCATCCACGACCCCTTTGAGCCGGTGCAGGTAGGCGGGCCGGTAGTAACCACCCCGGGTGTCGTCTTCCCGGGTCCAGATCATCTTCACCGGGATGCCCGGTTCGACCGCCTGGGCGATGCGCACCGCTTCCAGCAGATAATCCGCCGCCGGGTTGGCGCGACGCCCGAACGAGCCCCCCGCATAGAGCATGTGGATGCGCACCTGTTCGACTGGAATTCCCAGCAGTTCGGCCACCTGGCGCTGATCCGTGGTCTGCGACTGCTCCCCGTTCCAGATCTCGCAGCCCTGCTCGTCGAGCCGCACCACGCAGTCCAGGGGTTCCATCGCGGCATGGGCCAGAAAGGGTACCCGGTACTCCACCTCCAGCACCTGCCCCGCATCCCGCAGCGCCGCATCCACATCCCCACGCGACTTGGCTACATGGCCGGGCGTGGCGGCCAGCGTTCGGTAGTGCTCGAAGATCTGCGCGGTGCCATCCGCGAACGCCTCGTATTCATCCCAGACAATGGAGAGTGCCTCGCGACCTTTCCGAGCACTCCAGAAGTCCTCCCCGATGACAGCCACCCCGCTGGGCAGTTCCACCACCTGGCGCACGCCTTTGACCGCCAGAGCCCGTGCGGCATCCACCAGCAATACCCGGGCGCCAAACCGGGGCGGATGTTGAACCACGGCGGTGAGCATGCCGGGCAGGCGCAGGTCCTGGGTAAACAGCGCCTGGCCATGGAGTTTCTCGACCGTGTCCTTGCGCGGCACAGCGCGGCCGATCAGTTTGAACCGCCCGGGATCCTTGAGGCGTATCGAATCAGGGAGCGGTTCATTCGCGGCCCACTCGACAACTTCACCAAAGCGTTGTTTGTGTCCACTGGGGAGGTGCTGCAGGACACCGTCTGCGACCAAGATTTCAGCCGGATCCACCTGCCAGTGGCGGGCTGCGGCGGCGATCAGCATCTGCCGAGCGGCGGCGCCGGCCCGGCGCATCTGTTCCCAGGCGTTCGCCAGGGAGTTGCTGCCACCGGTTCCCTGGATACCGCCCCAGGCGAGATTGCTGTAGCGGGCGGCGTCAGCAGGGGCGCCTTCCACCCGTACCCGGGACCAATCCGCATCCAGCTCTTCGGCCACCAGCATGGCGAGCCCGGTGTAGATGCCCTGTCCCATTTCGAGGTGCTTGGAGATCACGGTGACACGATCATCGGGATCGATGTTGAGAAAGGCGTTGGCCTGCCATTCCCCGAATTCATCAACTCGCGGGTAAGCCGCAAAGCCGGAAATGCGCGCATCCCGGCAACCCATGGGCAGGAGCCCCAGGGTGAGGCCGGAGAGGGTCAAACCACCGGCCGCCAGGAAGCGGCGTCGACTCAGATTGCACAGATCCGTGGTCTTCATGCCTCCGCCTCACGCAGCAGGCGGGCGGCCCGATGGATGGCCTGACGAATCCGGGCATAGGTCGCGCAACGGCAGAGATTGCCCCGCATCGCGATATCGATCTGCGCGTCCGTGGGCTGCCGGGTTTCGTTCAGAAGGGCCGCGGCGGAAAGGATCTGCCCAGACTGGCAGAAGCCGCACTGAACCACCTCCAACTCCCGCCAGGCCGCTTGAACCGCCCGACCCGATGGGGTATCCAGTCCTTCGATGGTGGTAATGGACTTGCCCACGGCCGCTTTAAGGGGAATCTGGCAGGCCCGCGCCGGGACCCCCTCCAGGTAAACCGTACAACTGCCGCATTGACCCACACCGCAGGCGTACTTGGTTCCCGTCAGTCCCAGGTGATCCCGCAATACCCACAACAGGGGCATCTGCGGGTCCAGCTCCAGTGGGTGCTCGATACCGTTGACGATCAGATTGAACACAACTTCTCCTCGAGTTCAGACCCCATGACCGGAGATGCGGGGATCCGGGACGATCTACCTTCGCATCATCCGAAAATTGAGCGGCAAGTCAAAGCCCCCTGGTTGCCCGCCGCATCTGAAGATCCGGTCGGGGGATTACCCCGCTACTCAAAAATCCAGAACCAGGCATAGGCCGCAATCAAAGCTGGAACCGCACTGTAGAGTGTCGCCACGAGCGCCGCCCTGGGGGCAACCGCCAGGGCGGGAAATAGGGCATCCCCATCATTGGCGATCGCATTGCCCAGTTGCGCGGACAAGGGCAAGGTGCCGCTGAGATGCAGGGAGGTGACCACGATCTGGGGACCACATCCCGGCACGAATCCCACCAGGACCGCCACCGCCGGCAGCAGGGGACCCCAGAGCGTAAGCGCATCCGCGACATCCACACCCAGACCCTGGATCAACATCTCATAGCCGAGGAAGGCGAAAATCACCCAACTGCTGACAAAATTGGTGTCGTTCACCACCCGTCGCACCCTGGGCGCCTCGACCTCACAAGCCCCGTCGTGACAGGCGCTCGTGTCGCCCCCGTCCGTCACCCACATCCACAGGGAGAGCAGCGCTCCGGCCATCCCGATCAGCAACCCGGGAGCACCGGGGAGGATGCTGTCCACATCGACCCGAAAGGCGCCCAGCACCCCGATCACAATCCCGGGAATCATCAAAGCCACCCAGATGCGCTCACGGACGAGCCACTGAGGGGCATGCCGGCTGCTGGGCCGCACCGCTTCCACGGGTTTCACCCGGGCCGGACGCAGGTACCCGGGACCGTGCAGGGCATCCACCGCATAGCCGGTGAACAGCCCCATGACCGCGCTGACCGAGAGCACCGTCAACGCGGTGGCCGGCGCCTGGGCCATGAGCAGGAACATGGCGTCCCCCATGGTGGCCACCAGGGTGGCCACGACACCGCCAAAACTCAGATGTCCCCGGGTGAACTGGGTGACCGCAATGATCGCTCCGCCGCATCCGGGGAAGGAACCGAGCAGGATACCCGCCGGCACGTGCCAACGCGGGTGGCGGTTCAACCAGGAGGTCAGGTCGAATCCCAGGCCCTGCTCCAGGACCAGCAACAGGGCGATGGTGCCGGCGACGAAAACGGACACCGTAAGATAGGCATCGGCCAGGGCATGAGCCGCAATCTCCAGGCCACTGGGAAGAGAGACCATGGCAAGGACGAAAAGTGCAACCACCCCGGCGCGCCGGGTGGCCGGCTCGAAGCGGAGCCCCTGACCGTTGAAGCGCTGCTGGATGGCGTGGGTTATGGCAGTCATGCTCGTTACCTGATGTTGTAAATACCCTTTCTGATGTCAGGTTAGCGAATACCTATTAATATATGAAATCGCTTGTTACTAAATATATGATAGTTTCTGACGATCAATAATTCTCCAGGATTTCAGCACAGTGCAAACCTCCCTGGAGCGGCTGCGCTCTCCCCCCATCCGACACTTTCACGGCTCACAACGGCTTCAGCCAGATGCGCGGTCTGCCAACCGGGGGGATCAGCGGAACAATCTGAGATACCTGGACGTAAAGATTCCGCGACCACGGTTTGTGGCAATGCCCAGCCTAATTGTTTATATTCCGCGCGCATTCTTGCGTCAGGTGACCCCAGGACCTGTGTCCCGGGGTTGAAACGGGAAGCCGGTGCGCCGATGCGCCTGGACCGATCGACCGGTGAGCACTCCGGGATCGGGATCAGGCCATGAGCAAATCCGGCACTGCCCCCGCAACGGTAAACGAGTCAGGATCGATCACACAGCCACGGCGCCACGGCGCGGGAAGGCGATCGATCCGTCCCGGGACCGGCCCGCGGCTGCACTCGCAGTCACAGGACCCAACCGGGTACCCGTAAGTCCGGAGACCGGCCTTTCGCGACTGAGATGGCGTTGCGGAGGGCGATGACCGGGCAGGCGACCCCACGCCTCAACGGCACTCTTTCCAACGTCCCCACCACTGCATGCGGGTGTGCATGCCTAAGGAAAGAGCGATATGAAGATCAAAACCTGTTTGGCCGGAACCACGTTTCTGGCCCTCGGCTCACCGCTGTTTGCCGCCGAGCAACTCAACCCCATCGTGGTGACCGCCACCCGGACCGCGGAAACCGTGAACGATCGCCTCGCCCCGGTGACGGTGATCACCCGCGAAGACCTCATGCGGCGCCAGGTCCAATCCCTGCAGGACGCCTTGCGCACAACCCCGGGCCTCACCCTGGTGAACAATGGCGGTCCGGGCAAGGCGACTTCGGTACTGCTACGCGGCGCGGAATCCGATCATCTGCTGGTGCTGATCGATGGCATCAAGATCGGCTCGGCCAGTCTGGGCACCAGCGCCTTTCAGGACATCCCCGTCGAGCAGATCGAACGGATTGAAATCGTCCGCGGCCCCCGTTCGAGTCTCTACGGCTCTGAAGCAATCAGCGGTGTGATCCAGATCTTCACCCACCGGGGTAGCGGAGAGACCCGCACCGATCTCAACCTGGACCTCGGCAGCGAACAGAGCCACGGACTCTCGGCCGCCCTCTCCGGAGGCGGCGAGCGGACCAGTTTCAACATCAGTGGGGCCTACTCGGACACCGACGGTATCGATGCCTGCCGGGGCAAACCCGGTCTGGACGGAGGGGGCTGTTACACCGTGGAGCCTGACCGGGACGGTTACCGCAATGACTCCCTTTCGCTGCAGGCGGGATACCGTTTCGAACTGCCCCTGGAAATCGAGCTGCACGCCCTGCGCAGCTCCGCAGAGAATGAGTACGACGGCGACTATGTGAATGAGTCTGACGTACTGCAGCAGGTGCTGAGCGGTCAGTTGCGCTACCTGCCCGATACGGACTGGGGCCTGAGCCTCTCCGCGGGACGCAGCTGGGACGGCCTCGACAGCTTCAAGGACGGCCAGTTTCAGTCCCGATTCAATACCCGACGGGACAGCCTGTCGCTGCTGGGTGATTACCTGCCGCATGAGGATCACCAGTTCACCCTGGGTTACGATTATGAGCAGGAACAACTCGACAGCAGTGTGGATTACACCTACACGGAACGGGACAACCGGGGGGTGTTCGTGCAGTACCAGGGACGTCTGGCGGAGCAGGATCTGCAACTCGCGCTGCGCCGCGACAAACCGCAACGCTTCGATGACCATACCACGGGAAATATCGCCTGGGGCATGACCTGGTCCGGGGGTATCCGCACCACCGCGTCCTACGGAACAGCCTTCAAGGCACCCACTTTCAATGATCTCTACTATCCCTTTTTCGGCAACCCGGACCTGGAACCGGAAACCTCGAAAACCCTGGACATCGGCCTCAGCGGTCCGCTGCTCGAGGGCCAGTGGTCGGCCAACCTGTTTCGCACGGAAATCGATCAGATGATCGGCTTCGATGCCAACTACCGGCCCGCGAACATCGACCAGGCGCGCATCGACGGTCTGGAGCTGGCATTCAACACCCGTTACGGCGCCTGGCTGATGAACAGCAACCTGACCCTGCTCGATCCCCGAAACCGCAGCACCGGTGAGAACCGCAACAATCTGCTGCCCCGACGGGCCCGCAGCGCCCTCAATCTGGACCTTGATCGCAGTTTCGGCCGTTATAGCCTGGGACTGGGACTCAGCGCCGAGAGCCGTCGATACGACGACCTGGACAATCGGATTGAACTGGGCGGATACGGTCTGTTGGACCTGCGGGGCGGCTACCAGCTGGACAAATCCTGGCGGCTTCAGGGGCGGGTGGAGAACCTCACAGACAAGTCCTACGAGACGGCGGCCTGGTACAACCAGCCCGGACGCAGCTACTACCTGAGCCTTCACTACGGAAGCTGAGCCGGCTGACACGGATGGCCCGGCCCCCCGTCGCCGAACCGACAGGGAACCCACCGGGCCGATCCACACGACCGACCGAAACCTGACCAATAACCCCGAAAATGTATTTTTCAGGCCGTGTGTGGTAGTTTTGCACTCCCTGATATTTTAAGAAACCGCGCAAAAAGCCGCTAACCTTATGATGTACAGCGCCAAAATCCATCCACGGCGCCATGGGTTGACGGCTTCGATGTTTCCATGTGAACAGATGTTTGGTTGCCATGGCAGGCAATAGCAATGAAAGCGATTTTCGAACACAACCTGCTTGTTCCATTGAGCCGCGGCCTGAGTGACGCGGCAGGCCCGGAATTTCAGCAAAGCGTCCGGCGGTTTCTATTCGCCCTGACCCTCAGCGCGGGATTTCTGCTCGCGGACCGATTCGACCCTTCAGCCGCCCTCCGTCAGGCAATCCTTCTGTCCGTTGGATACACCGGGATTTCACTGGCACTGCTGCTCTCCTTCCGGTTTTTCAAACAGGCCTCTCATACTCGCAGGCTGCTGACCCTGCTCACGGACCAGAGCATCACCTGCCTGGCCATGCACAGTCTCGGTGAGCAGGGTACGCCGCTGTTGAGCGTCATGTTCCTCATCACCCTCGGCTATGGCGTGCGCTACGGTTCCGGGTATCTCAATCTGGGCACCCTGATTTCATCCCTCGGACTACTGACCCTGACCCTGGGCAGCCCGTTTCTCAGCAGCCATCCCCTGCTGGGTGTCAGCCTGATTGCGGTGAATCTCAGCGTATCCCTGTTTGTCTCGCGACTGCTCAAGTCCCATCAATCACCCCATACCCCCAGCGGCGCCACACAGGCGGTTCCAGTGGACCCTGACGAGGAACAGCCGCCGGACCCACCCGCTGAAGTGACATCCGAATCGACCACTTCGACCCAGAGCCGGGCGCTTGTCATGACCGAGAGCCTGAGCCTCTATCAGCGACTGCAACAGCAGCTCAAGGTATGGGACATCGCCTGTGACGCACTCAGCACCCCCAAGGCGCTCAGCCAAAGAATCTCCGCGGATCCACCCTCCCTGGTTCTGGCTGATTTGCAGCATCTCTCCGACCCCCGCGCCGAGTTGCTGATCAGTTCGAATCTCGCACAGCGCGCAAAAATACCCTTCATCCTGATCGGCAACCGCCTTCAGGATCAGAGCGACCGAACGTTTCCGCATCACGATGCCTTCATCGCGGATGCCGAAGACCAGCGACAGTTGTTCACGATCATTCACGGCGCTCTCAAAGGCAGCGAACTGCCCGAAGATGTTCCCTCCCTGCATCACTGGCAGGCGGCCCGGGAGATCAAAAGCTACCGCATCCTGGTCGCGGAAGAGAGTTCCGTCACCCGCTTGATCCTGAGGGAAACCCTGAGCAAAGCGGGCTATGAGGTGGTACTGGCCGAAACCGGCGAATCCGCCATGGATATCTTCGACGACCAGGAGATCGACCTGGCCATAGTGGGCCGGGAACTCCCCGATCTGAGCGGCCCCGAGATCATCCGTGAACACCGGGTGGGGTACGGGTTGATGCGCAGGGTCCCGTTCATCGTCCTGACCCCGCGGATCTCCGAAGCAATCCTCACCGAATGCCGCTCCGCGGGCGCCGACCAGGTCATGTTGATGCCTTTGAACGTCGACGAACTGCTCAGCGATATCACCCGCCTGATCCAAACCGCATCCGTTACCGGCAAGGCCTCCGGACGGGGGCAATCACTCAAAGCGACACGCCGGTCGACCGATCAGCCCCACTACCTGGATTTTGAGACCCTCGACATGCTCACCCGGCTGAGTGAACGGGAGGATTTTTTCGAGGAGCTGGTCAACAACTTTCTCGACGATGTCTACGCCTGCGCCACGCGCATGGCGAACGCCCTGAGTTCACAGGATATCGAACAGCTGCGGGAAGAGATCCACGCGGTGAAAGGCGCTGCAAGCAGCATCGGGGCCAGCCACCTGCTCAATCAGGCCACTGAGTTGTACCGCCTCACGGGTAATGAGATCCGTCGCCAGGGGGTGCATTGCTATGATCAATTGAACCGGGCGATCGAAGAGACCCGGCAGGCCCTGGAAGAGTACGTTCGGGAGCGCAACCTGGATATCCGGATCCGATCCCGCTAGTGTAGCGTCCTCTACAATTAACCCGGCCATCCAATATGTCGTCTTCATCCGAAGCGAGCCAAGCCCTGAACAAGGACAGGCTTGAAGTCCTTGAAGACGACATGGGCGGCCGGGATAATACATTAAAGCCTGGTTATCGACAGTTGACCCTTGACACATCCCTTCCGGGGAACCAGCCTTAGATAGAGTTCACTAGAGTCATCTCGACATCCTGATCAGGAGTGGGAGTTTCATGAAAGTATTGCCAGTCTCCGTATTCACCCTGTCCGCCTTCTACGCCAATCTGGCACACGCCCACCCGGGCCCAACGACCGCTGGACACCTGCTGGAACACCTGGTCCTCGCGCTGGCGCTGGGTCTGCCCGCGATTCTGCTACTGAGACATCTCCTGCCCCGGTGGCTGGGTCAGCGCAAAGACTGACGCCCCCAAACATACAAGCTCATTGCTGTCCCGCCTTGGTGTGTACCTCACACCAAGGCTTGTCGTGTTTGTGACAGGACAAGCCTCAGGCCGTCGACCGACTCAGCTATCCACTTGTAAACACGAAACTAAATTCCAATTCTTCTGCGTGGCACCAATATTGCTTCGGGGCATTATTCTCATACTTTGCCATTTCGGAGTCACTCATGCTTTTGCAACAATACAACGCCTCGGGCCTGCTGTTTAATACCAACTTCCTGGAACAGACCAGTACCTCCGGACTGTTCAGCTACCGGGGAGAGCTGGTCCTGGTGCAGGGGGAAATTGCCGATGACAAAGGTCATACCAAGCCCCCGGTCAAGATCATGCGAGGCGCAGTCGTGCTTGCCGATGACAAGATCCGTCTGCTGATCGGAGCCCTGGACGATATCGCCATGGTCAATGACCTGCTGGATAAATACCAGGATGATTTCGCGGCGGATATGAGAGCCGTGCTGTTCGTTGTGAACATCGACAAACCGGCCCAGGTCTCCCTCGAAGGCGCCAACATCATCTTCATCCCCCTGGTACAAGGGGTGCCGTGGAACGAGGTGATCGATGAACTGGGCCTTGAGAAGGGCGATTTCAAAGGACAATCCGCCGCCGACAAACTGCTCACCCTACAGTCCGAGATCGCCGCTTACAAACCCAAGTACGCAGCAGCGACCCTGGATGAAGTCCTGGCCAGTGCCACGGACGTGCAGCGCGAAGCCTGGGGCGCCGTCTGATCCGACCGGATGCTCCTGCGGTATCACGAATGCTGCAGTGTCCCTGCCTTCAGGATTTCCGCCGGTTCCGTGTCGTGGAAACCGGCCAGCCCGTCATGAAGGGATACCCGACTCCCGCTTGTTCAGCAAGCGGGTCAGATCAGAGGCCGACAGGGGCTTGCTGAAAAAGAATCCCTGGGCAAAATCACATCCGTGAGCCTTGAGGTATTCGAACTGCGCCCGAGTCTCCACCCCTTCCGCTACCACCTGCAGTTTCAATCCGTGCGCCATGGAGATCGTGGCATTGATCAGTTCCCGGTCAGCAGGATCATCCGTGATATCGTCCACGAAACTGCGATCGATTTTGAGAAAGTGAAAGGGATAATTCCGCAGATAACTCAATGAGGAATACCCGGTACCGAAATCATCCATGCCGATGTTGATGCCCAGGGCAATCACCCTGGCCAGGGTCTCATCGATATAGGTGTGACCACTCATCAACACACCTTCTGTGATTTCGAGATCTATCAGCCCGGGATGGATCCCGCTTTCCTCTATCAGGGCTTCAATATCCTGAAACAGGTCATGCTTCAAAAATTGCCGGGGGGAGATGTTCACCGCAATCCGGAAGTCCGGCAGAAACCGGGCTTGCCAATCGCAGGCCATGGCCAGGGATTGCCGAAGTACGAACTCGCCAATCTCGACGATCATCCCGGACTGCTCGGCAACCGGTATGAATTCGGTAGGCGAGACCGGTCCCAGCCCGGGGTTGTCCCAGCGCAACAGAGCTTCCGCACCCACGATCGCCCCCGTGTTCACGGAGATCAGCGGCTGATACACCAGATAAAACTCCTCACGCTCGAGTGCACCGCGCATGCGCTCTTCCAGTGACAGCCGCCGGGACACCTCCCGATTCATGCTCTCGGTGAAAAAGGAGTAGGTGTTCTTGCCCAACTGTTTGGAGTGGTACATCGCGGCATCCGCATGGCGCAGGAGTTCCGAGGCATTGGATCCGTCCGTTGGGTAGATGGCGATGCCCACACTGGCCGAGATGAACAGCTCTCGTCCGTCGATAACAAAAATCCGCCGCAGTTGATCGAGGAGCTTCTCTGCGATCAGCCGTGCATGTTCCGGTCTGGTCAGGCCACTAAGAATCACCAGAAACTCATCTCCACTGAGACGCCCCACGGTGTCGCCAAAGCGGATTGAGTGCTGAAGCCTGCGGGAAGCCTCAACCAGCAGACGGTCGCCGATCTCATGACCCAGCGAATCGTTCACCTTCTTGAAATCGTCCAGATCCACGAACAGCACGCCCACCCTGCGGCCCTGTCGCTGAGCCTCGCTGATCAGCTGCGAGAGCCTGTCCATGGAGAGAAACCGGTTCGGCAGATCGGTCAGGGCATCGAAGTGGGCCTGATGAAGAATCTGCTCTTCGTACTGTTTTCTGACAGTGATGTCCTCCTTCACCGCGAAGTAGTGTTCGGTGACGCCTTCATCGTTGAGCACCGGTGCAATATGCGCGTACTCCCAGAACAGTTCACCGTTCTTCTTGCGGTTCTTGAATTCACCTTCCCAGGCATCTCCATGGCTGATCGCCTGCCACAGACCCTGGTACATGCTTCGGGACGTCTCACCCGATTTGAGCATGGATGTCCGTTTGCCCAGAACTTCATCCAGGGAATAGCCGGTGAGGCTCTCAAAGGTGTGATTCACATATTCGATGCGTCCCTGAGGGTCCGTGATGATGACCGACACCGGACTCTGCTCCACCGCCTGGGACAGGGTGCGCAGTTGAGATTCAATCGCCTTGCTCTGGCTAATGTCCCGATAGACCGAAACCACGATGTCGTCTGAGAGGCGATAGATCCAAGACTCCCGCCAGGACCCGGGATCCCGATCATCCATATAAAAGGCCTCGGGAATATGCTGGCTCTGGCCGCTTTGCCAGACCTGGCGGAACACCTCCAGCAGCCCCGAATCCCTGACCCCGGGAAAAACCTCCGTGACTTGCTTACCCAGCAATTCGCTGCGCGAGACCCCCTCCAGTTTTTCCGCCGAGGTATTGAAGTCCTCGAAGAGAAAATCCATGCCACCATCGACTGCCTTGTATACCGCAACGGCACTCGGCATCTGTTCAAACAGCGAACGATAATAGGACTCACTTTGCCTGAGTTTGATCTCGTAGATCTTCTGCTCGGTGATGTCCTGAATCACGCCCTGGAGAAAACGCAGATTCCGGGTTGCGTCATACTTGTGCACGGCCTGGCATTCAACCCAGCGCACCGCTCCGTCAGGGCGGATGACGCGATACTGAAGATGATGCGGGGCGCCTTCCTGAACGGCTTTGGTGAGAGACTCGATGACCCTGTTGCGATCCTGAGGATGGAGGATCTCTTCCAACAGCTTCACACTCGCCGGACCAGTAGCCTGATGAATGCCCAGAATTCTGAACACCTCCAGCGACCAGTCGGCCTCCAGGGTTTCTCCATTCAGCTGCCAGTTTCCCAGGTGCGCGATGGTCTGGGCCTCGCGCAACAGACCCTCCTTGCGTTCAAGTTCGCGCTGCAGGTTTTGCTGCTGCGTGATATCCCGGGCAAATCCCACGCTGCCCAGCATGCGCCCCTCGTCATCCATCACCGGCGCGCGGTAAAACTCATACCAGCATTTTTGTCCTGCGCTTACGATCTCTTTGATGTCATGCAGGCTCTCACCGGTCTCCATGACATGCTGATCATCACGCTGATATCCCTCCGCCTGCTGTATCGGCCAGACGTCGATATCCGTTTTACCCAACAACTCCCGCTCAGAGGTATACCCCAGGGAGCGAACAAAATGTTCATTGACCGCCTGGTAGTGTCCCTGGGTATCCTTCAACCAGACCAGGAAGGGAAAGTTGTCCAGCAGGGCGCGCTGGTAACTCGCCTTCTCATGTAACTCATATTCCGCCTGTCGCCGGGCGGTGATGTCGTCATAGATCCCCAGGATCCCATAAGCCACTCCCTCGTCATTGGTCAGTGGCACCTTGGAGGTTCGTAGCCAGATCGTGTCCCCAGCGGGGGTGGTTTGAGGCTCCTCGATGGACAGGATCGGCTCACCCTTCTCCATCACCCTCCGGTCATCCGCCTGGTAACGCTCCGCCTGTTCCGCCCAGCCCATCTCGGTATCGTCCTTGCCAATCAGCTGCTCAGGCGACTCGTGCCCCGAATCCTTCGCAAAAGCGGTATTGCAACCCAGGTAGTTCAACGCCCGGTCTTTCCAGAAGATACGCACGGGCACGGTATCGAGGATCTTCTGCAGAAAGCGTTTCTGCTCGGCGATCTGGGTCCGGGCATGGTGCAGTTCGGTGATGTCCTCGATGATGGTGATGAAGTAATCGGGCTCTGCGGTTTCCTTCAGAATCAGAGAAACGCTCAGGCGGACCCATAGAATTCGTCCCGATTTATGGATATAGCGTTTTTCCGAGTGATAGGTGCTGCGCAGTTGAGACAGCATCTGCTGCATGTAGTCGAGATCCTGCTGCAGATCACCCGGATGGGTAATATCCTGACAGTTCAGTTTCAGCAGTTCATCCGGTTGATAACCGACGATCTCACACAGCCGGTCGTTCACTTCCAACCAGTTGCCGTCCGGTGCCATGCGCGCAATCCCCACCGCGGCATGCATGAAAATCTGTTGGTAGTGCATCAAGTCAGGCATTGTCGGACGCTCAAATCCTGTCCTGCAGGGTTAGGGCTCATTATTTCATACACTTCGAATCCCTGGGGGACAACACCGTAGATTTGCGAAAGCGGAAGGTCTGCTCATGGCGACTGTAACCACTTCCGCTCAGCTCGTCGACATGGGATCCACGCCCATAGGCCAGACAAACCCTGTGCATTGCCCCGAATACCGCACAACCAGAGACTGCCAAGACTGCGCTCGCCCAGGGCAATGTGAGACACTAGGCATCTGTTGTCATGAAATCCCAAGTCTCACAGGGACCCGGTTGATAGCCGCCCGGTCTGGCGTCCCAAAAGCACTTCTGTTGTGTGAGATAGTGAAAGTATGGTCGAGCCCAGTAACATATCAAATAGCCAGAAATTCCTGAATTAATGCCTGACACCCCGCAGATTCCAGACCCGTTTTCCCACCGTTTCAGCATCGCACCGATGTTGGACTGGACCGATCGATATTGCCGTTACTTCCTGCGTCTGATCAGCCGGCGTAGTTTGCTCTATACCGAAATGGTGACCACCGGAGCCATTCTGCACGGTGAGCGGGCCCGCTTTCTGGATTTCGACCCTTCCGAACATCCGGTCGCGCTGCAACTGGGGGGCAGTGACCCCTGGGAACTGGCGGAATCAGCCCGCCTGGGAGCCTCCTGGGGATACGACGAGATCAATCTCAACGTGGGCTGTCCCTCGGACCGGGTTCAGTCCGGCCGTTTTGGCGCCTGCCTGATGATGACCCCCGAGGTGGTGGCCGACTGCGTCAAGGCGATGCAGGATGCGGTGTCACGGGATGTCACGGTCAAACACCGGATCGGAGTGGATGAGTATGACAGCTACCCGGAACTCTGCGATTTCGTGGGCCGGGTATCCGAGGCCGGATGCCGCACTTTCATCGTGCATGCCCGCAAGGCCTGGTTGCAGGGACTGAGCCCCAAGGAGAACCGGGACATTCCGCCGCTCTCCTATGAGACGGTGTATCGGCTTAAGAGGGATTTTCCCGATCGGGAAATCATCATCAACGGAGGCATCACCACTCTGGAACAGGCCAGCCACCATCTGGAACGGGTGGACGGGGTGATGATCGGCCGGGAGGCCTACCAGAACCCCTGGCTGCTGGCCGATGTGGACCGGCTGATTTTCGCTGACCCGGCCGCACCACGGAGTCGCCATCAGGTGCTGGAGGCCCTGCTCCCCTTCATCGATCGGGAATTGCAGTCCGGCACACCGCTCAACCGGATGACCCGGCACTTCCTGGGCCTGTTTCAGGGGCAACCCGGCGCCCGAAAATGGCGCCGGATACTCAGTGAAAACGCCCACCGTCCGAATGCCGGCAGCGACCTGATTCGCAGGGCGGCCGCCGAAGTGAAGGATGAGACACCGACCCCGTCGACCGGGTGACAACGCCCGGCCGGGTCTGATCGGCATCCCAGTCGACCAGACTCAGTGATCAGCGTTTCTTGCGCGCCGCCACCCGCAGACGCAGGGCATTCAACTTGATGAAACCCTCCGCGTCCTTCTGGTTATACGCACCCGCATCGTCCTCGAAGGTTGCGATGGATTCATCGAACAGGCTGTTGCTCGCGGACTTGCGTCCCGCCACGTAGACATTGCCCTTGTACAACTTCATCCGCACCTCTCCGTTGACCACCTCCTGGGTCTTGTCGATGGCGGCCTGCAGCATCAGTCGCTCGGGGGCGAACCAATAACCGTTATAGATCAGCTTGGCGTAGCGCGGCATCAGTTCGTCCTTCATGTGGGCCGCCTCCCGGTCTAGGGTCAGGGACTCCATGGCGCGATGGGCCTTAAGCAGAATCGTCCCGCCGGGGGTCTCGTAACAACCCCGGGATTTCATCCCCACATAGCGGTTCTCCACGATATCCGCGCGCCCGATACCGTTCGCGCCACCCAGCTGGTTGAGTTTCAACAGCAGCTGTGCCGGCGAAAGCGGCTCGCCGTCGATAGAGACCGGATTGCCCTGTTCGAAACCGATCTCGATGTAGGTAGGCTGATCCGGCGCCTGCTCCGGAGATACCGACCAGCGCCACATGTCGTTACCCGGCTCGTTCCAGGGATCTTCCAGGTCGTAACCTTCGTAGGAGATGTGCAGCAGATTGGCATCCATGGAATAGGGGGACTTCTTGCCCTCCCGCTTCATTTCGATGGAGATGCCGTGGGTCTCCGCATAGGCGAGGAGCTTTTCCCGGGAGGTGAGATCCCACTCACGCCAGGGTGCGATGACCTTGATGTCGGGACGCAGCGCGTAGGCGCCCAATTCGAATCGCACCTGGTCATTGCCCTTCCCGGTGGCTCCATGAGCGATGGCGTCTGCGCCGGTTTCATTGGCGATTTCGATCAACCGTTTGGCGATCAGGGGACGTGCGATCGAGGTGCCCAGCAGGTACTCACCCTCGTAGATCGCATTGGCGCGGAACATGGGAAAGACGAAGTCACGTACGAACTCTTCCTTGAGATCCTCGATATAGATCTCCTTGATACCGGCAGCCTCAGCCTTGCCGCGTACCGGATCGACCTCTTCGCCCTGACCGATATCCGCGGTGAAGGTGACCACTTCGCACTGATACTCGTCCTGCAGCCATTTAACGATAATCGAGGTGTCCAGGCCACCGGAGTAGGCCAGCACCACCTTTTTAATGCCATCTTTGGACATCCGAAATCTCCCGGAATGAAGCGTGAAAGACGGGGGATTATAGACGATTCCCCGTCAGGCCGCATTGCCGACCGCACGACCTTAAGATTTCAGCGTCGTACCCTCAAAGGCAGTAGAATCAGATACCCGCAACAGCCCTTCGCCGGTGAGCTCCGCGCTGGCCAGGAAATCGCGCGAAGCATGTCCCAGGCATCCGAGATGACGGACTTCTTCCCAAACCTGCGGCCCGCCCCTACCTTCACCCAGGCCGTCATCGCCAACAACCACATCGAACGCTTCACTGCCAAGGATCTTCAAGGCGGCCTCGCCCGCGGAGCAGGCCCTGATCCACGCCGCCGCCTTAATGGTCACCGATACTCCGTCAGCAACCGACACACCACAGAAGCAGCCCCATCCGCGCCCTCGGTGTGATATTGCTCCGCGTGTGTGTAATTCTGCCAGAATTTGACGTTCTCTCCTTCCGATACAAATAAAGTGGTATACCAGCCCACTTCCCCTGCCTGCACGTTCAGACGCGCAGCGGTGCATTGGGATTCCGCGCCGGGCTTGCTCAAGGCCGCCGTCAGCATGTCAGTATCCAGGATATAATGCCCCAGCACCCGAATGGGCAACATCGCCTGGAACTCCTCCAGGGTATAGTCGATCGCCCGTCCATGGCGGATATACTCCAGCTGTTTTTGCCAGTAGCCCAGGGTGCGCGGTGTTGCCAGAGGAGACTCGACCTCATAGGGTTCCTCATCCGGAGTAATGAACACCGAGGTGGTATAGACCTGGGGCAGCTCTGTCACACCCGGCAAGGTAAACTCAACCAGAAAGGCGTTATACCCCCTCTCGGGCGTCTCGAGCCTGACCCGATAAACACCGTCCCGATCCGCGGTAATGACCTGCGCATGCCAGGCCTCTCCCAGCACCGGATAACGAAAATCCCGGGCATCCGGATTGGAGGCGCGCCACAACTTGACCACCATGGCTTTCCGGTCGCTGCTCACCTCAAGCGTGCCATCGGAACCCCTTTGCCAATGCAGGACCGGAGTGGGGGCATCGTTGAGTTGCGACTGGTACCAGGCGATCAGACTCTGCAACATCTCCTGACGCTTACCCTCGAACATGTGATTGGTGTTGGGTATCAGCCGTTGCAATACATCACCGGGTATCTGGTGAATATAACCCTCGGAAGCATCCGGCAGAAAAAACTCATCACCCGTGGCATTGAGAATGAAATGCGGCATGGTCAAAGCCTGCTTGTAGCTGATCGGATCCACCAACTGTTTCAGCAACTGCCCTTCCGGAGAGCGAATGCGCTCGGGGATTCCCTGCATCAGATAGCTGTTCAACGCCTCAGCATAGAACCCATAGCTGTTGAAGTGGTGCTCGAGCTGCCGGTCCAGGGAAAGCACATTGTAATCCCCGGGAACCACCGCGCTGACCCGGGGATCGACCGCCGCAGTCAGCCAGGCAATGGCACCTCGTTTGGAGAAACCGGTAACGATGAACGAGTCGATTTCCCAATGCAGGGTTTCGAGACTGAATGACTGAACGCTGTCCATCGCTCGGACCACTGCCTTGGTCATCGGCAGATAGACCGACCAGCCCGGGTCCCCGGTTTCCATGACTTTTCGCCAACTGAAGGCCACCAGACCGTCTTCGCTGAGTGGTTGATCCCTGTCGCTGAACACCAGCGGTTGTACCGGAACCTGTTGCAGCACCACCTGTATACCGCCGGTCTGGATGGCGATCGTTTCGTATTCTGCAAATTCCCGCGGATCCGGCTCGGCCGACGCACTACCCCCGTCATGGATAATCAGGTTGGCTTTGTGAAACCGTTTCTCACGGGGGACGATGAGAGTCAGCCAATGATTCCACAGGGTGGGGGTCACCTCATCCGCGGTACGCCAGCGCTGAGAATCAAAATTGAGAAAGTAGTAATCCACACCCCTTTGCGGCGTCTGTCCGATCCAACGAAACGCATAGGCGCTATCCGGTGTGTTGACATATTCCCTGAGTGCATCCTGTATCTGAGCGGATACCGAAGCGTGGCAAAGCAGCAGCAGGCCTCCAAGCCATAGCGCCTTGTATAAATTCCATTTCATAGACAACTTTCCCTGTACAGCGTTGTTCTTCAACGCCCCCTGCGCATGACTACCGCCGTGCACAAATGCGGGAGTAACCCACACGGATTAACCCGCCCAATCGGCAGGATGTCGTTACCTGAGAAAACACCCGTTTGTGATACGCCACAAACTGGCCGCGTGAACACACGCTCGAGTCCGCGTCAGCTTGAGCGGATATTCAGGTTAAATGGGAGGGATAGGGTTGGGGGCATTCCATGCTAACCATCACTCCATGTGCGCCCGAAAAATTACCACATTCTCCCCAGGTGTAACAATAGGAGAACGTTTCATCATCGCCGGTGAATCGAGATATTGATGTTCCGGGATCCTTGATCAGCATCTCGGAGCTACAACACGACAAAGGACATGAAGTGCAATGAACCAACCGCTGAATCCTTCCTTCGTGCACTTCGTGGTAAATTTCAGCCTATCGAGAATTCCTGTTCAGCTGGACTTATTCACCATGAGTTTTCTTAAGTTTGTGATCAAGTGGTGGCATCGGGTTCTGCCAGAATTGAACACCGAAACCTAAGCTGAAAAATAGTAGGCGGAACTGAGATACCGTCCAGGGCCAGCACCCTGGACGGTCAGACTGACCCCTGGCGGGTTATCAGTTTTTGGATTTGTCGACGATCTTCTTGATCCACGGCATCATGCCGCGCAGACGCTCACCCACCTGTTCAATGGCATGCATCTCATTGAGGCGACGGTAAGCCGTCATGGAGGGATAACCGAGGGCGCCTTCTGAGATGAAACGCTTGGCGTATTCACCGGACTGGATGTTGCTCAGGGCTTCGCGCATCGCCTTGCGACTTTCGTCGTTGATGACCTTCGGTCCGGTCACATATTCACCATACTCCGCATTATTGGAGATGGAGTAGTTCATGTTGGCAATACCGCCCTCGTACATCAGATCGACGATCAGTTTGAGTTCGTGCAGACATTCGAAGTAGGCCATTTCCGGCGCGTAACCGGCTTCGGTGAGGGTTTCGAAACCCGCCTTCACCAATTCGACGGCGCCACCGCACAGCACCGCCTGTTCACCGAACAGATCGGTTTCCGTCTCGTCCTTGAAGGTGGTTTCGATGATACCGGTACGCCCGCCACCGATGGCGGAAGCATAGGAGAGCGCGGTATCCATGGCGGAACCGGTCGCATCCTGGTAGACCGCTACGAGATCCGGGATACCCCCGCCTTTCACATACTCGCTGCGCACGGTGTGCCCGGGCGCCTTGGGCGCGATCATGATGACATCCAGATCCTCCCTCGGCACGACCTGATTGTAGTGGATGGCAAAGCCGTGGGCGAAAGCCAGGGTGGCGGAATTCTTGATATTCGGCTCGATCTGCTCGCGGTAGAGCTTGGACTGGAATTCATCGGGGGCCAGAAT
>JBNLFS010000041.1:0-35311 GCA_050305635.1 Candidatus Thiodiazotropha sp. | reverse complement strand
CAGGTGAACCACTTCATGCTGGTGGTTCAGGATCCCCAGGGGGGACTGCACGAAAAACGCCTCGACCTGAGAGAGTATCTGCAGATTGTTGCCGCGACCAACTACAAGCAGCGCATCCGCAAGACCATCGAGTACTACCATGCGGACCGTCTCAACTACGCGGTCATCGGCACCCCCAACCGGCTCGAATACGACCAGGGCTTCTTCGTCAAGAACGGCGACGGATCCGCGGACCTGAAACCCATCGCGCATCTCTACAAGACCCAGGTCTACCTGCTGGCGGAACATCTCGGACTGCCCGCATCGATCTGCAACGCCACCCCCACCACCGACACCTACAGCCTGCCCCAGGGCCAGGACGAATTCTACTTCGCCCTGCCCTACAAGGAGATGGACAAGGCCTTGTGGGCTCACAACCAGGGCGCGTCCGCAGACGCGGTGGCCGGCATGCTGGGCATCTCCGAGGATCAAGCCCGTTTCGTCCTGCAGGACATCGACAACAAGCGCAAGACCACCCACTACCTGCACGCCAAGCCCTACCTGATCGAACCGATTCCGGAATTGGATCTCTGAGAGGATCCTCAACCGCAATCAGGCCCTGATGGAACTTCCATCAGGGCTTTTTTATGCAAGATCGATAATTCACCGTTTACCCACTGACGACCTTGTAGCCTGGGTGCAGCGCAGCGGAACCCGGGAAATATCGAGCAGATCCCGGATTCCGCTGCGCAGCATCCGGGCATTGGGCTTACATTAGGACCCACTAACCCTGCATTTCCGTTGACGTGGGCCACACCAGCCGTATTCTATTCTGCTGCCAATTGTGTAGATATACGATAATTTATACACATCCTGTAATCCCACATATTGAATCAACAACTCAAGTGTCAGGATTCAAACTTAGCATACGATATCGTTAATCGATCTACCTCACCACGAAGGACACGAAGTGCACGAAGGACCACAGAGACGAAACGCTTAAGCGGCCCGGAGCCTCGTTCCCACGCTCTGCGTGGGAACGCATACCGGAACCCCGTGGTATTACCCCGGTTCGATGTGTTTGCATAAGCCTGGGTCTGCGTTCCCACGCAAAGCGTGGGAACGAGGCGCTGAATACAGCAAAATGAATCCCGAAACTTGAGTCAATAACATGCGAACCAACATCGATATAGACGACAAGCTGATAAATGATGTTTTGAAAGTCACGGGTCTCAGGACCAATAAGGACGCCGTCGAACTTGGACTCAAAACGCTGATCAGACTCAAGAAGCAAGAAACCATAAAGTGTTATCACGGAAAATTGAAATGCAGTGGCGACCTGGATGATATGAGAACCGACTCGTGATCGTCGTTGCAACCTTTTGCATATACAAGAAACTCCCACTACATTTTTTCAGATAAGGAGTTCAATCCTTTCATCAAGCATCTCGAATTGATCAAGGTCTGAGAGACAAAATCGGAGTATCACACGAAACCATGTAGCCTGGGTGCAGCGCAGCGGAACCCAGGAGATCTCGCAGCAGACCCCGGATTCCGCTACGCTGCATCCTGACTGCAGTTTTTTTAAGCAATGATTCGGTAGATGTATACGCCAGCTGTGTACATTGCAAAACCACGCGCCAAGTAACCCCAGCCTATCCAGTCGACATTGAAAGCACAGGACTATATTGAGCCCAGCACCCATACCACTTAGGGCAACACCAGCACCAAGGCAAATGTAGTACCGAGATATTTAATCTGCAAACCAATACCTATCATCTCGAACAATATTGCCAGGAGTGAGATGCCTACGCTGCCTATGATGTAATAAATCCAAAACACTGTTCTCAGCTTCTCTCTTCCTCTCCATGCCTGTTTGAAATAACTGAAATCCACTACCTGCTCCATATAGTCAAATCTCCACCTGAACCAATGGACCCAGTGAACACATACGCCCATTGGAACCAGAACCCCAGACATCCCAGCATCAAATGAATGATCCCATCTTCATGATCGGTCCATACAAAGCATAGATAGAAATCACAACAAGCATAAGAAAGACAAGTAGATTAATCTTGATACTTCTTGTGTGTGCAACACTCGGCCAACCACCCCAGGATACGCCAACCAAGAAAACCAGTTGGATAGCTGACGCAAAGGCAGAAATGAACAAATATACCCATGGGTAGTGAATTGAGCCTCGTTCCCACGCTCTGCGTGGGAACGCATACCGGAACCCTGTGGTATTACCCCGGTTCGATGTGTTTGCATAAGCCTGGGTCTGCATTCCCACGCAGAGCGTGGAAACGAGGCGCTGAATACCGCAAAATGAATCCCGAAACTTGAGTCAATAACATGCGAACCGACATCGATATAGACGACAAGTTGATGAATGATGTTTTGAAAGCCACGGGTCTCAGGACCAAGAAGGACGCCGTCGAACTTGGATTCAAAACGCTGATCAGACTCAAGAAGCAGGAAACCATAAGGAGTTTTTGCGGAAAATTGAAATGGAGTGGTGACCTGGATGAGATCAGAACCAACTCGTGATCGTTGTAGACTCCAGTGTGTGGATTGATTACTTTTCCGGAACGGATAATCCACAAGCGGAAATACTTGATCACACCCTTGCTCAAGATCCCGTGGCTGTTGGTGATTTAATATTAACTGAGGTATTGCAGGGCTTTCGGCATGACAAAGACTACAACACCGCCCGTGAATTATTTGAAGCGGTAACAATTTTTGAATAGCTGGGTCACACGATGGCGATTAAATGCGCCGAGCATTACAGAGCACTTCGTAACAAAGGCATAACCATGCGAAAGACAGCGGGCTGTCATCATTGCAACCTTTTGCATAGACAAGAAAATCCCGCTGCTTTTTTCATATAAGGATTTCAAACCTTGCGTCAAGCATCTCGGATTGATCAAGGTCTGAGAGACACAATCGGAGTATCACACGAAGCCATGTAGCCTGGGTGCAGCGCAGCGGAACCCAGGAGATCTCGCAGCAGACCCCGGATTCCGCTACGCTACATCCGGGCTACAGACTGACTGCAATTCATAACCCCCCTCGCTCACCCAACACCGTATCCTGCACAAGAATATGCCACTTGGGCCTTTTCCAGCTTTTGCGAAAGGTCTCGAGGTCTGCAACCTGCGCCTCCTTTTCCCGCTCATGCCCGTCGAGAAACAGGATCAGGTCAAACTGCTGTTGATCCGTATCGAAGTTTTGATCGAACTGCTTGACGATTTCATTCGCCGGCATCGCCAGCCTGCCCATGATCTCCACGGTTGGAAAGCGGATGCCCTTGCGATCACTGTCCCCTTCATAGGCCTTGTAGACCAGTTCGGTGCATACCAACTCGTCATCGGTGGCAAAGTCGAAGTTGAAATCATAGGGTCTGCCGCTGTAGTGAAAGGCGCTCAGTAGTGCCTGGGCCTTTTCCAGCTTGCTCAGCCGGGGTCGCAATATCGCCAATGAATCGGCATACGCCGAGTGCTCCAAGCTGGTGAACATCACCCCTTCACCCACTGCCTCCAGCACCCGGGCCGGATGTCCCGGTTCAGGTTGCTGTTGACTCGCGAGCTGTGCGACAGGTTCGCGGGCCTGCAACAGGGACTCGAATCCTCCCTTCTCGCCCTGCGCTTTCACCCAGGCCATCACTTCCGGATCATCAAAGTAGTCCCTGCGTTGTTCCGGTGTGCCCACATAGAGCGCCGCATGGGGCCAAAACCCGGGCAGACCGATATTCGACAGATACCACTCCCTGCGTTCCAACAGTATGTCTCCGGGCTGAAGCTCCGCCTGCATGGCCTCGATCTGCGATGGACTGATCAGGGAGTGTCCCGCACGCAGTACTTTGACATCCCCCATCCAGTCGGAGACACCCTTCTGTACCGGGAAATAGGCTTCGAATCCCGCGTCCTTGACGATCTGCGTGCCGTTTTTCAGGGTTTGCAGTATTCCTTGCCCTCTTCCATATTCCCAGATAACACGGCGGTCCTCCTCGATACTCTGCTGTATCTTGGGATTCACCGCTTCGCCCAATTGCCCCGCCTTGACTCCCAGTGACGCAAATCGCGTGGCGATCGCCACATGCAGATAACGGTACTTGAGCTGGGTGTAAGTCTGGGCGCTGAGCCCCAGTTCCGGCACCGCCTCATTGAGAATCACATGAAACAGGGGATCCCGTTCGGTCCTGACCAGAAAATCGAGACTGAACCGGTAGCGCGTCAGAAACGCGGCATGGGTCAGATGAAAGGCCTGCCTGGCCAAATCATCGTCGCTACCGTTGGGCAGTTCCTCATAGTTCTGCTCGATGGCGTCGAGCATCATCAGATGATCCAGAAAGGCGATCCAGGTTGACCAGACGATCTCCTTCTCTTCGCGACTCAGCAGGTGGGGCGTCTTGACGGTTTCACGGGGAAACAGATCCTCCCGGCGCTCCATGAAATCGATGATATCCCTGAGCGCCTGATGCTGTATCCGGACCACCTGTTCGTCGTTGTGAAGCTGCTCAAGGCTCAGAGTATTGTCAGCGCCAGCGACCAGTGACATCAGCATGAGGAAAGCGCCGATCCCGGCTATGATTGATCTGACCATGAAACTCATACTTCCTTAACCCTACTTGTGTGAAGTCTTATTACATTTAATCGAAGTAAAAGTAGTCATTGACCAACGCGGGCAGCGGTATCGCCGCGAGCGGCGTTTCAGGAGCCGCCAGGTCATTGACCAACATGCCCCGGCTGCTGATCGAGTAGAGATACTGGCTGCCCTGATCGTCCGATATGAAGAAGCTCCTCTGTACACCTTCCGGGTAGTACCAGAGGTCACTGCCCTCCTCCTGGTAGAACCGGTCATGATCCAGCGAACTTGAGAACTGGATACCGTCCGCCCGGTTGACCCGGTAAAGTTCCAGCCCGGTGAACAGGTCAGCAGCGGTGAACGGATCATCGGTGACGGCATAGTTCCATCGCGTAACCGGAAGCGCCAGCATCTCCCCGGCCTGGAACCAGGTGAAGGCATGATGGTTATACTCCGCCTGGGAGTAACTGTCCGCCCCCACCTGATGGCTCGAAAGCAGTACGGGATGATCGAACTGCGCGATATCGAACAGGCTGATCATCAGTCCGCTGTTACCGGCATCACGTCCTACCGCGAGTATCATGTTGTCATCGATGGGATGCAGATAAGTGGATACCCCGGGTACTTCCAGCTCCCCCGCCTTACGGGGCAGATCCGGATTACTCAGATCCAGGGTGTAGAAGGGGTCGATCTGCTGAAAGGTAACCAGAAACCCCTTGTCCTCCAGAAACCGGGCAGCATAGATACGATCCCCGGGCTTGCCCAGTCCCTCCAGGCGACTGCGCTCCACCAGGGCATTGCCGCTTTGATCCAGCACGAACAGGCGGTTCACGGGATCCGTACCCCGCCACCAGTTCTCTTCAGTGGTCACCAGCCGCAGCACGCCCTGATACTCGTCCATGGCAAAGGCATTGATCAACCAGCCATCCACCCGCCCGCTGGCCAGGTACTCGGGGTTTTGGCCGACCCGGAATTTATGGATATTGGTCCCCGGACTGGGATACTCCTCGCCCTCCATTACTGGGAGCCACAACCAGGTCTCGTCCTCGATGGTTGCCACGTAGAGAGACTCGGGAGTTGCGTAGACGGTACCGGTGTTGCTCAGAATCGTCTCACTGCCGATCTCCCCCAAGGGGTTTTGCAGGTCGAAACTGATGATCGAGAGCGTTCCGCTGCCATTTGCCGTATCGGTGCGATAGATCCCATCGCATTCGCTGATCTGACGGGTGCTGGTGGCATTAGGGTCGGCGGGATCCGTAGTGTCCGCCATGGCCGGCAGGAGTTGCCCAAGCTCGATTCCCTGGGGATCATCCAGGTAGGGATAGAGATCGAGGTAGGCTGAAGTGACCAGGTGCACCCGGTGATCGATCAGACGCGCGTCACTGTAATAGGCCTCGAGCCGGGTCTCCCGGATCAGCTGCGGACTCTGCGGATCGCTGACCCGGTAGACACTGATCTTCAACAGATGACCGGAACGGGCGGCGAATGCATCGGGCTGTGGGGTCAGCACATCACTGACGATCCAGACGATGTTGTCGTCCACGAACAGGGCCCGGGGAACACCCTCGAGTTGGGTGCGGGAAAGCTCCTCGCTCTGCGCCGCAGGCCAGCTTCTGAGAATCAGGAAGTAGTCCCCGGACAACAGGTAGGTGAACTCACCTGAGGACTTCACGAAATCCGCCTCATCAACCCCCGCCACCTGATTGTTGGTGCCGGTTCTGTCCGCGATCACGGGTGAGTCGGAATCACCTTCCGCCACCGGCAGCGGTGAAAACTCATCACTACCGGACTCCATTGCGTAACCGGCATTGAGAATCGTGTGATGCGTGCGGGCCGTATCCAGCAGATAGGTCTGGAGATCGGCGCAGGTGTCGAAGCTCTGCAGCTGAGGGCGACTTTGGCGGGTCGTGGAGGTATCGGAGTCGTGTTTGGAGGAGCCGCACCCGGTCAACAACAGGGTGAGCAGAATCAGGTAAATGGGTGCGCGTGTTCCGGACATCAGTGTCTCCCTCGATTCCAGCAACAAACCACAGTGCGTGATTGTTGATCCCGGCAATCATCCCATGAGGGCGGCACAACAGAGATTCCAGGACGTGGGATCCAAGCATACACCCGGTTTACGACCCATGCCTATACCGTTATCGCAAGCGGATCCTCCCCGATATTTGGTACCGGGTTACAGCAATACCGGCGCCGAGGGTGGACTGATACCTATGCCTTCATAGGCCCCCAGGTCAATGGCAGGCCCCAGCACCCGGAGACTCCCTGAAACATCCCGGCTCAATACCAGCCCATAGGTGACCTGAAATCGTGTATAAACCTCGCTGTCCGTTCCAACGTCCATCGCGGGAGACAGGGCCGCAAGTGCGAATGCCTGACTATCCGGATCGCGCATGGGAGATATCGTGGCATCGATGCAGTTCCCGCAAACACCCAGATTCGATATCCCCGCCACGTCGAGACCTTCACCAGTGGCCCAGTTGAGCCGTGTGGCAACCTCCGGTTCATAGAACAGGTTGAAGTCGAAATCGACCAGGGGACTGAGTGATGAACTACCCAGGTGAACATCATAGGTCTGAGCAGCAGACCGATTGCTGAACAGATTGTTCTGCACACTCAACGAGGCCACAGAAGCGATCTGAACACCGATGTCATAGTCATGAAAGGTGTTGTTCACCAAGGTTGCGCTGACCCCTCCCCTGAAATGAATCGCCGCACCCCTGGCATAGAGGCTGGTGGCATCCCATGCGGCATCCTGGTCATGATGTACCGCATAGAAAAGATTGCCGACAAAATTGACGTTGCTTCCGGACGTCACATCCACACCCTGGTGAGTATCGTGAATCCGGTTATTCAGAAACCAGATATCCGCGGAGTTGTTGTGTACCACGACGGATAATCCGCTTTCATGCAGATTATTCGAGGAAACGATGACGTGATCGGCCTCCTTGATATCCACATCATTCTCGAAATTGCTGTAGAAGTCATTTGATCCCACATAGATGTGGGAGGGCCGGGTTTCATCAGGAATGTTCGCGTTACCGATCTGGATCGAATCGCCCCCATTGTGGTGCACTTGGTTATTCAGGATCCATACGTTGTCCACGTTCCCGGAAGGCTTGATGCCATGAAAATCATTTTCCGTGGGTCCGGTATAACTGCCATAGTAGGAGATCCGACAGTTTGATATCAGGATATCCGAGGCCCTTTCGCTGCTCGATTGTCCGGAGATACCGATCGCCGCATGACTGCCGGCCATCGCCCCCGTCCCCCGCATATCGAAATTCCGTAGGGCCGCGTGATGATGAAAGTAGTAACCATCCTTGTTGCGCAGGGAAAACATCGCGTTATCACGGAACGTCAGCGTATCGAAAATCGCGTGTTGCCCGGAAAATATCAATTCTCCCGATGAAAAAGCCGGTGGGTCTCGCGGATCGCCCACAAACCACACCGGAGACTGTTCATTTCCGTCCATGTGAATACGTTGAGGCCAGCGGGTGTATGTACCCGAGAGGACGACCACCGAACCGGCGGTGAATGAGGATGGAATCGTTGCCCGGGGCTTTACCGGATAGCCATACCGATTTCCCGAACTGTCCGCACTGTCGCCATCTTCCAGTCGATCCGTAGCGGCTGAACGGTCGGGATCCACATAGTAAAAGCCGACGCTCTCGGCGGAGGGCCATGTCGCGGGAAAAGACGGCACGGGTTGCATGCCAAATCCAGGCTCGGGAATACCCTGAATCTCGGCGTGTAGGAGAGAGGTAAACAGGAGCATCAGTCCTGCAAGCAGGTGGTCGGAGACAGTTCTTCCATGCATGGGTCAGTGTTCCTTTGACGGGTAAATCCTTGATCGCGACTATCCATGGTCTCGATATCGCGGGGTGAGAACAACATAACCAATATGTGGCAGTACTGTTATTGATCGGTGTCACAAATAACCATATCCACCTTGTCATATCCTCGATGAATATGAATCAGAATATCTTGAAACCGAAATGACACTACCACCCGTGGTTCATCTCGCTCACACGACAGTATTGAAGGGATTGTCCTATGGTAAATCTCAACAACGCACAGCCCGCGCCTGACATAACACTTCGATAGGACATCACAACACGACCCTAAACACGTTTATTGATTATGCATGGCTCCCGACGCTATAGAGTCCAAACATATGAACCACATGAGCATAATAACCAGGGCCTATCTTTATCATTGCCACTTTGGCTTGTCTGCTTACCGGAGAAGCATCCGTCATCTATATCGCAAATATCCATGACATGTTCGAACACCCGCCACATTCGTATACGCCCTCATCAGTTAGCATCGAAGTGTGAATATGTTCCTATACCAATGACTCTGATTGAAGGCTATGAGAATACATAACGACAAGTGGCCTCGCTAATTTAGCTACTCGGCACACGCAATGTTCAGACACATTTCCTCAATCGGTTACTGCCTTTCTCCGCTTCTTTAATCGCAGACGATGTCTGCAATCAAGCTAACGGAATGCAGATGCAGACAACGCTAATAATGAATGCCGGATTCGCGCGAGAGCCGGCGATGATGAAGCACAGTTTTATTACGGAGCACCTGGAGAGTTTTGTGCAATCCCACAGTACTTCGCATTCTGCCGAATCCCGGGTTCCACTACGTTTCACCCGGGCTACGGGGTGATGCTCGCGCCTCTTGAGATTCGCGTGTAGCCCGGGTGCAGCAAAGCGGAACCCGGGAACAACCCTCTGGAGTTCTGGGCTGGCTGTTTGAGTATAGTGAGTTTCCATCCCCGCCGGTTTTTGTGAGCATCGCAGCGGTCCCCGAAGGGGGGGGCAGTCGGGCGCCCTTTCTTTTGGTTACTTTTCACTCGTTCCCACACGGAGCGAGGGAATGTGGAAATAGGCGAAGCACCTGGAGAGTTTTGCTCGTTCCCACGCTCCGCGTGGGAATGCAGACCTAGGCTTGTACATACCTAACAGGTTAGGGCGATTCGACGTGATATCGATAGATATTCCCACGCAGAACGTGGGAACGAGGAAAAGTGTACCGCCCAGGAGGGCGAAACCGGCGATATTCAAAAAGCGAAAAACAATGAGTGGCGGTAGCTGAACCGTTGATTACACAACCAGACTCTGGGTCGCATAGTAATAGCGCCCACTGGCCTCCGGCGCCCAGCCCAGATGATGTTGCTTCAAATGCGGTCGGTCTTCCTCGTCGATGAGATCCCGTAACGGCAGCACGCCCCCTTCGCGTCCCTTCCACATCACCAGCAGTTTCTCCAGTATCCCCAACCGGGCCAGACCCTCGGTCTCTGCATCGCAGGAGAACACATGTCCCTGGGGCAGGATGTGCTGGCTTTCGGCGTAGAGGTACTCGTGCACGTTGTCCAGGGTGATCTCCCCACCCTGCTCCAGCAGTTCGGAGAGGGTGGGCAGGGTGGTAGGCAGCTGGGGACAGGTCGAACTCACCCCCTGGAGTTCCGGGTAGAAAGCACTCCTGCCCCGTACGTCACTGGCGTAGTCGAAGCCGTACTCCTGCTGCAGTTGCAGCAGGTGGGGATTGGTCTGCCAGCCCGCCGCGGCCATGCTGCGGGGAGGTTCGCCGAACACCCGTTCGAAGTCGTGGATCGCCCGCTCCAGCTCCTGACGGGTACGCTCCGCGGGGGCGTGGGCCAGCTGGTTGAGCCAGTAGGAGCGGTCGTGGCAGAGGATGCCTGCCTCGTGCCCGGCGGCGGCCACCGAGCGCATGATCTCCGCCGCGCGCTCCGAGATGCGGGGCGGAAACAGGGCGATTCCGTAGAGCCGGGACGCGGGATTCAGGCGGGGGTACCAGGGTTGACGGATGGTATCCACCAGGCGGCCGCTCTTGTCCGGTCCAGTGGCAAAGAAGAAGCTCCCCCGCAACTGGTATTCGTCCAGCAGCCGGAGGATTGCCGGCACCCCCTGGGTGGCCCCCTGCAGGGTGTTGACGCAGATCCGCAGGCCCAGGGTCATGAGGCCTCCAGGTAGCGGCACAACAGGGCGTGCTCGAGGCGTTCCCCGGACGGCAGGGCCACTCGAACCTGGTAGCCCCCGCCCGGCGCCTCCTGCATGGCATTGCCGTTGCGATCCTGCAGGGTCTGCAGGATGAAGTCCTGGTTGCCTTGCGGGGTCATCAGTTCCAGGCGGTCGCCGAGACGCAGTTTGTTTTTCACGTCCAGGTCCACCAGTCCGGTGCTCTCATCGATTCCGGTCACCTCGGCGACGAACTGCTGACGTTCGGTCTGGGAACTGCCAAAGCGATAGTTCTGCAACTCCTGGGACTCGTGGCGCTGGTAGAAGCCGTCCGTGTAGCCCCGGTTGGCGAGACTCTCCAGGTCGGCCATCAGATCCGCCCGGAAGGGGCGTCCGGCCAGCGCATCGTCGATCGCCTGCCGGTATACCTGAGTGGTGCGTGCGGTGTAGTAGTGGGACTTGGTGCGCCCCTCGATCTTCAGGCAGTCGACGCCGATCTCCACCAGCCGGGCCACATGCTCGACCGCGCGTAGATCCTTGGAATTCATGATGTAGGTGCCGTGTTCGTCCTCGAAGATCGGCATCTGCTCACCGGGTCGCCCCCCTTCCTCGATGTAGTAGACCTGCTCCGCTTCGGCATGACGCAGCACCCCGGCGGGCCCGATCGGCGGCTCTGGCGCGGCCACCGGCTGAGACAGCTTGTAGTCCCAGCGGCAGCTGTTGGTGCAGGTGCCCTGGTTGGCGTCCCGGTGGTTGAAATAGCCGGACAGCAGACAGCGTCCCGAATAAGCGATGCACAGGGCGCCGTGGATGAACACTTCGAGCTCCATGTCGGGGCAGCTCTGGCGGATCTCGCTCACCTCGTCCAGGGAGAGTTCCCGGGAGAGGATCACCCGGGTCAGCCCCTGCTGTTGCCAGAAGCGCACCGCCTCGGCGTTGACCGTGTTCGCCTGCACCGAAAGGTGAATCGGCATCTCCGGCCAGCGTTCGCGCACCATCAGAATCAACCCGGGATCGGACATGATCAGCGCGTCCGGACCCATCGCGATGATCGGCTCCAGATCGCGGATGAAGGTCTTCAGCTTGGCGTTGTGGGGCATCACGTTACAGGCCAGGTAGAACTGGCGCTGCAGGGCATGGGCCTCGGCGATGCCGATCGCCAGATTGTCCTCGAGGAAATCGTTGTTCCGCACCCGCAGGCTGTAACGGGGCAGACCCGCATACACCGCATCCGCCCCGTAGGCGAAGGCGTAGCGGGCGTTTTTCAGGGTTCCGGCGGGGGCCAGCAGTTCCGTTCGTCGCGCCATGGTTTCAGATCCGGGTCGTCACTTCAGGGTGACCTCGAGCGTCTCGACGGTGGCGCCAATGAACATGCGATCCCGTTCGAACTTGACCCGAACCTTGTCACCCACCCCCTTGTCCATCAGGGCGACCCGCAGATCGGAGTAGTGCTCGATCGGCTGGTCATCCAGGGCCAGGATCCGATCCTTCTCCTTCAGACCGGCCGCCGCGGCGCCGCTGCCTTCGACGAATCCGTTGATCGAGAGGGGATTGTCCTGGGTGTTGAGGAGAATTCCGAGTTTGCCAGCGGGGGGCAGTCCCGGACCGTTCGCCAGGATCACAAAATCCCCCAGGGCCGGGTCGAGTTCCTGCACACTGCTGACATTCAGCACGATCGCCTGGGGATCCGCCACCCGCCGGAACAGCCGTTTCGGAATCCCGTCGCCATACATCAGATGACCCACACCGGCGAGAACGACCATCGGACTGCCGGGATGTTCATTCAGCCAACGGGCGGCCCGTTCGGCCATACCCTCGTCCCACAGCAGTTGCACGTCGAGAAAATGCTCGAATGACCGCCCTTCCCCGTGAGGATGGCTGTCGAATATCGCCTTCAGCCGGTCGTGATAGGTTTCGTTATTCCGGTCGATTTCGGCGGGTACGCGCGCCCGCTGATCCTCATCCAGGGCATCGAGTCCCCCACGCCCCACCTTTTCGGTGATCTCGCTCTCCAGATTCAGCGCGATCAGGGGAATCCCGTGCTCCCTGGCATATCTGAGAATCGGCCGATAGAGCCGGTAGTCGAAGCGCCAGCGCTCGAAGTACTGGGTATCACGCAGCATCTGCGCTTCATCGATCTCCCCGCTGACATAGGCATCCAGCACCGGTTGGTAGGGTTGGGCGAAGAACTCCAGGCCGATCGCCAGGTCGGAGTGTTTGTCGTGCACACCTTTGATGAGGGCGAGCTGGTTGAGATGATGTGGATACTGATCGTGGGATTCCCCAACGAACACCACCCGTCGGTCCGCTACCGAGTCAATCAGTGCCGACAGATTCATCAGCTGCGACAGATCGACGACCGCCTGGGGCGATTGTTCCCCGGCCTGGGCTTCTGTCATCATGACGCAGGACAGCAACAGGGCCAGCCAGTTCATGAACCGTCTGTTCACGCGGGGAGGATCGGTAAGCCGGGTACTTAACAGCATGATGTCATTAATCAGATTGGAAGTGATGCGAGCCCATATTATCAGGTTTGTGAGTTTGATTGGCGGGTCCGGGAATCGTTCATCCCGTCTCCGCCCGGGGATCGGGTTGCTGACCGCCTGCCTGATCGCCAGCCAACCGGCCTTCGCCGCGGATGCCGTGCATCACGAACTTCAGGTTGAGCTGGATCCATTGAATCACCGCCTGCAGGTCACCGACCGGATCCGCCTCAACAGCCCGGATCAAAGCCGCTTCTGGCTGCACGATGGCCTGCAGCCCCAGAGTCTCACCGAGGGCGTGAGTATCGTGGTGGAGGGGCGCTCCCCAGGCCCGATACCCGTGGTGGCCTACCGGTTGAGGATGCCAGAGAAGACCCGGCAAGTCACCCTGAGGTATGCAGGGAAGATCGAACATCCGCGCACAAGCTATCAGGAAAGCCCCGGGCGACAGCAGGAGCAGTTGGCGGGCACGCTCTCGGACGAGGGTATCTATCTGGATGCCGGGGTGGCCTGGTACCCCCGTTTCCCCGATACCCTACAGACCTTCAACCTCAGCGCCACCCTCCCTCAAGGCTGGCTGGCGGTGAGTCAGGGCGAGGGACCACAGATCGAAACCCGGAGCGACTCGGTCAGCGTTCACTGGCGGGAGTCCAGCCCCCAGGACGATATCTATCTGGTGGGCGCCCCTTACCACTTCTACCGTCAGGCCGCAGGTTCCCACGAGGCCCAAGTCTTCCTTCGTCAGGATGACCCGCAACTGGCGCAACGCTACCTGGACGCCACCCGAGACTACCTGAACCTGTACGAGCAGCTGATCGGTCCCTACCCCTATGCCAAGTTCGCCATGGTGGAGAACTTCTGGGAGACCGGCTTCGGCATGCCCTCCTTTACCCTGCTGGGTTCCCGGGTGGTGCGCCTGCCGTTCATCCTGCGCACCTCCTATCCCCACGAGATTCTGCATAACTGGTGGGGAAACAGCGTCTACATCGACTACCCGAGCGGCAACTGGGCCGAGGGCCTGACCAGCTATCTGGCCGACCACCTGCTCGATGAACAGCAGGGCCGGGGCGCCGAACATCGTCGCCGTGTGCTGCAGCGTTATCAGGACTTCATCCACCAGGACAACGACTTCCCCCTCAGCCGGTTCCGTGGCCGGCACGGCAGCGCCAGCCAGGCGGTGGGCTATGGCAAGGCACTGATGTTCTTTCACATGCTGCGCCGTGACCTGGGCGACCCGGCGTTCATCGAGGGACTGCAGCGCTTCTATCGTGACAACCGCTTCAAGACGGCGGGATACGCACAGTGGCGCGAGGCTTTCGAGTCGGTGAGCAGTACCTCCCTGGCAGAGTTTTTCGACGCCTGGATCCAGCGGGAGGGCGCCCCGACCCTGGCGGTTGAAAACCTGCAGGTGCAACCCCTGGAGAGCGGGTATGTCATGACCTTGAGTCTGCATCAGACCCAGGATTCGGCCCCCTTTCCCCTGCAGGTGCCGCTGCTGGTCCATTACGACGACCGGCCCGCCGAACTCCACCAGGTATCCCTCACCGGCCGGGAGCAGACCTACCGCCTGACGCTTCCCGCCCAACCCCGGCAGCTCGATGTGGATCCCCGGTACGACCTGTTTCGCACCCTCTACACGCAGGAGACACCCCCCACCCTGAGTGGGCTGTTCGGCGCCCGCAAGGTCCTGTTCGTGATTCCCAGCCAGGCCCCCAGGCCTCTGCACGACGCCTACCTGGCATTAGCCCGTAACTGGGCTGAGGGTTATGCGCAGGCGGAGATCCTGGAGGATGACGCGATCAGCGAACTGCCGGAGGACCGTCCGGTGTGGATCCTGGGCTGGGAGAACCGGTTTCGAAAAACCTTCATGGCCGGTCTGAGGGGCTACCCGGTGACCGATCAGGACCCTGCCCTGACCCTGGATGGGACAGCCTATCCCCGTGAGGACCACAGCTTTGCACTGACCCGACGCACCGAGGATAACGGTCCGGTGCAGGCCTGGATCGGCGGCTTCTCCGCATCCAATCTGGCGCTGCTCGGCCGCAAGCTGCCCCACTACGGCAGCTACAGCTACCTGGCCTTTTCCGGTGAACAGACCCGCAATGTAGCCAAGGGACAGTGGCCCGCCACCACCTCACCCTTGCGTATCCCACTGAAACCCGGTCAGCCTCTGGTCTATAGCACGGAGCCCGCCCCCCTCTACCCCGCAAAACCGAGGGAGACTTCTGGTGATTGAGGGATCGAGGGGCGTGAGCGGCGTGTTCCTCGCCCTGCTGCTCGGCCTTTGGAGTTTTTCTCCACCGCTGGCTGCCGGGGAATCCCGGGTTCTGTTGATGCCCGATTACCGTCTCGACCCCGCGCAACTGGCCGTGGTGGTCAACGACAGCGACCCGCTGAGTGTGCGGATCGGGGAGTACTACCGGGAGACCCGGCAGCTCCCGGAAAAGAACCTGATCCACCTGAACTTCCCCCCTGATCGGGGCCGCATGAGCGCGGACGCGTTCACCCCGTTGCGCAAGCAGATTCTCAATCAGACTCCGCAGCGGGTTCAGGCCTATGCACTGACCTGGACCCATCCTTTCCGGGTGGACTGCATGTCCATCACTTCCGCAGTGAGCTTCGGTTTCGATCCCGGCTGGTGTTCCGAACAACGTTGCGCCACAACCCGCCATAGCCCCTATTACGGCTACACAGGCACCACCCCCTGGAAGGATTTCAAAGTCCGACCCAGCATGGTCATCGCCGCCGATACCTTCGAGCAGGCCAAGGCCCTGATTGACCGGGGTGTGGCTGCGGATGGCACGCGCCCCCCGGGTACCGCCTATCTGCTGAGCACCCATGACAAGCAGCGTAATGTGCGGGCCAAGGACTATGCCTTGGTGCGACGCCTGATGTCCGGCTGGATCGACACCCAGATTCTCCGGGCCGATACACTCACAGACCGGGATGACGTGCTGTTCTACTTCACCGGCCTGACCCGGGTGGAGGGACTCGAGAGCCTGGGTTTCCGTCCCGGGGCGATTGCCGACCATCTGACCTCCGCGGGCGGGGTGCTCAACGGCACCCAGCAGATGAGCGCCCTGCGCTGGCTGGAGGCGGGAGCCACCGGCAGTTACGGCACCGTGGTCGAGCCCTGTAACCACCTGGGCAAGTTTCCCGAACCCCGACTGCTGATGGAGAGTTATGGACGCGGCGCCACCCTGATCGAATCCTACTGGCGCAGTGTGCAGCAACCCGGCGAAGGGATCTTCATCGGCGAACCCCTGGCCGCGCCCTTCGACGGCGCGAACCTCACGAGCACCCCGACCGGCCTGCGTCTGACCACCCGCAATCTGTGGCCCGGACGCTACCGGATCAGCCATTCCGTCAATCCCATCGGCCCGTTTCAGGAACTCAACCGTTTCGAAGTGCTGCCCCATCAGACCGGGTTCGACCTCCCGGATGGGGGTGAGGGCTACTACCGGGTGGAGCCCCTGGACTCACCCTGAAGCGGAAACCCGGGGGCTTGGGGAAGCGATCCGAACAGTCCCGAGCCCATGCCTTTCAACACGGCCCACAGCTTGGCCCCGCGATCCTGTTCGAACATGAGGATGCGAAACAGGTCCTGGGCGGTGGCGAGCAGATCATAGAGCACGAATCCCGGCAGACGAAACAGATACTCCCGCCAGATCCGGGTGCGATTGCGGTAGATGGTAAAACGCCGGCGTGGCGGATGGTTCCAGGCCCAGAAGCGGCGTCCGAGGAAGCGGTGTTCGGTCTGTGCGCCAAGATGATGGCGCAGCACCGCATCCCCGACCGCGGCAATGCGATACCCCCTCCGTAAGGTGCGCAAACAGAAATCCACATCCAGGTAGTCGATGTCGAACGCCTCCCGGATCAATCCCAGTTCCCGGAACAGGTCGGCGCGGATCAGACTGCCGGAACTGATGGCGATAAACAGGTTTTCGATCACCGGCTGGCGGTGAAAATCCTCGATGGCGAAGCGGGGGGTGCTTAATCGCCCACCCGGTGAGGTGACGTAACGGGCATCCCGGACCACCGCCTGCTCCTGGTAACGGGGCACCAGGATACGGGTGGTCGGATCAAGATCATGTCGGGAAACCGCCTCATGTAACCGCCTCACCATGCCGGGTTCCGCCAAACTGTCGTCATCCATCAGCAGGATCCAATCGGCGCACTGCTCAAGGGCCTGCACGATACCGATGTTCTGCGCCTTTGCCAGACCCAGGTTGGCCTGATTGAGGATCAGTTGTACCCGTCCGCCCAGAGTCTCCGCCAGAGTTTGCAGCCATTCCCGGGAGGAGGCTTGGGTGCTGTTGTCGACGATCACCACCCGCTCCACCTGATCGAGAACACTCTCCAGCGCGGTTTTGAACGCCGGGTCCACATTGTAGGTGACCGTGACCGCGATGATCCGGGGTGGATGATCTTCGATCGGGACGTTCGGGTCCTCTGTCTGATCCTGTTGCATACTCGGGTTTATCGGTTATTTCTTCATGCTTGGCAAGGCGTTATACCTGTCGGATCAGGCGCCCTGCAAGTCATGCGTGGAGAAACCCGAGCCGCCGCTACGAGTGGATGCAAAAGAAAATCCTTCACTGCTTGAAGGCGGACACACGAGAGGTTAAGGTGCCGCCTATTGAGTCTTTGTTCTGAAGGTAACTTGCATCATGTCCGACGTCACTGACGAATACCTGCTTGAAAACACCTGCAATGCGGTCATCAAATCCTCGGTCCGGATCACCCCGGAGAACACTGACGAAGTGCGGCAAATCGTCCTGCAGATCGACGATCCCGCGTTTCGCTACGCAACGGGACAGTCCATCGGGGTGCTGGTGCCCGGTCCCCATGAATTCGGCAACGAATTCCACCACCGCCGCTACTCCATCGCAAACCCGGTACAGATCGGCAATCCGGAAAACGTCGAACTGGAAATCCTGGTGCGTCGCTGTTTCTACATAGACGAGGTCTCCGGCGAGCGTTATCCGGGCGTCGCCTCAAACTATCTGTGTGACGCCAAAAGCGGTGACACCCTCAAGATCACAGGCCCGTTCCGCAGCCCGTTCAAGATCCCTACGGACAAATCCAGTCCGCTGTTGATGATCGGCACCGGCACCGGCGTGGCCCCGTTCCGCGCATTCGTCCGCCAGATCTACGATCAGCATGGCGGCTGGCAGGGCAAAGTGCGTCTCTATTACGGCGACAATGGCGGCATGAACCTGCTCTACCTGAACGATCAGCAGAAGGACCTGGGCCAGTACTACGACGACCAGACCTTCCAGGCCTTCAGCGCCCTGACCGACCGTCCTCTCACCTCGGTGGAAAAAGGCCTCGAGGAGAGTCTCGCCGCCCACGCGGATGAGTGCCGGGAGATGCTTCTCGACCCGAAAACCCACGTCTTCGTGGGCGGACTCGAGAAAGCCGCAGTAGCCTTCAACAAGGTCATGGAGCAAGCCTTCGGATCCACCGAGGCGTGGCAACAGCAACGCCAGCTCCTGGTCGAACAGGGACGCTGGGCAGAGCTGCTCTACCACTGAAAGCGGTTCACCGTTCCCACGCAGGGAGTGCGACCATAAGGGCGAAGGTGACGGCCCGTATCGAGGTTCAGGCGGTCATCAGCGATATGGATCTCAACCATGGAACATAGCACATCGGCTCAGACGAATTTGTAGCCTGGGTGAAGCGCAGCGAAACCCAGGAAATCTCCCAGCAGATCCCGCACTCCTCCACAAAACCTCAGAAAAAGCGCGCCCCAGTCCGAACCCTGATAAAGGATATATGGGTAATCCCCAGTATCGAGGCGAACCAAGCATGACATAAGATCCAGGAGAAACCCTGAATCAATGTACGGAGGGACCCGTGACATCGACCAACCTATTCACCCCCAGCGCCACCACCCAATCTCAAACCACCCTCGGTGCAAACACAGACAGCGCTCCCCAGACAGAGGGCCAGGCCCTCTATCAGCAGGCCAGCCAAAACCCCCAGCCGGAAGCCGTGGTCAAACGCCAGTTTGAACAACGAAACCGGGATCAGAAGACCCAACTCGCCAATGAATTCATCGCATCCGCGGGCCGACAAGGAATCAATGACCTGACGGCCACCCCAGACGGGCAGCATACCCTGGCGGTAGTTTACGAACATGCCGGTGACGAAGCCAGGGATCTGGTGCGCCAAGTGCACGAAGAACAGGGAAATACTGCGGTAGATTATTCAGGCCAGCAAGGCGACGAACTGGTTGACCCACTTGGCGTGAGTGATACCGGCGTCAAAATAGGACCTCAAATCAACGGGCTTCAGTACACAGCCATGACAGCGGGTGTGGCCTATGGGCTCGTCGAAAACACCGTGATGGGTCTGGTTGACATGGGCAAGACAGTCTGCAAGGAGAGTGAAGGACTGAAAAACGTAGACAATCTCGAATTTCTCGATATTGACAGTACCGGGCAAAAGAGCGACGCACCCGGTTTGTCTTTGCCCAGCTGGGAGGATATCGGAGCGGGCCTGAAAAGGAATATCCAGGCAACCAACGAGGCAATAGCAACCGCAAAACAACAAGGTAGTTATTTTGCGGTGGGAAAAGCCATTTCGAATGACCCCTTACTGCAGATGACAGGGTTGGGGGATATGGCCATATTCGGCTCGTTGGCGCGAATGCGGAAAATGGCGAAGCTTGAATCGCTGGCGACGGATACTCCCAGAAGGCTTGGTGGAAGTGCAGAGGCGGCTGGGGATGGTAAACTGTCAAGTATTGACGGAAACATGGTGAGTGAGGCTGGTGGAGGGGTTGGAGCGAACTCTTTGAGTCACGCTTCGGTGCGGTCGGAAATAGTTGGCTCAGACAGCACTTTGATTAAAGGAGCTGCATTTAGGCATCAAACAAAGTGGTCTCCCAATGCGGCGGGACCACGTTCTGTAGATGATGCATTAAGGTTGGCGGATGATTACGGTGTTTATATAGCTAATGATGTAAATATCAGATTTGTAGATGATGCTTTTTATGATCGCCAATTTGGGAAATTTGGTGATTCATATGCGAGTTATGGGCATATTGAAGTTGGAAGCCCTAACCAGCAACTAACCTGGCGGAGCACTCTTGCCGACAAGGATGGGAATGTAAATATTTATGTGCGTAACTCGGTTTTAGATAGCGACGAATCTATTCTTGCAGTCTTGCATCATGAAACACATGAAGTTGAAGCTCTGAGAGACATATTTACGAAAAGAGTTTCTCTGTCTGCAAGAGATTATAGTCATTTAATTAACGACTCTACGCCGGGAAATCTTCATTGGGAAGCTGTTGATGTTGGTGATCAGGCGGTTTGGCAATTTCGTCAAGATAGAGGGCTGTAATAATGAGCACTGAATCATATTTAAGTTTAGCAAAAAAACATCTTTCTGATTGCGAAAAATACGGGATTTCTTTTGAAGATGCGACGTTTGAAGTAATGCACATGGCGGAAGATTACACTGACGAAGAAGTCAAGATTGTTTTCAGGTCTCTTCCGCCAAATGTGCTAGATATAGCGCACGACAAATTAGAGCTATTCAAGCAATCTGGGGAATATCATGTAATTTCTAGTACAGGCGTAGTTAAAGATATATCAGAATTAATGACTAGATTATCGAGACTGATCTAATGTGAAAGCAGGCGGACATGCAGTCGGGTTGTAGGCCCAAACACTGTAAAACTGCCTGGTACAGCTCTCTTGAATTAATCCTGGGTGTCCAACGGTCGCCTCGTTTCCACGCTCCGTGTGGGAATGCAAACCCCAGGCCCGACGGTAAACGCAAAACCAATCAGAGCAATGCACTATAATATTGTTCAATAGCATTGAAAGGATACTCCCTACAGTCAACACGACGTGAACGAAATAACTACCAGCTAAAGCCGGTGGGTTTGTTGTAGCAGTCGCGACTTGCTCTGACAGTTACCAGTTTCGATGGCGTGTCTGTCAGACAAAGTCTGAACTACTACAGCTAAATCGATGCGCTCCAGCACGGGCTCGGCCGCCAGCATCCGGATCCCCTCCGGTCCGCTCTCGAGTAGACGCCGCTCAGCAGTGACGCGCCAGGCGGTCAATTCAAAACCCTCCGTCACCGGAAAGCGACTGATCAGATCCTCCAGAACCACGCAAGCCGATGGCCCACCCCAATCGATCACGCACCAGAGCCTGCGGGCACGCTTCACCTCAATGCGGTAGCGGTTCATTGCGACGCTTCTCCGGGTGTTTCCAAGCGCTTATGCCACGCCTCGACCTCCTTGCGGGCGAGACGCCTCCTCGCGAGGTTACGCCACCCGTCCGCCAGCGCCCGCATGTTCGCCAATACCTCGAGGGCTTCAAGGTCAAGGGTGTTAACATAGAGTGTCCGCAGGACGCGATCGAGGCTCCACGCCGGCTCCGGGCGCGCCACCAGAACCATGGCGTCTCCGACCTCCATCCGACCCGTTCGCAACACACGCCAATACCAGCCGGTGCGCCGCGTCTGCTGTACATACCGAGCCATCTTAGGCACGTCAAAACGCAGGTTCAGTTTCCAGCACGGTTGGCGCCCCTGAGAGATCTGGATCAGGGCGCCGCCGACGCGAAAAACGTCACCGATATGGAGGTTGCATTCGGTCAGGCCGCACGTTGACAGATTTTCGCCAAATCCACCCGGCACGAACCGGTGAGCCTGTTCGGGGAAGTACCGCCGCCAATAGTCATAGTGTTCCGCGGGGTAGTGGTGCAGCGCCTTGTCGGGTCCGCCGTGGTGGCGCCGGTCGGCCTGGGCGTCTCCGGCCAGGCCCTGGCGCCTGACTTCGACGGGACCGCCGACACAGCGCTTGTCTATGGCGCTGACCCACCTCTCACCACCGAGCGGCTTGACCGCTCCCACCCGCAATTCGTTCAACACCGCCGAGAGTGGCAGCGGTTTCACCATTTGAGCTGCCCCAGCCAGGCTTCGAATACCCTTACCCCGGCTGCGGCGACGGCTGCCGGCAGGCGGATCGTCTGTTCTCGCAGTGTCTCCGGTTCGATCCCGGCCGCAGCCAGTTCCCCGGTGTGGCCAATCAGCCACTGTTCGATTCGCTCGGACTCCACCTCCATATGGAACTGCAAACCCAGCAGGTTCGGACCGACCGAAAAGGCCTGGTGAGGGTAATCTGCGCTCCCGGCCAGGAGGGTTGCCCCCTCCGGGAGGTCAAAGGTGTCACCGTGCCAGTGCAGCACCGGCATCCCCTCGATATCCCCCAAGGGACTGGACCGTCCCGCTTCAGTCAGGATTACCGGAGCCCAGCCGATCTCCTTGCTGTCGCCGGCGAAGACCCGCGCGCCCATCGCGGCGGCCATCAACTGGGCTCCCAGGCAAATCCCGAGCGTAGGACGTCCGGCCCGCAGACGCGCCGTCAGCGCAGCCAGTTCGGCGGTGAGAAACGGGTAGCGAGCCTCTTCGTACACGCCGATGGGCCCCCCCAGGACAATCGCGATATCGGCCGATTCGAGCGCGGCCGCGATGTCGTCGATGCCTGCCTCGACATAGCTGACCGGGATATCTCGTGCCGCGCACACGCCGGCAAGCCTTCCCAAATCTTCGAAAGCGAGGTGGCGGACCGCTACAATGCGGGGTTTTATTCCAGTGTTCATGACCGACCTCCAGATGCCGTATAATGTGCGCAAAGGACACGCAAAACATTATATGACACGTCGTGTCATTTGAAAACCAGGGGCAACATACAGGCAACTAACCATGAGCGCGACATCCTCTTTGGTCTCTCGTTTCGGCACGCGTCTGCGTGCCCTGCGCACGGCGGGGGGCCTCAGTTTGGAGCAGCTGGCCAAGCGCTCCGGCTTGACCAAAAGCTATATATCCAAACTGGAGCGAGGCCTGAGCGAGCCGTCCATCTCCAGCGTCCAGCGGCTGGCAGAGGCGCTCTCCATCGGCGTGGCGGAACTGCTTGGCGAGACGGTTTCGGAGGACGGTCTGCGCGTCATTCGGGGTAACCCGCAGCGCCCCCGAGCCGCTATCGGTACAGCGGAGTTGATCCACGGAAGCGTGGATGCTCGCCAGACCGGTCTGTCAGCCTATCTCCTGCACCCCGCCTTTCCGGACGAAGGTCATCCGCGCTCGGAGATTTCGCATTTCGGCGAGGAGTTCATCCATGTGTTGACCGGGCGTGTCGAACTGCGTGTCGCCGACCACATAGAAACCCTGGAGCCTGGCGATTCGGCCTGGTACCGAGCCGAATTCGATCACCGCATCCACTCCGTCGGGACCACGCAGGCCACGGTCTTGATAGTGACCTGTCACGGTCATTGATCGGCATGCACGACTAATCAGACACCCATTCAACGACTAATCAGACACCCATTCTAAGAGGCTAACCCATAGGATCTATTTCAACAGCTTTAACATGGGTGTGTGCATCGCTCGGATAACTGCGGGTTTGGATACCATTACAGCGGACAAACCGCTGAATGCGGCGTTATGTTTTCATAAGAGAGGTAAGATCAGTGCTTGATAAATGGATTTGGAGCAATAGCGATTATGAATCAATGTCATGGCATGACAACTTTGTTCACGCTATGTCGTATGATCCTGAAAAATTTTCATTTGAGCTAGACATTGATCATATATGCGAATGGATAGATCCTCGAAATGAAAACGGTAACTTCTCATTTGCGCTTGCTCCAGCAACTTTAATATTCGAGAACGCATCTGATTTAGATATTAATATTAAAATAGGTGGCGTCGTTGATTTCTCCATCTATGAAATAATGAGAGAAAATGTTGAGAATGAATTTAGGCCAGATATACCGATATTTAAATTTATTATTGTAATGGATCACTTAGGTACAATTGAACTACATGCAACCGATTACAAAATGTATATTCGTAAAAAGCCAATTGAATCTGATGCCTTGTGGTTTACCAAAGAAGAAAGGGGAGGCATTAGCCTTGATCGTGATATACCAGAAACATAATCAGGTAAGGGCGGGGTTCTACCCCGCCCTCCCCACAGCACCCCGCATGCGGGTCCGCACGGAGCGTTTCCCTTGCGTACAAAGATAGATTTACACAGACATCCATCATAAGAAAACCGGATTCACCATCGAAATAATGTAATATCAGACTATGATCTACGTTACGGTCTGCGATTGAGACAAAAGTGCAGATTTTTTTACGCTCAACATAGTTAAAAACAGGAGTATTCTGGCGTATTTCCTAAACACCGAACACAGAAACCCCTCTGCACGTACAGAACCACAGTATTTCCAATTGGGATAAAACAGGTTTTCTAGGTCAGCAGCAATTTACAGGCCGACAGACCCGGGCTGCGTTGATATCCAAGTTTCTGACAGGCATATTTTAGGGTATAGGCCGCGCCGACCAGCCCTTTGAGTTGGTTTTCGAAGTGATTGCTCATGAACAACCAGTGTTTTGGTTCGATTTTTTAGACGCTCAAGAAATAGGTGCGCCTGGAGAGTTTTGTATTGTCCTGCAGTTCTTCACATTCTGCCGGTTCCCGGGTTCCACTTCGTTTCACCCGGGCTACGGATGATGCTCGTTCCTCTTGATATTCACGTGTGTCCCGAGCGAGCAGCGCAGAAAAAAACCGATCAGTGGGGTTGACTGTTTAAGCGTGGTGAGTTCCAGCCACGCCGGTTTTTGCGAGAGCGGCCGTTTTACACCGGACGGCGATCCCGATAGCGGGTAGGATCATCCACCCCCGCATCCACAAACCCCCGGGCCCGCAGCCGACAGGAATCACACACTCCACAGGCCTGTCCCCCGGCATCCGCCTGATAACATGAGACAGTCCTGCTGTAGTCCACCCCCAGCCCCATGCCCAGACGGATGATCTGCGCTTTGGTCAGGTCGATCAGCGGCGTGTGGACACGAAACCCACGACCTTCGACCCCGGCCTTGGTCGCCAGATTCGCCAACTGTTCGAAACTGCGAATGAACTCGGGTCGACAGTCCGGATAGCCCGAGTAGTCCACCGCGTTCACACCGATGAAGATGTCCTGGGCATCCAGCACCTCCGCCCATCCCAGAGCCAGGGAGAGAAACACGGTGTTGCGCGCCGGGACATAGGTTACGGGTATGCCCTCCCCCATCTGTTCCGGCACCTGAATGGTGGGATCGGTGAGCGCGGAGCCGCCAAACGCATCCAGGCCGATGCTGATCACCTTGTGATCCACAGCGCCGAGGGCCTCGGCCACTCCTGCGGCTGCATTGAGTTCCGCCACATGGCGTTGTCCGTAGGCCATGCTCAGGGCATGACAGGCATAGCCCTGATCCCGGGCAATCGCCAGTACGGTGGCGGAATCGAGGCCGCCCGAAAGCAGTACAACAGCAGGTTTCTCAGACATGGCTTAGCCCGTGTTTTGAATGCTTAAATCGCATCACTTTTTGGATCAGACACTGCAGACCAATACTGCATAACAACGCTGGGTACAACGCGAGACCGTGTTGGTCGGAGTGATCTGCTCGAGGTTTATGATATTGCAATGCTTGCACCAAGTGATTCAAGTGTGTGTATTAGCGGACTCGCTCGCTCAACATCACTTATTTCAATTTCAAACAGTTCCTTCTTTCTCAGGCTTCGAGCCAAGCGTTTTAGTTCGGTTCCTTTTAGGTTCGAACAAAGACCGAGTCGATAGATGAACGATTCAAGATTCCAGTGACTTTCCTGAACCCATCCCCGGTCATTTGACCAGGACTCAATTCGCAATGTCGGCATTCAAACCTCTTCCTGCTCCCTCAGCGGCCGGGTTGCTCGCCCCACAGCCACTTGTGCAGCTGCATCTGAAAGCGGACCTCCAGCCGGTCCTCAAGTATCCACTCCGCCAGGCGTGCGGGTTCCAGATCCCCGTGTACCGGCGAGAACAGAACTTCGCACTGCTCGGCCAATCGATGGGTCGTCAACATCTCGCGGCTCCATTCGTAATCCTCGCGATCGGCGATAACGAATTTGATCTGATCAGAAGGTCTCAGGACTTCCAGATTGGCCAGGCGGTTTTTTTCAATCTCTCCCGATCCGGGGGTCTTGAGATCGATCACCCGCTCGACCCGAGGATCCACACCGGCCACATCCAGCGCGCCACTGGTCTCCAGGGAGACCCGGTAGCCCGCATCGCACAGGCGCGTGAGTAGTTCCGTGCAGGCTGTCTGGGCCAGGGGCTCCCCACCGGTGACACACACCTGGGATGTTTGAAAGGCCGCCACCTGATCGAGAATCTCGTCCAGGGTCCGGTGCTCGCCACCACTGAAGGCATAGGCGGTATCACAGTAGCGACAACGCAAAGGACATCCGGTCAGTCGCACAAACACCGTGGGCAGCCCCACGGAACGGGCTTCACCCTGCAGGGAGAGGAAAATTTCGGTAATGCACAGACGGGACATGGAGGTGATTGATCAAGAACGGAATTCAACAGTGAAGTTCGGTATCAGCGGGTACTCCGTGACATCGGGAAAACCCGAAGGCACTCATCCCCGATCGGGTCAGAGAACAGCCTGGGCCGCTGTGCTCGTTGCGCCGGATATTAGCAGACATCCCCTCGCGCCTGAAACCTCAGACGCGAGGGTCGACTCGATCATTCGGACTAATGTCCCTCTTTGGAGATCCGCTGCAGACGTTTGTCCGCCAAACGGGCCTCCGTGGTGTCGGGATAGTTCATCTGCAGATCCTTGAGAATGCCCTTCGCCTCACTCCAGTTCTGCTTTTCGTAGTAGATGTACCCCATCTTCAACAGGGCACCCGGGACCTTGGGGCTCTGGGGATAGCGCTCACGCACCTTGCTGAATTCGTTCAGCGCGGTATCGAAATCCCGGTTCACATAGCTCGCCTCGGCCAGCCAATATTGGGCGTTGTCCTCGTAGGTTCCACCCGGGTACTGGCGGAGAAAACTGCCGAATGCGGTGATCGATTCCGGATAGCGCCCCTGCTTGAGCAGGTTGAACGCCTCCTGGTAGGCGAACTCCTCCTTCTTCGGGTCCGGCGGGGTCACAGGGGTTACCGTGGGGGCTGTGGCCACCGACGAGGGTCCACCGGCATCCGGCGCGGTTGCGGCGGGCGTGGGCGCGGGCGCCGCAACCGGAGCCGCTAGAGCAGCGGGCGCGGATGGGCCGGAGACCCGGGACAGTCGCTGATCGATATCCAGATACAGGTCCCGCTGTCTGCGACTCATTTCGTCCATGGTGTGTTTCTGCATCTCCACGTCGCCGCGCAGCTGCTGGACCTCACGCTGGAGTTGTTGAATCTGCAGTACCAGGTCCGCCATACTCTGGTTCTGCAACATCCGCTCCAGACGCTGTACACGCTGATCCAGACTGGCCCCGGAATCCGCTGCCGGCACCTCGGTAATGGCCGTGAAGCCGACCACAAGTCCCAGCAGGAGGGGTTTGAAGCGTTGGTTCATTGATAAAATCCCCGATCAGTAGATCAATTCCACACGACGATTCAGCGCCATCGCCTCTTCGTTGTGTTCGAAGGCGGCGGGACGCTCTTCACCATAACTGACCACGACCATCTGGTTCTGCGATACCCCCTGGGCCAGCATCAGGTCGCGCACCGAATTGGCCCGGTTCTCACCCAGTCCCAGGTTGTACTCCCGGGTGCCTTTCTCGTCCGCATGACCTTCCAGACGCACCACCGCCTGTGGATTGGCGGCCAGATAATCGGCATGGGCCTGAATCACATCCAGGTACTCGGTGCGTACGGTGCTCTGGTCGAAATCGAAGTAGATGACCCGGGTGGCGAGCAGACTGTTGGGATTTTCCAGGGGGTCACCCGCCCAGGCCTCACCCTGACTCGCGGCCGAAGTGGAGGCGCCATCCCCATAGTTGCCACCCTCCGCACCGGTGGACTGCTCGGAAACATCAGCACCCGTTCCTTCCAGTGTGTCCGGGGTGGAGGAACAGGCCATCATCAGGAACAGAGACATCGCTACGGGTAAGACAAGCAGCAGCGCTTTTTTCATGAACATTCTCCTAAAGGGAAGTACGGTTGTTTATTTCTTGAAAGGTGACCAGTCCGGTTCGCGCACATCGCCCTCCTGCAGGGCGAGTCGCTGTTTCACGCGCCCGTCCACGGAAACCGCGGCGAGCACCCCCCGGTTCCCGTTCTTGGCGCCATAGATGATCATACTGCCGTTGGGTGCGAAGCTGGGCGACTCGTCCAGGCTGCCGTCAGTCAGCACCTGCATGACCCCGGTTTGGAGATCCATTACGGCGATCCGGTAATTGCCGTCCTCACGGGTGACCAGGGTGAGGAGTTTGCCGTCGGGGGAAAAGGAGGCCCGGGCGTTGTAACTGTTCTGGTAGGTGACCCGCTGGGGTGTGCCACCAAATGCGGAAACCTGGTAGATCTGAGGTTTTCCGCCACGATCCGAGGTGAATACAAGAGTGCGTCCGTCCGGAGACCAGGCCGCTTCGGTATCGATCGCATAGTGACGGGTGATCTGAGTGAGTTTCCGACTCGCCAAGTCGTAGACATAGATGTCCGGGTTGCCCCCCTTGGAGAGGGTCATGGCCAGCTTACGCCCATCCGGTGACCAGGCGGGAGCCCCGTTGATGCCCTTGAAGTCGGTGACCTTCTGCCGCTGTCCGGTATAGACCCCCTGGACATAGATGGCGGACTGTCCCCCCTCGAAGGAGACATAGGCGATCTTCTGCCCGTCGGGAGACCAGGCCGGGGACATCAGGGGTTCGGTGGAACTGACGATGGATTCCGGGTGATAACCGTCCGCATCCGCCACATTGAGACCCACTTTGGTCTCCCCGTTTGCCTGCCGGGTGGATGAAATGTAGGCGACCCGGGTGGAGAAGGCGCCGGGAACGCCCAGTAGCTTTTCATAAATGAGGTCGGCGATACGATGCGCGGTGCTGCGCAGATTCGGCGCGGTGGTCGGAATGTTGTAGCCGGTCAACTGGGACTCGCGGAACACATCCAGCAGCTGAAACTGGATCTGGTAACCACCCGCCCCGTTGGAGCGCACCTGTCCCACCACCAGATTTTCCACCCCAAGGGCCCGCCAGTCCTTGAAGTCAACCGCTTCCAGAGCGGTCGGGCGCGCCAGCATGTCCTGCACGGGGACCGGCTTGAAACGGCCGCTGCGCTGCAGATCGGCGCTGATCACCGCCGCCACATCCTCAGGCAGACGTCCGGTACCCTCGAGTCCGAAGGGTACGATGGCGATCGGCAGGGCGCCCTCGACCCCCTCGGTGATCTCGATGGTCAGCTCAGCCTGGGCTGAGGATTGCCAAACCAATAACGCAAACAGAACATGGATAATTTTTTTCATAATTACAGTTGATTATTTATTTGGCTTGAAGTTTAACTTTAATGTGCGGAAGGACTCAAACAGAGCCCCGCTGGGCACTGGCAGAGGCGCCGACTTGTACACCGCGGTCTCCACTGAGCGGTCGAAGGCATCGTTGCCGCTGCTGCGGATGATGCTCACGCCGCCTGGAATCACGTCACCGCCGGGAATCAGCCGCACTTGCACCACACAGGAGAGCCCCTCCGTGCTGGCGGCCGGTTTGAGCCAGCTGCGCTCGATCTGCTGTTTGATCACCGCCACGTAGCGGTCGATCTCACGGCTGTTCTGTTCCGCGGCAATCTGTGCCTGCAACGCCCGCTCCCGCTCCGCCTGGGCAGCTGCCTCGGCTCGCCGACGCTCCTCCTCCGCCCGGCGCTTCGCATCCGCTTCCGCTTTACGCTTGGCTTCCGCGTCCGCCTGGCGCTTGGCTTCAGCCTCCGCTTTGCGTTTCGCTTCCACCTCGGCCTTACGTTTGGCCTCAGCCTCGGCCTTGCGCTTCGCCTCGGCCTTCTGTTTCGCCTCAGCGTCTGCTTTGCGCTTGGCTTCAGCCTGCTGCTTTTCCTTCAGCGCCTTCTGCTCGGCGAGGCGTTGCTCCTGCTTGCGCTTCTCCTGCTGCTGGCGTTGCAGTTCCGCCTCCCGCTGGAGCCGCTTCTGCTCTTCCGCACGCTGCTTCTCCGCTGATGTAGGCGGCAGTTTGTCCGCCTCAACAGTATGCGCCTGGACCACGTTGACCTTGGGCGACACCGGTTTGTCCGATTTTGCCCAATCGACCCCGAAGATCAGGAAAAACAGAATCGCCAGATGCAGCAGCAGGGCTGAGATCACGGCATAGGGATTGCGTTTCAGTACTCCCCACATGTCAGGATTCCGGGGTTTCCGTGACCAGACCGACACTCGGCGCGCCGCCTTCCTGCAGCAACACCATGGCCTCGACCACCCGGCCGTAGGGTACGCCCCGGTCACCGCGGACCATCACCGGGGTTTTCGGTTTGTATTTCAGTACCGCGCGCACCCGATTCACCAGTTCATCCGCAACCACCGGACTGTTCTTCCCTTCGCCCACATCAATGAACAGATCACCATTACGATCCACGGTGACGACCAGGGGTTCGTCCATTTCGCTGGACAGGGGCTCGGCATCGGCCTGGGGCAACTCCACCTGCACACCCTGGGTCAGGAGCGGTGCGGTGATCATAAAGATCACAAGCAGCACCAGCATCACGTCGATGTAGGGCACCACGTTGATATCGGACATGGGACGGCGGCGGTTCTTGTTACGACTCATGCGCGCATCACCCGATCAGGAAACGGCCTGACGCTGCAGAATCGTGGCAAACTCCTCCACGAAGTCGTCATAACGGTTATTGAGACGTTCCACGTCATTGGAATAGCGGTTGTAGGCAATCACCGCGGGTATCGCGGCGAACAGGCCGATGGCGGTGGCGATCAGGGCCTCGGCGATGCCCGGGGCCACCAGGGCCAGAGTCGCCTGCTTGACATTACCCAGGGAGGTGAAGGAATTCATGATGCCCCAGACCGTACCGAACAGGCCCACGTAGGGGCTGGTGGAACCGATGGTGGCCAACGTAGAGAGATGGTTCTCCAGGCGATCCACCTCACGGTTGAGGGAGACCCGCATGGATCGTTGCGCACCCTGCACCATCGCCATCGGATCCTTATGCCCTTTACTGCGCAGTCGCGCGAACTCGCGGAACCCGGCGCGGAATACCGCGGCCATTCCGGACTCATCGTTGCTCTCTCGCTCGATCTGACGATACAGTTCGGCGAGGTCGCCCCCGGACCAGAAACGGCTTTCGAACGCATCCGCCTCCCGGATCGCCCGTTTCAGCACCCGCAGACGATCGAAGATCATGCTCCAGGAGCTGATCGATGCGAACATCAACAGCGCAATGACCCCCTTCACCACGGGACTGGCATTGAGGATAAGGTGGGTAATGGAGAGGTCAGTCGACATCCGCGATCTCCGACAGTATTTTTTCAGGAATGGGTGTAGGACGCATGGTTTCCAAATCCACGCAGGCAATTTTGATCTCGCCTTTACATAACAGCTGCGCATCCCCCACGCGAACCACTTCCTGATAAAAGGTCAGGCTGGCACGCCCTTTATGGGACAGGCTTGAGGACACCTCGAGTGCATCGTTGAACCGGGCCGGGTGATGGTAGCCCACATTCACCTGTCGAACTGCGAAGATGATCCCGTCTTGCCGTAACAACTGATCCTGCTCAAAGCCCAGGCTGCGCAACCATTCGGTGCGCGCCCGCTCCATGAACTTGAGGTAGTTGGCATAGTACACCACACCACCGGAATCGGTGTCTTCGTAATACACCCGAACCGGCCAGGTGAAACGCGGCTGACGGCTGTTCATGTCCATTGATTCTGCGATGCTCACTGAGTTCCCGTAATCATTGTCATTGCCTTTCCCCGGGTTTCAGGGACTGAACAGATCTCCAGGGGAGGCTTGTTGCACAGGCGCCAGCCCGAAGTGGAGATAGGCCGCCTGGGTGGCCACCCGTCCCCGTGGGGTGCGCATGAGAAATCCCTGCTGGATCAGGTAGGGTTCGAGCACATCCTCGATAGTCCCCTTTTCCTCGCCGATCGCCGCCGCCAGGTTGTCCACCCCAACCGGCCCGCCATCGAACTTTTCGATCACCGCCAGAAGCAGACGCCGGTCCATGCTGTCGAAACCGTTTCCATCCACGTTGAGCATCTTCAATGCCCGGTCGGCCAGATCCGAGGAGATATGCCCATCGCCCTTGACCTGGGCGTAATCCCTCACCCGCCGCAGCAGGCGGTTGGCGATTCGCGGAGTGCCCCGGGATCGGCGCGCCACCTCGTCCGCGCCGGCCGGATCGATACCGATATTGAGGATTCCCGCCGAGCGGCTGACGATGCGCGCTAGATCCTGAGCCGGGTAGAACTCCAGACGCTGGACAATACCGAAGCGGTCGCGCAGGGGTGAAGTCAGCAACCCGGCGCGGGTGGTGGCGCCCACCAGGGTGAACGGGGGTAGATCGAGTTTGATCGAGCGGGCGGCGGGTCCCTCGCCGATCATGATGTCGAGCTGGAAATCCTCCATCGCGGGATAGAGCACCTCCTCGACCACCGGGCTGAGCCGATGGATCTCGTCGACGAACAGTACATCGTGGGGTTCCAGGTTGGTCAGCAGCGCCGCCAGGTCCCCCGGCTTTTCCAACACCGGTCCCGAGGTCTGGCGCAGGTTGACCCCCATCTCGTTGGCAATGATATGCGCCAGAGTGGTCTTGCCCAACCCCGGGGGACCGAAGATCAGGACGTGATCGAGGGCTTCGCCCCGACCCCGGGCGGCCGGAATGAAGATCTCCATCTGTTCCCGCACCACCTCCTGGCCCACATAGTCGCACAGGCGTTTGGGCCGGATCGCCCGATCCAGGGCCTCGTCATCACCGCTGGCCTCGCCATTGATCAGTCTGGGTTCTTCTATCACTGCCTGTCCGTCACTGCTTGACCGCCCCTTGCAGGGCCGCCCGTATCAGGGCCTCGCTGTCCATGTCCTCTGTCGCCACCGCCTTAACCATGCGCTGGGCCTCCTGGGCTTTGTAACCCAGCGCGACCAGGGCGGCAAGGGCATCCGAGGTGGCAGAGGGCGCAGGCGCCGCCCCGCCCCCCGATGGCGTCAGCGCCACCCCGCCGGCATCGCCGAGCCTGGCCAGCCGGTCGCGCATCTCGACAATCAGGCGTTCAGCCGTCTTGCGCCCGATTCCCGGCAACCGCACCAGGGTGGCCACATCCTCGGTCTCCACGCAGCGGGTGAACTCCTGGGCGTTCATGCCCGAAAGGATCGCCAGCGCCATCTTCGCGCCCACCCCGCTGACCTTGAGCAGGCTGCGGAACAGGCTGCGTTCGGTCTCACTGCCGAAGGCGTAGAGCACATGGGCATCCTCCCGCACGATCAGGTGGGTGAGCAGGCTCACGCTCTGCCCCACCTCGGGGAGATTGAAAAAGGTCGACAGGGGCGCTTCCAGTTCGTAGCCCACCCCTTGCACATCGAGCAGCAGGTGGGGAGCCTGTTTGGCGGCAATCTCGCCGCGTAACCGGCCGATCATTGCACACCCCGCTTGAGTCCGCCCAGGACGACCCCGTTCAGGGATCGCGTATGAGCATGGCTGAGGGCCACCGCCAAGGCATCGGCAGCGTCCGCCGGAGGGCGCTGACTCAGACCCAGGAGCATCCGGACCATGTGCTGCACCTGGGACTTCTCCGCCCGCCCGGTGCCCACGATCGCCTGCTTGATGCCCCGGGGCGAGTATTCGGCCACCGCCAGACCCAGATTCACCGCGGCGCAGATCGCCGCCCCCCGGGCCTGTCCCAGTTTCAATGCGGAGGAAGGGTTCTTGGAGACGAAGACCTGTTCGATCGCCATGATTTCAGGCTGATGTTCATTGATGATCGCGGTGAGACCCGCATAGATCTGACCGAGTCTCGGGGCGAGTTCCTCACCCTCCAGACGAAGTACCCCATGAGCCAGGTGACGGGACCGCATGCCATCCGACTCGATGACCCCATAGCCAGTGGCTCGGGATCCGGGATCAACACCGATTATTCTTATCATTCAGCCCACTGCATCAAGAATTTCGTCTGAAATCTCGGCATTGGTGTAGACATCCTGAACGTCATCCAGGTCCTCCAGCATGTCCACCATGCGCAGCAGTTTTTCCGCGTCTTCCATTTCCAGAACCGCCTGGGTGGAGGCCACATAGGTGACCTCGTCGTTGGCGGGCTCCAGACCGGCATCGATCAACGCATCCTTCACCTGGGTGAAATCATCCGGATTGGTCATCACGTCGATGGAACCGTCGTCCTGGGTGATCACATCTTCGGCACCCGCCTCCAGGGCCACATCCAGGACCCGCTCCTCGTCCGTGCCCGGGGCAAAGCTGATGATCCCCTGCTTGGTGAAGAGATAGCTGACCGAGCCGTCGGTGCCGAGATTGCCACCGAGTTTGCTGAACGCATGCCGCACTTCCGAGGCGGTGCGGTTGCGGTTGTCCGTCATGCAGTCGACCATCACCGCAGTGCCCCCGGGGCCGTAGCCCTCGTAGCGGATTTCATCGTAATTCTCGCCATCGGTACCGCCGGAACCGCGCTTAATGGCGCGCTCAATGGTGTCCTTCGGCATGTTGGCGCCCAGCCCCTTGTCCACCGCCAGACGCAAGCGGGGATTTGAATTGATTTCACCGCCCCCCATCCGGGCCGCCACGGTGATCTCGCGGATCAGCTTGGTCCAGATTTTTCCGCGTTTCTTGTCGACCGCGGCTTTCTTATGCTTGATATTGGCCCACTTACTGTGCCCTGCCATACAAACCTCTCAAAACAGACAATGCAAAAACCCGGGCATTTTAGCATTCACCCATGCCCACAGAAACTCGGGATTTTTCATGCGGATTGATGCAAACTTTGCGGCAATACAAAAACACAGCTTCTGGCAGAGGCGCGTTCCCGGATTCCCATGGGCATAGACGCTTCAACCAAACAGGAAACACGAGTATCACAATGACCCGCACGGTCCAGGACTGGGTATCCCAACTCGCAACAGAAACCCTGCCGGTGATGCGTCGGACCCTGACCCATGTGCGGGATCTGCTTAATCAAAGCAGCGTCAATCATACCCTGCTGTCCGAGGTGATCGCCCGGGATCCCCGGTTCAGCCTGACCATCATCCGGCAACTCGCCAGCCAGCCCAACCCACCGCGGGAGGCGATCTCCCGAGTCTCCCTGGCAATCCCGCTGCTGGGTATGGCGGTTGTCGAACAGGCCAGTCATTCCCTGCCCTGCCTGGAAGACCGTCTCCAGGGTCCGTCCCGGCGGGGACTCATCGACTGCTACAGCCGGGCGGTGCACGCGGCGCACTATGCCCAGCGCGTCGCCGAGTGGCGACGAGTCCCGGAGAGCAAGGACCTC
>JBNLFS010000040.1:0-13318 GCA_050305635.1 Candidatus Thiodiazotropha sp. | reverse complement strand
GTGCCCGGGACAGCGAAGAGCTGCGCGAGTTGCAGGTGGAGATGATCGACCGCTTCGGTTTACTGCCGGAGCCCGCAAAGAACCTGTTTGAGATCACTGAACTGAAGCTCCGCGCACACCCCCTGGGGATACGCAAAATCGAAGCGGGACCGAAAGGCGCCCGCCTGCTGTTCGATGAAACGCCGAAGCTGGACCCGACCCGGCTGATCATGCTGATTCAGCAGCAACCGCAAAGCTATCGTCTCGAAGGCAGCGATAAACTCCGCTATCTGGTCACCATGGAGGCCCCTGATATCCGGGTGAAAAAGATTCATGAACTCCTCGACATCCTGGTAGACTGAGCAGAATTTTATGCGGGATCGGCCACTTGCCGTTTTGGCTTTATGACCACCCATCGGACATGGCCGATATCTCAAAGTCGGGCGGGGACAGGGTAGCATTGAGCTTATCCGTGCATCGGATGGCGGCGGAATCAGGATCTCGTCCAGAGCGATTCTAAAGACCGGCTGAACACGGCCGTGAGAAGCAGGTAGCGCAATGATACGAACTCAACACCTCTTGTGGTTAATTCTCATCCTGCCAGGTCTGGCTTGGGCGGAGGACGACGCAGGAGATGCGCCCTGGTACCAGTTCGAGGTTTTGGTGTTTCAGCGCATCGCGGCTGGCGCCGGATCCACCGAGCACTGGCCCCTGGATCCGGGTGAGCCGTCACGGGACAACGCGGTTTACCTCTCCCGGGGCAGCGCGGTCGTCAACAACCGGGCAATCCCCTTCATCCAGTTGCCGGCCGAGGAACAACAGTTGGCGGATACCTGGCAAACCCTGCGCAGATCCCGGGACTACCGTCCACTCTATCTCATGGCCTGGCGCCAACAGGTCATGGCGCCCGAGCAGGCCATACCGGTCTACTTCAGCCTCCCGTCTGACGATGGCAGCGGACTGCCCAAACTGGAAGGCCGGGTAAGTTTCGGACTGAAAAGATTTCTGCATATGGAAACGGATGTACTGTTGCGCCTGGCGGCTGCCGCTGAAGCCGGTGGTCAGGATAGCCTGAGCTACCCGCCGTCCTATCAAGCTTACCGGATGCAGGAGACCCGTCGCATGCGCAGCGGCCAGTTGAACTATCTCGACCACCCGGTTCTGGGTGTCATCGCAGTGGCCGAACGCTATGAGCCACCGGTAGTCGAGCAGACGCCTCCCCCCGCTGAACCCGCGCCTGAGCCCCCGGTGCCTGAGAATATCCCGTCACCCAATTGAAGATCAGGGCATGTCGCCTCAGGGGAGCTACATTGGGAGGCCGCCGCGCTCGATGCGCTCCGCAATCATCCGCGCCCAACGATCCACACTGCGCTTGGCGGCGGTGACGACCGCATCGATGTCTGAACCCTGCACCGGTTCCTCGAAATTGATCCGTTGCAGGATCACCAGACTGCGTGTCGACTCACGGAACAAACTCCAGGTGCCTCGCACAATGATCCGATCCGCTACCCAGTCGAACTGCTGGATCATCAACCCGAGCCGATAATCCGGCTGCAGGTTACCCGGCCAGGGCGCGATAATCACCTGACGCGCGGGCAGCGCCTGCTGCAGCGCTTCTCCGAGGGTGACTTTCAGATTGTCCTGAAAGGATCCCGCCCACTGGTCAAACTCATGGAGTTTCAGTCGGTGTTCCGTCAGGCGCTGGACAATCTGCGGTCGATCCAGATAGGCGGCGACGGAGACCGGATCCACGCCGATCATGAGACGATTGGATTCCGGCAGCAGATCCTGGGTCTCACTCCCGGGCACCCCGCTGTCCATGCGGTAAAACCGGGTGGGTTGGGAGGGACTCGCGCAGCCCGCCAGAACGATCAAGAGCAGCGACAGGGCAAGCCCGTGGAAAGATAGAGAGGGTTTCATCGGTTACTGTTTACCCCTGATCAGTGCTTCGGGATGACGTTCCAGATACTCGGACATGATACGAATGGAGCGCGCCGCGGCGCCCAGTTCCCGGAGTGCCGCTTTCATCTGCTGCACCACTTCAGAATCCTGTTGGAGCAACAGATTCGCGGAATTCGCCACATCACCCACCTGCCGGAAAGTCTGGTCGCCGCTGGCCAGGGTCTTATCCCAGTGGTCAAAAGCCCGGGCGAGGTCCTTTTCCGTCCCGGCAATCAGCGCCTGGGTCTGGATCGCAGTCTGGCGAATCTCATCCAGACTCAGCTGAGCCTGCTTCAGGGCCTGGTTGCTGTTTTCGAGAATCTCAGGGGCCTGCTGATGCAGCACCTCCGTGACGCTGTCGAGACGATCGGCAATACGGATCATGGCGCCGAGAAAACGTTTGAGATCTCCCTGTTCCGCCAACTGATCGATGTTGTCGAGCATTTCCGAGAGACGCCGGGTGATGCGTTCGATGGGCAGTTGTTCGATTGCGGTCGCCAGTTTTTCCATTCCGGACTGAACCGTGGGAATCTCCGGATAGCGCTTGCTCGTGTCGACCAGTCTGATCGGTGTGTTGGGTTGAAAATCGAGTTCGATTTCAAGTTTACCGGTCACCAGACTCTGCAGATTCAGACGAGCGCGCAAACCCTGCCGGATCAAGTCATTCAGATCCAGTTTACCCACTTCGTCGGTCATCACGCCATCGACCTTAACCCGCTCATCCTCAATGCCGATAATCACCGGAATGCGGAAGGTCTGGGTATCCCTCGAGTAGGTGATCGACATGCGTTCGACCTGCCCCACCTTGACGCCTCGAAAATTCACCGGAGACCCCACCTGGAGACCTTTCACATCCCCCTCAAAATAGACGATGAAGCGGGTTGCCTCATTGGAAAGTTTGCTGCCGGAAAAGAGAAAAATCGCCCCCAGGCCGAGCACCAGACTCGCCAGCACGAAGGACCCTATGAGTGTCGGACTGACCTTGGATGGCATGCTGATCTTAACCTCCCGCTTCGCCGCGGGTGAGAAATTCCCGCACCTTGGGATCCCGGGAACGGTCCCGCAATTCGCGCGGGTTGCCCTGTGCAATCAGGGTTTTCGTCTCGGAATCCAGGAAAATGGCATCATGCCCTATGGCGAAGATGCTTGCCAATTCGTGGGTCACCACCACGATGGTGGTCCCCAGGCTTTCACTCAGTTCGAGGATCAGATCGTCCAGGCGCTTCGCACTTACCGGATCGAGTCCGGCGGAGGGCTCGTCAAAAAACAGCAGTTCCGGATCCAGCGCCATGGCCCGGGCCAGACCGGCGCGTTTCTGCATGCCACCACTGATTTCCGACGGATAATAACGCTCAAAACCCTTCAGACCCACCAGGCTGAGCTTGAAGGAGACGAGATCCCTGACCTCGGATGCCGGCAGTCGGGTATAGGTCTGCAGCGGCAGGGCCACATTCTCCGCCAGCGTCATGTGCGTCCATAAGGCGCCGCTCTGATAGAGCACCCCCATGCGTCGCATGATCCGCTGTCGTCCGGCACTGTCCAGATCCCAGAACGATGCGCCCTCGTACAGAACGGTCCCCCGAGCCGGCCGTCGCAGACCGATCAGGTGTCGCAACAGGGTGCTCTTGCCACACCCACTGCCCCCCATGATGATAAAGACATCCCCCCGAGTGATGCGGAAATTCAGATCCTGTTGGATGACACGGGATCCGTAGGCCATGGTCAGCCCCCGTACCTCGATATGGGACTCGCGGCTGTGGGAAGGATCCTGTTGCGATTTCACGCTCATCAGATACCCAGCCGGTTGAAGAGAATGGTGGTGATGGCATCCCAGATGACGATCAGCAGGATGGCCGTCACCATTGCGGATGTCGTGGCCCGGCCTACGGCGGAGGAGTCACGGCCACACTGCAACCCCCTCAGGCAGCCTGACATCGCAATGACAATACCGAACAGGACACTTTTCACAAGACCCACCGCCAGATCGTCCCAGCCGATCGCATTATGGGTCTGGGTCAGGTACTCCAGCAAAGAGAGGTTCAGCACCAGAACACCCACCAGCAAGCCCCCCAGTATTCCCAGGAGATTGGCCCAGATGGTCAGCAGCGGGAGCATGATCACCAGCGCCAGGACCCTGGGCAGCACCAGGAAATCGATGGCCGGTATGCCGAAGGTTTTAAGTGCGTCCAACTCATCGTTGACCTGCATGGTGCCGATCTGTGCCGCGTAGGCCGATCCGGTGCGTCCGGCCATGATGATCGCGGTCATCATGGCGCCCATTTCCCGGAACGCGCCCAGTGCCACGAGATTCGCCACATAGATCTCAGCCCCGAACATCTGCAACTGGATAGCCCCGACAAAGGCCAGCACCGCCCCGACGAGCACCGCGATGAGGCTCACGATCGGCAGAGCCTCAGGGCCCGCGGCCTGCAGGGCATGAAAAAAATCCACCCCGCGAAAACGGCTTCTACCCTTGAGCAGACGACCCATGGACAGGACCAGCTCACCGGCGAACTCCGTAAAATCGATGCACTCCTGCCAGGCAGACAACACCCCGGTGCCGATACGATGGAGCATGCCCGGCGCCGGTGGATCGCTGTGGGTGAGATCACGATCCGCAACGGCGCGTTCCAAGCCGAGCAGCCGATGCATGCCCTCCGGTACCTGATCCAGATCCAGGACCAGTTCCTGTTGCTCGCAGAAGGCTTGAATCTGTTTCAGTATGATCAACAGCCGGCTGTCCCATAGCCCCAGTCCCTGAATATCGATGCTGACCCGTTTCAGCCCGTTGCGGCCGGTCAGGTCCTGTTGCAGCGATGGCCAGGGATACACCGCACAGCCCAGGGTCCAGTCACCCATGAAGCACAAAACGACCCGGTCCCGGGAAGGATCGGCGATTATCAGCGATTCTTCTGGCAATGCGGTGTTCCTGAACGCTCAAGAATGTCTTGGCCACCCCGAAGGGTGTCCTGGCGACCTATTTAGAGTGATGATAACAATCCAGGCACCATAAAGTCAGTTTTCCGCCACAAGACATCCCCGGCGCACTCAAGGAATTGTGCGACAGTCCGCCAATAGGTAAAGCGATTCCCGCCGCTTTGAAAAGGTGAACGCCGTGATCGTAATGCCATCATGACGGTTCAGTTAGAATCAATATCCTGAGCCAGGATCCCGAACTGGCCCGACGGATGATTTGAACTACACACCCATTGAACTTTTGGATTGCACTTCGATGATTGACCCCAGCACCATCAATCCCCATGGTCTCGCACTGATCGTCGAGGATGAAATCACCAACCGGATGATCCTCAAAACTCTGCTGAAAAAAAGGGGTTATAAGGTCATCGAGGCCGAGAACGGCGCCGAGGCGGTCGCGGTGTTTCAGGAGCACGAACCTGACATCATCTTCATGGATGTCATGATGCCGGTGATGGACGGCTATGAGGCTACGGAAAAGATCAAGCAGATGGCCGGAGATCATTTCATCCCGGTGATATTCCTCACCGCCATGTCGGATGAGCGGGCCGTGGCCCGTTGCATCGAGGCGGGCGGAGACGATTTTCTGTCCAAACCCTACAGCCAGACCGTATTGTCCGCCAAAATGCAGGCCATGGAACGAATCCGCTCGCTGCATCAGGACACCCGCATGCTCTACAGCCGCATGCAGCGTGATGAGGAGATCGCGGAACAGGTGTTCAGCGGTGCCGTGGTCGCGGGAAACGTGGCTCTGGAACACATTCATACCCTGCTCAAACCCGCCAGTGTGTTCAGCGGGGATCTGATGCTCACCGCATTTGCCCCGTCGCATGATCTGTATGTGCTGCTGGGCGACTTCACCGGACATGGGCTGGCCGCTGCGCTGGGCGCCCTGCCCACCTCGGAAGCCTTTCGCTCCATGACCGCAAAGGGATTTGCCCCGCAGCAGATTCTCTATGCGATCAACAACAAACTGCACAGCCTACTGCCCTCAGGCATGTTTCTCGCCGTGCAGTTCGTCAAAGTGGATCATGAGCTCGACCATATCACCATCATCAACTGCGGTATGCCGGACTGCTATCTGGTGGAGCAGCAGACGGGCATGATCAAGGAACGGATCAAGTCACGCTCCCTGCCCCTGGGCATCGCCCCGGATCTGGAGTTCAAGGATGAGTTCTACCACCTGCGGGTCGACGAGGGAGACCGAGTCATACTCGCAACGGATGGGGTCATCGAAGCCCGCAATGCCCAGGGTGAGCTGTTTGGTCAGGCGCGCTATCTGGACATCATTCAGCAGGCCCTCGACGGTCACTACATCATCGACCGGCTCTCCGAGGAACTCGAATCGTTCTGTAAACAGGCGCCTCAGGACGATGATATCAGTGTGGTCGAAGTACCGTTGGTGCGCGAACTGTTCCCCGCCTGGGGGCGGCATACCCTGCCCGGCGATATTCAGCAGGAACTCCCCGAGTCCTACCGGATGCTGGAACATCGCAACTGCATCGAGTTTCAATACACACTCTACGGCGCGCAACTGAGGCATGCGGATCCGATACCCGTGCTGATCAATTCAATCCAGGAAACCGCGGGACTGCATGAACACAGAAGACCTCTGTTCACGATTCTCACCGAACTCTACATCAACGCCCTGGATCATGGCGTACTGCGACTCGATTCCGACCTCAAGCAGGGTGAGGACGGCTTCACAAACTACTTTCAACAACGTGAACAGCGGCTTAGCAGCCTGACCCAGGGAAGGATAGACCTCAAGCTGGGCATACACAGCCAATCCGACGGAGGGTTCATTCTGATCACTGTAGAAGACAGTGGTCAGGGTTTTGACTACCAGAACATCAAGCACGACCTGTCCGATGAACAATGCTACAGCGGACGCGGACTGTTGCTGGTCGAGTCCCTGAGCAAACAACTGCGCTTCCAAGATCCCGGTAACAAAGTGGAAGTGCTCTACGTGTGGAAAAATTCAAAATGATGGCTCAGTGGCACTCAAGGCGGCACTCCCCTAACCGTTAAGGATCTGATACGCTTTTACCCCTTGTGAATCAATCCAAGTGAGACCGTCAGCGGTCTCTCAGTGTGTTTCGATACCGCCCCGATCACCAGACTCCGCACGAGCGGGAAGATGGCCAAAACATTCATCATCGACAAATCCGATCAAACCCGTACGCCTTTCCTGCGAGGCATACTCACGCGATCCCTGACCGATGCCGGCCTCTCCTTTGAAACCGCCTATCAACTCTCCTCCGAAATCCGCCAGCAGATCGGTGGCAAGGAAGAGGTGAGCACCACGGAACTGCGCAACATGGTGATCAAGAGGCTGGGGCAGATGTCGCAGCACGAAGTCGCCGCCAACTATGAGAGCCACACCCCCTCGAGCATAGAGATTCAGGTCACGGGGCGTAAGGGTGGCGTTTCGCCCTTCTCGCTCCTGGAGCATCGTCAGACGCTTGAATCCACCGGGTTGAGCAGTGACAAAGCGGCGCTCATCTCCCAGTCGGTTTTTCTGGAGTTGCTGGAATCTCGCCAGGAAGGGGTTACGACACACAAAATCGGTCGACTGACCTACGAGAAACTCAAGCAGCGCTACGGCAAGGAGGCCGCCCGCAGCTATCTGGTGTGGATCGATCATAAACATTCGAAACGGCCCCTGATCCTGTTGATCGGAGGCACCACCGGCTGCGGCAAGAGCACCATCGCCACAGAGGTCGCGCATCGCCTGAACATCATTCGCACCCAGTCCACCGACATGTTGCGCGAAGTCATGCGCATGATGATTCCCGAACGCTTGCTGCCCGGCCTGCACACCTCCTCATTCAACGCCTGGAGCAAGATTCCCGGACAGAAGATGGCCAACGTGGCCAAAGAGGAGTTGATGATTCAAGGCTACCTGTACCAGTCCGAACTGGTGTCCGTACCTTGCGAGGCCGTGGTGCAGCGGGCCTTGAAGGAGCGGGTATCCCTGATCCTGGAAGGCGTTCATGTTTCACCGGCCCTGTTTCAACGTTTCAGGCACCTGGACGATGCCGTCATCGTGCCCATCATGCTGGCGGTGCTCAAGCAGGACAAACTCAAACATCATCTGAAAGACCGGGGCATTACCGCACCGGCCCGCAGCAGTGAAAGTCGCTATATCTCCCACTTCGACTCCATCTGGCTGCTGCAGACCCATCTGCTCTCGGAAGCGGACAGCCACTCCGTCCCGATCATCTCCAACGATCACAAGGACATCGCCACGGATAATGTGATGCGTTCGATCATAGATGTGCTTGGAAAACGTTTTCATGGCCAGCTCGATGATGTGTTCCGCCCCGCATAGGAAGAGACAAGGTGCTGAAAACCTATAAAGGCCTGATGATCATTCTGGATGGATTGGGTGACCGGGGTATTCCCGCCTTCGGTGGCAAGACCCCCCTGGAAGTCGCCGAGACACCCAACATGGACCGCCTGGCACAAGCCGGGCAATGCGGTCAGGTCGATCCGCTGCAGCCGGGGGTACCGGTCGGCACTCACACGGGTATTGCACTGCTGTTCGGCCTGAGCCGGAAACAGACACTCAAACTCGCGCGGGGCCCCGTGGAGGCCTGTGGGGTCGGTCTGACATCGGATCGTGAAGCCCTCTATTTCCGCTGCAATTTCGCGACCCTGGAAAAACGCGATGAACAATTCGAGATCATCGATCGACGCGCCGGCCGCATCAATCAGGGAACCGATTTGCTGGCGGCCGCGATCGGACGGATCGATCTGGGGGATGGCATTGTCGCCAGCCTCCATCCCGCCACCCAGCATCGGGTGGTTTTACAGCTCCATGGCAAGGAATTGTCACACAGAATCAGTAACACCGACCCAGGCAATCACTACCAGACACTGGGCTTGCTGCCCTGCCTGCCTCACGACCCGCGCAACCGTAAAGCGGCGCGCACCGCTGCTGCGATCAATCAACTCATCGATCAGGTTTACGAACGGCTCGAAGCGCATGAGATCAATCGCCAACGACGTGAGCAGGGACTGCCGCCTGCCAACGGCATCATCTGCCGGAGCCCCGGGAGGCTGCCGAAGATCAAACCCCTGCTGCAGTATCTCAAGCTGAAAGCGGCGGTGGTTTCCGGGGAACGCACCGTACTGGGACTGGGAAAACTCATGGGCTACAGCGTCTACGACAATCCTGCGTTCCGGGCGGACAAGTCGACCGATCTGGTCACCAAGATCAAGGTCACGGAGCAGGCCCTCTCCGAGCACGATCTGGTATTCCTGCATATCAAGGCCACCGACCTGTTTTCCCACGATCTCGACCCTGCCGGGAAACGCGAAATGCTGATGCGCATCGACGATGCCATCGCACCCCTGATCAACGATGATCGGGTCATCGCCATCACTGCGGATCACTCCACCGACAGCAACACCGGGCGCCACACCGGGGACCCGGTTCCCAGCCTGATCTATAATCCCTACGGACGGGTTGACCGCTGTGAGAGCTTCTCCGAGCAGTCCTGTACGCTGGGAGGTCTGGGGCGGATCGGCAGTCGTGATTTTCTCCTCACTCTGCTCGACCAGATGAACTGTCTTGAGAATTTCCGAGCCCGGGACCGTGACTTCATGTTTTGACGCTGCGTATTTCTGTCCGGATCGAGGGAAACCTGATAACCCGGCATGATCAGCCAGGCTGATTGTTCTTCGAGCGAGGGAGAAGGCAAATGCCTGGAGCGTTTGTATTGTCCCTCAGTTCTTCGCATTCTGGCAGATCCCGGGTTCCACTTCGTTTCACCCGGGCTACGGGGACGAGGCTCGTGACTATTGAATTAACGTGTGTCCCGAGCAACGTACCCCGGGTGCAGCGAAGCGGAACCCGGGAACAACCCTCCAGAGCACCCGGGCCGGCAGCAGCATGAATCAATCCCTGACGAGCCGATACACCTGATCGAAGATCCGGCATATACTATATTGAATAATCGGCTCTTCTGCGGCTACCCGCCACTGCCGAACTGAGCCGAACGGCAACCCCGCCCATGCCACAGACCGGCGTCTCAACAACCCAGTGAACAGACGACTATGAGCATACCCGAACAGTTATCCGCCCATGACGAATCCCTGGATATGGAACAGGAGATCCCTGAGTTCGACTTGAACGACCCGGCCCTGTATCTCAATCGAGAGCTCACTTGGCTCGCGTTCAATCGCCGCGTCCTGGGTGAAGCCGAGCGCGTGGAGAACCCGCTTCTGGAACGGGTGAAGTTTCTCGCCATCGTCAGCAGCAACATGGACGAGTTCTTCATGAAAAGGATCGGCGGACTGAAACAGCAGGTCGCCGCGGGTATCCATACCTCAACCGTCGATGGACGGACCCCCACGCAGCAACTCAGCGAATGCCAGCAGGCCACCCGCGAGATGATCCAGATTCAGCACCAGATCTACGGTGAACTGATGCTTGAACTGGCAGAGCAGGGCATCGTGATCAGCGAATTCCGTTCCCTGGAGGCAGACCAGCAGTCGAGACTGCGAGAGCATTTCCAGGAAAATATCTTTCCCATGCTGACCCCGCTGGCCATGGATCCCAGTCATCCCTTCCCGTTCATCTCGAACCAGACCCTGAATCTTCTGGTCACACTGAGATTTCCAGGCGGCCATGACCTGCACATGGCCCGTGTAAAAGTACCGGTCAGCCAGGAGGTTTCCAGCCGCCTGATACAGGTCGGAGACACACACACCTATGTGACGCTGGACGACTTGATCGCCAACAACCTGGACATGCTGTTTCCCGGCATGGAGATTGAATCCTGCGACCTGTTCCGGGTTACCCGGAATGCGAATGTGGAACTCGATCAGGAGACCGCCAACGACCTTCTGGAGAAGATCGAAACTGAACTCAGGGAGCGCCATTTTGCGCCGATCGTGCGTCTGGAGATCTCCACCGGCATGAATCCCGTGCACCGGGGCATGCTGGCCGCCGAACTCGGCCTGGATGAAGAACAGGATGTGTACAGCGTGGAAAGCATGATGGCGATGCGCGACCTGTTCGAACTCACCCGGTTGAATTTTCCGGAGTTGAAGGACCCGCCGCATCATCCGGTGGACCATCCGCAACTGGCCCATGACCGGCGCAACATCTTTCACATCCTGCGGGATCATGGCGCCCTGCTGTTACAACACCCCTACGAGTCATTCAGTACCACCGTGGAACGGTTCCTGCGCACTGCGGCGGAAGACCCCAAGGTGCTGGCCATCAAGATGACCCTCTACCGCACCTCAGCGGACGGCAACGTGCTCGACTCACTGATCAAGGCCGCACGCAACGGCAAGCAGGTCGCCGTACTGGTGGAGTTGAAAGCCCGATTCGATGAAGCGGCCAACATCCGCTGGGCCAGGAGGCTTGAACAGGCGGGTATCCACGTAACCTACGGAGTGGTCGGCCTGAAAACCCATAGCAAGCTGATCATGGTGATCCGCAAAGACTACTCCCAGCTGCGCCGCTACTATCACATCGGCACCGGCAACTACCACGCCGGCACGGCCCGCCTGTATACGGATCTGGGGTTGCTCGGCTGCGAAGATGAGATTGGCAAGGATCTCACTGAACTGTTCAACTACCTGACCGGTTATTCACCGCCCCCGAGCTACCGCAAGATTCTCGCGGCGCCCTACACCCTGAAACAATCCCTGTTGAATAAAATCGAGCGGGAGATCAAACTGCATCTGGACGGTTCGCCCGGACATATTCAGTTGAAGATGAACGCCCTGGAGGATTCGGATATCGTCAAGGGGCTCTACAAGGCCACCCAGGCCGGTGTCAAAGTCGATCTCATCGTCCGGGACACCTGCCGTTTCCGCCCCGGCATCAAAGGTCTCAGTGAAACCGGCAGCGTCGTGAGCATCGTCGGGCGCTTCCTTGAGCACTCACGCATCACCTATTTCCACAACGCCGGAGATGAGGAGTATTTCATCGGATCCGCGGACCTGATGCAGAGAAACCTCATGCATCGGGTCGAGGTGCTGGTGCCTGTGGAGTCACCCGCCCTGCGCCAGGAGTTACGTCTGATACTCGATGTACAGCTGAGCGACAAACTCAATGCCTGGGATATGCAATCCGATGGCAGTTATGTCCGTCGGATACCCCAGGAAGACGACAAATCGATGAACTGTCAGGAGACCCTGATCGGAGTTGCGGAGAGACGTCTGGAAGCGGCAAAGAAGCATCGTGAAAAGCGCATGCGTGAAAAGCTCATGACCCACTTTCGGCATCGTGTGCGGAATCAACCGTAAAACCGGGAACCTTTGCCAATACGATTATCGCGTCAGGGTAGCCTGGATGAAGCGAAGCGGAATCCAGGAAAGCGATTGAAATCCGCCTCAAAATGCTCATTGACTCCAGTAACCTGTGCTTTTTCAGCGGTTTTCGCCTTGTCTCGCGCGCGTCTGAGCGAATTTCAACAGCCTGTTTAGGTATGTGTGTACCCGCGCTGAGCGTGGGAACATGCATTGCGGGTACTAATCAGACTGCGAATCACCGGACTGCTTCCCCTCATCCGGCTCACTGCGGCACAGGATGACCTGGTGAATCCGCCGGCTCGAGGCATCCTCCACCCGAACCTGAAGTCCGTCGAGTTCGAAGCGCTCATCCTTGACCGGGATTCGTTCGGTGTGTTCCAGAAGCCAGCGATTGATGGTGTCGGTCGGCTTGCCGGGAATATCGATGTCGAAATACTCCTCGACGATGCGCAATTCCGCAGTTCCATCCACCAGAATCTGCCCATTACCCAGAACCATCAGTTCGTCCGGCTTCTCATCACTTTCGTCATAGATCTCACCCACCAATTCCTCAAGCATGTCCTCGAGGGTAATGACACCCACCATGGCACCATGTTCATCAACCACTACGGCGAGATGGATGCTCTTGTTTTTCAGGGTGCGGATCAGCTCATCAATCGGGGTGTTGGATGAGGTAAACAACGGCTCCTGGGCCAATTCGGCTATCGTCTTGTCGAGTTGACCTTTGGCGATAATGCTGATCAGGTCCCTGAGTATCACCACCCCATGGATCTCATCCGGATCCTCGCTGTAGACCGGGATGCGTGAATAACCTTCGTTCAGAATGTCCGGCAATGCATCACGCAGCAGGCGTCGACCGTCCAGGCGGAACACCTGTCTCCGGGGCGTCATCACATCCTCTGCCTTGAGATCGTTGAAGTAGAAGATGCGCTCGATCATCTCGCGCTCACGGGTGTCGATAACACCCTCTTCTTCACCGTGTTCGATCAGGGTGATCACCTCCGACTCCGTCACCAACGGATCATCCATTGCCTTGGTGGAGGACTGCACCCAATTGGTAATCTGCAGGAACACCCACACCAATGGATAGATCAGGCGCATGAAGCCGTAGATCACAGGAGAGATGGCCAGTGATATGCGTTCT
>JBNLFS010000039.1:0-9629 GCA_050305635.1 Candidatus Thiodiazotropha sp. | reverse complement strand
CAGGGTGACCCCGTGTTTGACCACGACCTGGTTGGCCTCGGTCAGGGGACAATTACCCCCATTGGCTGCCGCCAGATCCACGATGACCGATCCATCACGCATGCGTTTCACCACCTCTTCGGTGATCAGCACCGGGGCGGGGCGGCAGGGTATCAATGCGGTGGTGATGATCACGTGAGCCTTGCTCAGTTCATCCGCCAGGGCCTGCTGTTGGCGAGCCTTGGCCTCATCGGAGAGTTCTTTGGCATACCCGCCTTCGCCGGAACCGCTCTCTCCGATATCCAATTCGATGGCCTTGGCTCCCAGGGACTCAATCTGCTCCTTGGTCTCGGGCCTGACGTCGTAAGCGGACACATCCGCACCCAGACGGCGCGCGGTTGCGATGGCCTGAAGCCCCGCCACGCCGGCACCCAGAACAATCAGCTTGGCCGGCTTGGCAGACCCGGCCGAGGTCATCATGAGCGGAAAAAATCGCCCGTAATGGGCGCTTGCCTCGATAACCGCGCGGTAGCCGGCAATGTTGCTCTGGGAAGACAGGGCATCCATGGCCTGAGCCCTAGAGATACGGGGTATGCGCTCCATGGCGAGAAAGGTGATCTGTTTCTCCAGTACCTGCTTCAGAACATCGTCCACTTCACAGGATTCAATATGGGAGATCAGCAGGGACCCTTTGGGCATCTGAGCGACTTCGTCAGACGAAGGTTTGCGCACCCGCACCAGGATGTCGGCCTGCAGGGCTTCCTCGGCGGATACCACGCTAGCCCCCGCTTCCTCATACTGGGCATCGGTAAAATGCGCCAACTGCCCCGCACCTGACGATACGATGATCTGAAACCCCTTTCCTACCAGCTTCTTGGTAATGTCCGGCGACAGTGCCACCCGGCACTCTCCCGACGCAGATTCTTTCAACAGGCCTATTTTCATGATTGTTCTATGACTCAGTCTGATTGTAGGAATTGAGAATTATTATCCCGTCTCAACCGGGCATTCACAAGGTTGTGGCGGCTATCCTGATACCCATGGGGAGTACGAAAAACTCAATGAGTTCGCGATCATAACAGAGAATCCAGTCCACCGACATTTACCTGATTCCCCAGGGCCGCATGGCTTTGCCGTGGGAAATCACCTGGGCAATATTGGGGTTTATTGAGCTGGATTGACAGGCCCAAGAAGAATTTTTGGGAATTTTTTCACATTTTTAAAGCGAATCCCCTTACAACGGCCTCAGCAATCATGCATCAGACAACCATAGACCCTGCCTATCCGCATCTTCGTAGCTGAACATCGCTGTTCGGTTCCGTCCTCCTGGACGAGTCACTTTTCCTCGTTCCCACGCGGAGCGTGGGAACGAGAGAATTTCACAGCAGCGTAATCAACCAAGTCAGCTAGACCTTACGCAAGATTTACTGCGATGCTCACAAAAACCTGCGGGGCTGAAACTCGCTACGCTCATACGGCCAGTTCCGGAGGGTTGTTCCCGGGTTTCGCTTCGCTGCATCCGGGCTACGTTGATCTGGACACGGGAATCTCAAGAAGAACGAGCATCACCCGTAGCCCGGGTGAAACGAAGTGCAACCCGGGATCCGGCAGACTGCGAAGCACTGCGGGATCATACAATACCCTCCAGACGTCACCCTTCGTTCTAATCTGAGTGAAGAGATCCATGCAGCATGGCGATGCCGGCATTACTCCAAAAAGCAATCATTTGAAGGAGATCCCTGGGTACGGAAAGGGGCCATACCGATCACCCTAACCCAACACTCAAAACCGCTTCAGGCAGCGGATTTCATGGCTGAGAAGCATAGGCAATCAGGTAACCACGAAGAACACGAAGCGCACGAAGGGTAGATTTTGATGAACGCTCCAGTCGTTCCTTCGTGAGCTTCGTGTCCTTCGTGGTGAGATAGATCGCCTAGGCAAATCAAGGTATTGGAAAGGACCGAAGATTACCGATGGTTTCGATTTCAGCAATCTATATGAGATTAGCGTCAGTTGACACGATCAGATGGCGATCGATGACATCAGATACCGCGCGGATTTTGACTGGGATCTACCGATCGCACCCGGTGAATTCAAGCAATCCGCCAGGGTCCACACCATCAATAGTAGGTGCCGTAGTAATTGGTCCCTTTACCTTCCCGGCTCTTGTTCAGGATCAACCCGATGGCCTTGTCCTGATCCAGACGCGAGAGCGAATCCTTGATCGCCTCCACGGGGGTTTGCCCTGCTTCGACCACCACAAGGATCTGCCCCATATGGTGATTGAGCACGGCGGCCTCACTGGTGGCCAGCAACGGAGGTGAGTCGAATATGATGATGCGATCATTGTAACGACGGGCCAGTTCGTCGAGCAGTCGTTCCATTTCCGTACTGGCCAGCAGTTCGGTGGACTTTTCGGATCGGGTACCCGCACCGATCAGCTTCAATTTCGGAATCTGGGTGTGGATGATGACGTCCGACACCTCACATTCACGGTCACTCAACAAATCGATCAGACCGGGTTCGTTTTCGATGCCCATCAGGCGGCTCAGCGAGTACTTCAGCACATCTCCGTCGATGAGCAATACGGTGGAATCCAATTCGGTCGCAATGCTCAGCGCCAGATTCAAGGCAGTAAAGGTCTTTCCCTCTGAAGGCAGCGAACTGGAGATGGAGACCAGGTTGCCATGCTCAATGGGCACCGCTCCCTTACCCAACGCATTGCGGATCACCGGGCGCTTTATGATCCGATACTCCTCCTCCAGAACCTTGTTGCCGGAGTGCGGAACAATATGACCGATCCGAGACAGCGCCTCATAATCGAGGCTGATCTTTTTGACCGGTTGATCCTGATCCCTGCGGGTTCCGGGCAACGGTTTTTGCTGCGTAGTGGCCTGTTGGGCCACAGCAGCTCCCTGAGCAGCCACATTCGGCGCTTGCGAAGGCTCTTCCGCTTTCGGCGCCGGGTGCTCCCCTTTGGCCTTCGCCAGTCGCTCGATTGCTTTTTCTATGCTGCTCATATTAAAACCGTTCCCATAGATATCAGGAAATTTGCACCCGAAACCCCGGCGCGGGTCAGAACCAGGTTTCCGGAATAATCAATACGTCGCCGGGCATCATCTTCACATTGGCCGAGATATCGCCATCGCGGATCAGGTCGTCCAGGCGGACACGGTATTGCTTGGTCTCATTACCGAGTTTACGCACGATCGTGGCCTTATTGCCGGATGCGAACTCGGTCAGCCCCCCCACTTCAATGATCACATCCAACAGCGTCATGCCTTCGCGGAAGGGAATGGACTGAGGCTGCGAGGCCTGCCCCACAACCCGGACCTGCTCGGTGTATCGGCCCACGAATTGTCTCACGCTGACCGTCACTTTCGGGTTTTTCACGAAACGGGAGAGACGATTCTCGAGGTCCCTCGCCAATTCGGTAGGGGTCTTACCACTGGCCGGCAGGTCCTCCACCAGGGGGGTTGTGATCAGACCGTCAGGACGCACCACCACATCGGTGGTCAGCTCCTGATCGCCCCAGACGAAGACATTCAGGGTATCACCCGGTCCGATCAGATAGAGCGGAGAGGAAGTCGAACCCTGCCCCGCGGCGTCCCCTGTGGTGGTGCCGGCATTCATCTCCGGAGTACTGGAACAGGCACTCAGCAGCAACAGCGCCAGGCTGGCCGCGAAACTTGAAAATTTTGCATAACGCACTGATAACATAATACTTTCCTGTTATTTAATGATATCAAACCGACTTTGATAGTAATGATTAAGCGAAAATATTCTGAAGAATCGCCGGACCACTTTCCGGTTCAATCAGCCGTGGTCAACCATTGTTGGATGATAGCGCACTTAACAACCTTTTGGCTTCTTCAAATTCATGAAACTGCTGTTTATTTTCGAAAACCTTTTCGAGAATTGCCAGAGCTTCGTGATTATTACCATTGGCATTCAGTATGACCGCATAGTGATAGCGAATGCTGGGATCCACAGTGCGTTGCATCACCGGCGCGAGGATTTTCAGAGCATTACCGGCGTCCCCGGAGCGGTGTGTCAGCCAGGCAAAAGTGTCGACCACCGCCGGGGAGGAATCCCCCACCCGCTGATAGGCCCGCTGTGCATAATCCAAGGCCTGTTTCGGATCCGACTCAAAACTGAGCAGTGCCGCATTGTTCAAAGCCACCACATTGCCGGCATCCGTCAGTAGGATCGTCTGATATAAAGCCAGCGCCTCAGCGATCTGTCCGCGCGCCTGCTGGATCATCGCCAGAGCCAATCTGGCCTGGTTTTCCCGTGACCCGGCGGACAGACTGATCTGCTCCTTCAACAGGCTTACCGCCGAGTCAACATCACCTTGCTTCAGATAACTATCGACGAGCATCTGCACCAGGTAGAAAGGCGTCTCAGCAGAAATCTGCGGCTTCAAAAGTTCGCTGGCCTTGTGATACTCGCCCTGTGCCTGAAAAACCTGAGCCTGCAGGCCGATCCCGATATGCCGCGTTTGCGGGTCTCCCAGAAGCTCCTGGGCAATGGCACGCGCCCGTGCATATTGCCGGTCCTCAAGCTCAATCTTGAAAAGAAGACGTTTGGCATTGGAACTGAGCGTCTTGAGTGTTTGAAGGGTCTTTCTCGCGGCACTTGTATCGCCCCGTCGCATTTGCAGATCGGCCAGTTGCAGATAAATCCCTTCCTGCTCAGGTTTCAGGTCGATAATGCGATGCAAAAGGGATTCCGCTTCCCGTTCTCGACCCAGTTGCTGATCCAGCTCGGCAATCAGGGATAACACCGCCGTATCATTGCTGTTACGCCACTGCGGTTCATTCAGGTAGGTTGCCGCCTTCTCCGGCTGATGGGTGCGAAGATAGTAACGGGCCAAAATCACACGTGGCATGATGGGGCTTTGCGGCGTTTCGGCAGCCTTCTCCAGCCATTCCAGCGCCGCCTTCTGTTGCCCCATTCGCTCGCTCAACTGCGCCATCAATAGCAACACCTGCAGGTTTTGCGGATCTCTGGCCAGCACCAGATTCAGACGATTCCCGCTCTCATGCAGGTGACCGTCCTCCAGATCCATACGCCCGAGGGCGATCTGTGCGGGGACATAGGCCGGATCCAGTTGGGTTGCCTTTAGAAAAAAGTGGCGTGCTTCATTGCGTTTACCGGTTGCCATTTCGATCAGCGCACGCAGATAAAAGTCCATGGATGAATGTGCTACATCTTCCTCGGAGAGCATCTGATCGGAAAGCTTAAGTGCCGATGCGTAGTCCTGTTTTTTCAAATAGGACAGCAGCAACAGAGCGTTGGCATGATGGTCACCCGTGGCTTTCAGCTGTTCGAGTTCAACAATCGCTTCTTCCACGTCGCCCTGACTCAGATAGAGTCTCGCCAGCTCCTCTCGAATCCGCGTATCCTGAGGATGGTTCTGCATCGCTTTTTTCAGATACTCCACACCCTGCAGATAGTCTCCGGACTGACTCGCGGCAATCCCTATCATGGACAGGAGATCCGTATCGTCCTGCTGCTCATCGGCGGATTTGAGCAGGCTGAGAGCCTCCTTGGGTTTGTTGAGCCTGAGCTTGATTTCACCCAGCAGTTTGCGTGCCTGAAGGTGTGTGGGGACCTGGTTGACATAGCGCGTCAGCAACAGATTAGCCTGCTCCAGGTTATTTTCGGAAAAATGAATCGCTCCCAGCAGCAGCAAGGTTGGCAGGTGATTGGGCATCTTGTTGAGCGCGCGGGTCAACTCCGTCTTGGCCGCATCGTATTCTTTGCCGATGTAATGGTGCAGACCTTTCAGATAAAGCACCATGGGATTTCCGGGATCGGTCTTCGTCAAATCATCCAGGTATTGCTGACTGTCCTGCAGCCTGCCTTGCTGAACAAGCAGTTGAATCAGCGTCACCCGGGTCAAAAAACGCTCCATCCGGGGATCCTCGGCACGCGCCAGGGACACGGCCTTCTTCAGCGAGTCAATGGCCTGCTCATACTGCAGATGCTTGACCTGGATTCCACCGAGTACGCGCCAAACCTGTGGATTCTGGGAATCGATGCCGATTGCCCGGTTCAGAAACTCGATTGCACTATCGTCCTCATCACGCATACTCGCGGCATTGGCTCTAAGAATCAGAGCCGCGACGTTGTGCGCGTCTTCGTTGAGCAACCCTACCGCCAGTTCATCCGCCTGCCGGGGTTTCGTCAAGTGGATGTAGGCATTCGCGACGATCTCGCGCATGCGGTTTCGCCGAAGCTGCGAAAGCATGCCTTTTTCATAGGCATCCGCTATTTGCGAGTACTTCCCCTGCCCTTCCCAGGCCGACAACTCGATCTCCTTCACTTCAGGTGTCTCGCGGCTGGACGAATCCAAACGGCTCAACTCCTTCTCCGCAGACAAGCCATCCCCGATCGCAAGGTAACAACGGGAGAGCAGGATTCGAGCAGACTGATGCCGGGTATCCGCCTGAAGGATATTCTTCAGGTCGATGATCGCCTCTGAATAGTGGCCTTGCCCGAAGCTGCTCTCAGCTCGTTGCAAGCGCTCCCCTTCATCGACGCCACGACCGCATCCCGACAACAGCAGGATGAACAGAATCAGAAACGTCGCAGAGTATTGAGTGTAATCCTTCATGGGATTTTTGTGTCCATTTGAGTCTGTACGCCTGGATGACCGGACCGCCACCGACACGGATGAGTCACAGACGAAAAAAACCGGACTTACTTGAGTCCGTATTTATTGACCAGATCGTAGAGCGTCGGACGACTCACGCCCAACAGGTCGGCCGCCTTAGAGACGTTGCCGCCCACATAACTCATGGCTCGGATGATCGCCCGCGCCTCCGCATGTTCCCGCACTTCCCGCAGGTTGATGGGCATAGGGTCTTCTTTGTCGGGAGATAATTGCAGTTCCGAAGGGGTTATCAGCGTGTCATCCGCCATAACCACGGCACGTTTGACCCGATTCTCCAGTTCCCGCACATTTCCTGGCCAGCTGTACTCTTCGATGGCCTTGAGTGCTTCACTGGTGAAACCGGTGACTTTCGAACCGTTCTGTTTCGCGTATTTTCCGAGAAAGGACCAGGCTAGCAGCACGGCATCACCCGCCCGATCCCTCAAAGGTGGGATATTGATGATGATTTCACTGATACGGTAGTAGAGATCCTCACGAAACACTCCCTGCGCAATCATCTCTTCGAGATCCTTGTTGGTGGCGCAGATCACCCGGATGTCCACCGGTATTTCGTCCCGTCCCCCGATCCGTTCGATCACTCGCTCCTGGAGAAATCTCAGCATCTTGGCCTGCAATCCCAGGGGCATATCACCAATCTCATCGAGGAACAGGGTGCCCCCATTGGCGGATTCGATCTTGCCGATGGTGCGCTTTACCGCTCCGGTGAAGGCACCCTTCTCGTAGCCGTAAAGTTCGCTCTCCAGGAGGTTCTCAGGTATTGAGGCGCAGTTGATGGCGGCGAATTTTTCATCCCGGCGTTCGCTGAGACCGTGAATGGCCCGTGCCAATACCTCCTTACCGGTACCGCTCTCACCGAGCAGCAATGCCGTGATACTGGTCGGACTGACCTTTTCGATGACCCGACACAGTTCCAGCATTTCGGGACTGTTGGCCACAACCCCGTCCAGAGGTGAATTGCGCTGGATCCGGTTGAGCCTGCGGTTCTCCTCTTCCAGTCCATGTACGTGATAGGCCCGTTCGATAATCACCTTGAGCACATCCGGATCGATGGGTTTCTGGTAAAAATCATAGGCGCCGAGCTCGATCGCCTTGAGCGCATTCATCCGGTCATCATTTCCGGTGACCACGATCACCTTCGTCTGAGGCTGCATGCTGAGAATTTCCTGCAGCGTGGAAAATCCTTCGCTCACATTGGTAGGGTCGGGCGGCAGTCCCAGGTCCAGGGTAATTACCGCAGCGGTGGTCTTTCGCAGCAAACTGATGGCGCTTTCCCGGTCGCCTGCAATATGCACGTCATAGCCATCGAAGCTCCACTTCAGTTGACTCTGCAGACCGGGGTCGTCTTCTACTATGATCAACGGTTTCAGTTGATTGCTGACTTTACTCACTCAGTTTCGCCTCGATTCTCACATGATTCTGCTGGAAGACCCCGGGCTCCTGCAACACTTCAGCCCAGGATCAGGATTCCGCTGTTTCGTGCTCAGATTCCACTACCGCCTGATGGAGCGGGATGGTGATCGTGAAGGTCGTCCCACTACCCACCTCACTCGTGACACCCAGCTGTCCGTTCAGTGACTTGACGTATTCACGGGTCTCATAGACCCCGATACCCATTCCCGCATTGCCCTTGGTGGTCTGAAACGGACGGAATAGCCGTTCCTTGATGAATTTCTCATCCATTCCACTCCCCGTATCCTGAATCGTGATGATCGCGGACTGGTCCCGGCGCTCCAGGATGAGATTCACAGATCCGCTTGCCTCGGTCGCTTCCTGGGCGTTTTTGATCATGTGCACCATGACGGCGGTAAAGCGGTCCTGGTCAGCGACGATCTCGAGATAATTATCCCGAATCTCCAAATGGGGCTTGGGACGGTATGCATAGAGTTCATTGACTGCTCGAGCCACGGCTTCTTCTATATAGAACTGTTTAGTCCGTGTTGATTCAAACCTTCCCTGACGCAATTGGGAGAGTAATCGTCCCATTTTATCCACGGCGTTACCAATAGTTTTCACTGCGTCGTCCATGAATTCCGGGTTGTTTTTGTGGCGTTCCGCGTTTTTCACCACCAGTTCGAGTTGCGCGATGAGGTTTTTCAGATCATGCACCACGAATGCGGAGAGACGGTTGAAAGCCTCGAACTGATTGGCCTGGCTGAGTGCTTCAGTGGTCTGCAACAGGGCCAGATACCCGCCGGCCTGCTTGGCGGCGGCCTTAATCAGATCCCGGTCCTCCCAGTTGATCGAACGACTCCGCTTGGGATGGGTCAGCACCACGAACCCGATCAGCGCTTCATGGTGCTTGATCGGCACGATCAGCCAGATGTCCGGGAGTTCGGTCAAATGCCGGTCGATATGCAGATTTTCATAGCGCTCCGGATAGGCCGACCATTCATCCAGTTCGATGATCCAATCGCTGGTGAGAAAATAGTCCACCAGGGGGGATCCTGCTTCAATATCCAGGCTGATTTCAGACACCTGCCACTCACTGACACAGCGATAACTGTCATCGTCGCTCAGCATCCACAGGTAACCGCCCTTGGCTTCTACCGAGTCGGAGATTGCCTGTATCACCCGGGGCCGGATCTCGATACCGCCCGGTCCTTCGGACAGGGTTTGCACCACCCGCAGCCACTCGTCCCGCCAGTCGTATTTGTAACTGAAGAAGTGCTTGTTGACGAAAACCTTTAGTTTGCCGCGAAACGATCCGGAAAACAGCACCACCGCCAGAAAACATACACCAATGAACACCACTGCGATCTGCGCGGCCTTCGCCCAGCTTCCGCCGTAATAACGGATGTAATAACCCACCACCGCCATGAACACGAGATAACTTCCGGCCGCCATCAGGGTCATGGCGTGAAACACCACCTGCCGGGAGACGAATACACGCACCGACCAGCTCGGATTGCGGGTTGCCGCAATGGCGATGAAGGGAACCGCCAGGGCGCTGGTGAATCCCCTCGCCTGC
>JBNLFS010000038.1:0-3702 GCA_050305635.1 Candidatus Thiodiazotropha sp. | reverse complement strand
GACAGCAGAGCTTGTTGAGGGTAGGTGCCACATTCCCCTGGATTCCGGCATTCGCCGGAATGACGGAATCCTTATTCTAATAACGAGCTTCGGTTTTGATGAGGCATGCCTATCCTGTTTACAGGCTGTGGATGAACTTTGAACTCCGAAACTTGAGTTACAACACCCACCTAAGGGTGAGGGGGGCCCATAACCCGTGAGCGCAGCGAACTCATCCACTCAAAACTCAACACTTAAAACTCAAAACTTTTCAAACCATTGCTCAATGCTCACACCCACCACCCTATGGCGGAGCATAGTGGGTAATCAGGTAATTCTTAGGGCAGGCACGCTTCGGTTGAACACGGCATATTTAGGTGCCGGGCTAATAACATAAGGAAACACACTAGTACAATCCCTAGTTACACAATCTGAGACTTTCTACTAGATTGAACACGATTGGCTTGTCGTATCCGTGATCCTGTAGGCGTGCTCCCCATGAAGTCTGTACCCTCCTTTCAACTCAGAGTCCCTGTCATTGCCCGTAAACAACCCTGTAGACATATCCCGGTGCGGAGCATCGGCCGCAACCGGCGACGCATGGATGAAAAACTGAAAGAGCTCTCCGACGAATACGGTACGGAACAACTCGGTCTCGGCCTGATCCGGCAGGTCAACCTGCAGGCGGAGACCCTCCTGGATCAGAATCTGCGGGATGGCTCCCTGCCCGGGTTCCTGGAAGAGGAGCTTCGACTCGCTACCCGAGAGCAGTGCGCCATCACCCAGACGGCAATCCACCCGGACTGTCTGAACGGTTGCATCGAGATCCTGAATCCAACGGCCGAGTCGATCGAATTGGTGGAAACCGAAGCGATGGACCCGTCCGAGGAGATCGAAGAGGAAGCCCAAAACATTGACTCTCCCTCAGCCGAATCCAACTATTCCTATGACGGCATGAAGGTGTTTGTCCAACAACTCGAAAGGCTGTATGAAAACCTGATTTTACGGGCCCTGAAAACCTCGCCCCTGATGGAAACGGAGGAAAAAACCAGCAGCTGGCTGAGCGTCCTCGCCGGAGCGTTCGCAAGCATGCAGGTCAAGTTCATCAACGCGGCCATGGAGAACCTGAAAACCATGCAGGAAAATTCTGGCTTTTCCCAATGCGATCAGGAGACCCTGGAGGCCATGGGTGAGGATGAACGACAGAACTACCTGACCCAGCGGGATCAATCCCGGCAGCGTTTCCTCATGGCGAACAACCACTACCGGGTCAACCTGCACCTGTTCAGCATGGTCTCCCGGATGCTGTCCGAGATGTTCAGCCTGTTCAGTGCGCCCTGTCGCCTGCGAACGTGACTCGCAGCACCGCAAACGCACCCAACAACAGATTCAGCATCCAGAAGAGTCCACCCCCACCAGGGCTGTCGAACTTGGTGGCGCTGTCCGCATCGGTGAACACCGTGCCATGCTCAAGGGCCTCTCCATCGATGGGTTTACAATCGCTGGCAATCTCGCCAGAGGCCAGAATCTGAATCGGCTCACGGGACAAATTGAAGAACAACCCGTCGACACAGGCCAACATGACCCGGGCGAATGGCAGGCCGGTTTCGGGCAGGGTCACGATGGCCGTACCGGTATTCGGATAAGTACCCAGATCAAGCAGTGTCATGCCCTCATCGTTGAGATCGCAGTAGCGGGTCGGAGCGGTGTCGGCGTTCAGGCTGAGCAGGCTGATCCGCACCTGTGAACATACGCTGTCGGTATCGGACACCGACCACCGCAGTGACTGTTTCGAGCCTCCCTCGTAGGAACCGCCATTGTTCAGCGAACCTCCGCTCACCGCGAACACCCCGAGGCTCGGATCCACCTGGATCAGCAGATCGTCATCGCCCACCCCGGAGGCACCGTCCCGAACCGTGAGACGGAAATTCAGTGCCCGCTCGGTCTCGGGCAGCGTCTCACCGATCCCGAACTGCCCGCTGAGCAGAGTACTGAGCCGGGGTACGTAACGTTCCGGGGTCGAGATGGGCAGATAGGAACGAAACAGAGGATTGGACTCCCCGGATAGATCGGTGCCAATGGTATCGGCATCGGTGGCACCCGTGGCGCCGCCCGCATCCATCTCGTCCCACTGATAGGAGAGCGGGTCCCCCTCCGCGTCCAGGGCCTGCCCGGTGAGCCGGAACGGAGTGCCAATGGGCAGGGTATAGGAGCCATCCTCACCGCTCACCCCCGCATCCACCTGGGGTGCGGTATTGCCGGTGCTCACCAGGGTCCCGCATTGACTACCACCCCCCGTGGTGGTGAATTCATGTATCTCCTGGATGCTCACCGCATGAAAGGTAGCGTCCGAATGGCTCTGCAGGTCCTCATCGCCGCAGATACCGGCGTAGCTCATAATGGTTGAGCCACTTCCCGGCTCCATGGCGGTATCCGGGTTGCGGTTGATTCCGCCGCAATTGGAGGTTGTACCATTGAAGGAGTGATTGGCATTCAGCTGGTGCCCCAGTTCATGAGCCACGAAGTCGATATAGAACACATCGCTGTCGGGGTTCGGGGTTCCGGTATAGGCCTGGGCCCGATAATCCATGCAGACGGAACCCAGGGTGGCCAGTCCGCCGCCCACCAGACCAAACAGATGACCGATATCGTAGTGACGCCTGCCCAGGGTGTAGTCCAGGTTATCCTGATTCTCCTCGAGCATGGTCGCGATGGCTTCCGCACGCTGGGTATAGGGATCGGTATCAGGATTGCTGTAGATAATCCGATCGTTATTACCCACCAGTTGAAACTGTACCGCGATATCCCGCCCGTAGATCTGGTTGACCCGGTTGATGGCGGTGACGATCTGCGCCAGGGCCAGATCCTTAGTGCCACCGAAATAGGTGGTGTACTCTCCGGTCGCCGCCACCGCGAGACGGTAGATACGGCGTTGGCCACCGCTCAGGGTACGGGCGGCGGTTTGCAGCCGACCGGTCTGTAACTGCTTGAGCGATCCGGTGGCATGTTGCGGGGTGTGGCAGACATGGGCCTGCCCCGCCTGGGGATGGGTCCGGGCATAGTCCCGTTTGTAGAAGCTGCGGTAGCCACCCGTGGCATCCGGATCGATAAACACCGTCCCGGCCGGGGTGTTGAGCAGGGCATGAAAGCCCAGGGGGGTGAGGTCCAGGCGTCCGGTGAGTTCCGGTTCATCGAGGCCCCGGACCCGGTAGGTGGTGATCTCAGGATGGCGTTGCGCCAGTTCCGGAGCCATGATGGGCGAGGCCTCGACATAGAGTCGAGTCATCCCCCCGTCGGGCAGGGGCAGTTCCAGGGTCTGCCCACCGGTCTGGAGGATCCCGACTTCCGCGGGGGACTGATCCAGCCGCGCCTTCAGAGCCTCCCGATCCAGATCCAGTGCCCGGAAGTAGACCGGGGTGGTACTCTGGACCCTCAGATCCGGTTTCCCTGGGGACTGGTCCCGCCACGGGGAAGCCTGTAACAAAAGCGGCGCGGAAAACAGCAAAGCCAGTCCGCCTTTAAACCATCCGGATACCGCCATCATAATCCTCTCTCTCCGTCTCTCGGAACAGAGTAATTTGCCACGCTGTTTGCTTGTCGTTCAGTCCACCCTGTCTCCGACCGGAAGGCCGGCATTCCGTTCGCCCTTTTTGTTTATCCCTTGAGTTTGCCCATAAGGATCTTGTTCACCTGCCCAGGATCCGCCTTGCCCTGGGTCTGTTT
>JBNLFS010000037.1:0-32373 GCA_050305635.1 Candidatus Thiodiazotropha sp. | reverse complement strand
TGAGGAGTTGTTTCGATGCTGGTAAGCGAAATCATGTCAAAATCGCCGAAGACGGTGAGCCCGGATACCAAACTCTTGGAGGTGGTCTCACTGATGTGTCTGTTCCGATACAGCGGTCTGCCGGTTGAACAGGATGGCAAGCTGGTGGGTATCATTGCGGAGAAGGATGTCCTGCATCGCATGTTTCCAACCCTGGAAGAGGTGATGGATGGCATGTCTTCACCGGACTATGACCGGATGATGATGCAGTATAAGGATGTGGTGAATCTCAAGGTGTCGGACCTGATGAGCCACAACGTCATCAGCGTTCGCCCGGATATGCACATTCTGCGCGCGGCCACCATCATGGTGCGGCACAAATTTCGTCGCATTCCGGTCGCCGAGGGCAACCAGTTGATCGGCATGCTCAGTCTGGGTGACATCCACAAGGCGATCTTCCAGGAAAATCTCGCGCAAAACATGTGTAAGAGCTGAACCTTTCAGGCGGATCGAATTCGATCTCGCCAAGATCATTTAAACCCACGACTTTTGGCGTGGGTTTTTTATTTGTCGGACGCCTGTGGCGTCGCTATATTAAACAGTAATGGAATACAGTGAATCATGGCGTGAACATACCATTCCGGACCGCTTCGAAAAATCCTCAAGCGTACGCCTGTGCGGGCTGCCGCATTAATTCAGACAGCGTATCAAGCGGCCCAAAATCACAATGCCCCGTGTCCAATGGATGGCCCACATGCGATGACAGATATCAGTTGGACTGTCAGTCAACTTTCAAGACATCACAATTACTCATGTGACGCGAGTCTCGGGAGAGTGAATGAACAAGTCGATTTTGGCGTTTTCCCTGCTGGGGCTTCTGCTTTCCGGCGCCGCGCTGGCCACTCCGGCTGATGATGCGATGCGTGAATACGATGAAGCAATGAAGCTCACGCCCAATCTCGAGAACGGTAAGAAGGTCTATCGCATCTGCGCGGTTTGTCATACGCCGGAAGGCTGGGGTCTGGAAAGCGGCGCCTATCCGCAACTGGCCGGGCAGCTGCGCACGGTGCTGATCAAACAGTTGGCGGATATCCGTGCCCGCAACCGGGACAATCCCACCATGCTCCCGTTTACTTCCCCGCAACTTCTGGGTGGGATCCAGGAGATCGCCGATGTCACGGCCTACATCTCGGGTCTGCCCATGACGCCGCACAATGGTGTGGGACCGGGTAACGATCTGGAGTGGGGAGCGCAGCTGTACAAGGATAACTGCACCGAATGCCATGGTGATCATGGCGAGGGTAATATGCAGGACCACATCCCGGTCATCTATGGGCAGCACTATCGGTACCTGTTGCGTCAGTTCGAGTGGATCAAGAGCGAGCGACGTAGAAATGCCGACCGTAAGATGGTCAAGCAGATCCATGGGTTCACCCACAGGGATATCCGCGCGGTGCTCGACTATGTTTCGCGGATCAAGCCCCCCGAACAGAAGCTCGCTGAACCGGGCTGGCACAATCCGGATTTTCCCGACTTCGCAAGGCCCGCCAGTCTCCACTCCGGTGCCGGGTATGTGATCGACCAGCCCCCCATGCCCGGGCCTGAACGCGGCATACCCAGAACGCCTCAATAGCCGCGACCTTCCCGGATTCCGCTGCGCTGCATCCGGGCTACCCACCACAAGTTTGTGTTTGGGATGGCAAGCTAGTCCAGTTTCCGTAGCCCGGGTGAAGCAAAGCGTAACCCGGGACGATTCGAAGCCGCGGCCTTCCCGGATTCCGCTGCGCTGCATCCGGGCTACCCATCGCAAGTTTGTGTTTGGGATGGCAAGCAGTTCCAGTTCCCGTAACCCGGGACGATCCGCAGCCACGACCTTCCCGGGTTTCGCTGCGCGGCATCCGGGCGACTCATCTCGAATTCAAATCAATTCGTATAGAGAGGTTCCGATGTCTACTGTCGGCAAGCGTCGGACAGGCAGGGAGTCAAAGGGATATGAAAACGCTGGAGGGAACTGTCGGCAGAGGTTGAAACCGGGCCTACGGAAGTGAGGATCTTCCGCAGGCCCGGATGCCGTCCCGATCAGGACGGCAGGCTGGACTCACATGAAAACGTCGTGAGTGATGTTTTTGAACCAGCTGTAGGCGTATTCCACCTCGCGGGCGTGCATCTCAGGTGTGGCATCGGTCGGGGTCAAGCCGCCGGAAACGGACTCGATCTTGGAGCCGTCCTGAGCCAGTTTGTAGACGCCTGCAACCGAGATACCCCAGTCTTCACCCACAATCGAGTAGCAGGTGTTGACATAGGCCGGGGTGCCAGGCTCCTGTCCATTCAGCAGGGCCGCGACGCCGGCCGCACACACCTTGGCTTCGGAATTCGCCGCATAACCGGATTTCGGCATGCCGGTGGCGATGGACGCGTCACCAATCACGTGGATGTTTTTGTGAATGGTGGACTCGAAGGTGTGCAGATTGACCGGGCACCAGCCACTGTCATTGGTCAGACCCGCGGCGAAGGCGATCTTGCCCGCTTTCTGGGCCGGGATCACGTTCAGCACGTCTGCCTTGACGGTTTCGTCGAAGCCGGTGGTGACCGACATGGCGCCGGCATCGACCTTGACCACGGCGTTGTCGTTGGATCCCTGGGCGCTGGGTCGCCACTCAATCATCGAGTTGTCGCTTTCATAACCGTACAGGGCTTTCCAGCCTTGAACGAACAGACCTTGTTTGGAGAACTTGGGCTTGGCATCGAGGATCAGGATCTTCGATTTCGGCTTGTGATTCTTCAGGTAGTGAGCGATCTGAGAAGCGCGCTCATAGGGTCCGGGAGGACAACGGAACGGGTTCGGCGGGGCCGCGATGACCACGGTGCCGCCGTCCTTCATGGACTCCAGCTGTTTGCGCAGGGTGACGGTCTGGGAGCCCGCCTTCCAGGCATGGGGGATGTTTTCGGCAACCTTATCGTCGTAGCCTTCGATGCTGTCCCATTTGAAATCGATGCCGGGAGCCACGATGCAGCGGTCGTAGGGGAAGCTTTGGCCGCCGGCGGTCTTCACGGTTTTGGCGCCGGCGTCGATGGCCGTGACCATGTCGTGGACCACATTGACGCCGTGCTTGCCCAGGCCGGTGTAGCCGAACTTGATGGAATCGATGGTCCGCTCTCCGCCCAATACCTCATTGGACATGTAGCAGGTGTAGTAGTCCTTGTTGGCCTCGATCAGGGTGACCTCGATGGTCGGGTCGGCCATGCGCAGATACTTGGCCGCGGTTGCGCCACCGGTACCGCCGCCGACAACGACCACTTTCTTGGAAGCGCCCAGGGCGAGATAGGGGGTACCGATCAGGCCGATGGCTGTGGCGGTGCCTGCGCCTTTAACAAATCCTCTTCGGGTGATTTTCATGTTTCTCATTCCCCTCTTATTGCTTGCCTTGGGCGTAGTAGTTCATCAGGGCCTCTAAACCCGCATCACCCTCTTTCTTCAACAGTTCGTTGACTTTCTTCTTCATCTTTTTGGGTGCTTCACGACCGCCCGATTTGAAATCCTCGAAGGTGTAGTGAAGATACGGAGTCATCTGGCCGAGTAGGATGCCGGCATCGTCTTCCGCGGAGCTGCCGCCATCGGCATGGCACTTCTCACAGTATTTATCATGCAGCTTGGCGCCTTCTTTGGCCTTACCCTCATCAAAGCTCTGAGTGGCCGCGACGAAAGGCTGTTTGCTGAAATAGCCGCCCATGGCCTTGATCTCATCCTCGGTGTAGCCCTTGGCGATCCGACCCATGATGGTGGAGTTGATCTCACCGCTCTTGAAGCCTTCCATAACCTCTTCGAAGTAGACCGCGGAGATGCCACTGATGGTCGGCGTGGCAGGGCCCGAGCTGGCGCCGTAGGTGCCATGACAACCCGCGCAGGTGTTAGCCAGCATGCTGGCGCTGGCGCCTGACATCAGAGGCTTTTCATCAGCGGCGAAAGCCATCGACGAGGCACTGATCGCCAGTGCACCCACCAGGGCCTTCTTCAGATAGTTGTACGCCATGTTACCTCCTTTGGAATTTAAACAGGCTTACATTACAGGGACAGGATGTGGTAATACCCTGCCGTACGTTGGATCTTTGGCGATCCAGGTTCTTGTTGTTACCGGACTTGCCCAGTATAGGTTATCTGAGAAGGCCGAGGATCGCGTCGAGGTGTTTCTTCTCCGCGATATCCGCCGCAGTGTGGCCTTCCCGGTCTTTATCCGCTTTGTTTGCCTGGTGTTCGAGCAGCATTTTTACCAGGGAAACGGAACCGGAGCGTGTTGCCTCCATTAACGGTGTGACGCCATCGTTGTCCGCCAGGTTGACGTTGGCGCCCGCGTTGAGCAGTCGCTGCGTGATCTCCACCTCTCCCTGGCTCGCAGCCCATAACAATGCGCTGGCTCCGTCATTGTCCTGGGCATCGATATTGGGTTTGCAGGCGAGCAGGGCATCCACGGTCTCGACATGCCCCTGGTCGGCGGCCAGGATCAGCGCGGTGGCCCCATTCTTGTCCCGGCTGTTGACGTCCGCGTGATGCTTGCAGAGCATGCTGCAGGTTTCCGCATGACCTTTCTCCGCGGCCATCATAAGCGCATTGCGCCCCTGCTTGTCCGAGGCCCGGGTATCCGCGCCCTTGAACAGGAGTTGTTCGACCATGTCGGTGATGCCATAACGGGAGGCAATCATCAGGGAGTCCCAGCCGGAACGGGTGCGGTCATGCAGATTGGCGCCGCGCTCCAGTAACATGGCGGTCAACGCAGGATGGCCGTTTTCCGCGGCAAAGGTGAGTGCCGAGCAGCCCGCCACGGTGCGTGCATTGACATCGGCGCCCCGATTCAGCAGCAGTACCACGGCATCGAAATTGTTGTTTTCCACCGCAATCATCAGTGCGGTCTTTCCGAATTGATTGGTGCTGTCGATGGGCACCCCCTGATCCAGCAGCCGGGCGATGGTGTCACTGTCCCCCAGGTCCGCGGCCAGTCGCAACTCCTTACCCTGGTCGGGTGACGCCGCCTGCAGGGTGGTGGCCAGAATCATTGCAATCAATGCGATGAGCAGTCTGCTGGTGTTCATGGTGTTCCCGTTGTAGTGTCCGTGTCCCGGGCGATGGGATCAGGACTGGTCCTCGGTCGCTGGCTCATCCGGCTCATCCGGTTCTTCGTGAGCAATACCGGCATGGCAGTCGATGCAGGCCTTGCCTTCGTCCATCGCCTGTGGGTGGCGTTTGCGGGCGGTGCGATCCTGTGCGCTCAGATCCATGTTGCTGAATTCGTGACAGGAGCGGCATTCCCGGGAGTCGCTGGCGCGCATCTTGGCCCATACTCGGTTGGCCATGTCCCAACGGTGGGCTTCGTATTTCTCCTTGGTGTCGATGGTGCCCATGATCTCGTGATAGACATCCTTGGCGGCCATCACCTTGGCGACCATCTTGGGGAAGAACGGTTTGGGTACGTGACAGTCGGAGCAGGTGGCCTGAACCCCGGAGGCGTTCTTGTAGTGAACGGTTTGCTTGTACTCCTCGAGGTTCACCTTCATGGAGTGACAGGAGGTACAGAACTCCATCTCATTGGTGTAAGCGAGACCTGTACTGAAGAGACCGGCGGAGACCATGCCGCCAATGAAAATAAGTCCGGCCAGAATCAGCGATATCCTACCCGCTGACTGTTTGCCAGAGCGTTCTCTGAACATACTCTATCCTCGTGGCTCCGGGGTAAAACAAGGTTTTTCCCGGTTGTCTTTAATTATGTTACGCCGACTCGGCAAAACAGCCGGTGGCGATTTATAGTGACGGTCACGATGTTACGTCAAGTCGAAATCCATTGCAAAAAGGACTTTGGAAACAGTGGTATATGATATTATTAGGAGAAACTGAAATAGCTTGATCCAGTATTCAGTCCCGATCCGCGACGAAGGGATTGCTGCGGCGTTCTTCGCCGAAGGTGGACTCCGGACCGTGTCCCGGGATGAAGCGCACCTCGTTACCCAGGGGCCACAGACGTTCCCGGATGGAACGGATCAGGGTCGCATGGTCCCCGCGGGGAAAATCGCTGCGTCCCACCGAACCCCGGAACAGCACATCGCCGACCTGAGCGAGTTGCTCGGATCGCAGAAAAAAGACGACATGTCCGGGGGTATGCCCCGGACAGCGCAGCACCTCGAGACGCAGTTCGCCCAATCCGATTTCGTCCCCCTGATCCAGCCAGCGGTCCGGCACACAGGCACGGGTCTCGCCGAAACCGAACATGGCCGCCTGCTGGTCCATGTTGCTGAGCAGGAACTCGTCATCCCGGTGCGGACCGACGATGGGAATCTCGCACAGCTCCGCCAGACTCATGGCGCCCCCCGCGTGGTCCAGGTGACCGTGGGTTAACAGGATGGTATCCGGGATCAGCTCCAGGTCGTTGAGATAGCGCTGGATGCGCGGCGCCTCCCCACCCGGGTCGATAATCGCCGTGCGGCGGGTTTTGTCGCACCAGATCAGGGTGCAGTTCTGCTGAAAAGGGGTTACGGGGATGACGGCGTAGGGCATGTGGGTATCGGTAACGGGTTCGGTTTGAAATGGGTTGGGATTGCGGTGAGGGCGCTACGGGATCTGTTAAAGGACTGCGCCTCACTATATCGTATTCGCTGGCCTGCCGCCCGGATGAGTTTCGATAACCCAGGCGTCGGCTCTGGTGTAGGATGGCGGTTTTCAACGCAGGCTCGTACCGTCTGAGTCGCATTTCAACAGCCTGTTAAGGTAGCGGTATGGATCAGACAACACTCTACTTCGTGCTCGGCGGACTGCTGGTGCTGGCCCTGGTGCTGGCCAGCATCGCACAGCGCTATCACGACTATGTCGAGGAGCGACGCACCCAGATCCAACGCATCCTGCACCGGGTGGATGATTTGGAGGCGATGGCCCGGCGTATGGCGGGTCTACCGCTGCCCTTGGACGCTGAACGACTGGTTAGGCAGGACATCATCGAACGGCTCAAGGCAGCCCGCCAGATCCATGCTGCGTATCCGGGGCTGATGCGCCGTATGCAGGAGGCGGAAAGGGCGCTGAGCGAGATTCAGACCAGTCCGGCATCCTTCGATCTGGACGCCCTGCGACTGGAGCAGTTTACCCGCCTCAGTGGCGGGTTGCTGTGGATGTTGCAGGAGCGGCGGCTGATCACACCCATCGCCGAGGATCGGCGCAGCCAGCTGATGACCCAATTGGTCCTGGGGCGCGCGGACGCCATGACCCGGCATCACCTGCGGGAGGCTCAGCGTCTGGAGCAGGATGCCCAACTGCATCAGGCCCATTGGCACTGCCTGCAGCTCAGGCAGCTGCTCGAACCGCTGGCTCCGACCCATGCGGAGGCGGCGCAGTGGCTGCAGGACAGTCGGGAAGTGTGTCAGCGCATCAAGCGCCGGATTCAGGACGATCAGTCGAGTGGGGGGGGATCGGATTCGTCTTCCAGCAGCGGTTCCGAGATGCGGTGATTCTCGTCCAGCCAATCCCCCAGGTCGATCAGCCGACAGCGTTCGCTGCAGAAGGGCCGCCAGGTCGAATCCGCGGACCAGGTGACGGACTTGCCACAGGTGGGGCAGGGTACCTGGATGGGGCGTGACGACTGACTCATCCTGATCCCTCAGAAGATGCAGGTGGTGAGCAGAAACGGCACGTCATGGGTCGTCTGCACCGGTTTGCCGGTGTCGATCGACTCCAGAAAGCGGATGCTGAAGCGGTGCTTGTTGCCGCTGATCTCGGTGAAGATGTTGGTCTGCCGGGGCAGGCCGACCCGCACCAGCTGGGCCGGAGAGGCGCTCTCCAGGGACTGTTGATAGAACCCCTGGCGGGCGGTCTCCTCTTTCGGCAGAGTGCTGCCGCGCACCAGATTGAGCAGCAGCACCACCGCCTCGCGCACCGGGTGCAGGTCGTGCAGCCATTCGTTCATCTGGTCCTGACGCACCTCGAAGGGCTGGTTCAGCCAGCGGTGGTACTGGGGCAGGTCGAAATGGCAGCCGCCCCCGGGAATGCTGCTGCGCTGCAGGATGGTGGTGAGGAAATCGTTGCTGCGCAGGTTGCGGGCGATCTGCCCGTCCATGCGGTAGACCTGGTGGATCGCCTGCTCCAGGTCGTCCAGCACCGAACCGAGGGCCTGCAGATTGACCCCGGGGGTCTGACGGACCCGCTCCAGATTGGTCACATGCCGTTCCAGCTCCTTGAGAATCTCGGTCTTCAGGTCGGAACGGCCGAAAATGGCGATGATGTTGAGCAGGCCGTCGACAGCCGAACGGCAACTCCATATGTCCGCCAGCGGGCGGAAGTGATCCACCTGCAGAAACAGGTGCTCCAGCCGCAGGAAGGTGCGGATGCGTTCGTTCAGCGGATGTTCGAAGTGAATCAGGTCAGTCACGAGGGATCAGTCTTTCCGTCCGTCAGGGGGGGTGGAAGACCCCCTATTATGTCAGGGCAGAGGTGTTACTGCTAACACCGATCTGTGATGAACGTTACGGTAATGGTCATTGTCACGGGGTGCGCATCAGCTGCGTACTCCGGGCGCCATGTGGTAACTGTCCAGGATATGGACATAATTGACCCGCTCGAATTCGCTGGGGTCCGCCACGCCGATCTGGCTGAGTCGTCCTCGCACCTCATCCAATGATTCGAAACCCTGTTCCCCCATCCACTGTTCCAGGCCTTGCAACAGGTTGCGGATGGCCCCCGGTCCCTGTTCCAGCAGCAGGCTGCAGACATGCACCACGTCAGCGCCGGCGAGTAAAAGCTTGATTACGTCCTCGTCGGTGTGAACCCCTCCGGTGGCCCCCAGGGAGAGCCCGGTGCGGCCGTACAGGATGGCGATCCAACGCATCGCCAGCAGGGTTTCCGCGGAACTGGAGGTGTGCAGTGTGCTGCTCAGACGCAGGCTGTGGATATTGATATCCGGCTGGTAGAAGCGGTTGAACAGAGACACCCCGCTGGCGCCGGCGTCTTCCAGGCGCTTGGCCATGTTCGCCAGGGCGCTGAAGGCGGGGGAGAGTTTCATGTTGATGGGCAGGCTCACCTGCTGCTTGAGCTGGGTCAGGATCTCCAGGTAGCGCTGCTCGATCTCCGCGCCGTCCACCTGCATGTCCGCGGCCACCTGGTAGATGTTCAGTTCCAGGGCGTCGGCGCCGGCCTGTTGCATCTCGGTGGCGTGGGTGATCCAGCCCCCCGGGGTGGTGCCGTTGAGGCTGGCGATGATCGGTATGTCGACCGCCTCCTTGAGAGCCCGTAGATTCTCCAGGTAACGCTCCTGGCCGTTTGAAAAATCGTAGTGATCGGGCAGGAAACCGTTCGCTTCGGCGAACCCGGTGTCCTGGTGGTGGAGAAACCGCACCATGGTCTCCTCTTCCGCGGTGACCGCCTCCTCGAACAGGGAGTACATGATGACCGCCGAGGCGCCCCCATCTTCCATGCGGCGCACGTCGTCGATGCTGCGCGACAGGGGGGAGGCGGAGGGGACGAGGGGGTTTTTGAGTCGCATGCCGAGATAGTCGGTTGTGAGATCCATATCGCTCCTCAGGTTTTTCTAGTGTGTTCGTGATCCGCCCCGGTGGACAGCAGGAAATCGCGCGGGGCGGACAGGTTGGCTGTCATTGGTATGCCGCAGGATTAGCAGGCTGTTGAAATGCTACTCAGACGGTACGATCCTGCGTTGAAAACCGCCGCAAAATGCTCATTGACTTCAATAAACTGCGCTTTTTCGGTGGTTTTCGCCTTGTCTCGCACTCGTCTGAGCAAATTTCAACTGTCTGTTCGTACTTATTAAAGGGCATTTTCAGGATAAACACCAAACTTAGTATCCGTAGTGTTCGCGCGGGTGTCGTGGTTCTCCATCAAGCCCGTTCCGTTACAGGGTGTTACACTCGCATACGCCGCGCTACAGCATTGGGCCGGTCAAGCTGTTATGTTATGAACTCGGCAACGAAACGGCGCGCTGCGCGCGAGCGGCCCATGTCTGATCGACTGCGAAGTGGGGCCATTCGTTCCATTGCCGGAAAGACAATCACACCCAATGGGCGGACAGGCCGACGAGTACCATGCCAAGTGACCCTTCACAGGACATGGCCCGGGTGCTGCTGGTCGAAGACGACGTGCAGCTGGCCGGGCTGATCAAGGAGTACCTCGAACGTTACGAGTTCGAGGTGTACCTGGAACACCGGGGCGATACCGCGGTGCGGCGGGTACTCGACCTCAAGCCGGATATCCTGGTGCTGGACCTGAACTTGCCGGGGCGCAACGGCCTCGATATCTGTCGCGAGCTGCGTATGGATTTTTCCGGGCCCATCGCCATGTTCACCGCCCGGGACGAGGATGTGGACGAGGTCGTCGGTCTGGAACTGGGCGCCGACGACTATCTGACCAAACCGGTGGAGCCCCGGGTGCTGCTGGCCCGCCTGCGTTCCCTGCTGCGCCGTTATCGCACCCTAGCCAACCACGGCAACGGCGCCCCCGGGGAACAGATGAACTTCGGATACCTGTTCGTCGATGCCCGCGCCCGCACCGTGACCTTGAGCGGGGAACCCATTGAGCTGTCCACCGGTGAGTTTGATCTGCTTTGGCTGTTGGCCAGTCAGGCGGGCAAGGTGGTGGATCGGGACAGCGCCCTGAAGAGCTTGCGCGGGTTCGGCTACGACGGCCTGGACCGATCGGTGGATATCGGCATCTCGCGGCTGCGCCGGAAACTCCAGGACAACGCCCACCACCCGTTCCGCATCAAGACCGTGCGTGGTCGCGGTTACCTGTTCGTCTCCGATGCCTGGGACTGACGCCCCATGACACGACTCTATCTCACGCTCTACGGGGTGCTGTTCATCACCTTCGGGTTGTTTGTCGCGGGACTGATGTGGATCCCCGACATCGCCCTGCGCGGCACCATCCAGGGCTACTATGAGCGGGCCATGTTCGGGGTCTACGACCTGGTCGAGGAGCGCCTCACCGGGCAGCCCGAATCCGAATGGGATGCGGTGATCGAATCACTCGAGCCCAAGTTCCGCCACGGCATCTCGCTCTTCCCGATCGATCAACTGCCCGATGAAACCAGGCAGCACCGGGATGCACTGGTGAGCGGTGAGCTGGTGTTTATCAACGACGAGCAACAGACCCGGTTCTACAAAAAAGTCCCGAACTCCGATCGTTATCTGATGCTGGCGTTGGGCGCCAGTCGGGAGCAGAACGAAATCGACGACGTGGAGGGGCTCGTCTACCTGCTGGAACGACGCTTTCTGGCCCACGACCAGGAGGAGTGGCCGGAACTGATGCGCGAGATGAGGGGGCTGTTCAAAGTGTCCCTGGCGCTGTTGCCCCTGGATGATCCGGAGTTACCGCAGGACCGCCTGGAGGATATCCGCTCAGGACAGGTGGTGATTCTCGGTCTCAAGGAGCAGCGTGGTATCTACTACCGGCGCATCGCGGATTCCGACCAGGTGTTTCGCGCCGGTCCCTTCGAGGTGCCGTTGATCCTGCGCTATTTCAATGGGGTGCTGCTGCTGGTGCTGGCGATGGTGATCGCTCTGGCGGTGTATCTTTGGGTGCGCCCGGTATGGCGGGATCTCTCCCGTTTCGACCGGGGGGTCAAGCGTTTCGGCGCCGGAGACCTGGACACCCGCCTGGAGGTGGCCCGGGGATCCACGGTGAAACCGTTGGCGGATACCTTCAATGCCATGGCGGAGCGCATGCAGCGCCTGATCCATTCCCATCGGGAGCTGACCGGGGCGGTATCCCATGAACTGCGCACCCCCATCGCGCGGCTGCGGTTCCGTGTCGACATGCTCGAGGAGCCTCTGGCCGAGGAGGATCTGCAGCGTCATGTGCAGGGAATGCGCAAGGACATCATGGAGCTGGAGGAGCTGGTCAGCGAATCCCTCAGCTACTCCCGGCTCGACCGGGAACGGCCCGAACTGGTGCTGGAATCGGTCTACCTGACCGACTGGCTGCAGGCTCTGCTGATCGAAACCGAGGAGGACCTCTCCGGGGTGACCACCCGTCTGAACTCGTCTCCCGGGGATCGTCAGATCCAGGCCCCGCTCGACACCCGGCTGATGGGCCGGGCGGTGAAAAACCTGCTGCGCAATGCCCGCCGCCATGCGGTCAGCCAGGTGACCTTACGCATCGCCTGCGAAGCGGGGGAGGCGCGTATCCTGGTGGAGGATGACGGCAGCGGGGTGCCGGAGCAGGAGCGGGAACGGATCTTCGAGCCCTTCGCCCGCCTCGACGCGGCGCGGGATCGGGAATCCGGTGGGGTGGGCCTGGGTCTGGCCATCGTCAGCCAGATCGCCCGCTGGCATGATGGAAGGGTCTGGGTGGAGAACACGCCTGGAGGCGGTGCGCGCTTTGTGATCGCCTGGCCGGCCTGCGAGGAGTGACCGGGCCGGGCTACAGTCGGTTACACAAACCAACAACTCCCAACATCTGCCCAACAGAGCGAAACGCCCCCTTCCGTTAGTCTGATGGTGTCACGCAACAAGGAGATGACATCATGCAAGATTCTCACAATCCACATCGTGGTATTCCCCATCCGGGGCGCCCGGCCCTGGCCGTTCTTCTGAGTACCGTCTGCCTGTTCGGCGATTCATCGGCGCAGGCCGGTGAGTGGTGGGTCGGAGGCAACCTGGGCGGTGGCCGAAGCCCTCTGGTGGGCGAGGATGGCTACGCGGTATTGGTTCCGGTGGTCGCCTACCGTGGGGAACGCTTCTACGCCAATCTCGGTAACCCGGGACCGGCGTTCTTTCGCGGTATGGGTGATTTCGGCGGCCTCGGATACCACCTCCTGGACGGCGAGCAGTTCACCCTGGACCTGGTGGGAAAATTCGGCGGCCTGGCGGTCGATCCCGATGACAACGATGAGCTGGATGGTCTGGATGAGCGCAAACCGGGTTTCAACATGGGGCTGAGCGCCCGCTGGGACACCGGCCTGGGCGAACTCAACGGCCAGATCCTGAGCGACGTCAGCGGCCGATCCAAGGGTCAGGAAGTGGTGACCAGCTACGCCTACCCGCTGAGTTTCGGCGCCTGGCAGCTCAGACCGGAGCTGGGAGTCAGCTGGGTCAGTCAGGATACTGTCGACTACTACGTGGGGGTGGATGAGGACGAGGTGCGGCCGGGCCGGGCCGCCTACGAGGGAGATGCGGCGGCGATACCTTTCGCCTCGATCCAAGCGGACTACGCGCTCAGTGAACGCACCCACCTGATCGGCGGCATCGGTGTGGGTCGCCTGGGGGACGGAATCGCCGACAGTCCCATCATCGAGGAGCGCAATCTGGTGGGTTGCTATGTGGGTGCGGTATACCGTTTCTGAGTCTCAGCGTTTCGGCCGGGTGGCTGTTGCATGACCGGTCATTCCATCCGGCCGATATCGACCGGGACGACACAAGCTTCGAATCCAGGCAGGAGGAGATCATGCCATTCCAGAGAGTGAGGGCGCCGAAAAGGCGTGACCTCGGGACGACTCCGATAAGAGCGTTCCCTGTTCTGCTCACAGGCCTGTTGCTGTCGGGCTGCGCCTCAACCACCCTGAGCACCTATCCGGCGGTCGGTCCGGGCGGACTCTGTAACGGAGGCAGCCTCGGCACTCTCGCCGTGCTCCCCGAGGCCGCCTGGCGGGCGGATCAGAAGGAGCCCGAGGAGCGTCAACGCATGGCCGAAGCTGCGATTCGCCGGGTGTTCGAATCAATTCCCTGCGCCTCGCTCGACCCACCCGGAGGCATCGCGCCTTTCGCCGACTGGTCGGCCCAGGCGGAATCCCAGTTGACCGCGGAGTACTGGTCGAAGGGTGTCGATACTGTTGTAGTGATCCGCATGGAAGAACTCGGGCCGCTACTGGAGGTGACCTTTTCGCTGCCCTTCCTGTGGAGCGGCGCCAACGAGGCCGACTTCAGAATGCGGGTGCTGGCCACCCGCACCAGTGAGGTGCTGCAGGATCTGCGGGTCAGACGGGTGACCCGGGGTGTGTTCAATATCCGCCCGGCCAGCTGGTCGGAAGAGGAACTCGAGGCCGGTTTGCGGGCGGTCATCGGAGAAACGGGCGATCCCTCGCCCTGAGTGGGTTCACGAATCACTGGATCGCGGATTCATAGATTCCGTAACCCCAGAATCCCTGTCCCGGTCTGTTGGGTCCGCGCCAGCCTCTGTTTCGCAGCGCCATCGCGATCAGGTGGTTCATCATGCCATGGCCCACCAGCAGCACCGACCCATGTTCCCGGGCCAGGGCGTCCAGGGTATCGGCGGCTTTTGCGGCGCGCCGTTTCGCCTCCCTCAGTGATTCTCCGTTGTTTTTGTAGCCCAGCAACCAGAGCAGGCGCAGCAGGATCACCCAAGCGGTCACCGGCAGGATCAAACCGCCCCGGCTGAAATGGGGGATCGGGGTTTCGTTGAATACCGGGTCCTGATCCGTTTCCAGTATGCCGAGTCGCTGCGATGAGGCGAGACTGCGTCTGAGGGCGCTACCGACCACCCGAGCCGCATGGTCAGCGAGACGCACCGCCTCACCGGGCGGCATATCCTGAATGTCACAGGCTTCGTAGCGGGCCGCAAACTCACTCAGATCTCGAGCGCGTAGCCAACCCTTCAACGGGACGTCGGGCCTTCCATGGCGCATCAACACGATCTTCATCCTTTACTCCCAGAGTGGCATAAACGCGGTTTCAGCCCGAACATCTTAACAGGCTGACAGCCAGTGTAGTGTCTCATTTATAGATTGCTGATTTCAGCAATCCATAGGAAATACTACACTGGGGTCACTCCCTGGATTTGAACCGCTTGGAGCTTTTCAGCGCCTGCTTGTAGAAACGTCCCAACGCCCGGTCACTGAAGCGCCGCTCCGCAAGGGATGCGCTATTACGCACCTGTTCCGACCGCAACTTGAGATAGTTGTCGAGGCGACGCTGCTCCAGTTGCCCCGCCTCGATCGCGGCGGTCACCGCGCAGCCCGGCTCCGAGCCGTGTCGGCAATCGCCGAAGCGGCACTGTTGGGCCAGTGCTTCGATATCGGCGAAGGTGGCCGAGAGGCCGGTCTCGCTGTCACTGATCTGCAACTCCCGCATCCCCGGGTTGTCGATCAGCAGACCTCCGTCCGGGAGAAGGTGCAGACTCCGGGAGGTGGTGGTATGACGGCCCTTGCCGTCTGCTTCCCGGATCGCGGCGGTGGCCTGATCCGAGTGACCCTTGAGGCCGTTGATGAGGGTCGATTTTCCGACCCCCGAGGAGCCGAGCAGCGCCACCGTGTCTCCCACCCCGATCCAGGGTCTCAACACCGCCAGTCCCTGTGTGTCCGTGGCATTAACCGTCTCGACGCTGAGGTCGGGTTGCGTCTGAGCCAGGGCGTTCAGGTAGGGGGTTGTATCGGGACACAGGTCGATCTTGGTCAGCACCACCACCGGGTGGATGCCGGATTCGGCGGCGATCGCGAGGTAGCGCTCGATCCGGTTGATGCTGAACTCCTCGTTGCACGAGGTGACGATAAACGCGGTGTCGATGTTCGCTGCGATCAGTTGAACCAGGGATTCCCGCCCGGCGCCTCTGCGTTTGATCAGGGTTTTACGCTGGAGCCGTGTGAGCGGTTGAAGCGCCGCATCCAGCAGAATCCAGTCGCCGATGGTCGGGTGCTCCTCCGGTGCATCATTGCGCCAGTGATAGGTGGAGCGTGATATCTGTATCGGCTGCCGGTCGGCATTGAAACCCAGGCATTCGACCAGGTTGCGTTGCACGGAGATCACCCGAAAGGGGTAGTGGCTGTCGAGTGAGTCGAAGGGTAATTGGGACTGGAAAAAATGACTCCAGCCCAGTTCGGTGAGATTGTGAATGTGCATGATTGCGATCCCAAAAAATAGACGGGCGAACCCACATGCGCAAAACAGGCATGCGAGACGATTGGGATTCAGCTGAATCCCGGCATACAGGCCGGGAATAAGGTGCGTGGCGCGAGAAAGACCGTATCGAAACGATTACAGGATCGCTGTCAGCCCTGGGAACCGGCCTGTAAACAGTGGAGAACAGTCATTAAAAACACTCCTTAAAAATTCACACGATCAAGTTGGATTCTAGCACAGTAAAAACCATATGCTCCTACAAATAACGTAGCCCGGGTGCAGCGAAGCGGAACCCGGGAACAGCCCTGGAGCCCCGACCCTCCCGGGTTACGCGCTGCGCCACCCGGGCTACTCGTGCATACCTCCGTGTAGAGAAGCGGAACCCGGGAAACACCCCCAACCCACCCACTGTGCAACCCAACAATTGGGTTTATACTGGTAATGTCCGCACGCAAATACAAGCGCGCTGACAAACTCAGAGTTTCCAATCATCAGCAACTGAGGGGGTGGCAATCATGGTGCCGATCAAGTATCAGGTCGTGGGTGAAGAGGAGTACGCCTTTCGGCTCGAGATCGACGATCAGGGAAATTACTCGGTGCACACCGGGACCTACACCACCCAAAAGCCTCGTTCAGGCATTCTCACCGCGCAACAGGAATCAGCACTCCTGACGGCACTCGAGGCCCTCGGCATTCCAAAGCCCCATCCCTTACCCGATGGTCTCGAGGCTTTCCGCTCGAAACTGGTGATCGGAGACGGCAGCGATACCCTGGAATACCCGTTCTGGGAAGGCGCCCTCGAAGAAGACACCGAACTCAGGAACCTGATACGTTTGCTGGAAGTGATTTAGCTTGTCTTAAGCAACCCCGTATCGGTGATCATGGTGTTGTGACTCTGCGCGGTTGGTTTGCCCTGATACGAACCCATTCCTCAAGAATTTCATGACGACGGGGTGAAGGCGAAGCCCCATATTGTTTCAGGTGTCTAACAGGCTGTTCTTGGATTGAGCTTTTCTGATATGGCCTGATCTGACAATCGCTGGTAAAGGTGAACTTTTTGCGTGTAATTTCAGGAATCTGTTGATAACCCCAGCCAATTGGGTGAAGATTCAAGCAGGGAAGCTCAATCAAAAAGGAATGATGGATGTCAGTTAAGGAAGTCTGTTTGTATATCAGAAAGATATTCGCACGAAACAGAGCATCAGTTGAAAAAAATCCCCTGTCTTTATTGTCCAAATCAGCGATAGCAATATCCTTGCTGATCGTTGGTACTAGTACCCATGCCGTGCATGTCAACACAGATGGAGCGGGTCAGGTTGCCCTGCTGCCCTTTTACAATGTCAATAACAACTTTATAACCAATATCACCATAACGAACACTACAAACCTCTATAAAGCGGTCAAGGTTCGGTTTCATGAATCCCGAATCGGAGCTGATGTATTTGACTTCAATGTTTACTTGGCGCCGTACGATGTGTGGAATGCCACATTGCGCCGAAATGGCACATCCGGTCTGCCCAATCTCATTACCGAAGATGAGACATGTACCTATCCTGATAACACGGATTTAAAGCAGGGGATAGACTTCAATGACGCATACACTGCGACAACTACCGATGACTTAACTCAGGGTTCTGTTGAAATCATTGAAATGGGCGTTATAGCTGATGGTGATATGGGACCTGCAGAAGATGGTGGGTTATATGCAGAAATTGACGTCGATGGGTGTGCGGACGGAATTATACACAACGGTGATCGACCCATAATTGATGGCTTGCGGCATGACGCAACGGGCGTGCCCAATGATTGCACAGTCATTGCGGATGCCTGGCGAGTAGGGCAGGAGAGCGCGCAGGTTAACGGCTTCGAGTCTGGCAGTCTTTCCGTTGCCGGTGTGGCTGAGGATGTGGGTGGTGCAAACGAACCCTATGCGGATAGTATCAATGCCGGATTGGTTGCCCCAACGGGCGGTATCAAAGTCTATTCAATCCTGATCGATGTCTCCACCGGCGCCGCCTTTGTACAACAGGCAGTCCACATTGATCACTATACAACCGTCGCTCAGCATTACCGTCCGGATGATTTGGTGAATTCTCAACTGCCGTCACTTGCTTCAGGTAATGTGCAGCGGGCAAATATGCTGAGTGCGGATGGTAATACGGTGAAGAGTATCGATGTGCCACTCACTGAGTACGATACCGGTTCCCTATTTGATATTTCCCCTAATCCATCCATACCAATGGGTTCAAACCCATTGCCGATTGCTCTGATCTTAAGTGCGGATTCAGTCGTTGCGCCCTACTTCGTAGAGCCGGAGATAGGTGGAGAGACTGACATAATACTGAACTTTCCTATGCGAAAGCACGGCATCTGGAATCGTGAAGAGCTGACCAATGATCTGGACGGGAATGTATACGGTAGTTCTCCCGCGTGTGTGGGTGACTTGTATGATGATGTTAATGATGGACGAACAGTTCTGCTTGAAGCTGTAGATGCACTGGTCAACGACTACCCTCATGATGCGTCAGGTAATCATTGTGCGAATGCGGGTTATCGATTTGTCGGCGGTAATGTAGAAATTGCGCTCTATTACTATGACTATAGCGAAAATGCTGGCGTATATAATCGTGAGCCGCCATTTGATAGTCCGATTACGCCCATTAGTCCAGAATATGTGGAAGATACCCTAAGCCGTGCAGTCAATGTGGTTTCTGTGAATCGCGCAGCGGGTGATAGTCGTTCTGTTTTCGGGACGTCTCCCGATAGTACCTATGAGTGGCAGCTTGATACTGGGTTTCTGGCAGGTTGGGTGAATATTTCTTTCGATAGGCACTATGATTACGAGTCAATAAGTACGATGACCGAAGTAATCGGTGGAATCGGTGCTGAATACGGTGAGTGGACGGGTGTGCCCGTTATTGGCTTTGCGGCCATGTCGGCAGAGCTTGGACCCTATCAGTTAGGCGAGGTTATTGAACTTTATCGGGGTCTCAATAGGAATTAACAGGCTGTTGAAATTCTACTCAGACGGTACGATCCTGCGTTGAAAACCGCCTTAAAATGCTCATTTACTCCAGTAAACTGCGCTTTTTCGGCGGTTTTCGCCTTGTCGCGCACTCGTCTGAGCGAATTGCAACAGCCTGTTAGTGATATCTTCTGATTTACAGTCGAAAATCTCTGCATTTTGAATGCTTTAATAACTCTAGTTTCGGAGTTCAAATCTAGTACGCTAACACACATAACTTATTGAATAATAATGTGATTGCGTTGTTTACTCGAATTAAATCCGTTTTGAACTCCGAAACCTGAGTAATAAGTACACCCCAAAGCCCAGCATCAGCTCGCCAATTCTATGCAGATCAATCGAAGAGGTGGCAACTCCTTGTGGCTCGGGTGGAGCAAAGCGTAACCCGGGGAGTAGAAGCACGAAATCAGGTTGTCGCGGTAAGTTCACGCCGTGCGGACGAAATAACCCTGATTGCGGAGCGCAGTAAGAGCAAGACCAGCGCCGATGCTACGACAATATCGGGCCAGGCCGTGCCGCTAAGCCAGACCGCGCCTGCCGCCACGAAAACGGAAATGTTGGTCGCGATATCATTGCGCGAGCACTCCCAAACCGAACTCATGTTCACATCCTCATGCCGATGTCGCCAAAGCAGAAACAGACATAGGGAATTGGCAGCCAATCCAACAAGACTGAATACGCCCATCACTTCGAAGATCGGTACGCTGGGCATCAACAGCCTGTAAACAATCTGCGCCAGAACGATCAGGGCAGCGGCAAAGATAAGCGCCCCTTTAAACAGGGCCACCCTGGCCTTGGTGCTTGGGCCCCTGGCTACGGCATAGAGACTCAGCCCGTAAGTCAGCGCGTCACCGAAATTGTCGAGGCTGTCAGCGAGCAGGGCGGACGAATTGCTGTGAATCGCTGCACCCGCGATCACGAAGAACATTACGGCATTTACGCCGAGTACGATCCTCAACGTCCCCCTTTGCCTCTGATCTCGTAAAGCATCAATCGAACAACCGCCGTCGCAGCATCCGCTCATGGCCTGATTCTCATTTACAATTTGAAGGAAAGAATAGTATGTCGAACATGCCTGATGTCAGTTCATTTATATTGCCAATCGACTTAGAAGGAAGCTTCCGTCTGATCGGCAAAATGTCCTTCGTATTGTTCATCTCCATCCAGTTTCTGAAAAACGAACTGACAGATTGGAATACCCGGATAGACCGCGAGCGGCGCCGGACCGAAGTTACTCATTTCCAGAACCTGCTGGCTGTCGATACCGGGTCCCATGAACGGGGCGCTGATATGCACCATCAGTCCGAGGCGGGCGAAGCGGCTGCGGCCTTCCAGCCAGCCGCAAAGCCCCGGACCCAGTCGCAGGCGCTCCCGGGTAATCCCGAGGATGGTCTCCCCCGGCATGATGAGCATGTGCTTGCCGTCAGGCACCTCCATCTTATCCGTGAACTCGCGGTAATCGGTGTTTTCGCGAACCTCGATGACCTGATGCACCTTGCGGTACACGCGAAAAGTGTTGGCCAGGGTCAGATCCACCGATGCCGGTCCCACCAGTTCTTGTGTAAAGGGCGTGATGGTAATGGACCCTTGTTCGATTGCCTGAAGAATGGCTTGTTTTCCGAGTATTGACATGGTTCGTCTTTATGTTGCCCAACGATGAACTCAATGGGTGGGTTAATTGAAGCGCTCATTCGCAGGCAGTTGAAATTCGATCAGAGGAGAGCGAGACAGGCCGAAAACAGCCGAAAAAGCCCAATTTACTGAAGTGAATGGGCATTTAGAGGCGGATTTCAACGCGGGATCGTACCGTCTGAGTAGCATTTCAACTGCCTGTTAGTTGACCAAATCAACTGTTGCACCAAGATAATAAATCTGTCAAGGAGTTGGTTGGACTCTTATGGTACGGGTTGTAAGGGAATTGTCCTGTTCTGTATCGATGAAGACATGGCGCCTCTGGCTGCAATTCTGATTCGCATGGCCTGCCCAATCCGATCATGCCAGGTGTGATGAGCTGGTATTGAGTCGGTCAATGTGGTGTGCTGTTACAGGGCATAGCGCCCAACAATCCCTATGGGAGCATCTCTCATGCAACGTTACCGCATTCTGCATCGAACCTACTATAACTACCCGGTCGACGTTACCCTGGGTCCTCACCGGTTGCGCCTGCGTCCGCGCGAAGGCCATGAACTGCGCATCGAATCCTCGTCACTCGATATTTTTCCACCGGCGGAGCTGCGCTGGCAACGGGATGCGGAAGACAACTCTGTGGCGATCGCGACATTCAACCAGCCTACCCGTCAACTGCGTATCGAGAGTCAGGTCGTGATCCAGCAGTACAATGAAGCGCCACTGGACTTTCTCGTGACCGAGGAGGCGGTCAACTACCCATTTGACTACACCTCCTCTGATCTTGCCGTACTCGGACCCTACCTGCGCGAGCAGCACGTGCCGGTGGAGCCTGCTCTGAAGTCCTGGGTCGACCAGATCTGGAAAGCGGGCGAGTCGATACAAAGTTATGAACTGCTGTTGCGCATTACCCAACAGATCAACAAGTCATTTGAGTATCGGTTGCGTGAGGAACCGGGGGTACAAAGTGCTCATGATACCCTCCAACTGGGTACGGGATCCTGCCGGGATTTCGCCAACTTGCTGATGCAGGCGGCTCGTCTGCTGGGTTTTGCCACCCGCTTCGTGAGTGGATATCTCTACGCACCACCCACTCCGAAGGACTATGGCTCCACTCATGCCTGGGCCGAGATCTATCTGCCCGGGCCCGGATGGAAAGGGTTCGACCCAACAGCAGGTGGCGTGGTCGGAGTCGATCATGTGTCGGTGGCGGTGGCCCGCATGCCGGACAGCGTGCCGCCCGTGGAGGGTTCCTACCAGGGGCCCGATGGCTCGCAAATGGAGGTGGGGGTCTGGTTGACGCCGCTGTAGGGTTATTACCGGGCCCTGAGTGGAGAAAACGGTTTTCCGAGTTAGACTCCTCTCTCTCGCCGTCAGAGATTCCACATGTGAATGACGGAACACCCTGTTCGTAAACCCTTCACAGAACCGGTAAGACAGCTACGTGTACGCCATCACAACATCCCTGCTACCGATACTCAGCCTGATCCTGCTCGGGTTGTTTTTGAAACAGATCCGCTTTGTCCCGGATGAGACATGGGCAGGAATCGAACGGCTGACCTATTTCCTGCTCTTCCCCGCACTGTTGATACACTCCCTCGGACAACAGCGGCTCGACGGAGTCCCCTGGCGTGAGATGCTGATTGTGATCGTCGGGGTCCTGTTGGTGACGAGCGTGCTGCTGGTGGTCGGATACCGACTCAGGCCCTCTCTGCCAGGGGCTACCTTCAGTTCCGTGTTTCAGGGCGGAGTGCGGTTCAACACCTATATCGCCCTGGCTCTTGCCCAGGCATTCTTTGGCCAGCAGGGACTCGCCCTGGCGGCGGTGGCCTCAGGGTTCATGATCGTGCTGATCAATCTGCTTTGCATCTCAGCGCTCTATGCCTGGGGTGATAACCGGGAGACGCGACGTCGGGGCATGGCGGGGGAGGTGCTGGGCAATCCGTTGATCATCGCCTGTGCGGTCGGTTGGGTGTTGAGTCTAAGCGGCATCGGCCTGCCGGGACCCAGCGATGAGATCCTCGAGATCATCGGGCGTGCCGCCTTGCCCCTGGGTCTGTTGGCGGTGGGCGCGGCACTGCGGCCGATGACGTTGCGCGGTCATATGGGCGCGACCCTGGCGGCGTCACTGGTCCAGTTCGGAATCAAGCCGCTGGCCACCGCGGGACTGATTCTGCTGGTGGGACTGAGCGGCAGCGCCGCCGGCGTGCTGGTGATTGCATTCATGACACCCACCGCCCCCTCCGCCTATATCCTGGCACGCCAACTGGGCGGAGATACGCAGACGATGGCTGCCATCATCACCCTGCAGACATTGTTGGGATTCGCGGTCATGCCAGTGATTGCAGCACTGATGCTCAACTGACTTCGGTATCTGCGGCCAGGAAAGTCCCATGACAGTGGTGGCATTCGGTCTCAGGCACAGGACAGGCGGGTTGACCACAATCGGTCTTCAACTCATCCAGGTGAAACGGCAACAACCGGTTAGCGCATTTCCAGAAGCGGGTCGATCGCTTCCCAGACTTCGGGGCTGTTCCAATCGATGGCCCGGTTGGCCGAGTAACGGATATGGCCTGTGCGGTCGATGATGAAAGAACTGGGAAAGCTGAACACCCGCCAGGATAGGGAGACCTTGCCGTCCTGATCCATGAGCACGGGAAACTCTACCGGGGTACGTTGCAGAAACGTTTTCATCTCTTCAGGCGTTTCCCGAAAGTCGATCGAGACCACGCGCAGATCGCTCCCGCCGTAGTGCTGCTGCAGGCGATTCAGCGACGGCAACTCTTCGACGCAGGGTGGGCACCAAGTGGCCCAGAAGTTGAGCAACACCACCTTTCCGGACAAGGACGCGCTGTCGTATTGGCTGCCCTCGATCGTCGATAGGGTGAAGGGTGCCATTGGTTGAGGCTGGGTGAGGGCCGCCAGGGTGCGGATCTCACCCCTGGCCAGATCCTGACCGGGCAGGGGCAAGGCTTCAGTCGGAGCAGTGTGGGTCGCCAGCAAGCGGGCGAAGGCCGCCATCTGTCTGGGAACCGCATCCGTGGCGGTCTTTTCCCCCGGACCGTGATCACCCTCGCCCATGAAAAACCAGTCCCTGACGCCGGGTACCAGATAGACGTAGGCAGGCGCACCTCCATGCCAAAGCGGCTGCAACACCTGCTCCAGCCGCCAGCGCTGGCTGCCGAGTTCCGGCTGGTAGATAACCAGGGGAATGTTGGTGGCCTGGAGGATCGGATCGATCTGCGGATCCTGTCCGGCCAGAGGGGCCGGACCAAACAGATTGGGATAGTAAAGCAACGCACCCAGGAGCCGGGAGGATTCCTCCTGCTGTTGCCAAAGGCGAACCCCGCGCAGCATCGGCAGCGGCATGCGATCGTAGCCCGCCAGCAGGATACGCTTGTCACTCAGTTGATGGGCGGCGGAGATCACGGCGGAGACGCCCTCCCCGGACAGGGTACGAACGGACTCACTGCCGCGGGGCAGGAAATAGGCGGCCAGCAGATCGACCCGCCAGACTTCGATGCCGTCCCGGGTCAGTTGATGGAGGAGATCATCGAAAGGTTTGCGCGGCTCCGCGTGATCCACAAACCAGATGACCAGGAGATCCCCGTCAGCAGGTTGTGTCTGGATGGTGATCTCGTTACCGTCACGATCCTCGATAGGGAGTTCGGCGGCCATGAGCAGGCCGTTCAACAAGAGCAGAAAGAGAGTGAGAAAGCGACGCATGGGCACATAGTAACTGAGGTGGAGGGGTAGAGGTAGCGATCTCAGGTTAGTAGGAACATCGTGTCTATCCGGTTGCCTGAAAGAGGAATCCGGTCTGACTGAATTCGGTAAGATATCGCAAGACAAAGTCAGCCATTCTAGCCGCCGGTTCGTCTCCTTCCGAACGTGAATAAGTCACAGACAATTTCCGGGAACAAAAGTAATGTCGTTCGCGTGTACTTGTCAAACAGGGAGGCGTCAAATGAAATCGTGTGATTCGAAGAGACCCCAATGGATTGCAGGCAGCATCGCAATCTGCATGTTTTTAGTGGCTAATATTGCGCAGGCTGATATATACGCCGATCTCAAGGAAATGCAGCTCAAGCGTTTCAGTGAATTATTGAAGGAACGATACCGACTTAATTTACAACTCGAATTACCCACATTACCCGTCGACCAGATTTTCGCATGCGGGGTGTACTACAGTAATACGGGTCAAGTGAGTAATAGTCTTTATATCCTTGATTTAAGGGATGATGGGACACTTGAACTTATCTATGGTTTGAATAATGGCCAAACGGTTCATGGTGACGGCCATTATACGGCGCGACCCTGGAGTGGGCTGACAGATTTTGATGCGAACGCGACTTATGTCATACAGGGAGTTGGATCCTTTCAGGTTCAATATAACATGGGCAATGTCCAGCAGACCGATGCGTTAGGTATGATCCGGTATTTTGATGCCTCGGGTGAACTCATCGAGAATGGGACCGTCTACCCTTTACAACTGTTCTGCCAGTCGACGGGCCATCGATACAATACCACGAGCAACTACCTGCGTTTCGTCTGTCCGGACCAGGTCACCGCGACGGGTATCATAGAAAACGTTTTTGAGTTTAACCCCATGGCGCCGGGTCAGGCCTTTCGTCAACGGGATTTTTATCCGCTCGGATCGAGCAATGCCATCATCGAGCGCAACGCTGTCGGCATCTACCTGCGCACCGGAAATGATTTGCAGATTGATTTCACAGTGAATCCGATTCTCAGGTCCGCGCCAGACTCCAATCAATTCAGTGACTTCAATGAACTGAATGCGCACCTTGTAACCAACGGTGGTCAGTTGCAGATGATCGTTGATGAGTTTCCGCCGGGTGAAAACGTCTGTAACCAGCAGTGATTATTGCCGGGTAAATACAGTCAGGCGTCGTGACGTTTTTTCTGGCTGCGAGATCAGAATAGTTTGTGTTTTAACAAAGGGGCTAACAGGCTGTTGAGATGCGCTCAGATGAATGCAATCCATAAGTGCAGTCTTGTGGTTCAAATGACCAGTAAGAGGCGGCATTAAACGTGGAATCCTAACACCCGAGTAGAATTTCAATAGCCTGTTAACACCCATTTGGTTGGTATAAATTCCTAAGCTTGTCATTCATGCCTGGAAATAGTGAATGACGTATCTGCAGTGTGTTCAGCCGCATCTGCGGATTCAGTAAATACGCTCGAAAGCCGGTCGCCATTCTGCTCGTTGGTTAACCGGCTCAGTTTCCTATATAACTTTATCAGTTCCAACTCCATAGGCTATTTGTGGTGTCGCGTGTCTCTGCTTGTGGGATTGCCGGAGATATGACCTCCTGCGCAGGAGTAGTGCCACACTGTCAAGAGCGATGATGCAGTATCAGTAACAGGGTCGAAATTCCTCTCGGCTTTGTGGCATTTGGCCATAATGGGCGTTCAAAGTAAGCTATCTCAATCAGTAATCCTGCATCCTGTACTGTTCTGATGGTGTGATAATATTTGTCTCAATAGAAGCCATCAGATGGTGGATATCCGTGTAGCGAAAAATAGGTAAAACCCATGGGTATCTTTTCCAGCTTTCATACAAAGAGTACTCTGATTGTGCTTCGGTTATTATTGTCTGGACAGGTACAGAAGGCAGGTGGGGGATGATCAATGTCAACTCTTGAGGAATGCTCGCGGGATCTGTGATATCCGCAACTACGAAATAAGCCATATGTGCAAGCGTTCTGACGGTTTCATTCAGGTCGCGGTGGTCTGGCCTGTCAAAGTCGAAAATGACAGGCACCAGATTGTGGTGCTTTAAAATTTCGCGAATTGCGTCTAGAACAGTTTTTCTCTCCTGAGTAAAGCGTCCCAGGATTAACACTAACTTTGAAGTGACAGTATCGATAACATTTTTAATTTTTGGATTGGTTACGAGTAAATGAATGAATTGAGCGACTTCCATATCCTCGACTGTAATGTCGGGCTGATTCTGAAGAGTAATGATTAGTTCATTTTGTGTGGCGCCATCAAGGTATACATCCCATGCGGCGATTCCGTATATTCTACAGCCCGTGAGATCGGCTTTTTCAAGGTCGGTTTGTACTAGGACGGCCCCGGAGAGATCAGCCTGACTAAGGTCAGCCTCACTAAGGTTTGTTTGAAATAGGTTTGCCTGTCCAAGGTCTGCGCAATGAAGTTTTGCTTTTGGTAGATTCGCCCATAACAATTTTGCATCACGTAGGATCGAATCGCTTAGATTTATGCAGCCCAGCGACGCGTCAGCTTCTATAAGGGATGCTTCAATAAGGGTGGCCTTGCTGAGGTTTGTATCACTCAATTTTGCCCTATGCAGATTGGCTCTGAGCAGGTAGGCATGTTCGAGATTGGCGCCAATGAGATTCGTGCCGCTTAGGTTCGCCGAGTCAAGGCGTGTATTACTGAGGTTGGCGCCACTAAGATCACTGTCTTGTAGATTTACTTTGCTGAGGTTAGGGCGGATATCCGTGTGCTCCTGTCTCCAGCTGTTCCATTCCTCGACGCTGTGTTTCAGGAGTTTAGCCAGTTTCTCTGTCGAATTCAGGTCAGCCATGGATACTGCCTCCATTTAGCGAAACTTTATGGTACTAAACAAGACGTTCTATCAGGGGAGTGTTAGCCTGGGTTTCGCGGTGTCGACACACTCATGTCAACATGTTCATCATGCAGTAGGCTCTGTCAACAATTAAGTCATTGTTAAACGATGTTATTTTGCTTGCGCTTATCTTAGGTGACCGTATACCTCTGATGGTGGGGGGCTCAGATGCATTCTTGCCAAACCTGTGATGGAAAAGAATGGTCACGACCAGGTGGGGCTGATACGTATCTCTCCAAGATGTCGTTATCGGTGTTGGGTACGCTGTGGCTAATAACTCAATGGACCGAAGAGACCGCCGTGACTCATAATCTCACTTTGCGGTTAAGTCGATGGGCTCGCCCTTGGAAGGCAAGCTGCGGAGGCTATGGAATCAGTTAGCCGGACCAGCACGGCTGGCAGATAGATGATGTAAGGCGGAACTTGGAGGTATTGTAGTGCGACTGATTAAAGCAATTGCTATGAGTCCTTATCTGAATCTCATCACTGGGGTGATCCTCTTTGCCTCGGGCCTCTTGGAATCATTGCAGGATTACCAGGATCTCGAGGAATTTCATTTTGGTATTCATCATGGAATCACCCTGTTCTCCCTGGTGCAGATTCTCAAGACCATTCCCGAGTTTTTCGAGAGTTTTAAATACATCAGCCACGCTGAAGAATAGGGTCTGAGTGGTATTTCAACACCCTGTCAGGACACGCCGGTGCGATGCTGCAGCGTGCGGAAAGCGTGAATTATATTCGCTTTAGCCATCCTGTGTGAGCTGTTACAGAATCATTCGGACCTTAAATCGCCGACCCTTGATATTGCCTTCCGAGAGGATGCGCAATGCACGCTTACGAACACTGCGGTCGATAGCGACATAGGCCAGGCGGTCGAAGATATCGATTTTGCCCACTTTGGAGGAGGGCACTGATCCGTCTGCGGTAAGCGCCCCCAGGATGTCGCCGGGCCTGACTTTCTCCTTGCGTCCGCCGTTGATGCAGAGGGTTATCATGGGCGCGGTGAGTTGAAATCCCTCGGGGAGTTCCAGTCCCCGGGGGCGGTCCAATTCGACCGGTGTCTGCTGGCGGGTTTCGATGGCATTGACGCGGCTGGCCTCCGAGGCGAGAAAAAGGCTGAACGCAAGGCCCTTGTTCCCGGCGCGTCCTGTACGGCCGATACGGTGGGTATAGATGTCGGGATCGCGGGGCAGTTCGTAGTTGAAAACCGCATCAAGCTCCTTGATGTCCAGGCCCCGCGCCGCGACATCGGTGGCAACCAGTACCGGCACGCTGCCATTGGAAAATCTCACCAGAACCTGATCCCGGTCCTTCTGTTCCAGGTCACCGTGCAGCGCCAGCGCCTGAATGCCCGCCTTACGTAATTCATCCGCCACTTCCTGGCACTGCTGTTTGGTGTGACAGAAGACCACCGATGAGAGGGGTTTGTACTGTGCGAGCAGAGCGCCAAGAGTTTTGTTGCGTTTGCCTTTCTCCACTTCATAGAAGCGCTGTTTGATCCTCAGATCGCTGTGTTCCGTATCGACCGATACCTCGATGGGGTCTCGCTGGAAGGCTGAGCTTAACTCAATTATGGATGCGGGATAGGTTGCGGAGAAGAGTGCGGTCTGGCGCTGCTTCGGAGTGGATGACAGGATGGCGGCAATATCATCATGGAAGCCCATGTCCAGCATGCGGTCGGCTTCGTCGAGTACCGCCAAACGGACCGCGTCCAGAGCCAGGGTCTGCTTCTTCAGGTGCTTGAGGATGCGTCCGGGCGTGCCTACCACGATATGTGCGCCATGTTCCAGCGAACCGAGCTGCGGTCCGATCGGCAATCCACCGCACAGAGTCAGGATTTTGATGTTGCCGAGGGCGCGCGCCAACCGCCTCAACTCCTTGGCAACCTGATCGGCCAGCTCGCGCGTTGGGCAGAGTACCAGGGCCTGAATGGAAAACGAGAGAGGATCCAACTGGTTCAGCAGGCCAAGTCCGAAGGCTACGGTCTTGCCGCTGCCGGTTTTAGCGCGAGCGATGAGGTCACGTCCGTCGAGGAGATGGGGCAGACCTTCTGCCTGGATGGGCGTCATCCGGGTGTAACCCAGGGAATCCAGGTTATCCAACAGTGCGGGATTGAGTTTCAAACGGGAGAATGGGACGTTCACGGGCTACTCTCTAGCAAATTTGGTACCCAATATACATTAGTTGGAGAGTATTTACTTCGATACGAATAGGGACTGTCTCACAGTGTCCAGACACCCAGACTACAAGTTGTATCAAGATATAGATTTTGTCACTCTGTGATACATCGGATATTGATGCTTTAGATATCAAGGCGTGATGTCATGCCCATGCCTAGGAAGGTACGGATTTCTCTGGATGATATGGCCTATTGCCACTGCTTGAGTCGTTGCATGAGGCGGGCTTTTCTATGAGATGATGATCCTCTGACGGGGCAAAGTTATGACCACCGGCGCCGGTGGATACTCGACAAGCTCATCGAACTCTCAGAATGTTTGCGATTGACTGCTGTTGCCATGCTTTGATGTCGAACCATTATCATCTGGGTCTCCACGCTGATTGCATTACGCACATGACTGGTCTGAGGACGCGGTGAGCGAGCGATGACAAAGCCTGTTCAAGGGGGCGGTGTGGGTAGACCGTTATCAGTCGGGTCAGAACCTGACACGAGCTGAGCGGAACGCAATGGATCTGCTGGTCTCAAGATGGCGTGGCGTTGGAGTGGGTGTCTCTATTGGTTATTGACGATTGACCAGGAACAACGACATTTCTTTGTCATGGGTGTCTTGTTTGCATTAGTGCATTAGCGGTTAGCAGGCTGTTGAAATTCGCTCAGACGAGTACGAGACAAGGCAAAAACCGCCGAAAAGCTCAGTTTACTGAAGTAAATGAGCATTTTGAGGTGGTTTTCAACGCAGGATCGTACCGTATGAGTAGCATTTCAACAGCCTGTTAGTTATGTTAAGAGATGAATTTCAGCCACTCATGTCGAGGATGCCGTTCCTGGCCTTGAATGGTGACTCTGGGAGATTTCTTTTTGTCCTCAACCATGATCGAAGTCTCGAACAGGGCTTTCGATTGACCCTTACGAAATGCATCGACTCGATACTGAATCTCTTTCAGGCGTAGCGTTCCAGGATGTGCTGCGGTGACAGTGGTGAGCCATAAATCCACGTCCGGTGCTTTTTGTGCATACAACTCCTGTATGAAGCGTTCAATACCGAGTCTTTGGAATTGTTGATTGACTTCGGCAGGTGCATATCGAATAGCATGCGGACTCTCGTGTCCCGTGATATTACCCTGGCTATGGGCACGTTCCCACCCTACGAGGCCGACCTCGATACCGGGGAAGTACCGTTTTTCATATCCAGACCGACCGGGTGGTGAATTGACTTTGCTCCGGATGACAATGTGACCCAGTGCGTCGCGTGTGGTGCCTTCGATGAAAGCCATACTACCTCCATGTGTGTAAGTAGCCGGTGCGAGCCCCCCCAAATTGCATGATTATCCTGAACCTGTCAATCGAAAGGTCTTCAGGTACCGAGGCCTATCGATATCAAGGAGTGATGTCATGCCCAAGCTCAGGAAGGCGCTGACGGTATCCAAGTGGCGTGAACGGCTCATGGATATCAGTTGGTTCATGAGCTGCCTCAATGACTTCGTGGCGTGCCGGGTCAACCACTAAGACCCGTGTTCCGGTCGCTTCTGGGAGGGGGGTTCAGGTACCAGGCACTCCTGGGCGCGAAGGCTTTCGCAGCCTGTCTGGCCTATGTTGACCTGAATCCGGTGCGAGCCGGGATGGCTCAAACCCCTGAATCTTCGGAGTTCATCTCATTCTCAGAGCGGATTGCCGTCGAAAAGCGACGGGGGAGGGAAATCACTGCCAAACGGCAAATGACCAGCCCAAACATCTTCTGCTATTTTTTGGGTACCCACGCAAAGAGATACCTAAGGGGGCTGCGTTTCAAACACACGGAATATCTCGAACAGGTAGATTGGACCGGTCGTATCATTCGAGAGGACAAACGGTGTTTAATCGATCACGATCTTCCCCCGATTCTAGATCGCCTACAAATCGCTCAAGCAGCCAGCCCTGCAGATCGGTATTATTTGCGGTTATCACGCAGGTCAGGCCGGACAATGAAGAGTCGCAATCACCGATACCAAACCTACCAAAATAGAGAAAGAATGTCCGCTCTTCGGTAGAAAAGTAATCGGTATAAATGAACTCTATCCTCACCAAGCAGATTATCTCTCCTGCTGGTGAGGGGCGGGGGGAGGCGTAGCAAAACAGAAAGGTTTCGAATATATCTATGTTCGAATAATTAATAATTAATCATTGGCAATAAATACCCATGATGATCATGTTGATATTCAAGTCTTGCTCTGTCAGTCTTCGCGCAACCCTAGATTAGGTCCATACGTTTCAAAGGACATACGTCCCAACGGATTGGCTTGTTCACAAGGTTGGGACAACAGGACATTTGTCCGCGAGGAGACGAAGATGAAAACTATTAGCAAACTCTATTCATTTATAATTGCTGGGCAGGTATGGATTGCATTATTTTTGCTTACGATTTCGGCATTGGGTGTATTTATTCAGTATCCGTTCATGATTAATTTTCTATACATGGCACTTATCGATATCGGTGTGATGATGGTTACCTGTCTTCTGGTGGGAACGGCTTTTACAATCTTACGCGCTGTTGAAAAGCGTTATTCAAAACCTGTTGAGAGACAGGGGTACGGGTGGTTGGTCGGGTCTGTTTATCCGTGACATACGGGATTAATCCGAGAGGATACGATCGAGGTGGCGTGCTCGATCGATTAAACCTGACAGAGCGCCATCATGAAAACACGAAGGACCGTATCCGGACATCCATGCCAACAGTTGTATTGGGATTTGGGCCATATTCAAGATGAAATGAACCTTCTTTAGAGTGGGTGTCTTGTTTATTCTTCCATTATATCAAATGGTTAGAGAATATGAGCCAACAGGCCCATTTTGAAGTGCCAAAGCATTTGCCTTTTTTAGAGGCGGTATGCTGGGATTTGGGTAATGTACATGACCTTACCCCTGACGAAATGCTCAACCGATATGAAAGAGGTTGGGAATATCGCGGCATACTGGTGGATGTTGAGGGTGGCGAGAAGATGTTTATCCGGAAGCTTGCCGCTGCAAAAGGTTCGTGGCTTCAACTCGATGTTTAACCGCGAACATCATCAGACAATTCTGCATATTCTCGACTGCTTAAACCCAGAGATATTCTACGATGTGGGTGCTCTCTTCGGTGGT
>JBNLFS010000036.1:0-6790 GCA_050305635.1 Candidatus Thiodiazotropha sp. | reverse complement strand
AAACAGGAACAGCGCCATGGCCAGCAGCGGAAACCAGGCCATCCAGGGCTTATTGAATGAAGGGTATTCCGTCACGACATGGCCGGCTGGTTCGACCGGCCCCTCTCGTGTCCCTTCGCTCATATTTCGGGACGCATGTGGGGAAACAGCAGCACGTCCCGGATCGAGGGTGAGTCGGTGAGCAGCATGACCAGCCGGTCGATGCCGATCCCCTCACCCGCGGTGGGCGGCATGCCGTGTTCCAGGGCGCGCACATAGTCGTCATCGAAATGCATCGCCTCGTCGTCCCCTGCCTCTTTCTCCTCGACCTGTTTGCGAAAACGTTCCGCCTGATCCTCGGCGTCGTTCAGCTCGGAGAAGCCATTGGCGATCTCTCGTCCACCGACGAAGAACTCGAATCGGTCGGTGACGAAGGGGTCGGCGTCATTGCGTCGCGCCAGGGGTGAAACCTCGGTGGGATAGGCGGTGATGAACGTGGGGTTCATGAGACGGTGTTCCACCGTTTTCTCGAAGATCTCGATCAACACCTTGCCCAGCCCGTAGGCGGGTTTCAGAGGGATCTGCAGATCTTTGGCGATGGCACTCGCCTGCTCCAGGTCATCGAGCTGCTCGGAACGGATGTCCGGGTTGAAATGCAGGATCGACTCCTTCACGCTCATGCGCTGAAACGGGCTGGCGAAGTCATAGGTTTCACCCTGGTAAATCACCTGAGTGGTGCCGAGCACGTCCTGGCAGAGATCCCGCAACATCGCCTCGGTGAGATCCATCAGATCGTGATAGTCCGCGTAGGCCTGATAGAACTCCAGCATGGTGAATTCCGGGTTGTGCCGGGTCGAGAGTCCCTCGTTGCGGAAGTTGCGATTGATCTCGTAGACCCGTTCAAAGCCCCCCACCACCAGACGTTTGAGATAGAGTTCCGGAGCGATGCGCAGGAACAGCTGCATGTCCAGGGCGTTGTGATGGGTGATGAACGGACGGGCGGTGGCTCCACCGGGGATCACCTGCATCATCGGTGTTTCGACTTCAAGGAAGCCACGCTCATCGAGATAACGGCGAATGAACTGAACGATGCGGGTGCGTTGACGGAAGGTGTTGCGGGACACCTCGTTCATGATCAGGTCCACGTAGCGCTGACGATAACGCTGTTCCCGATCTGACAGTCCTTTGAATTTCTCGGGCAGGGGCCGCAGGGACTTGGTCAGCAGGCGCAGTTGGTCCACCCTGACCGACAGCTCTCCGGTCTTGGTCTTGAACAGCACGCCCTCGGCGCCGATGATGTCGCCGATATCCCACTTCTTGAACTGTTCGTTGTAGAAACCCTCTTCGAGGCTGTCCCGCTGAACAAACAGCTGCATCCGTCCGGACATGTCCTGCAGATGCGCAAAACTCGCCTTGCCCATCACCCGGCGGCTCATCATGCGTCCGGCCAGGGAGACTCTCAGACCCAGGCTTTCCAGTTCCTCATCGCTTTTTTCATTGTATTCGGCGTGCAATTCACCCGCCAGGCTGTTGCGCCGGAAATCGTTGGGAAAGGCGATTCCGCTGTCACGCAACTGGCGCAGCTTGTCGCGGCGCAGGGCAATGAGTTTGTTTTCGTCCTGTATCTCGTCATTCATGATCAAATCTACTCAAATCGTTCGTCTCTGCCGGGCTTTCGCTGAATAACCGGCAGCCAATTAATCCTGGGGGATCCCACCGATTACAGCCCGCTCTTGAGACTGGCTTCGATGAACAGGTCCAGACCGCCGTCGAGCACCGCCTGGGTGTTACCGGTCTCCACCCCGGTACGCAGATCCTTGATGCGCGAGGCATCCAACACATAGCTGCGAATCTGGCTGCCCCAGCCGATGTCGGACTTAGTCTCCTCCAACTGCTGCTGGGTGGCGTTGCGTTTCTGAATCTCCAGTTCGTAGAGCTTGGCCTTCAGCTGCTTCATCGCGGTGGCCTTGTTCTTGTGCTGTGAGCGGTCGTTCTGACACTGCACCACGATGCCGGTCGGGTTGTGGGTGATACGCACCGCGGATTCGGTCCGGTTGACGTGCTGACCGCCCGCGCCGCTCGCCCGGTAGACGTCGATACGCAGATCGGCCGGGTTGATATCGACCTCGATGGAGTCGTCGATTTCCGGTGAGACGAACACCGCCGCAAAGGAGGTGTGGCGGCGATTGCCCGAATCGAAGGGGGATTTGCGCACCAGGCGATGCACGCCGATCTCGGTGCGCAGCCAGCCGAAGGCGTACTCGCCCTCGAAGCGCACCGTGGCGCTCTTGATGCCCGCGACCTCACCGGCGGAAACCTCGATCAATTCGGTTTTGAATCCCCGGTGCTCACCCCAGCGCAGGTACATGCGCAGCAGCATCTCGGCCCAGTCCTGGGCTTCGGTGCCGCCCGAACCGGCCTGGATGTCGAGAAAGGCGTTGCAGGCGTCGGTTTCGCCGGAGAACATGCGCCGGAACTCCAGCTCAGCCACCTGGCTCTCATATCCGTCCAATTCCTGCCCAATGGACTCGACCGCGGATTCATCCCCCTCCTCCGCCGCCATTTCGAGCAGTTCGCCGGCATCGTTTAAGCCGTTGCTCAGGCCGCTCAACCCCAGAACCACGGATTCCAGGCTCGCGCGTTCACGGCCCAGACTCTGGGCCCGTTCCGGATCGTTCCAAATGGCGGGATCTTCCAGTTCCCTGAGAACCTCGGTCAGCCGTTCCTGTCGGGTTTCGAAGTCAAAGATACCCCCTGAGGGAGGCAACCCGTCCCTTCAGTTCGGCAATCTGGTGGATCAAGGGATTGATGTCGAGCATGGTAATACCGCTAAGGGAAAAAGCGGAGATTTTACACCAGCCCGGATGATGCAGGAAGGGGCTATTCTCAGCCCGTTAGCGGGTTTACCGACACATTTGCGTGGGTTCCGTGGTCGGCCGAACGTCTGACTGGAGATTTCAGCCTCCCCTTTGCGGGGAAATAGGCCGGCCAAGCGTGACCGGGCAAAGCGGTTTTCTCACGGGTCAGGGAGGATGCACCTGAGACATCCGCCGTCCCGGAGCATGGCGCCGCACCCTCCCGGATCACGCATGCGGTCTGATGAAATCCGCCCGATTCCGCAAGGACATTCAGATCGGTGCTGAAAACCCGCTCACGGAACCGGGCCGATCATCCAGGTCTTGAAGGCATTGCTTCGCAACCGGATAGCCTTCCGCTCAGTCGTTCCAATTCCAGTTCATGAACCCGGTCATGAGAAACACACCGAGTGAACGCCCGAACTCCTGGCAGAATTCGTAGGGCTTGACCTCGCCAGGCTTGGTGACATCGAAGTCCTTCTGGGTTGCCTGCTCACCGGTCTGGGGATTGATCCAGCCTTCGCCGCAGGCATTTTCCTTCACCACAAAGCCGTCGGTCACCAGCATATCCATCAGGCGACCCCCGCAGTCGCTTTGGTTGATCTTCAGATCACCCTTTTCGTTCTGACTGAGACCGGTAACCTGGATCACCTTGTCACCCTTTGTGATGGTGATGTCATTCGCGACATACATGTCGTTTTTGTCGAACTTTTCAGTATCGATGGTGATCTTGGTGCCGTCTTCCAGTTGGAAGGTGGTCTTTTCCCAGAAGTTGGCATCGGTTTTTCCGTCACCGTTCCAGTCGATATGGGGGTCGCCCCAGATATTGGTCTTTTCGCCGTTCTGTTTGTTAATGATCACGATCTGGGAATTGTTCTCGTTGAGCTGCAGTTCGTACTTATCACCCAGATCAATGGTGGCTTGACCGTCTTTCTGTTGGGAAACGGTCCATTCCTGCTCTACCGGGCATCCCGGTTCCGGCGGACATTCGGGTTCCGGGGGGCAACCGGGTTGTGAAGGATATTCCGGCTGACGGGGTTCGCGGGGCGGCATATGACAGCCACCGTGATGATGGTGATGGCGTCCACCGCCTAAACCCATCAGACCGTGGCCGAATCCTGGGCCTTTCGGGGTAAACATGCAGCGAATCTTGAACAGGGAAGGCAGGCAAAACTGTTGCCGACCCGAGATACCGGACAGGCTGTCCAAACGGGCGGGCATGATTGCATTCATGGGTGAAATCAAAGACATTACATACTCCTTGAAAAGTCGTTCCTAGGCATCAAACGCCTTTCAATAAACCACCTCTCCCCCGTCCCAACAAGCTGGGAATTACCCTATTGGAGTTATCCCTAGCCTAAGGTCATCCGCGCTCGATACAGGCGCAAAAGCAGCGTCCGGATAAGCATTGACCGGTCCTTTGGAGCATGATGCAGACACGATACGAATCGCGATCGACCGGCGGCGGACGGTCGGGGCGTCCGCCGTTGAATCAGCGATGGGTCGAGGGTGCGTTGCGGCGTTTGCTCCGCTTTTGTGTGCTCGAGGTGCTTTTCATGTTGGAGAGTTTGCTGCGGACCTTGTCGCGCAGTTGATGCCACTTGCCCGCAAGTCCTTCGCCGGATTCCGGTTCAGGTTCGCTTTGCGGTACGACCGGGGTGTGGTCGGTCTGTTTGATCCACATGGTGAAGGATTCAAGGATCTCCGTGTCCCAAGACACGGGCGGCTTGACCACGCGGCTGCCGCGATAGAGTGCTTCCAGGGTCAGCGCGGAAGGACAACCGGATTCGTCCATGGCGGCGCGAAGCTCGCTTTCCGCCTCCTTGATGCTGCTTTCGACGATCTTCCTCTTAACATTGAGGGTGCGCGCAATCGCCGCCTCGCTGATTCCGATTTCATGCTTGAACAGGAAGTAGCGTTTTTTGTCTTCGGTGAGTTGTTTGAAATGTTCGATCAGGGTCAGGCTCCAGTTGCCATCCTGTTCGATATCCTTAGGAAGATAGCTGGTCTGGCCGGGTATTCTGCGGGATGGCATCACCGAATTGACGGAACTGCCCAGGTATTGGTAGAAGGCGAGTTTGAGGTCCTTTGGCGTCTTGCTGCTCAGACCCGCCACGACCAGATGCCGCCAGGCGGAGTAGTAGGCGGCCTTGCCGAATTCACCGGTACCGTATTGTCTTACGATGAAACGATAGACCCTGCCCCGGTATCTCTCATAAAACGAATTGAACCCCTCCTGATCGTGTTCAAGTATCTTTTCAAGTACGGCGTCAGTATCAAATCTTCTTGACTTCACTTAGCATGGACTCCATGGATATACACCTCGTTCAGGCCAAACTGCACCTATACAAGAAATCCTTTTCCATACAATCGGTTAATCCTAAAACTGACTACCTGAAACGCTCCTGATCCCAGGCAGTATAAAGCATAACCCGGGATTTGTCTGTGATGGGCCGGACTGGCGCCTGGGCACCTGCCCAAGCGGTTTGCACCGGTTGCCTCGGATACGGGTATACTGCCTGCATCATTGGGGTTTATCCAAGGTTCAAATGCCCGATTCCAGCTCAATCATCATGCATCGTTTTCCATTCTCCACGTCCCCGCACCAGACCCACCACGCGAGCCAACCCCCAGCATGAGAGCCGGCGTTTCGGTCATCATCCCGACACATAACCGGGCGCACACCCTGCCCCGGGCACTCGACTCGGTGCTCGCACAGAGCCATGCCGTGCTGGAGACCCTCGTGATCGATGACGGTTCCAGTGATGACACACCGGAATTGATGGCAAAACACTATCCTCAGTGCATTTACCTGAGACAGGAAAACCGGGGCGTCAGCGCAGCCCGCAACCGGGGCATCCGCGAGGCCCGGGGAGAGTGGCTTGCCCTGCTCGACTCGGATGACTGCTGGATGCCTCGCAAGCTCGAACGTCAGTTGGAGCGGCTCATCGCATCACCGGAGCTGCGCCTGTGCCATAGCGACGAGATCTGGATCCGCAATGGTAAACGGGTCAATGCGATGCACAAACACGCCAAGCAGGGGGGTCACATCTTCCCCCATTGTCTGCCGCTCTGCGTCATATCACCCTCGGCAGCCGTGTTGCACCACAGCCTGTTCGAAGCCTACGGCGGGTTCGATGAGGAACTGCCCGCCTGTGAGGACTACGACCTGTGGCTGCGGATCTGTTCCCGGGAAGCGGTCGCGTTTGTGGATGAACCCCTGGTGGTCAAATACGGGGGCCACGAGGATCAGCTGTCCCGCCGCCACTGGGGAATGGATCGTTTCCGGATCCACGCGCTACGCAAACTCCTGGAGACGCAAACCCTGTCACCCGGGGACCGCCTGCAGACCCTTCAGACCCTGGAACAGAAATGCCGCATCCTCATCCAGGGCGCGGAGAAACGCAATATCCCGGAGCGGGCCGCTGAATACCGGGCGATCCTCACACACTACACGCGGGAGTTGCACCCGTGAAGGATCCCATGCCGGTAAATCTGCTGACCGCCCTGCCCGCGGAAGCCCGGCCTTTGATCGACCGATTCGGTCTGCAACGGTGTCACCGACAAACCCCTGTACCCGTATATCGCGCCGGTGCAATACAACTTGCCGTGAGTGGAGTCGGAATTCCGGCGATCCGCGAAGCGACCCGGCACATGAAAGCCGGTACCGCTCCGGGACAACCCGTCGCCTGGTTGAACATCGGCATTTGCGGTCACGGTTCACACGCCCTTGGCAAGGCCATGATTGCCGAACGGGTAATCACGCCACAAGGCGGTCGCTGGGATCTGAGTGTGCCGCCCGGGTTTGCGGAGCTTTGCGGTGTCCTGTGTTGCGTCGAGCAGCCCCAGGCAGTCTATGCGGCACAGATGGCTTATGATATGGAATCCGCCGGTTTCCTCGCGGCGCTGAATGCCGATGAGGATAGGCAACGGATCGGCGTGCTCAAGGTCGTCTC
>JBNLFS010000035.1:0-14761 GCA_050305635.1 Candidatus Thiodiazotropha sp. | reverse complement strand
TCCCATAGTCTTGCTGGGAAGGCTCGCCGTTTGCAAATTTCACCAGGGCCAAGGATTGGGTTCCATTCTGCTTGCCGATGCCCTGCAACGTATCGTCCAAGCCAGTCAGGTTATGGCGGTCTATGCCGTAGTCGTCGATGCCTTAGATGACCGAGCGGCCGAGTTCTATCAACAATTCGGCTTCATTCCCTTGCCCAGCCAACCGCTGAAACTGTTCCTGCCAACGGACTCCGTCGCCGCGCTACTTGATTGAATTGTTTCCAGCCGTTTTGTCGATACGACAACTTCATGTTGACTGGTAAACTTTCAACTCTATAGAACACTTCAGTTGCCGACAGCAAGACCTGCCCGCAACTTCGGAAAGGCATCGCCACAAGACGGCTTCTTACTGGACCACATACCGCGCTCCATTGCTGATGCAAAACAGAGAAAAACGGAGCCCCCCTTTAAGGTGAAATATTTGCGGTATTCCCCGGTGCATCTTCGCCTGCAATGATCGCTTTACCGTCTTGCCAAATCACAGAGTACTGGCCCAGACGCCGTTTTTTCTCCAGCGCCTTACCAACAGCTTGGCGCAACGTTTCCAACTGTCGTTGGCCTTCTCGGGATGGAGCGGCTTTTCGTTTGATGTTCATCAACTAGATTTCTCAATTATCATCATTGAACTGTTGTTGCACACTCCAATAGCTCCGCAAAGACATCTGCCCCATCCTCTTCTGCATTGCGTAGCAGACCATCTTCAGTAACTTATCTCGTTCCCACGCTCTGCGTGGGAATGCGTACCAAACCAAGTCACATCACCCAATCCCTGGGTTATCGCCAAACTGAAATATGCATTCCCACGCAGAGCGTGGGAACGAGAAAAAAAGGGCCCATGAGGGACTCCATGGCCTGGGTGCGTACTGATGGGAGGGATTGATTCGCTAGCGCTCCTGGTGATTCACTAGCGCTCACCCCTTCGGGGCGCCTACGCTGCGCTGCGGCGTCCTGCGTCGCTATCGCTCCTTGTCGAACGAAGGGTTCGAATCATGACCGCTCTCTCCGCCAAGCAAAAAAAAGGGCCCTTAGGGGGCCCTATTTTTTTGCTTGGCGGAGAGAGAGGGATTCGAACCCTCGATACGCTATTAACGTATACACACTTTCCAGGCGTGCTCCTTCAGCCACTCGGACATCTCTCCGGATTTTGGAGGCGCAAGGTTATACTAGTTTTTCATTGGAATCAAATGGCTGAGGCCAGAAATCCGGAATGGGCTTCCTGCGGTGACCAAATCGCCCGAATCCGGCGCCGATGCACCTTGCTGACATCACGATGGCGATTGGGCGGCGCGAACCGTGGCTACTTAACATGCTGTATATTCTGATATTTATAAGCCACAACGGAACCTGGACGCTCCTCCGAATGGCGCGCCTGTGTTCTCTGGCTCACAAATGCTGACTGAATACCCCGATCTGGGATTCGTCCTCCAGCGCTTTGAAGTCCTCACCGCTCATGTGGATGAGCTTGCAGTGGTCCCCGGATTCGAAATAGAGGTCATTTAGCTGAAACAGCCGGGCTTCCACGAGGGTTTCGATGCCATACGGACTGCCCACGGGTGGCAGGGCTCCGAGTTCACAGTCGGTGAACGCCTGGCCCAGTTCGGTTTCGCTGATGAATGAGAGGTGGCGTCCGGTCAGTCTTTCCAGGTCCTGCATGCGCACCGTGTGGGTAGCCGGGATCACAACCAGCAGGTAACTCTCATCGTCGCCCAGCAACACCGACTTCACCATCTGATCCCCCGGTATATGAGCGGCCTCGGCGGTACGCAGCGCCGAGTCGGTGCGGCGATGTTCGATGATCTCGAACTGCGAGTGATGGTTATGCAGATATTCCTGGAGCGTGATTGCAATGGCCATGTTGCACCTCGTATTGTTTTTCTCTGTTAAGTATAGTTTGCACTTTGCGCAGCGCGGCTGAAGGATTGATCCGCTACGTCGGATCAGCACCGACGGTTTGTTTAAATTCGCCAAGACGCATCGATGACAAAGCCGAATACGCTGTAACTGAGTATTTGTCGGCGGATTTGAACACGGAAATACAGCCTTCAGGCAGTCCGCCACCTCGATTCCCATTAAAGTTAGAAGTCAACTCACAACATGCCAAAAACAAAGAGAAAATCCCCCAGCCTCGCGGATCAGGCAGACCGCCATCGCCTCTACGAACTCTCGGTGCAGTGTTCCGAGGCGGAGATCGATTTCATCGATGACACCTTCAAATCACTGCGCAAGCGCCGCGCCACCCGCCTGCGCGAGGATTTCTGCGGCACCGCCAATGTCTGCTGCGAGTGGGTGCGCCGTCGTAAGAGCAACCATGCCATCGGCGTAGATCTGGACTCAGAGGTGTTGCAATGGGGCCGGGAATATCAACTGGCGGAATTGAAACCCGCCCAGCGCAAACGGGTCACCCTGCTGCAGGAGAATGTGCTTTCCGCGAAGACCGAGCCCATGGAGATCATCTCCGCGATGAATTTCAGCTACTGGCTGTTCAAGGAGCGCAAGCAGCTGAAACGCTATTTCAAGCGGGTGCATGAACAACTGGCCGACGACGGCGTTTTCTTCATGGACGCCTACGGAGGCTACGACTCTTATAAGGAAATCGAGGAGGAACGGGAGATCGAAGATGGGAAGCGGAGCTTCACCTATGTGTGGGAGCAGGAAAAGTATGATCCCATCACGGGCAACCTGATCTGCCACATCCATTTCGATTTTGAAGACGGCTCCCGACTCGAACGTGCGTTCACCTATGACTGGCGGTTGTGGAGTCTGCCCGAGATCCGCGAACTGCTGGAGGAGGTCGGATTTGGCAAAATCACCTTTTACTGGCAGGGATTCGACGAGGACGGCGATGCGGACGGAATCTTCCTGCCGGTGACCCGGGGCGAAGCGGACGCCGGCTGGATCTGCTACATCACTGCGGAGAAATCCTGACCCGATGAGTCCCTGGGGAAACCCGGGAAAGGATTACCGCTCGACGGACATACCGAGAAAATCGCTCATTATGAAGCGCAACACGGCCTGGATGTCATTCAGATCCAGGCACGGCAAGCCACCCGTCTCGCGCAGCGGCTCGTCACTGGCAATCGCGATCACGCTGGGATCCTGGGGATGAATCAGGGATTTGCCCAGGGACGGCCTGTGCAGTTCGATCTTCGGGAAATCCAGATGCCGGAAGCCTTCCACCAGCACCAGGTCCAGATTGCGCAGATCGAGGCGCTCCAGCAACAGCGGCAGGGTCGGTTCCCGCTCCTCCGGCTCGTCCGCCATCAACGCCCAGTTCCGGGATGAGGCGAGCAGCACCCTTTCGGCCCCGGACTTGCGCAGTTCGTAGCTGTCCTTGCCCGGCTGGTCCACTTCGACTTGGTGATGGGTATGCTTGATGACACCGATTCGCAGGCCCTGCCCACGCAGGCCCGGTATCAGCTGCTTCAGAAGTGTGGTTTTACCGGTGCCGCTGAATGCGGCGAATCCCAGCAGCGGAACCTGGGTAGAGAACATCAGACCTCTTCGTGCTTGGATCCGCCGTGAATCATCAGGATCAGGTCCGCTGCATCCCGGCTGATCCCCAGTTCCTCGACCAGCTGCTGCGGCGTGGCGCCCGCCTGCACCATGCGGATCGCGTCACTGTAAGGGGGTTCGCCCTGCTGAGAGGTCTGTTCAATATTGTCCTGTCGTTCCTCGAGATCCCTTCCCTGCCGCTCCAACCGGTTGACCCGCCGATCGACACCCACCGCACTGGAGCAGAGCGCCGCCACGGTCTGCTTCAGGGTGGCCACTTCCTTATGTTGCTGTTCGAGCTGGTCGCGGGACTGTTTCAGAGCCCGAAACAGCACCACCAACCCGGCGATGAGCAGCAGCGTCAACAGGGGCAGAATCCCCTGAATCAAGGATTCAGCCATGCGGTACAACCTCGGGTTGAAGTGAGATCTCAGGCGTATTCGTCGATGTGCGGCTTTTTGTCATCTTTGTGGTTCGGATTCTTCTTTTTTTCCTGGCGAGTCTGTTCATCCGGTCTTCTGGGTCGTTCACGACGCATCGGCGGCTTCGGCGGATTCACCGGGTACAACGGATTGAGCGGATTCTGTCCTCCGATTTCAGCCATGTCCTCTGGTCCCTTCTGCTCAGATCAACCTCTCACTTCTGTAAAGATAGCCGGAAATTTCACCGGCATGCCAGATTCAACCCCGCGCCTCAGGGTGATTCTGTGATGCACTCGCCACCCGATCACCCCTGACTCAGCGAAAAATATCTCTCAAAGACAGTTAGTTACACAGTATTCACTGATTCATGACCCGATGATGCAGATCGACTCATGGGCTCAGTACATGCTGATTTCCTGCCACTCCTCGTCGGTCAGTAACTTGTTCAGATCGACCAGAATCAACAGCCGGTCCTGTTGGGTGGCCACACCCTGAATGTAACGGGAACTCTCTTCCGTACCCACATTCGGCGCGGCATCGATCTCGCCCTCGCGCAACTCCACGACTTCGGCGACCGCATCCACCAGGATACCCACCACCTGGCGTTCGGATTCGATGACGATGATGCGGCTGGCGTCATCCACTTCCGCGGATGCCAGGCCGAATCGTTTGCGGGTATCGATGACCGTCACCACGTTACCGCGCAGATTGACGATACCCAGGACATAGCTCGGGGCGCCGGGTACCGGGGCGATCTCGGTGACGCGCAATACCTCCTGCACCTGCATGACGTTGATACCATATACTTCATCCATGAGGATGAAGGTCACAAACTGAATCAGCGGGCCGCCACCACCTTCGTCGTCGTCTTCGAATCCCATGTTCTTATACCTCTATCGTTATTGCGTCTTAGTGTTCTTCAACCCGCATCCATTTGCGTCCCGACTCAGGCTGCGAGCAGGGACAGCACGCCATCCACATCGAGCAACACACTCAACTCCTGAATGATGATACCGGCGTACCAGGGGCGGGTCTGATCCCCCCGGCGCCAACGAATCTGCTCTTTCTCGATCTGCCGGGTCTCGCAGATCGCGTCCACCGCCAGGGCCCGGTCCCCCTGCCCGATCAACAGCAGGTGCTGGGGGGCCGCAACGTGCTGCGGATCAATTCGTTCCGGCATCAGCAGACGCGCGGTATCGATCACCACCACCTTGTCCTCGCGATTCAGGACGATGCCCAGGGACCAGACGGGTTGCCCGGGCAACTGTTTTGCCTGCCCCGTAAAGTTGAGAATACCCATCAGTGCATTGAGGGGTATGCCCATGGTGATGCCGTTGACCTTGAACAGCAGCACCTGAAAAGGACTGTCGGCCCACTCGGGCTGTCGCTGGGTGCGGCTCGGCTCAGGGATGGCCTGTGACGCGATCGCCGTCGGTTCCTTAACCTGGATATCGGCATCCGCCAATGGCACTTTAACCCTCGGCATGGGCACCGGCTCGACCCGCGTCTCCGCAATGTGCGGCGCCCGGGTCTCAAGCCGGGTCTCTGCAACCGATTCGCTCCGGACCTTGACCCGGGCGCGAACCGACCGTTTGGGTGTTTCGGCCGCGGGTGGCGCATCGATTTCAGACAGCAGCGTATCGAGATAGCTTTTCAGGGCATCGTCCGGTTCCTCGATGCGGGTACTGATATCCCGTTTCGATGGTTTGTCCGGTTGAACGCTCATGCCCCGGCCCCTACCGCGGATAAGGGTTCGTGTTCATTGAGCAGATCCTGCAGCAGCCGGCTGTAGGCTGCAACGCCCCGGCTCTGGGGCGCAAAAATCGCAGGCGGAATGCCCGCCTTGCTGGCCTCGCGAAACAGGGTGTCGACCGGGATCAGACTGTCCCATATGTGCTCCGGATAGCTTTCACGCAATACCCGTAGGCTGTCGATGGAGGCTCGCGTGCGCCGGTCGAACATGGTGGGGACGATTTTGTACGGCAGCGGTTGCTTGCGCGACTTGGTCACCATGTGCAGGGTATGCAGCATGCGTTCGAGTCCCTTGAGCGCAAGAAACTCGGTCTGTACCGGCATCAGCAGGTATTCACAGGCCGCCAGGGCGTTGATCATCAGTACCCCGAGTATCGGTGGGCAGTCGAGTATGACGTGATCGTAGCGGGACTCCAGCTTGGTCATAGCCTGCTTGATCACCAGACCCAGACCGTCCAGTTTGCCCGATTGACGGTCCAGGGTGGCGAGGGCCATCTCCGCGGGCATCAGGTCCAGGCCTTCGGTGCCGGTGGGGTGTATCAGGCTCAGGGGATCGACCGGTTCCCCCTGGGCCACACCTCGAAACAAACTATAAACACTGGCCTCGAGTCCATCCGGGTCATAACGGAAATAGCTGGTCAGGGAGGCGTGCGGATCGATGTCGACCAGCAGAGTGCGCAGACCCCAGGTGCTGAGCAGGCCACCCAGCGAAACCGAGGTGGTGGTCTTGCCCACGCCGCCCTTTTGATTCGCTACGGTCCAGACCTTCACTGACCGCCTCCCGGCAGGTTGATCACCCGGTCCGCTTGACCGGACATGCCGAGGATCACCAGGCTGACCCGGCGGTTCTTGGCTTGGCCTTCCGGGGTATCGTTCCCCGCCACAGGTCGGTGTTCGGCGTAACCCACCGCCGACAGGCGTCCGGGATCGATGCCATAACGGGTCATCAGGTGCACCACGCTGGCGGCGCGGGCCGCGGACAGCTCCCAGTTGGAGGGAAACTCCTCGGTATTGATGGGGCGGTTGTCCGTGTTTCCCTCTACCTGAATGGAATTAGGCACCGCGGCCAGCACGTCACTGATCTGCCGCAGGGCATTCGCCGCGGTTCGGGAAAGATGCGCGCTGGCGCTGGCAAACAGCATCTTGTCCTTCATGTTCACCACCACCCGGTCAGGCGAGTAGTCCACATCCACGAGCTCTTCGTCCACATACTCACTGAGCATGTCCTCGATGGTGGCGGCGAGAAAGCGTAAGCGCTGTTTTTCGTTGCTCGGCATGGCGGACAGCGCATCCTGATCAGCGGCACCGGGGCGGTCCTCATCGCCCACACCCTGGCGCACATCCCCCTTGATCATGACGCTCTCCTGCCCCATGCCCGGGGTATCCCCGGAGGTACGCGCGAGTTCACCGACCTGAATGGGATCGAGACTGCGCTGGGACTCCTGAAAGGCATTGGTCAGGGTCTGCGACAATACCCGGTACTTGCCTTCATTGACCGAGGAGACCGAGTACATGACCACGAAAAAGGCGAACAGCAGGGTCACGAAATCCGCGTAGGAGACGATCCAGCGCTCGTGATTGACATGGGCTTCCTGACGTTTGCGTCTTCTGGCCATGATTCACGCTCTGCCCGCGATCCCTGGGGTGATGATCGTTGATTTCACTGGACGAAGCCTCTCAGCTTGTTTTCGATGCTACGCGGGTTGTCCCCCTCCGCGATGCCGATGACCCCTTCGATGACCATTTCGCGAAACTTCACCACCTGTTCCGACTGGGTGCGCAGTTTTGCCGCAATCGGCAGTAGAAACAGGTTGGCCAGACCCACGCCGTAGATGGTGGCGACAAAGGCGGTGGCGATGCCGCTGCCGAGCTTGCTCGGGTCCGCGAGGTTCTGCATGACGTGAATCAGGCCCATCACCGCACCGATGATGCCGATGGTTGGTGAGTAACCGCCCATGCCTTCGAACACTTTGGCGGCCTGGATATCGAACTGCTCGCTGGCGTCCACTTCCATCTCCAGGATACTGCGCAGGGAGTCCGGTTCACTGCCGTCAACCAGTAGCTGCATGCCCTTGCGGATAAACGGATCCGGCTCCTCGTCGGCAATCGCCTCGAGACCGAGCAGACCCTCTTTGCGGGCGATGTTGCTCCAGGCGACGAGTTTATCGATGGTGGTGCGCATATCCAGCCGGGCCGGCAAAAACACCCGTCCAGAGAGCCTCAGAGCATGCCAGAACACCGGTACCGGGGTCTGCAGAAGAATCGCGCCAATGGTACCGCCGATGACAATCACCATGGCTGGACCGTTGGCCAGGGAGTCGATATGCCCGCCTTCAAGCCAATTGCCTCCCAGGACTGCCAGAAAGGCAATCAGGATTCCAATAAAACTTAGAAAGTCGACTCTCATTTCAGTTTTGCCATCAGGGACCCCATCTCATCCAGATTCATCACCCGGTCGGACAATCCCGCCTTTTCAACCGCCTGAGGCATGCCGTAGACGACACAGCTCTTTTCATCCTGGCTCCACAGGCTGGCGCCCAAGCGCTTCATCTGCTTCGCGCCCTGCAAGCCGTCGGAGCCCATTCCGGTGAGCACCACACCCAAGGCCCGAGCCTGGGCGCTTTCGGCCACGGATTCGAACATCAGGTCCACGCTGGGGTGGTAAATCTGTCCCGGCAAGGGTTCGGAGATACGCACCTGATATCCCCCGGCGGCACGCTCCACCCGCATCTGCTTGCCACCCGGCGCCAATAACGCCTGACCCGGTATCAGCCGGTCCCGATCAGCCGCCTCGCGAATCGTGATGGCGCAGGTCGCATTGAGCCGATCCGCGTAGGCTGTGGTAAAACTGCCCGGCATGTGCACCGCCGCAACCAGCGGTAGCGGAAAGTTGCGCGGTAAGGCACTCAACACCTGACGCAGCGCCACCGGCCCTCCCGTGGAGGCGCCGATCGCCACCAGATCCGCGCGAATGGCGGAGACCGAGGCCGCAGAACTCGCCGTCATGGGCGCAACCCTGGGCGAGGAACGCAGGTAATCCGTCATGCCGGAACGGGACAGGCTGAGGCGCGATTTCCCCAGATCCCGTACCCGCTCCAGCAGCTGCTTTTCAGCCGAATCGTTGCCCGACGCCGAGTGGCCGGTGTCTTTGGGCAGGAAGTCCATGGCCCCCGCATCCAGGGCTTCCAGGGTCTCCCGGGCCCCTTCCCGGGTCAGCGCGGAGAACATCAGAATCCGGGTCGGTGATTCGGCCATGATGCGCCGCACCGCAGTGATGCCGTCCACCACAGGCATCTCCACGTCCATGGTGATGACATCCGGTTTCAGGGCTTTCGCCTGGCTGATGGCTTCCTGACCATTGGCCGCAGTTCCCACCACTTCGATATCACGCGCAGGCGCAAGCGCCGCCATGACCCGGTTCCGAAAAAAGGCGGAGTCGTCAACAATCAGTACACGCAACTTGGCGCCCATAGTCCCTCTTCAACACATACCGTTGTCTTTGAATCGGGCAGCGACCCCTGTCTTGATCCTCATTCAAGCGCCGCACCGCCAATGACTGGTGATTAAAATTTCTTTGCGTATTTCCGCATCAGTCCCGGCACGTCCATGATGAGCGCGATCTTGCCGTCGCCGGTGATCGTGGCGCCGGCCATACCGTCGAGTCCCTGCAGCAGTGCGCCCAGGGGTTTGATGACCACCTCTTCCTGGCCGATCAGATGATCGACCACGAGGCCGACCTGGATGTTACCCACGTTGACGATGACCACATGTCCTTTGGTCTTGTCCTCCTGAGTCATGGGACTGTTCGGAATCAGCCATTTGCGCAGGTAGAAAAGCGGCAGAGCCCGCTCCCTGACCATGATGGTCAACTGCCCGTCCACCGTATTGGTGCGCTTGAGATCCAGGTTGAAGATCTCCACCACGCTGGCCAACGGCAGGGCAAAGGGTTGCGATCCCAGCAGCACCATCAGGGTCGGCAGAATCGCCAAGGTCAGGGGCAGCTTGATGGTGATCAGAGTGCCCTGCCCCAGTTCCGAGTTAATCTCGACTGAACCGTTCATCTGTGCGATGCGGGTCTTCACCACGTCCATGCCGACCCCCCGGCCGGAGACGTCCGAGATTTCGGTCTTGGTGGAGAATCCCGGGGCGAAAATCAGGTTAAAACAGTCCTTATCGTCGAGTCGGCTTGCGGCCTCGACATCCATCATGCCCTTTTCCACCGCCTTTTTGCGCAGTGTCTCGGGATCCATGCCTTTGCCGTCATCGGCGATCGAGAGCAGGATATGATCGCCCTCCTGGGCTGCGGACAGCACCACGGTACCCCGTCGGGGCTTGCCCCTCTCCTCCCGTTCGTCCGGCAGTTCAATGCCATGATCCACGGAGTTGCGCACCAGATGGACCAGTGGATCGGCCAAGGCCTCAACCAGATTCTTGTCCAGATCGGTCTCCTCACCGACCATCTCCAGATCGATCTCCTTCTTCAGGCTGCGGGCCAGATCCCGCACCACGCGCGGGAACCGTCCGAAGACCTTCTTGATCGGCTGCATGCGGGTCTTCATCACCGCCAGTTGCAGATCCGAGGTCACCACGTCCAGATTACCGACCGCGTTGGAGACCTCCTCATCATTGAGGGTGGCTTTGAGGGTCGCGAGCCGGTTACGCACCAGCACCAGTTCGCCCACCATGTTCATGATATCGTCGAGCCGCTGGGTATCCACTCGCACCGTGGTTTCCGCCGGGGTCTTGGCGGCAGCGGTGGCTGCTGCCATGGCCGCAGCCGGTTCCACGGCCGGGGGGGGCGGTGGCGGAGCCTTGGCGGCGGGAGGCGTTACGGGCTTGGGTTTTGCGGCCGGTTTGGGTTCAGCGGCGGCTTTGGGTTTCGCGTCGGGCTTCGCCTTGGGGGCCGGCTTGGGCTTTGCAGCCGCCGGTTTTTTCGGCGCGGCCGGTTTCAATTTCGCGGGATCGAACTTGCCCTCACCGTGAATTTGGTCGAGCAGTTGCTCGAACTCGTCCTCGGTGATCTCGTCGGAGGCGCTGGCGGGTTTCGGTACCGGCTTGGCCTCGGCGGGTTCCGCATGAGGCGTGCCGGTGAACTTGCCTTTGCCGTGCAGCTCATCGAGCAGCGCCTCGAATTCATCTTCGGTGATCTCATCACTCGAAGCCTTTGCGGCCGAGGGTTCATGGATGGCATCCAGCAGTTCCTCGAACTCGTTCTCGGTCATGTTGTCATGACCGGTCGCTTCAGCCTCGACCTCCGGGGCGCTCTCTTCGGCAACCGCTTCGTCCTCTTCCTCGACTGCGACCGCTTCCTCTTCGACTTCGTCCTCGGTCACCTCCTCTTCCTCGCCACCCGGTACCGCAAACCGGTTAAGGCGCTGAATCAGGTCCGGCGAGGCATGATCGGGCATCACCCCGTTGCGCACCTCCTGGAACATCACATTGACCACATCCAGGACCTGCAGCACGGAGTCCATCAGATCCGGAGTGACCTGGCGCTGGCCCTGGCGGAGGATATTGAAGACGTCTTCGGCCCGGTGGCAGACTTCAACCAACGGCTCTATGGCAAGAAATCCCGCACCGCCCTTGATCGTGTGAAAGCCGCGGAATACCGCGTTGAGCAGATCGAAATCGTTCGGCTGCTGTTCCAGATCCACCAACTGCTCACTGAGCAGTTCCAGAATCTCGCCCGCCTCAACCAGAAAATCCTGGAGGATTTCGTCGTTGACATCGATGGTCATGTATCGCTCCCGGTACCAATATCAAACTACTTCGTAGTCACTGACAGATATATCGGTCTGTGCCCGAATAACTAAAATCCGAGACTGGAGAGCAGATCGTCCACATCGTCTTGGCTGGTCATCTGTTCGCCCTGGTCAAGACCTGGGATCGCCGGACCGGCGAGTTCTGCATCCTTGTGCTTCTGCTTTTCACCCCCGTCCTCGAGTTTCTGCCCGGTAATGCGTACCAGCATCACCAGTTTCTCCTCGACGTCGTGCACCAGCGTAATGACTTTGCGGATAATCTGGCCGGTCAGATCCTGGAAGTCCTGCGCCATCAACACTTCGGACAGATTCTTGTGCAACACCGCGCTGTCTTGCCGGGCTTTGGCAAGAAACTCGGACAGCGCATCACTCAAGCCCTTGAAGTCGTCCTTGTTCATCAGCCGGGACCGCAACCGGTTCCACTGATCCAGCAGTTCGGATGACTGACGCTCCAGGTGTTCGACCAGAGGCAGACTCTCTTCGACCGCGTTCAAGGTGCGGTCGGCGGACTGCTGGGTCATGGTGATGACATAGCTCAAACGCTGTTTGGCATCGGGAATCTCAATATTAGTCATGTCATTGATCCGGGCGTCCAGCAGAAAACCGTTGATGGCATCATGCAGTTCCCGGGTGAGACGACCGACTTCGAGAAACAACTCATCTTTGTTTTTGGGTGGGCTTAATTTTGCGATCAAGCGATCACTTTCCGCTTCATCACCGGCTTCGAGGCTAGTGACCAGCGCCTTTGCAATCTCGAGGCGCTCCTGGATATCCCGTTTTTCCCCCATCTGGCAGACTCCTGACGATGAATGATTCAACCCACACGTTCGAAGATCTTGTTGATCTTCTCTTCGAGGGTTGTCGCAGTGAATGGCTTGACGACATAGCCATTGACGCCCGCCTGGGCCGCCTCGATGATCTGTTCGCGCTTAGACTCAGCCGTCACCATAAGAACCGGAAGCTTGGCCAGTTTTTCATCGGCCCGTACCGCTTTGAGCAGATCGATGCCGGTCATGCCCGGCATGTTCCAGTCCGATACCAGGAAGTCGAAATTACCGCTCTGCAGCATCGGCAAAGCGGTCAACCCATCATCCGCCTCCTGGGTATTGTTGAAACCAAGATCCCGGAGCAGATTTTTGATAATTCTCCGCATGGTGGAAAAGTCATCCACTATGAGGATCTTCATGTTTTTATCCAATGCTGTCTCCCTAATGTGGTTTACCGGTTACACGACCACCGGCCCACACGTGCCAACCGTTTACTCTTCGTCGTGCAATAGTGATAGCCAGTCAGTAAGCCGCGAACGCAGACGCAAGGTAGCCTGGCTGTGAATCTGACAGACCCGGGATTCGCTGACTCCAAGTACATGCCCGATCTCCCGCAGGTTCATCTCGTCGTCGTAGTACATGGCGATCACCAGCCGTTCCCGCTCGGGCAGTCCGGCAATGGCATCCGCCAGCGCTTTCTTGAACGCATCCTTCTGCAGACCCTCAAACGGGGCATCCATGGGCCCTTCCCGGATCGCAGGAAATCCGTCACTCACCGCGGTCAGTTCATCCAGACTGAAGATACGGCATCCGGTGGAGTCCTGCAGAATCTGATGATAGTCGTCCAGGCTCATCCCCAAGGCCTGGGCCACCTCCACGTCGCGCGCGTCGCGGCCCTCGATATTCTCGATCTCGCGCATCGCCTCGGCCACCATGCGCGCCTTGCGATGCACCGAACGGGGCGTCCAGTCGCTGCGACGGATCTCGTCGAGCATGGCGCCCCGAATGCGGATCCCCGCATAGGTTTCAAAACTCGCACCCTGAGTCGGATCGTAATTCTTGCTCGCCTCGAGCAGGCCCAGCATGCCGGCCTGTATCAGATCGTCCGATTGCACATTCGGCGGCAACCGGTTCATGAGGTGGTAGGCGATTCTCTTTACCAGTCCGGCATGTTGATCTACCAGATCATTGTAGCCCTGCTGTTTCTGCATGGCGGTGTATGTCGCTAGGCCGTTCACCGTCATAACTCCCCGTATTGGCTTGAAAATTGGATCAGGCGTTCGACGAAAAATTGGAGATCTCCACTGACACCGGTTGGTACAGGCCAGTTATCGGCCTTCTTGGCCAAATTCTTGAATGCCTGGGCAACCCGGGACCGGGGATAGGCCTCCACCACCGGCTTCTGGCTTTTCACCGCTTTGCGGAGTTGTTCGTCGTATGGAATGCTTCCCATATAGCTAAGCATAACGTCCAGGTACTGATCCGTAACCCGGCACATCTTATTGTATAGATCTCGTCCCTCCTGAACACTCTTTACCATGTTCGCCAGGATCCGGAAACGGCTGATGCCGTGATCGCGATTGAGCAGCTTGATGATCGCGTAGGCATCCGTGATCGAGGCCGGCTCGTCACAGACTACCACGATCTGCTCCTGGGCGGCGCGACTGAAACTGATCACCACATCGGAGATTCCGGCGGCGGTGTCGATCAGCAGGATGTCCACATCGTTTGCGATCTCACTGAAGGCGTGGATCAGACCCGCGTTTTCCGCCGGCGACATCTCCGCCATGTGCTGTATGCCGGAGGCCCCGGGCACCACCTTCAGCCCCTTGGGTCCGGTGACGATGATCTCTTCCAGGGTCGATTCGCCGCGCATTACGTGGGAGAGGTTCTTGTGAGCGTGCAGTCCCAGCACCACATCCAGGTTGGCCAGCCCCATATCCGCATCCAGCAACATCACCCGACGTCCCATTTCGGCCAGGGCCACACCCAGGTTGGCGGAGATGTTGGTCTTGCCAACCCCCCCTTTTCCACCGGTGACGGCGATCACCCGCACCGGCTCCGAATGAATCATGCGGCGCAGGCCGGTGGCCTGGTCTTCAAAATGTTCAGACATGGGCGTGTTCACTCGTTCCTCCGAAGGCCATCGCCAGATACTCCTCATCCGGTGTCTCGTCCTGTTGGTTCATCTCCACCGCCAGGCGTGCCACAGTATCAGCCCGCGCCTGGCGCAGATCTTCCGGCACCCGTTGCCCATCGGTGGTGTACGCCAGTGGCAGACCGGATTCCAGCAGCGCCGACAGTGCTCCGCCCAGAGAGGCGGTCTCGTCCATCTTGGTCAGCACCACCGCCACCGGATTGACCTGACTGAAGGCGCGAATGGCGTGGCTCAGCGCACTGCGCTGGGTGGTGGCCGAGAGGGTCAGCAGTGGCCGGACCGGGTGGTTGCCATGGCTCAGCAGGGCCAGCCGCTGGGTAAGTTTGATATCCCGCTGGCCCATACCCGCAGTGTCGATCAGCACCAGAC
>JBNLFS010000034.1:0-112562 GCA_050305635.1 Candidatus Thiodiazotropha sp. | reverse complement strand
TGTGTTGCGTCGAGCAGCCCCAGGCAGTCTATGCGGCACAGATGGCTTATGATATGGAATCCGCCGGTTTCCTCGCGGCGCTGAATGCCGATGAGGATAGGCAACGGATCGGCGTGCTCAAGGTCGTCTCGGACAACCCCGAACACGGCAGCGAAAAGATCACCGCCAAAGGCGTGCGCGCACTCATCGCGCAACAGGCGGATCTCATCATTCACATGATTGACTGGCTTACCCGAGATGACTGAATCGATACCCCGTAAACTCCTCGTCACCGGCGCCTCCCACGGCATCGGTGCGGCGATCGCCCGTCATTTACTCGACCAGGGAGATCGGATCATCGGCATCGGGCGGGACTTTTCCGACTGGGCCGATCATGTAACGGGATTCGAACCGGTCGTCCTGGATCTTGCGGACCTGGAAACCCTGCCGCACAAGCTCGGCGAGATCGCACGCAACCATCCCGACCTGGACGGCCTGGTGCTGAATGCTGGGGCGGGCCATTTCGGTTCCCTGGAGGAGTTCTCCTACGACCAGATTCGCACCACCATCGATCTCAACCTGGTGCAGCACCTGTTCGTCGCACGGGCCTTTATCCCCCACATGAAGCGCCAGGGCCGAGGCGACGTGATCATCATCGGATCGGAATCCGCATTGGCCGGAGGTCGCAGGGGAAGCCTCTACAGCGCCTGCAAATTCGCCCTCAGGGGTTTCGCCCAGTCCCTGCGCGCGGAATGCAGTGGTAACGGCCTAAGGGTCTGCCTGATCAATCCGGGCATGGTGGCGAGCGGATTCTTCGACTCATTGGATTTCGCCCCCGGCAACCATCCGGAAAACCACCTGCGACCGGATGACATTGCCGAGGTGGTGGGCTGGGTATTGCAGGCCCACCCCGGGACCGTGTTCGACGAAATCGACCTGAATCCCCTGAAAAAGGTCATTCAGTTCCGCAAATCATGAATCTTTCGTTCACCCCCATTGGCATCATCCACTCCTGCTTCAAGGAGAAGTTCGGCATTCCCCGGCAGTGCGGCCTGATCGAGGAGGCGCAGGGACAATTGGAGATGCTGCCACCCTATAACCGTCCCGAGGCCTTCCGAGGACTCGAGGACTACTCCCATGTGTGGATCAGCTTCGTGTTTCATGCCGCCCGCAGGGAGGAGTGGAAACCCATGGTCCGTCCACCCCGCCTGGGTGGCAATCAGCGGGTCGGGGTGTTCGCCTCCCGCAGCCCCTTCCGGCCCAACCCGATCGGCCTGTCCGTACTCCGTTTGCTGAAACTGGACCGTTCCGAGGGCCGGGTGATCCTGCACTTGGGCGGGATCGATCTGCTGGATGGCACCCCGGTGCTCGATATCAAGCCCTATGTCCCCTATTCGGACAGCATTCCCGAGGCCCGGGCGGGTTATGCACCGACGCCCCCCGGCAAGGAAATCGCGCTCAGCTACAGCACGGATGCCACGGCGTTCCTCAACCGCCTCAGTCCCGATCGCCGGGATCATCTGATGCGGCTGATCCATCAGATTCTTGCCCAGGACCCCAGGCCCGCTTACCTGGATGAGGCGCAGCGGAATACCTTCGGTATGCGGCTCTATGATTACAACATTCGTTGGTCGGTCGAGGCGGGCGCCTTCCAGGTGCTGGAGATCAGAGCGGCCGAGATTGCTGAATAACCGGCACACAGCCCGAACCTAGCGGGAGACACGGACACCGGGAATCGATCTTCTGGAATCAAAGACTTATTGAGTCTCAAGGTGCACCTACCTGATTTAACAACAGTGCCCATGGAGAAAAACGGCAGGCCGGAACGTATGTTTCACTCCCGGATGTTTGGTGATACGGGATTCAATTGCCAGATCCCGCCAACCAAGACTTTCAGCGAAGCCCACAAACCGTTATCATCCCTTTGGACGACAAGCAGTTACACGTTTATTCAAAGGTTGCACTTCGTGTTGCCTCAGACGGCTTGAATCCCAACCTTTCCAAGGCAACTGATCCCGATTCCATGAGCAGTGACAGAACCCCCAGTCAGAGCACCAAGGCGAACCTGATGAGTTCATTCATACATCAAGTACCCGGCCGCCTATCCGCAATCCTGGAAAACTGGCATCAACTGGTTCACAGCGACTGGAAAGGCGACCTGCTGGACACCCTGATCGAACGCATCACCTCCCTCTCGGACTCCGGTGACAAATTCGGTGTGCATCAGATCGCCCACAGCGGTAGATCCCTGATTGGACACCTGGGTGACTACCACGGCACCGGCCTGAAGCCGCAGCACGATGATGTGGTCGCACTGGACGGACTGATACACGCCTTCAAGGACGCATCCATCCAGGCCTGCAATCATCAGGCTGAATTGATGGCCAGCGAATCCGAGGAACACAGCAAAAGTTCACCGGCGCAGAAGGCCCATGGCGACCACAAGGTCTTTCTGCTGGGCATCGAAGAGACCCAGGCGGCGGGTATCATCCGTAATCTTCAGGCACTGAATTTCGATGTCACGCTGCTCGACAGTCCCACACAGATCATCCATCACTATGAAATCAATCCCAATGAGGCGAGCTTCCTGATCAGCCACACCTCGATGCTCAGCAAGCTCTTCCCGGAATCGAAATCCGGTGGCTTGTGGAACAAGAACAACGGATTGCCCGGGCTGCCGGTGGCCTTCATCGCGGACTCGGCGGATCTCAAAACCCGTCTGGCGGCGATCCGCGTGGACGCCAGCGCCTATTGGTCCCAGCCGATCGATCCTTTCGTGGTGGCGAAGCGGGTCGACGAACTCTGCTCCAGCCGCACACACGCCAAATACCGGGTACTGATCGTCGAGGATGACCCGGCCCAGGCCGATTTCGCGGATGCCATTCTCAGCAAGGCCCAATTCGATTGCCGGATTGTGACCGATCCGCTGAAGGTCCTGGACACGCTGCATGATTTCCGCCCGGACCTGATCCTCATGGATCTCTACATGCCGGAAGCAAGCGGCACCGAACTGACTGCGGTCATCCGGGAAAAAAATGAGTTTGTCGATATCCCCATCGTGTTTCTCTCCGGAGAGCAGGATCTGGACAAGCAGCTCAGCGCCCTGAGCTTCGGCGGCGAGGATTTCCTCTCCAAGCCCATCGCCCCGAAACACCTCATCCGCACGGTGACCAACCGGATCCGCCGCGCCCGTCAACTGAGCCATCGTTTTCAGGGCGATGAAACCAGCGAAAAGGTCTCCGGGCTGCACTCCCGCCACTATCTGCTGGAGCGACTCGATGCGTTGCTGATCTCAGAGGCCGCCCTGGAAGAGATCACCGGAGTCTTCTACCTGCAGATCGACAAACCGGAGGAGCTGATCGCCTCCGTGGGCATCAGTGGACTCGATGTAGTGCTCTCCGAAGTGGCCAAGCATCTGAAGAAGAAGCTGCAATCCCAGGATGTCCTGACCCGCTTTGGCGACAACAGTCTGGGCCTGCTGGCACTGCGCGGCAGTGCAGACGAGCTGAAACAACTGGCGCAGACCCTCTGCGATCATATCCAGGGCCAAATCATCGAGGTTGAGAACACCACTGCCGTGGTCACCTTGAGTATCGGGGTCTACCCGGTGGAGGCCGGCAATCAGGACTCCCGCTCCATCATCGCTCACGCCCAGATCGCCAGCCGCAGGGCCGCGGAAGCCGGCGGCAATCAGATCAATCTCTACAAGGTGGAGAAGCGCGCCGTTGCCGACAGTCATCCGCAACAGGACATGGGCGACCTGCTGAAAAAGGCGATCACGAACGACTACTTCGATATCTTTTTTCAGCCGGTGGTGGCTTTGCAAGGGTCCACTGTGGCCCATTACCAGACCCTGCTGAGGCTGCAGGAACCGGATGGCAACCTACACACCGCAGGGGAGTTCATACCGGTCGCTGAAAAGTTGGGTCTGATTGCCGAGGTTGACCAGTGGATTACCCGCCGCGCCATCAACCTGGTTAACGAGAACCTGAAACAGGGGACCCATCTGCACCTGTTCGTCTCCCAATCCACCAACCTGCTCGATAACATGGAGCGACTCAGTTGGTTGAGCAAGAAACACAGTGCCGGTCACATCTTCAAGAACACCCTGACCTTCGAGTTCAGCATTAATGAAGTCAGCCGCAATCTCAAGACCGCAAAGATCTGCTTCGAAATGTTGAACAAGCTGGGAATCTCCTGCCTGCTGACCCGGGTCACCCTGAATCCGGATGTGGAGCAGATCATCCATCATCTGCCGATCCGTTTTATCAAGCTGGACTACAGTCTGCTCAACAACCCCGGCGAGGAAGTAAGAAACCTGATCGAGATGGTCCACGAGCGTAAGATCAAGGCCATCGCTCCACAGGTGGAAGACCCCCGCAGTATCGCCGCGCTGTGGAGCAGCGGTATCGACTACGTCCAGGGCAACTTTGTGCAACGGCCGGAAAGCAACCTCATTTACGACTTCAACGAATCGGTGCTCTAGCGCATAACATCGATTTTCTCCGCATAACCCCTGATCATCTAGTGTAGTGCCCGAGACCAGAGCAGATCACCATTGAGGAAATTAAACGCAAGCAAATAAAGATACTGCGCTAGTACAGAATCTCTCAAGCATTCCGGTCAGTGTTATAAAGAAATAATATCTCGAAATTGATCCAGCTCAATCTCAATACAGCAATCCAAAAAGTATAATAAGCGCTGACTCAACCGTAAACGGACCAATCGCGATGAGTCAGTTGTCCCTTCCGCATATTCAATTTCATAAGGAAAGTGATCATGAAGAAATATCTTTTGCAAGCATCCGCTCTTTTCTCGTTTATCACCTTCGGATTACACGCTCAGGCGGCCACCTATAATACGGGCACATTCTATGCGCCGCTCACGAATCCCGACCCTAGCTATTCGATTGAAACATCAGGAACTTTTTGGGATGAGTTCGATTTCAATACATATAATTATCAGAATTATCGTCAGGGCGTCAGTATAAATTTTTCCGGGTCGCACTCGGGGATGTATAACGATGAACTTCTGCTAATAAACCTCAATACCCGGCAAACATATACCTTGGATGAGACTTTCGATTTAACCATAAGCAACCTGAGATACGGCCAGCGATTTGCCATAACCGGCGCAGGATTGAATGCAACGGATTCCTCAATAACATCGGCCTATTCCCTGTCCTTGGACGCTGTAGCATCTACTGGCACCACTCCGAATCCAGTTCCCTTACCTGCCGCTGCGTGGTTGTTTGCATCAGGCCTGCTGGGTTTTGTCACAATAAACAAAAAGCGTAAATCTTTCTCTGAAATCGCATAGGCCTGCAACAAACCTTGGGAGCGGTTATCACTCGGTTTGTCTAAGTTGTGACCGAAAGACCTCTGCTTGTAATAATCACGAGATCAACACAAAACATCCCTACCCAATTGAGATCAGAACGTCCTTTCTCCTGAATGAAGAAGGGACGTTCTGACTCTTTATTTGTTAATCCGCTCAAAGCACGACATCGTAAATTTGATTGTCTAGTCCAGATGATATTTGTATCCTCATAGCCAGTAGTCTATTCGGGACAGTAATCCTAAATACAGTATTGACGTGATTCAAAAACCATCAAACAATATAGCCTGATTGACAATTATCACTTCCACATGGATCCCGTTTGAGGCCACTGCAGCATAAATTTCACCTGTTCCTGGCGCTCTCTCTCCTGTTACTTGGCTGGCTGCAGTTACACCATGAACTGACCGCCCACCTGGAACATGACGATGAGGTGTGCGAGATCTGCGTGTTCGCGGGACACCTTGGAAACGGTGCCCTTGCTGCTCAACCAATTCCCTGCACTCAGCATTTCACCGTCCGCTTCGAAACGCTTGGCAACCTTGTCTCGCCAACCCTGAAACCCCCGTTTCGCTGCGTACTAAGCCAACGCGGCCCACCCGTTCCCGTTTCAGTCTGAGCACCTGTTTGTTGGGGTAATCCGGCACGTCAGTGATCGGAGATTCCCCGTGCACTGAATTCGGAGAAACTGCATGAATTGCGGAAAAATATTGTTCGCGGCCTGCGCCGCCCTGCCTGCGTTCGCCCCGGCGGCGGACACCCACTTCAATCCAGACATCGCCCTCATTCTGAGCGGCACCTACGGGGATTTCGAATCCGATCCGGATACCTATACCCTGCCCGGATTTCCCCTCGCCGAGGAGACCGGCCCGGGAGAGGCCGGCTTTTCCCTGGGTGAGTCGGAACTCTCCCTGAGCGCCAATATCGACCCTGACTGGTATGGCCAGCTGACCCTGGCCCTGACCGGCGAGGGCTCCGCCGAGGTGGAGAACGCCTTCGTCCAGACGACGGGACTGGGCCATGGCCTGACTCTGCGCGCCGGACGGTTTTTCTCGGGTATCGGCTACCTGAATGAGCAACATGCCCATGTCTGGGATTTTGTCGATGCACCCCTGGTCTACCGGGCCATGCTGGGTAACCAGTTGGGAGATGATGGAGTTCAGGGACGCTGGCTGGCGCCCACCGACCTGTTCCTGGAGTTCGGTGCCGAATGGCTGCGAGGTGAGGCCTTCCCCGCGGGCGGCGGTGACAATGACGGACGTGGCGCCTGGTCAGCCTTTTTCCACCTCGGTGACGATCTGAATGAAAGCCACAGCTGGCGGGCGGGACTCTCCTACCTGTCCGCGAAGTCCGCCGACCGGGAAACCGAGAGCGAGTCCGGCGAGGATCTGTTCAGTGGCGACAGCGACCTGATCATCGCCGATTTCGTCTGGAAATGGGCGCCGGAGGGTAACGGCTACGAACGTAACTTCAAGCTTCAGGCCGAGTACATCCAGCGCCAGGACGAGGGTGAGTTCACCCCGGCAGAATCCGATACCCTGCCCCTGGATGTCACCTCGGACGGTTGGTACGTCCAGGCCGTCTTCCAGTTCATACATGGCTGGCGGGTCGGATTGCGCCACTCCCGGCTGAAGGCGGATGAACCCGGCGCGGCGTATGCCGGAACAGTACTCGACAAACAAGGTCACGACCCCTCGGTCAACACGCTCATGCTGGACTACGCCAACAGCGAATACAGTCGCCTGCGGCTGCAGTTCAACCGGGACGAATCGACCGCTGAATCCGACAACCAGTGGTTATTGCAATACCAGATGAGCCTGGGGGCGCATGGCGCGCACTCGTACTGAGCAGGAGACAGACCATGAAACATTTGATTCGATTCTCGATCATCCTGTGGTTTGCCCTGTTCCAGGGACACGCCAGCGCCGCCGATCTTCAGGTCTTTGCCTGTGAACCCGAATGGGCCGCTCTGACGCAGGAACTGGCGGGTGCGCATGCGCAGATCACCACCGCCACCACCGCCCGTCAGGATCCCCACCACATCCAGGCGCGCCCCTCCCTGATTGCGCGTCTGCGCCGGGCCGACCTGGCGGTCTGCACCGGTGCGGGTCTCGAAACCGGCTGGCTGCCGATGCTGCAACGCCAGTCCGGCAATGCCCATATACAATCGGGCAGACCCGGGCTGTTCGAAGCGGCCATGCAGGTGACGCGTCTGGAAATCCCCGAATCGGTTGACCGGACCCAGGGGGATGTCCACCCGGAAGGCAATCCCCATGTGCAGACCGACCCGCGGCGTCTTGCTGAGATCGCCATTGTATTGAGTGCTCGACTTAAACAGCTTGACCCGGCCCATGCCACGGATTATGACGCCCGTCTGGCCGACTTCTCCGCCCGTTGGAACTCAGCGATTCAGCGTTGGGAGCACGAAGCTGAACCCTTGCGGGGAAAACGGGTGGTGGTGCACCACAAGAGCTGGGTCTACCTGTTCGATTGGCTGGGTCTGCATGAGGCGGGGCAGTTGGAAACCAAGCCTGGCGTACCACCCTCGGCGGGTCATCTGGCGGAACTCAAGGCGGAACTCTCCGCCCACCCGGCTCAGATGGTGATCCGGGCCGCCTACCAGGATGAACGGGCCGATCAGTGGCTTGCCCGGGAGGCAGGCATCCCAACGGTGGAGCTGCCTTTTACCGTGGGCGGCAGCGAGGGCGCAAAGGATCTGTTCGGACTGTTCGACGATACCCTTGCACGCCTGCTGCAGACGCTGCCATGAGCCCGGCCGATCTTGACATCGGCATTCTCGGCCCCGCCTTCGCGGCGGGGTTGCTGATCCTCTCTACCCACGTCCCCCTGGGTCGACAGGTGCTCGCCCGGGGCATCATCTTCATCGATCTGGCGATTGCCCAGATTGCCGGTGTAGGGGTCATACTTGCGGCCAACCTCGGTTGGGATGAACACGGTATGGCCGCCCAACTGGCCGCTTTTATCGCCGCACTGGCCGGTGCTGTTTTACTCTGGGGGGTCGAGAAACTCTGGCCCGATATCCAGGAGGCGCTGATCGGTGTGCTGTTCGTGGTCTCCGCCTGTGTGGGAATACTGCTGCTGGCGCACAATCCGGAGGGCGGCGAACATCTTCAGGATCTGCTGGTCGGTCAAATCCTCTGGGTCGGTTATGCCGATCTGCTGGCGCCCTCGCTCCTGTACGCGGTCATACTCCTTGCTTGGTTTTTCCTTCCAAACAGAAATCACCCCTTGCTGTTCTACCCCTTGTTTGCCGTAACCGTTACGGTATCGGTGCAGCTGGTTGGGGTCTACCTGGTCTTCGCGAGTCTGATTCTGCCCGCCATCGCAACTCGGAAACGGGATCAACAGTTTCAACTCTGGCTGGCCTATCTGCTGGGCGGATTTGGTTATGCGGCTGGTCTGCTGCTGTCACTATGGCTGGATCTGCCCGCCGGTGCGCTGATCGTCTGCAGCCTGTTTGCCACCATCTCACCCTGGCTGGTTATGCACAGCACCCGATCGAACAAGCCACCGTTCGCATGAAGCCATCGCCCCTCAGGTAGCAGCCAGCCCCCCCGCAGCACAGGCGCACTGTGGAGTAGCGGCATCGATTGCTTCCAGGGCAACTTCGAACACGGAATGATGTTGTCATGACTAAGTATGTAAAATCCTAACATCCACTAGAACCCTATAATCATTAGGGTTATCCTTTAAAGAACACTGATGATATGGGTACACTTCGATGGGTGTTGCGGACGTACGGAGTATTCATACAGGATCCGCGTTCACCCTGGAACGGCGCGAGTCCTCGGATTCCGCTGCGATCCTGCTGAAATACCCTACTCAGGCCATTCCTTCGAATTCCGTAATGGCGCGCCTCGATCGCGAATACGAGATCGGCTCCAGACTCGATCTCCACGCGGTGCGAAAAATCCTGGGTCGTTGTGAATGGAAAGGTCGCACAGCCCTGGAAATGGAGTTCATCCCCGGCAGCACATTCAAGACATTCTTCAGTCATCCCGAGCATCGCCATATTGATAGGGCACTCCCCCTGGCATTGAGTGTAACCGAAGCCCTAGAGACATTACATGCCGCCGGAGTCATTCATTGCGATATCGCTGCATCGAACCTGCTGGTTCGGAGCAATAAAAATGAAGCGGTGATCATCGACCTCGAGTTCGCCAAGCAAAGCCATGACGAATGTGCTTTCTCTTACAGCATCGACGGCCAATTGCCCTATCTGGCGCCGGAACAGACCGGACGCATCGACCTGCCGGTCGATGAACGCAGTGACCTCTATTCGTTAGGCATCGTGTTCTATGAGATGTTCACAGGCATACTGCCGTTCCAGGCCGAGGATAGTGGAGGGTGGATTCACGCACATCTCGCTCAACAGCCCGTCGCACCGATTCAATGCGAAACGGGTATTCCCAAAACCATTTCAGATATCATTCTACGACTGCTCGCAAAAATCCCGGATAACCGTTATCAGACCGCTCGAGGACTTCGACGAGACCTATGGCGATGTTTAAATGAGTGGCAGTCACACACAGACATCACACCGTTCGATCTCGGCCACTTCGACCATCCCGGTCATTTGCGTTTTTTACCGGTTTTGTATGGGCGGGAAAGTGAGCAGAGACAGCTCCAAACAGCACTGGATCAAGCGCACTCCGGCGAGCGTCGGATCGTGTTCATTTCCGGTTTCTCAGGGATTGGAAAAACAACCCTGGTCAGTGAGCTGCGATTCCCCGTGGCGGCGGCAGGCGGACGCTACATCAGCGGAAAATTCGATCAGACTGTACGTGCGCTACCCTATGCCGGATTTGCAGAAGCCTTTACTCAACTGTGTCATCAATTGCTTGCGGGCACCCCTGATGAACTGGAATCATTTCGCACTCGGGTATTGGAATCCCTGGGTGTCAATGCCGGTTTAATCGTTGAGTTTCTACCCATTTTGGAAAATGTTATCGGTCCCCAACAACTACCCCCGAAGCTGGATACCGCAGAGACGGCAAACCGCTTTGCCGTTGCATTGCTTGGCTTCTTCCACTGTATCGTAGGATCGAAACAACCCCTTGTGCTTTTCCTCGATGATATTCAATGGGCGGATAGCGCTTCACTTGAATTGATTCACATGATAGCCACTCGCTCAGTGCAAAATCATTTTATGATCATTGGGGCATTTAGGAATAATGACCTTTCCCCCCATCACTCACTTACAAAACTGATTGCAAAACTGGAGGAAACATCCGCACATATCGATCAGATTTCACTCTACGGGCTCGATTTAACCCAAACGATGACCCTGATCTCGGCCGCTTTGGATATCCCGATCGAAGAGACCTCTGAAATCGCACAGGTCATCCACACGAAAACCGACGGCAATCCGTTTTTCATACGCCAGATTCTGGAAACCCTGATTAGTGAAGAGGCATTGTTCTACAACGCTCAAAAGGATGATTGGCAATGGGAACTGGAGCGCATCAACGCGTTGGACATCAGCAGCAATGTTGTGGAACTGATGTTGCGTAAACTCTCCAGGATCAACAAAGAAACCACCCGAATCCTGCAGGTGGCATCCTGTATCGGCAATACATTCCCCCTGGAACTGCTGGCAGTGGGCGCCCAACTCGACAACCAGACAGTCCAGCAACGACTATCCTCTGCCGAGAACCTGGGACTGGTGGCGGTTACCGGACATCATGCCCGTTTTACCCACGATCGAATCCAGCAAGCCGTGTATGAGTCGTTACCTTCTGATGAGGCTCAGCACATCCACAATCGTTTAGGTCACTTTCTACTCGAACAAACCCAGCCAAATGAGGCCCCGCTTCAAGCTACGCAGCAACTCAATCTTAGTCTACCGATTGTCGATTCAGAGGACGAGAAAAGACACCTTGCGCTTCTGAATCTGAAAGCGGGGGATGCCGCAAGAGCCACCATGGCTTATGGCTCAGCTCTGGATTTTTATACTACCGGCGAGAAGCTATTTCAGAACAATGATCCAGAGATAACGGAATCACACTTTGAGTTGCTGTTTCATAAAGCGGAAATCCTGTTTTATCTGGGTGAAGTCTCTACTTCAATTGAAAACCTTGAAAATCTACTCTCTTGCACCACTGAGAGCCGTTCACGCACCCGAATCTACCAGATGCTGATCGACATACACACGGTAGAACTCAACCTGACCCAGGCGATTGACAGAGGCCGGCAAGCCCTGTCCGAGCTGGGTATTGATCTGCCATTACAGATCTCCGAGGAAATGATGCTCAAAGGGGTAGCCGAGATTGAAGGGGTTTTGAATCGCTATGACGATGACATTTCCAACTGGCCGGAAATTCACGATAAACAGGCACTTGCGATCGTTGGTCTGTTGACGCATCTTGCCACACCTGCGTACATCTCCGCTTCGGAAATGTTCCCTGTGGTGGCAATCGAATTTGCAAGCCGGGCTTTGAAAGGCGGTTTATCACGCTTAACATGCTTTGCCCTGAGTGTATTCGGCATGTTGTTAGGGGTTGGCTTACAACACTATGAAAATGCCCTGCGAATCGGTCAACTGGCCACAAAGATTGCACAGCGCCCGGATGCCGCAGCACTGCGTGCCAGGACCAACTTCTTTCATGCCTCTTTCATTCAGCATTGGCGCGAACCCCTTGAGGCCACACTACCCTTCTATGACGAAGGCTGGCGTATAGGCATCGAAACCGGCGATTTGCAGTTTGCCTCATATTGCATCAATCACATGCATGGAAACGGATTGCTCGCGGGTCAATCCTTATCTGAGTTAGACCAAAGTCTTGCTCAATATTCCGATATCAATCACATCATTCGACAGGAAGACGGAGAACAATTCTTTAACGTTCTGCAACGTACGGTCAAAGTGCTGATCAACCCCAGCGAGACGATGCTTGACACCAATCTTCAGTACAAGGGACTCATGGTGGTAAAGCTGTGGCAGCAAAAACACAATGCCACCATGCTGTCTGTCTACCATATCATGCGTTGTATGCTCACCTTGATACTGGAGCAATCAGACGAAGCGCTGAATGAAGCACAACAGGCGGCTGATGTGCTCGCAGGTCTGTCCGGCATGACATGGGTTGTTCAACACCACTTCCTGCATGCCCTGGCATTAACCCAAGCCGTACGCGAAGACAGGTTGAGCGGAGATAAGCCTCGTATTCAGATCGAACATTACCGCAAACAACTCCAAACCTGGGCGCAACACTGTCCTCAGAACTACCGGCCTAAATGGCTTCTGGTGGAAGCGGAAATATTGAATCTGGACCACCCAGGCGGTGACCGTGGTCAGCTGCTCGATGCCTATGATGCTGCTATCGATGCAGCCGCCGGCGCCGGTCGTACTATTGACCTTGCATTAGCCTGCGAGCGAGCTGCGGCTTGCTGGATGCGAAGAGATAAACCCCTTCTTGCCGGCCTATACCTGCAACGTACTATCGAGTGTTATGAAAGTTGGGGCGCCAAAACAAAAGTGGATTTATTGATGCAAAGATACGCATCACAGCTGCTTACGCTTCAGCCACGATCATCGGACAACCAGACAAACAGTTCCAGTGACAGTCTGCATGCCGTAGACATCTACTCGATTCTCAAAGCGGCGCAGACTGTTGCGGGTGAATTTGTCATGGACCGCATGTTGGCTCGCCTTATCCAGTTAGTAATAGAAACGGCCGGCGCACAAAGCGGATTCCTGCTTTTGAAGCAAGATAATGAATGGCGTGTTGTAGCTGCGCAGTACCCTGGCAACGCATCGGTAGAGGTGCTACAGTGGCGCACCTTGGCGGATTTTCCGGAAATCGCCCCGACGGTAATCAACTATGTCGATCGCACCCAGAAATCCGTCAATCTAGATGACGCCTCAAAATCGACGATCTTCGCATCGGATCACAGCATCGCCAGCCGAAACTGCCGATCACTACTCTGCCTGCCGATCATCAACCGGGGGGAATTGGCCGGGATTCTGTATCTGGAAAACAATCTCTCCTCTCACGCATTTACAAGAACCCATACCCAAATTCTGCAGCTGCTCACGACCCAGGCCATCTCTTCACTGGAGATCTCCCGCTACTATGCCCGGGTGCAAACCCTCAACCGATCCCTGGAAGATGAGATCGAGGAACGAAAACGCACGCAATCCAAGTTGGAATTCCTCGCCAACCACGACCCTCTGACAAATTTACCCAACCGACGACTTTTTTACGATCGTATCAAACATGCCATACAACATGCCGCCCGCAACCACAACCGGGTTGCGGTACTGTTTCTCGACCTGGATCAATTCAAGAATATCAATGACACACTATCCCATCAGGTTGGCGACCACCTGCTGCAACAGGTGGCTAAGCGCCTGATTGCTCAAATCCGGGAGGAAGATACACTGGGGCGGTTGGGCGGTGATGAATTCGTGTTACTGATGGAAGGCCACTTCGACGTACATGATCTCAGCACTATCGCCTTGAAGGTACTATCGCTTTTTCAACAACCCTTCCATGTGGATGGCCATGATCTCTTTCCTACTGCGAGCCTGGGTATTTCCCTCTACCCCGACGACGCCAAGGATGTAGACCAACTGTTACGCAATGCCGATGCCGCTATGTATCAGGCTAAGCAGCAAGGTCGTAACAACTTTTGCTACTTCTCCGCGAAACTGGCGCACGCCGTAGCCACCCGGCTGACCTTGGAACAAGATCTGCATCGCGCGATCGAGCGTTCGGAATTAGAGCTGTACTACCAACCGCAAATATCCCTGGAAACAGGAAAAATCACGGGCGCCGAAGCTTTGATACGCTGGAATCACCCCACGCGGGGTTTGCTGCTTCCGGGCAGTTTTATTCCAATCGCCGAAGAGAATGGCAGCATCATTTCGATCGGCGAATGGGTTATCCGCCAAGCCTGCCATCAATTGCAGTCCTGGCGCCTCAATGGCTTTCATATCGGCCGTTTAGCCATCAATGTATCCGGCAGTCAAATCGGCCCTCATGGACAGTTTATTGCATTGATGGAGCGAATCCTCGACGAGTACACCATTTCTCCCTCAACCCTGGAACTGGAATTGACTGAAAGCGTCATTCTCCAGGACATCGAGTTTACGATGCACGCCCTGGAAGCACTCAACAACTTAAGCATAAACTTGGCGATCGATGATTTCGGCACCGGCTATTCGTCGCTCTCCTACCTGCACCGACTTCCCGTGCAACGCTTGAAAATCGACCGATCCTTCGTCATGGGGCTTCCCCATGCAAGGGACAGCGCCATGATCATCCAATCGATCATGCTGCTGGGACAAAACTTGGGTAAAGAGATCATCGCGGAAGGCATTGAAAACTCGGCTCAACATCAATTTTTACTCGAAGCGGGTTGCCCGGAAGGTCAGGGCTTTCTGTTTGGCGGCCCCATGCCTCTTACCGCTTTCAATTCACGACTGGAGTAACGGCTGCATCTGCGTCATGGCTTGGCGGACCTCAGTCCCGCAGGGGATCGATGACCTGGCAAGGTTTGTGGTAACTCATAGGGCTTGTGTTCTGCCCGATCCCGGATACCGTAGCACCTCACAGGGTTACTGGCGCGAATTGTGCATCATCTTCGATAACCCGAACTTCCCTGTGCCGTTCAGCAGAAGACAATAGTGCGCCACAAGCACGCCCTATCGTCACCAGAGCGGTTCAACCGGTTGCAGCACGACGTCTTCGGAGTGGACAACACATGTCGATTTCAAACCTGAATACAATAACTTGCGTTATTGCGCTGGCTTTTTCCAGTGGCCTGATGGCGACTCCGCCTGAGGATGATCAATTTTCGGAGTACCGACCGAAGCCCCAAACGGAGGAGACCACGAAGGCGCATCAAACCAGCCGAATCTATCCCCGTCCCATGGGACCGCAATTTCAGATGGAGGATGCGGCACTGAATTGCCGCCAACTGGATCAGGCCATTGCCGCACTTGAGAACGACACCTATAGTGCCAAGCCCGGTTTCTATGAAGATCCGTATACCGGGGCATCGATCTGGATCGGGGCGATCTGGGCGCCGGGGGCCCTCGCCTACCTGGGCTATTCCGGCGTGGCCGAGTATTATGAGGGGGATCGCGTCAGCGATTCACAAAACCGTATCGAAGCACTCCGACGTATAAAGGCCCGACAGCACTGTTATGAGTACTGATGCCGAAACGGCTCACTACCCTGAAATCCCACTTCGACAGGAGACCTACCGCTGGAATGAACTGATCCAGATGATCCTGCTTCACCGGCGGGAACTGGTCATCGCCAACCTGGTCGCCATCCTGGGCACCATTGCCGCGGTTCCGGTGCCGCTGCTGATCCCTCTGCTGGTGGACGAGGTTCTGCTGCATCAGCCCGGGCGTGCCGTGGGGCTGATGAACAGCCTGTTTCCCGAGGCCTGGCATGGACCGGTCCTCTACATACTGGCGATCCTGGTACTGACGCTGATCCTCCGGCTGGCCGCCCTGGTATTCGGCGTCTGGCAGACCTGGCAATTCACCCGCATCGCCAAGGATGTGATCTACCACATGCGCCGGGATCTGCTGCTGCGGCTCGAGCGCATCTCCATGTCGGCCTACGAGACCATGGGCAGTGGCACGGTGGCCTCGCATCTGGTGACCGACCTTGAGGCTATCGACTCCTTTGTCAGCGTCACCACGAGTAAATTTCTGGTCGCGGTGCTGAGCATCCTCGGCACCGCACTGGTGCTGTTGTGGATCAACTGGCCGCTGGCCCTGTTCATCCTGTTTCTCAACCCCCTGGTGATCTATTTCACCACGGTATTCGGGCGCAAGGTCAAACATCTCAAGAAGGCGGAAAACTCCGCCTTTCAACTGTTCCAGGAGTCCCTCGAGGAGACACTCGACGCGATCCAGCAGATCCGCGCCAGCAACCGGGAACGGCACTATGTGCGGCGCATCATCGACAAGGCGGACCGGATTCGCCATCACTCCGCCGCTTTCACCTGGAAGAGCGATGCGGCTAACCGGCTGTCGTTCATGATCTTCCTGTTCGGCTTCGATATTTTTCGTGCGGTCAGCATGTTCATGGTGCTCTGGTCGGATTTGACCATCGGTGAGATGCTCGGGGTCTACGCCTACCTGTGGTTCATGATGGGACCGGTGCAGGAGGTGCTGAATATCCAGTACGCCTATCATGGAGCGCAGGCTGCCCTGGGACGCATCAACGACCTGCTTCGGGTCGAACTCGAACCCATCTACCCCCACCGCAACAACCCCTTCCGGAACAAAACCACGGTGGGTCTGCGCCTGCAGGACATCAGCTTTGCCTACGGCTCGGGTCCGCAGGTTCTCAACGGGGTCAACCTGGAGGTACGGGCCGGTGAGAAGGTGGCCTTCGTCGGGGCCAGTGGCGGCGGCAAGACCACCCTGGTACAGATCATCCTCGGGCTCTATCCGGTCACCTCCGGAACGGTCTCCTTCGACGGGGTACCGGTACAGGAGATCGGCATGGACGTGGTCCGTGACCATGTCGCCACGGTACTGCAGCATCCCGCATTACTCAACGACACGGTGCGCATCAACCTGAACCTGGGACGTGAGATCGACGACGCTCAGCTCTGGAAGGCCCTGGAGATTGCCCAGCTCAAGACCACGGTGGAAAACCTGGAGGCGGGTCTTGACACCCTCATCGGACGTTTCGGGGTCAGGCTTTCCGGCGGCCAGCGCCAACGCCTCGCCATCGCCCGCATGGTCCTCACCAACCCTTCGGTGGTGATTCTCGATGAAGCCACCTCGGCCCTCGACACCACCACCGAGGGGGATCTGCATCAGGCCCTGAGCACCTTTCTCAAGGACCGCACCACGATCATCATCGCCCATCGTCTGAGCGCGGTGAAACAGGCGGACCGGGTCCTAGTGTTCGAAGATGGCCGGGTCGTGGAAGAGGGACGACACGAGGAGCTGCTGGAAAACAATGGGCTCTACACCAGCCTTTACGGGCGTCAGGAGCGCGCGTTCAGAGACTGATCACAGCCTTCATTGTCGATGATTTTGTAGTACTCGACATTGAGACTCGTGATATCGGCATATTTGAGTACGAACCGATCCCCGGCAATTTCATAAAAGCGGGCTTGCCCACCGTTCTCCTCATCCGCATCTAAACGCCTTCTCACCACCGATGACAACACCAGTCGGTCGAGATGACCGGCATCGGTAAGAAAAAAGTCTTCAAGAATTCCATAGTAAAGGTAGGTGGCTCCCCCCTGGTTGAGCGTCACCGCCAATTTGACCAAGTGGGCCTCTTCACCCTCTTCGTTGTACCCCTTGAACAGGTAGAACCAGGGGGTGTCGAAGCGAAACAGGTCACTGAGCAACGGATGCCGGTCGAGTTTCAATCTCAAGACAAGTTTCTGCAGGGAACGCCCCATCAGATAGGCGCATACATAGAGTGACAACAGGTAGAATACGATCTGCGGCATGTGATGGGCCGCCGAATTGATGGTGCTTTCGAGCAGCACACCGTGAGCAGAGGTATAGATGGTCAAAAATCCCTGGTAGTCCAGTTTTATGGAAAACAGGACCTGGGCGGTCCAAAGCCATAGGGTATGTAACAGGGTTGCCAGGATCAGACTTTTTACTGTCTCCGAGGTGAAGGGTCGATTATCCAGTTGGGTGCGTTCTGATCGAGTATAGGCCGAGCGGAAGATAAACCCTGGAAGGATCAGGAGAAAGGTCAGCAGTGCGGGAAATGCGAGATTCACGTCGATGTGATATGGGTGTCGTGGACACCTGTCCGTTTTTTGAAATCCAGGGATGGCTGTTGAATTTCAGCCAGAAAATACCGACTGACCGTCGAGAGCGCTTACAGGATGTAATTTATATTGTTTAACAAAAACTTATCGAAATATTAGAAAACTGCCCGCATGTTGGGCTCAATCCTTTTTCTGGTTACCGCGCACCGGCACGATACGCAGTTTGCGATCTCCGATTCTCAGTGTATCCGACTTACCCGAAACCCATTCCTGGAATGCCTCCGGGTGGTCTTTCTTGAGTTTACGAATACGGTTGGATTGCAACGCTTTCATGGCTCTCTGTTTCCAGTAGTGGGGAATCCCCATTGCTGCCCAGTATAGCCTTTCACAGGGAAAGACAGTAGTTCGACCACATTTTCAGGCGAATATTTCATCCCTGCCGGTTGTTGAGCTTCACTCCGCGATATCGGTTCCGGAACCCGAATGCGGATACTCCGGTGGGGCGGTCGATGGCTCCGGCCGGCGCCATAGCCACGCGGCCACCAGAACCAGCACCGTAGCCACACCTGCCGAGAGCCAGAGGCCCGGCTGTCCCAGCCACTGCAGCAGGACAAACCCAAGAGCCATGCCCGAAAGCGCCCAGCCCTTGCCCTGACGGCTCATCTGTCCCCGCTCCAGAAACAGCCTGACCGGACCGCCGAAACGAGGATGCGCGAGGATGCGGCGGGTCAGATGCGGTGCGCTGCGCGACCAGCACCACACCGCGCCGATCCAGAAAACGGTGGTCGGCATCACCGGCAGAAAGATGCCGATCAAGCCCAGAGCGAACAATAGCCAGCCCAGCGCCATCAAACCGCCGCGCACGGCGGTATTACGGGTTTCCGGGATGACAATTTCGCCCTTATGAGTGTTCATGGCTTCAATCATAGATGGAATGACCACTTTGCGCCGCCCCCGCATGCCCTGGATTTGTAGGGAATTCCATCAAAATCATCCGTAGCCCGGGTGCAGCGAAGCGGAACCCGGGAAACCATACCCTGGCGTCCCGAAATCCGACCGGGATGTCCCGAAATCCGACTTCAGATGCCGATATTAATTACGTGCCACGCCCCCCCGGGTTACGCGTTGCTACACCCGGGCTACAAAATCGGGGGATGCAGCGAGTTGAGATCAACGGCTGTGCACAGGCATAATTTCCCGCCTGACATTTAGGAGGACTGACATGTTTAGCGGAATCGTACAGGGCACGGCCGAGGTCGTTGCGATCGATGAAAAGGTCGACTTCCGAACCCACCGGGTACGTTTCCCCGCTCCGGTATTGTCCGGGCTTCAACCGGGCGCATCGATCGCGCACAACGGCTGCTGCCTGACAGTCACCCGGATCGAAGGGGACTGTGTGGACTTCGACCTGATGCGGGAAACCCTGCGGGTTACCAACCTGGGCGAACTCGCAGTGGGGGAGCGGATCAATTTCGAGCGGGCCGCCCGATTCGGCGATGAAATCGGCGGTCACGCCATGTCCGGGCATATCCTGTGCACCGCGGAGGTCATCGCGGTACATACCTCGGAGAACAACCATCAGATACGCTTCCGCCTGCCCCAGGCGTGGTCGAAATATCTGTTCACCAAGGGATACATCGGCATCGATGGCATCAGCCTGACCATTGGTGAGGTGTCCGGCGACGAGTTCGACGTCAACCTGATTCCTGAGACCCTGCAGCGCACCAACATCGGTAGCCGAATCCCGGGGGACCGGGTGAACATCGAGATCGATCCGCAAACCCAGGCCATCGTGGACACGGTCACCCGCATCCTGCCCGACATCCTGAGCCGCTGAGACACTAGTGTAGTGTCTCATACTAATACGCGTTTATAGAGGCCCGCACGGGTCCCAAGGCAAGACGCGACGCGCAGGCAATGGCAGGCCCTTGTCAAGCGGCGCAACGCAGCATTGGGGCCTGTGCGGGCCTCCCTCCGGGCGAGACGCCAAGCCATCGTCCGCGTTGTACCCCAAGGGTACTTCCTTCGGGGCGTTGCATGGCTTGAAAAGGGCGCGCCATTCCCTGCGCCATGCGCCATGCGCCTAGCGGCCAATGGCTTGGCGTCACGCTATAATCGCGTATTAGTATGAGACACTACACTACAATGTCGCCCCCCTGTGAACCCGGGTCACTATGGCGGATGCTGACCGAACGCACCCGCCAGGCCAAGGCCAGCGGTCATCTGCACAGCATTGAAACCGACGCTTGCCCGCTGAGTGATCAGGGGGTCGAATTCATTGTTCGGCTGGCCGCCAATCTGAAACGCAAGGCTGAGGACAAGAAAGCGCGGCCCGCGGACTTCAATCCCTTTCTGCCGCCGGAGCCGGAACTGACGGTGTGCGAACTCTCCCCCACGCACCGCGCCGTGCTCAACAAGTTCAACGTGGTGGACCACCACCTTCTGATCGTCACCCGCGTCTTCGAAGACCAGGAAACGCTGTTGACTCAAAGTGACTTTGAGGCGTTGTGGCGATGCCTGGGTGAATACCCGTCATTGGGTTTCTACAACGGAGGCGCGGCGGCGGGAGCGAGCCAGAAACACAAGCATCTGCAACTGGTGCCGCTGCCGCTCTATCCAAACAGCGGCGATGATCGTACGCCCTACCCGTTCGCGTCACTGCTGGAAATCGATGCCCCACCGCTGAAGATGATGACCCTGAGACAGCTGCCGTTTCTGCACCGCTGGTGTCGATTACCGAACGACGGATTGCAAGACGCCACGACAGCGGCCTCCACCAGTCGGCATCTCTACCTTGAAATGCTGGCGGATTGCGGCATTGAATCCCTCGCTCGAGTAGGCAAGATCTGGCAGTCGGCGCCTTATAACCTACTGATGACCCGTGAGTGGATGCTCCTGGTGCCACGCTCCCGGGAGTTCTGCGAAGGGATCTCGGTGAACGCCCTGGGTTATCTGGGTTCCCTGTTCGTCACCGACCCGGAGGCGTTACAGCGATTACAAGGGCTGGGTCCCCTGCGTCTCCTGGAAGAAGTCTCACGCCCCGAACCGAACTAGCGGTCATTTCTCCGGGGAAGGCGTGGTCGTCAGTTGCGGCTCGGGGGGCGCCCCCTCCGTGTTATCCACCATCTCCCCCATCGGCCCCACGATGGAAGCCGGCAGCTTCGGGAAGGCGCTGATCAGGGACACCAGCACTGAGGCCATGTAGGGGATCGACTGCAGCACCAGAACCAGGGACCAGATACGTGCGTCGGGGAGTTCCGCGCCCTGTTGCCAGGCGATAATACCGGCCGAGAGCAACAGGGCCAGCATCATCAATAACTCCTCACGAGCATCCTGCAGAGCACGTATCACACCGCTGTGACCGGCCTGCTTGGGGGTGCGGAAGAACGGCAGTCCCCGGGTCCAGACACCTTGAATCATGGCCAGTGCAATGGTGTGGGACAGGGCCAGGCCCGCCAGCGCAGCAGCGATGCTCTGTCTCACCGTGGCCTCGACCCGGCGCCGGTAGAGGAAAAACATCTTCATCAGTTTGAACACAAACAGACTCATCGGCAGGATTGCGAACAGGGGCAACGGTGCGGTGAAATGGATCGGCCAGAGCAGCATCGAGGCCGACCAGCCAATCGCGGCCAGGTTGAAGAACAGGTTGAAGCTGTCCGCGAACCAGGGCAACCATCCGGCAATGAAATGGTAGCGCTGGCCTGTGTTGAGCTTGTTGCGACGGGCACCAAACAGGCTGCCCAGGTGATGTTTGATGATCTGCACTGCTCCATAGGCCCAGCGAAAACGCTGCTTCTTGAAATCGATGAAGGTATCCGGCATCAGGCCCTTGCCATAGCTGCTGGGAATGTAGACGGCCTCGTACCCCTGCTCGAACACCCGCAGACCCAGCTCCGCATCCTCGGTGATACACCAGTCCCCCCAGCCGCCGACCTCCTCGAGCACCTTGCGTCTGACCATGGTCATGGTGCCGTGTTGGATGATCGCGTTGCGCTCATTGCGGGTCATCATCCCGATATGGAAAAAGCCCCGGTATTCGGCCAGACACATGGCTTTAAAACAGCTCTCGTGACCGTCCCGGTAATCCTGAGGGGACTGCACGATGGCGATTTCCGGCCGCTGAAACTGCGGTACCAGGTCCTTGAGCCAGTCAGGATCCACCTGGTAGTCGCTATCGATCACCGCAATGACTTCAGCCTCGGGATGGGACTCCTGCAGGGTAAAATTCAGCGCACCCGCCTTGAATCCCGCCAATGGGGCGCGGTGAAAGAATCGGAAACGCGCTCCCAACAGTGCGCAGTGGCGTTCCACCGGCTGCCAGATTTCCGGGTCCTGGGTATTGTTGTCGATCACCAGTACTTCGAAATTCGGGTAGTCGAGCCGGGCCAGCGCGTCCAGGGTCTCGATCATCATGTCCGGGGGTTCGTTGTAGGCGGGCACGTGGATCGACACCATCGGCCGCTCACTGTCGGCGATTTCCGCGGTCGCGATGGGCTTGCGCCGCCAGTGACGCAGCCACAATGCCTCCGCCCACTCATGTGCCTCGGCGAACAGCACCACCAGAACCCCCAGCATGCCGATGAACAGCAACACCCCGACCACCACGGTGCTGAAGGTCATGTACTGCCGGGTGTAGTCATAGAACATCCATACCGCTCCGGTGGCTGCGCCGTAGGCCACCAGGGCAAGAAACCCGCGCCCCCGGGAACCCAATCCCTCACTGTCCCGGAACAGCAGGATCAATGCGAGTACCCCGAAGAGGATGGAGATGGCCGCCAGTTCCCGCCAGTGGGGTATGGTCACCACCGGTTCGGTGAAGGTGAACTTGGGCTGGCGCTGTACATCGTAGACGCCCCAGTAGGTCCCGACCCCACTCTCCTGGCTTGACTTCCAGGGCTGATCGAAGGCCTCCATCACGTAGTAGACGTAACCCCGGCGCTCCGCCTCATCGAGAAAGCGCCTGAGGAAACTGGCCTGATTGGCCTGAGATGGGGTGGCCTGTTGGCGGGGGCGGCCATTGCTCGGCCAGCCCACTTCAGCGATGACGATGGGCTTACCCGGGAAGGTCGCCTGCAGCCGATCATAGATTTCGATGGCGAAGTTCACCGCATTGTCGATGGGTTGCCCCTCCCAAAACGGCAGGATGTGGGCGGCGATATAGTCCACATGTTCCGCCAGCTCGGGATGGTCGATCCAGACATGCCAGGGTTCCGCCAGACTGACCGGAGTCCAGACCCGTTTCTTCACGTACTTGAGATTCTCGATCGCCTCGGCCACCGTGATCTCGGTGCGGAAGATCGCCTCGTTGCCCACGATCACCCGCACGATGTTCTTGTAGTTGTGACGGGCCAGGTAGATCAGGGTATCCATCTCCCGCTTATCCGCTTCGGGATCACCGCTGATCCAGGCCCCCAGGGCCACGTTGAGCCCATGCTTTTCCGCCAGGCGTGGAATCTCCCGGTAGCTGTGGCCCACCGAGTAGGTTCTCACCGCATAGGTTTTGTCCGCGAGCAGCGCCAGGTCCTCATCGATCTGCGCCTCGTTGGGGTAGATCCCCTTGATGGGATTCTGGCCTTCACGAACCGGGGAGAACGAAAAGCCCTTGATCCGTTTGGGCCAGGGGGGCTCGTTGGCCACCCCGCCCAGCAGGTTCCAGATCATCAGAGTGAACAGGGCAATCGCCAGGGCAATGACCAGATTGGGACGCAGCATAGAATTAGCCGAACCGTAAAAAACGCATCATTTTAAGGACTTCGACCCTGCCCGGTTGTGATCGGAGGCCGGTTTCACGGGAAATTCCGAATTAACCGCATTCAGATCATGGAAAGTCATCCTTTCGGGACGCCCATCAATACTTGATCGTTGCATGAATCGAGCTATATTACCTATATACAGATTTATTGGCCTATAAATATTACTAATTACTTATCATGCAATTCGATCACCCTAGGAGACCCACCATGAGTCAGATCACGACACAACCCCATTTGAAGGGTAAGGGAAACATCCCCCTCCAGTTTGACGAAGACGGCTTTCTCATCAACAGTGAAGCCTGGACCCGTGAAACCGCACGACTGCTTGCGGAAATGGACGGGATCGGAACCCTCAGTCCGGATCACTGGTCCGTGATTCTCTACCTGCGCGAAAAGCATCTGGAGTCCGGCGGCTTGCCGGTGATGTCTCACATCTGCCGGATCATGCACCTGGGCAAGCACGGTGTCGAGCGTCTGTTTGGCGGCTGTCGTGAAGCCTGGCGGATAGCCGGCCTGCCTCACCCCGGCGAAGAGGCCAAGAACTACATGTGAGCGACGAACCCGGTCTCCTCCAGGAGGCCGGGCTTTCTTTCCGCTGAGCGGGTTTGCCTAATCATTCGGGGCATGCCAAGATCCACTCAGCCCGATGATCCACAAAGACCCCCAATACCAGGCCGTTACGCAAACCCGCCGCTTGCTCGAGCAGGCGCAGTGCGCGTTTTCCCTGCCGCCGCTCAGGCCGGAGATCCGCTTCGACCTGACCGGCAAAAGTGCGGGGATCGTGGTATTCGGTCCAGGCAGCCGCTGCGTGATTCGCTACAACGCCGCCCTGCTCTCCCGCTATGGACAGGACTTCATCGACGAGACGGTCCCCCATGAAGTAGCGCACATCGTGGCCCGCAGACGCTACGGGCAGCGTATCAGACCCCATGGCAAGGAGTGGCAACAGGTCATGGCGTTTTTCCAGGTACCCGCGCGCCGCTGTCACCGTTTTGACACAACCCAGACCAGTCGACGCCAAATGCGTTATTACGACTACCGGTGTGCATGCCGCGAGCATCGCGTCAGTGCGGTACGCCATAATCGCATCACGTCCGGCACGATGACATACCAATGTCGATTCTGCGGCGCGCCTCTGGAGGCCAGCGGAACCCAGCCGGCGTAAATCACCGTTCAGCGGGCATCTCAGAGATTTAGCAGACCGCCATATTGAACCTTATGAATATCGAAATCGGATTACACCGCATGATCAGCCATGCTGGTTTGATTTCCCGCGAGTAAATAGAGGAAGCACCTGGAGAGTTTTGTATTGTCCCGCAGTTCTTAGGTTTCTGCCGGATCCCGGGTTCCACTTCGTTTCACCCGGGCTACGGGGTGATACCCGCTCCTCTTGAGATTCCCCCGTGTCTCGAGCAACGTAGCCCGGGTCTGCATTCCCACACGAAGCATGGGAACGAGAAAACGAGAAAATCAGGAATCGAATGCATTCATCGTGTTTCCACAGCATCAGCCTGTGACTGCAGAAGATCCCGTGCCCCGGATGCGATCAGTCGATCCTTGTCTGCACGGGACATCCGCTTGATCGCATACTCTCTTCTCAAGGCCTCACAGCGGTCGCTGCAGGTTTCCTGGAACACCAGCTCAACGGGCCCCCGCCCACGGGTGTATTTAGCGCCCTGCCCCCGGTTGTGCGCCTGGATACGACGCGCCACATTCGTGGTGACGCCGGTGTAGAGCGAGCTGTCCGAGCAGCGCAATATGTACACGAACCAGGTCGTATCGAGGTCGTCTCCCATTAAGGTAAACCACTACACTGTGTCATAGTTTCGCGACTTTACAGACCTTGCACGCAGGGATCACAATGTTCATCGCCGACAATTGTCCAGTAGAGACAATGGCCTGTAAACGACTTGTTGCAGTCTCTGAACAATTACCAAAACAACATCAGACACTTTTATTTAAACAACAGGTCACCCCGACATTTCACCCCCGTTTGGAGGAAAAGATGATAGGTAAAACCCAGAAGTGGATAGGAATGGCCGGCGCGGTGGGTCTGATCGCCAGCCAGTTTCTCATCGTCCCGGTCATCATGGCTGCAGAAGCGGATGATCTCGAAGCAGGCAAAGCGCTCGCATTCGACCGAAAAAAAGGCAACTGTCTTGCCTGTCACAACATCCAGGGCGCTCCGTCACCGGGCAATATCGCACCGGCCCTGATCGCCATGAAGTCCCGCTACGCGGATAAAGAGGCACTCTACAAGCAGGTCTGGGATCCCACTGTCGCGAACCCGGAATCGACCATGCCGCCCTTCGGCAAGCATGAAGTGCTCTCCGAATCGGAGATGAAGAAGGTCGTCGATTACATCTGGTCACTCTGAGCAGTGGATCGTACACACCCAATCTGTAATGCCACGCCTTGCGAGGATTGAATAACATGAAACACCTCTTACGTAGCCTGACCTTGCTGGTCATCACCTGTGGTCTGGTGGCTTCCGCCCAGGCGACCACCCCGGAAGAAGACCTGCAAGCCTTCCGTGACTTTTTCCAGAAACGTTTCCCCAATGTGGAAACCGAGGACTATGTCAACGGCGCCTATGCCATCGACCCGGTCGGCCGGGAAAACTGGGAAGCCATCGAAGAGTTCCCCCCCTATGAACCGTTCATCGATGCGGGACGGGAGATCTGGGAAAAACCTTTCGCCAATGGCAAGACCTTCCAGGACTGCTTTCCTGACGGCCCCGCCATCGAGGGCAAATACCCCCACTGGGACAAAGACAAGGGCATGGTCATGACCCTGCCGCTGGCGCTCAACAACTGCCTTGAAGCCAACGGTGAAAAGCCCATGAAGTACAAGAAGGGACCGATCAACGACATTCTGTCCTACATCGCCTTTGAATCCCGCGGTCAGATCACCAACGTGGAGATCCCGAATGATCCCGCCGCAATCAAGGCCTATGAAGCGGGCAGGAAATTCTACTACGACCGCCGAGGTCAGCTGAATTTCTCCTGCGCCAACTGTCATTTGCAGAATGCCGGCATGATCCTGCGTACCGAAGTGCTCAGTCCGGCCCTGGGTCACACCACCCACTTCCCGGTCTACCGCTCCAAGTGGGGCACCGTTGGAACACTGCATCGCCGTTTCACCGGCTGTAACAAGCAGGTTCGCGCTGCACCGTTTAAGGCTCAAGGTGAGGAGTACCGTAACCTGGAGTACTTCCTGACCTACATGAGCAACGGTCTGGCCCTGAACGGCCCTGGCGCCCGGAAATAATTCCGGCCTGCCGTTCATAAACCAAGATTTAAGTGATCGGAGTTGATACGATGCACAAAAAGACAACCCTTTTCTCGACTTTGATAGCCGGGCTATTATGTTGCGGCTTTTCATCGACTACCCTGGCGGACGACATCTCCGCAGCCAAGGTTCAGCAGTTGATTGATGCGGCCGAAAGCGCCCGCAAAGAGGCTGCCTCCGTGGGCGGCGAATGGCGTGACACGGGCCTCATGATCGATGAGGCCAAAGGACTTCTGGAAAAAGGCGATTATGTGGCAGCAGCAAAGCTGGCCAATAAGGCCGCCAAACAGGGGCACCTGGGCTACGAACAGGCCGTGTCGCAGAAAGAGTTCAAAATGCCCTCGTACCTGCATTACAAATAAAGGCTGAGGCCAGAGGAGGAAGACAGAATGAAGTTTGTCAAAACAATCATGCTGACCACACTGGTGGGCAGTCTCGCGTTCTCGATGCAGCTCATGGCCGAGGACGGAAACCAGATCACCCCGGGCCTGCAGTCGGTCGAGGTGACGCATGCGGGTAAGAAGGTCACCATCAGCCGCTCGGCGGATAAGGATGCGCATATTCCCGATGCCTTCGCCAAGACCGCGCGTCACTGTCCGCCTTTTTGCGTACAGCCCGCCGTGGTAGCCCCGGGTGTCGAAACCGTGGGTGAACTGGAAGTGCTGGGATACCTTCAGCGCATTGGCAACGGTGACCGCAAGGTCATGGTGATCGACTCGCGTACCCCGGACTGGATCATCCGCGGCACCATTCCAGGCTCCGTGAATATCCCCTGGAACAAGATCAACGTGGACATGCAGGGCACCTTCGAATCCACTGCGGAAGCGGAAGGCATTCACGATATCCTGGTTGACCAGATGGGTGTACAGGATATAAACGGCACGCTGGATTTCCGTAATGCAAAAACCCTGGTGTTGTTCTGCAATGGCAGCTGGTGTCCCCAGTCTTCGATCAATATCAAGACCCTGCTCAAACTGGGCTACCCTTCTTACAAGCTGAAGTGGTATCGCGGCGGTATGCAGGACTGGGTCAGCCTGGGACTTACCACGGTCAATCATGACTGATTGAACCTGAAACCGGGCGGCCTCGCCCGGTTACGGGTTGACCCTAACCGGGTCTCCCCGTAGAAATCCAAGGGTTGTCGGCAACGACAGCCCTTTTTTTTGTTTTCCCTGCCCCGTTTTTTCTAAACTCCAGCTGGTTTCTGTGGCTGTCGACGTGGGCATACTCCATGCCCACTGCCCAACCATGTGCAATGCCTACCGTCAAAGATAGACAATCGCACAAATCACCCGCAATGGATGTCTATGTAATACCTTATGCCATTCCCATTTGGTTCCTTTCTGATTCACTGAATGGCGCAGTATCTGTTAGCGACTGAAATCATGACAATCCAAGCAGCTCGCCCCGACGTCCTTGTGTGATACATGGAACAGCTTGAAATCATCGAACTGACCAAAGCGCCAGGCTTGTGCGATATATGACTCATGGCAGTCCGATGAACAGGTTGCCTGATCCTTATCACGAGGCGTATATCCCAGGGCACCCTGAAGTTCGATCCTGTCCGAGTTAAGATGACACGATTCACAGCTCAAGGCCTCGGATTTTGGTCCCACCTGGTGATTCAGGGCCTGGTAGGTATCCGTTGTGACCCACTCATAGCGGTCACCTGGATTGAATCCCGGCACCTGCTTTTCGATCACGCCCTGCAAACCGGCAAGGGTTGCGGCATTGGCATCCGCGGTATCGAAAAAGACCTTGGTATCGAGGGGAATCAACATGTTGCTGCGGACATCCAGCGGATAGTCCGAAGTTTTGTACTTGAAGGGGTACAACTTACTCGCCGAGTCATCCACGGAACCGTCCGGAAGACTCGTCGAGTAGTTTCCTGTGGTTAGATCTGCATAGATTGCTTCACCCAAGTTGTAGTTATCCGTGTATCGATTCCAGTGTCTGTATGTGGGTTTCAGATCATTTTGCAGCGTCAGTAGCGGATGATAGGGAGATTGGCCGCTGTCCGAACCGGATTGCCAACTGCGGTTAATTTCGGTCGCCTCGGTTGCAGAAGAGTCCTCGGCATGCTTGGCAAATACGGGGATATGACAGGTTTGACAGGCCACTTTTGCCGTGTGCTCATTGAGGTCACTATTCTGATGGGGCATGGGGTCATGACACCCGGCACTCGCACACTCCAACGGAGCCACCGAGTCCGACGCACGAAGATCCGAACCCTTACCCTGGAATCGATGCAACTGCGTCTTATGGCAATCCTGACAGTCCAGGTTCGCACCCGTCGACGCCATATGCACATCATAGTGGGCATCTGCGGTATAGCCGGAAGCCAGCGCAAGATCCCCACGCTTGACCGCATCGCCACCCCCCGCCTTGGCATGGCAGTTCAGACAGTTTTCCTTTGTTGGCTTATGAACAGTCTGTACCGCTTCGTCCATGCTGATCGACATGCCCGCCGTATCGGGAACCATCTCACCATTGATCTTTTTTCGCTTGTATTCAATTTGATGGCAAACCAGGCAATCGATATTCTCAAGCTGAGCGCGCGACGCATCCGCTTCCGGCTTGGCGCCCAGTCCCACGTGACAACTACTGCAATCCTCCCAGTTCCCTTCAATGGAACCGCAATAGGTATTGATCGCACCCGCGATTTTCCCCTGCAGCTGACCGTTGCCGTCGATCATGTAGGCCGCCTCACCCTGCCACTGGTAGTGAGTCGAGCCATGGACCTGATACGCCTCCTGCTCATGGCACTCGAGACAGGTTCCGGGCCCCTGGTAGGTGAGGTTCTCATGCCCTTGAGTCGCGACCACGCCACCACCGCTGCCATTTTGATTCGATCCCATGCCGTTGAGAACAAACTCGGCTGGCATTTGCGTGCCCCCCGGTGACGCAATAAAGCCGAAACCCACCTGCCCCCCTGTGGAGACCACCCGGTTCCAGTCCGCGTTTTCTATGACATAGGCGGAGCCCTCGTGGGAGACGATTCGGGCATTCCATATCTGCTGAATCTCAAAATCCGCATCGAACGCCAGATTCCAACCAATGATTTCCGATGACCCGGTGTTGACAATCTGAGCTTCCCCCTGAAAGGCCGAGCCCCAGTCATTGACATTCCGAATCGAGACCTGTGGAATGGAACTCATCGCGGGAGTAGCGTCAAACGGCGCCAGTTCACAGGGCAGCGCAAGATTCCCAGGACTCCCCACAAAGCCGAATCGAACCTCAGCACCCGGAGCCAGTGTTGCGTTGTAATCGACTCCCTGTATCACATAGCCATCGTTGGTATGGGACACCACCTGTGCATTCCAGATCTTGTCGATCTGGAAGTCGGCATTGAAACGGACTGACCAGACACCGATATTCCGCCCCGATTCATTCCTAACAACGGCTTCGCCCGTAAATCCTGAACCCCAATCGTTTGACTTGGTCATGGCGCATGGCTGATCCGCAGAGTCGCCTGCCAGAACTGGAGTGGTGGCGACGGCCACACCGAGTAACAACAAGGCATTGATCAGTGACCGTCGATGAATGACTGATAACAGGAACTTTTGAACCATCGTCTATTCCAGTTCGAATGATTATTCTTCCGGACCATGGGAACGGCCGGCTTAATGACACACTCGGTGCATGGTAATTATCACCGAATGCGGATTCTTCGATGAGGGTCACAAATCACTCAGGTTACCTGATAATATTTTCGTCGCTCCTTTGATCGAATGAAGCAACGACAGACGCGAACAAAAAATAGCTCATTGAGCTTGATCACCAAGGAAACCCATATCTCACAAGGGCTGAAAACAAAAACGCCTGCACAGGGCAGGCGTTTTTTATTCAGCACTCCAAACTCACCATCCCCGCATCGTCTTCTGCTCCTTCCAGATACGGCGGATCAACCAACTGTCGCCAACGGTCAGCACGGGATCGCCCCAGTGGGAGCCGACAATCATGACGGAACCGCCTTCGGGTCGGGAACCGGTCCAGTCATAGTAGTCCTGCATCCCAAAACCGTGTCCCATTTCATGCTCGAGGACACTATTCGATGGCTGATCCAGTGCGTTGACAAAACTGTCCATCGGCATACGCAAACCCCAGTCGCCGCCCACGGCCGCCGCCCCGCCGCCGATCGAATCGTTCAACCATAAACTGTAATCGAAGTGGTTGCTCTCCCCACCGGGACAACCCGGAAATTCATGGCTCCAATGGGTGAAGAACGAGCAACTGTCCGGACACATCGGCTCGCCATCCGCATCCATCTGGGTGTAGACCGGGATGGAACCGTCGTTCCACTGCAGAAGGGATTCCTGACCGGGCTTTACGGCAACGCCTGCAATCTTCACCTGGACGCCATTGGGATATGGGAAGCAGCCGTAGCTTCCCAGAGAGGTATACCACTCATTCAACCACCTCTGCATCGCGGGTGCGATTTTGTCGAGTACGGTTTGGGTCATCGGGGTACTCGCACCCCACCGGACACACAGATTGATTTCACCATTACCCATCATAGCGTTATCCAGCAACCAGGCCTCGCGACCGGTAATATTGCTCTGCAACTGGGCATTCCAGCTCTCATCGACCCAGGCCGAGACTTCCGCCGGGGGCTCGGAGAAGTCACAGGCGACGCCACCGCCGGTACTGCCGCCAAGGGTTGTGAAATTCCACGCATCACTCGGCACCGGGTTGCCCGCGAGATCCTGCAGTGTGTCACCAAGACTGACCGCGTACTGGGTACCCGGCATCAGATCGGCCGACAGGCTCAAGGTAACCGTGTAACTACCACTGTCATAGCTCACGGCGCCCGGAAGCAGATTCCCGCCTTGCATGAGCACAACGCTTTGATCATTGATAAGGTCTTCGCGTAAGGGTTCATTGAAGGTGATACTGATTATTGGACTGACACTGACAGCGCCCTGCCCGGGTTGTGGATCCCTGGACAGGATAACGGGCGCCGAGGTATCCGAAAGCGGGTTAACCTGAAATTGGATACTGGCGGAGTCACTGGCACTACCGTCATCTACCGTCAATTGAAATGAAAAGCTCGTGGGCTGAGACACCGTGGGAGCGACAAAACTCAGGGTACGGCTGGAAACATCACCTAATGCAACTTGAGCGCCTTGCGTCTGACTCCAGCGATAAGTGAGCGTATCGCCATCGATATCGCTGGAACCACTGCCATTAAGGGATAAAGTCTGCCCCGAAACGATCGACCCAACAGCATCGATTTGCGCGACCGGAGGATGATTGGTGCTACCGTCATTCGCGAAAACCAAACCTGAAGAGGGTATTACCTTCTGGATCGATCCATCCGCGTTGAAGGTCAGCTTGTCGAGCGCCACCTGGCGGCGATAGGTGCCGCCACCCGGGCTGTTGCTCAGATGATAGGCCAGATACCATTGCCCCGCGAACTCGGCAATCGCCGGATGGCTGGTGGGTGCATCCTCGCCCGGCAGGCCCGGCATGGCGTCGAGGATTCTGCCGCGATACTGCCAGGGACCCAGCGGGCTATTGGAGGTCGCATAGTCGATCGTGGCCGGATTCACACCCGCGGCGAAAACCAGGTAGTAGACGCCCTCGCGCTTGGTCAGATAGGGCGCTTCAAAGAAACCTTGTGGAGCACGCTCGATCAGGTCCCCTTTCAGGGAGATCATGTCATCCCCCAAGGCGACCGTCACCATACGGCCGAAGCTACCATAGACCAGATAGGCCTGCCCGTCCTCGTCCACAAAGACTCCGGGGTCAATGGTATAGACGGTTTGATAGGCTTCCGCATAGTTGAATGCGCTCATCTCGATGTCATCGTTGACCAAAGGCCCGCCGATGGCATCGTGGAACGGTCCAAGGGGACTGTCCGCAACCGCGACACCGATCGCCATCCCCTTACCCCGCTCATTCACCGGCACATACCAGTAGAATTTACCATTCCGTTCGACCATCTGGCCCGCCCAGGCATTGGCGTCCGCCCAAGCGAAGACATCCAGAGACAATACCGGTCCGCCATTGTCGGTCCAGTTGACCAGGTCTTTGGAAGAGAGCACGTACCAGTTCCGCATATAAAAACCCGTGGCGCCCTCATCATGGCCCGCGGTGATGTAGAAGGTGCAATCATTAACCAGTACCGCAGGATCCGCGGTATAGATGCCCGGCAAGAGCGGATTGCTTCCCTGGGTTCCCGCCACGGGCCCCTGACAATCCCCGGAAACCGGATCCGGATTGGGTTCCGGAGTCGGCGCCACTTCATCACTCGGCTCACCAAACACGCGCCATTCCAACATACCGGTTGATTCGCGGGTATTGAGCATGGACACCCTTACGCGGTTGGTTAGCACATCGCCCAGCTGCAAGTTGTTGAAGGCGTCTTTTGCCAAGGGAATATCCCCTGCCCCGACCCAGGCATTGCCATTCCAGTATTCAAAGTAGGCCATCGTCGGGGTGAGCACCCCCCCATTGTCATCGAACCAGTAAACCTGTGTGGATGAGAGACGGTAATTTTGTGGCCAATCATATTGCACCCACTGCAAAGAATTCGGGTTGTGCCAGTTTCCGTAGGCGCCGTTGGCCTTGTCGTTTGAATTTGCAGGGGAACTGTTATCGTTTACGGCACTCAGGGTTTCCCAGGGGGATACGTAAGAGGTTGTGGCGGATGCCAGAGGTGCAACATTGACGCCCACAGGGTCCGGGGTCGGAGTTGGGATCGGGGTCGGATCCGGCACAGGCTCTGGATCCGGTGTATCGATCGACAGGGTTGCGGATACGGCCGTGGAGTTGGTAACCGTCCAATCCGATTCGGTAACCTTGATCCAGTAGAAATAGGTTGTTCCCGGCGTGACGTTGCTGTCGGTGAATGTGGAGCCGTTTCGAGTAAAACCAATTCTTTTGCGCCCTTTCGGGTTCGAATCCGTATCGCGATAGATCTCCTGAGCCATTGGCGTGATGTTGCTCAGTGTCCAGCTCAGCTGTACCTCCTGGGTGCTGGCATTGGCGGCTAAATCAACCTGTTTCGATGGATCCGTTGCGGCGACGACAGATGCCTGACCAAAGGCGGTAAGCAGTAATAAAATCGTCGAGAAAAAAATGCGTCCACTACTTGTTGTCATTCTTGCAGCTCCTGAGTACCTATCCGATTGCTCTATCCATACAGGACAGATGTGGGACTGGATATTTTCTGCATGTCTCCCTTTATGCTTTTAATTCATACGATCCGTCGCGATGGATGCTAATTTATCGAGCAGCTGAAAACATCGACGAATCTCACAGTTTCACCATGTATCAATGTACCTGATATTTTGGTCGGCCGCGGGCACTCAGGAACACAAGACATTTGACTTTAGCGTTAACGAACTAACGCTCCCGCGCCAGGTACTGCTATCGGGAGAGAATCATTGGAAGTTGAAAGGAGGCGTATAAAAAGCCCATGACTTAGACAAGCCATCGGAGGATGGTCTGCTTGGGTGGTTTCGGCCTGAAATGCAAAAAGGGTTGCCGATACGGGCAACCCTTTTCAAGTTTGGTCCGGGCGGGGTGATTCGAACACCCGACCCCTACAACCCCATTGTAGTGCGCTACCAGACTGCGCTACGCCCGGAAAGAAAGGAGCGGCAATACTAGGCAGTTAAGCCAGCCGTGTCAATCCGTTGTCGGCTATCTTTTGAGGATCTGCAGGATCTCCTCAAGCTCACCGCGTAACTGCCTGATGATCTGCTGACTCTGCTGCAGATCCTCTTTGGCGGTTTCGCCGGAGAGTTGCTGTCTTGCCCCACCGATGGTGAAACCCTGTTCATAGAGCAGACTGCGTATCTGGCGGATCATCAGCACGTCATGGCGCTGATAATAGCGCCGGTTACCCCGCCGTTTGACGGGTTTCAGCTGGGGAAATTCCTGCTCCCAGTAACGCAAAACGTGCGGCTTGACCTGACAGAGGTCGCTGACCTCTCCAATGGTGAAATAGCGCTTGCCCGGTATCGCGGGCAAATCATTACTGCTGCTGCTCGGATCCAGCATAGGCTTCTACCCGCGCCTTTAATTTCTGTCCCGGACGGAAGGTGACCACTCGGCGTGCGGAGATCGGGATCTCCTTGCCGGTTTTGGGATTACGTCCTGGCCTCTGTTTCTTTTCACGCAGATCAAAGTTTCCGAAGCCGGAAAGCTTAACCTGCCCCCCACGTTCCAAGGAGAGTCGTACCTCTTCAAAGAACATCTCAACCATTTCCTTGGCTTCCCGTTTGTTCAGTCCAAGCTCATCGAAGAGCCGGGCTGCCATGTCTGCTTTCGTCAGTGCCATAAAACCTGTCCTAATCTCTCAGTTTCGCACCGGTGTCATGAGCCAGCCGCTGCAACACGGCAGCAACCACCTCTTCGACCTCCTGATCCGTAAGAGTGTGTGATTTTTCCTGTAAAATCAATCCTAATGCGAGACTTTTTCGACCCGAATCTATGTTTTTTCCAGTATAGACATCAAACAGCAGGATGTCTGTAAGAATTTTGCCCGCTACTTCACGAATCAGATTCCTGATGGTGTCGTAACTGACCGTCTCGTCAACCACCAGGGCAAGATCGCGCCGGATCGAGGGATATTTAGACAGACTCTCGAAATGGGGCAGCCGGCCCTCGCCCAATCCTTCAAGATCGAGTTCGAAGAGAAAGGTGGCGCCATTCAGGTCCAACTGCTTTTCCAGTTCGGGATGCAGCATGCCCATGAAACCCACGCAGAGATCCTGAACGAAGATCTCCGCGCTCTGTCCCGGGTGCAACGCCGGATGCCGGGCTGGTGAAAATCGCACTCCCTGGGTAGAACCCAGGAGACTCAGCACCGCTTCTACGTCTGCTTTGGCATCGTAGAAATCGGCCCGGGTTCCGGTTTCTCCCCACTGCTCGTCGAAGCGGTTACCCGATATCAACCCGCCCAGACGGGCTCGCTGCTCGATCGTGGCGCCCTGCCGGAAACACAGTCCGGATTCGAAAATACGCACCCGCGACTGCTGACGCGCCTGGTTATATGCGGCGGTCTGCAGAAGACCGGGCCAAAGCGAAGTGCGCATCACCGACATGTCCGCGGAAATCGGATTGGCGAGGCGGATGCCCTGGGCCTGCGGATCAAGCATCGACTCCAGCTCAGGACTGATAAAACTGTAGGTCACCACCTCCTGGTAGTCACGTCCCACCAGCAGATCCTTGGCCCGGTCGAGACCGAAGGCGGTCTCGGCCCGGTCCTCCATGATCATCGGCGTGGTGCCTCGATGAGCGGGAATCCGGGTGTATCCGTAGATGCGGCCGACCTCCTCGATCAGATCCACCTCGATACCGATATCGAAGCGGCTGCTGGGAGCCTGAACCTGCCACCCCTGCTCCACGGTCTCGACGCGCATGCCCAGGCGAACCAGGATGTCCACCACCTCATGCGCTTCGATCTCAATGCCCAGCAGCTTGTTGACGCGCTCGGCGCGCAACAGGATCACCGGGCGGGGTTCGATCTTGTCTTCGTGAGCCACCTCGACCACCGGCCCGAGTTCACCACCGGCAATCGATACCAGCAGTTCCGAGGCGCGCTCCAGCGCATCCACCTGCAGTTGCGGATCGACACCCCGTTCGAATCGATGCGAGGAGTCAGTGTGCAGACCATAACCCCGAGCTTTGCCACTGATTGCGGCGGGCGCGAAAAAGGCGCTTTCAAGCAGCACATGCCGGGTCCCGTCATTCACCGCGGTCGCCTCACCGCCCATGATGCCGGCCAGGGCGATGGGACGGGTCTCGTCAGCGATCACCAAAGTACCCTCCAGCAGTTCGATCTCCCGGCCGCCGATCAGGGTCAGGCGTTCACCGGAACGGGCCAGGCGGACCCGGATACGCTGCTCGACACGCTCCAGATCGAAACCGTGCATCGGTTGTCCGAGCTCAAGCAGCACATAATTGGTGACATCGACCACCGGCCCCAGGCTACGGATACCGCTGCGGCGCAAACGCTCCCGCAGCCACAGAGGCGTCTCCGCCGCGGCATTCACGTTGCGCACCACCCGGCAGGCATAACGGGGGCACGCCTCGTCCGCTTCCAGGAGCACTTCCATGCGATCCTCAAGGGAGGCCGCCTGGGGGGTGATGTCCACCGGGGTCACCGGGCAACGGTTGATCACGCCGACTTCCCGGGCGATACCGGCCAGACTCAGACAATCCCCGCGATCCGGGGTCAGGTCCACCTCGATGGCCTGGTCCTCGAGCCGAAGGAAGCGGCGAAAATCCTCACCGAGGGGGGCATCGGAAGGTAATGGCAGAATCCCCTCGGAGCTTTCGGCAAGACCCAGTTCACTCGCGGAACAGATCATTCCGAGGGACTCAACGCCCCGCAGCTTGGCCTTTTTGATCTTGAAATCCCCGGGCAGCACGGCACCCACGGTGGCGACCGGCACGCGCATCCCGGCGGCGACATTGCGCGCCCCGCAGACGATCTGCAGCGGATCCCCATCGCCAACCGTTACCTGACAAACGCTCAGCTTGTCAGCATCCGGATGCTGTTCACGGGACAGGACCTCACCCACCACCACGCCGGTGAATGGGGCGGCAACCGGCTCCACGGAATCGACTTCCAGACCGGCCATGCTCAACTGATCGGCCAGAGTCTGTGTGTCGACCGACGGGTCCACCCACTCCCTCAACCAGACTTCACTGAATCTCATGATGCTCTACCCTTTAAACCTTCAGGCGAACTGCTTCAAAAAGCGCAGATCGTTCTCGAAAAACAGACGCAGATCGTTGACCCCGTAGCGCAGCATGGTGAGCCGCTCGACCCCCATGCCGAAGGCGTAACCGGTGAAGCGCTCACTGTCGATGCCCACGTGGCGAAACACCTCCGGGTGAATCATTCCGCAGCCCAGCACCTCGATCCAACCGGTCTGACTGCACACCCGGCAGCCCTCCCCTCCGCACATCACGCACTCGATATCCACCTCGGCGGAGGGCTCGGTAAAGGGAAAGTAGGAGGGACGGAATCGCAACTTCAGTTCGCGCTCGAAAAACCGGCTAAGAAAGTCGTACAGAACGCCCTTGAGATCGGCGAAGGAGACATCCTCGTCGACCAGAAACCCCTCCACCTGGTGAAACATGGGGGTGTGGGTCAGATCCGAATCGCAACGATAGACCCGCCCCGGGGCGATGATCCGCAACGGCGGCTGACTCTTCTCCATGGCGCGAATCTGCACCGGCGAGGTGTGGGTCCGCAGCAGCCGATGCGCATCGAAATAGAAGGTATCGTGCATGGCGCGGGCGGGATGGGTTTCCGGGATATTGAGGGCTTCGAAGTTGTGATAATCGTCCTCGATCTCCGGACCTTCCACCGACTCGAAACCGGCATGGGCGAACAGGCGTTCGATCCGATTCAGGGTCCGGGTCACCGGATGGAGACCGCCCCGGCGTAACCCACGCCCCGGCAAGGTAACGTCGATACGCTCATCGGCCAGGCGTTTGCTCAGGGCCTCCGATTCGAGTACCTCGCGTCGCGCCTCGATGGCTTGCTGCAGACGCTGTTTGGCCTGATTGATGGCCTGCCCCGCCTGAGGACGCTGCTCCGCGGGCAGAGTGCCGAGTTTCTTCAACTGCGAGGTCAGTTGACCGCTTTTGCCCAGGTAGTCGACCCGCACCTCATCGAGCCTGGCGAGGTCAGTGGCCGCCCCGATGGCCTGTTCCGCGGTTTCAACCAGGCCTGTAATGTCCAGTGTGGAATCGTCCATCTGCAGTAAACCTCAAGATCGCTTTCGACCATCCCCTTGCAGGCATGGCGCAATGGCGTTTCACCAATAATAAAAAAGGGGGAAGCCACAGGCCTTCCCCCTTTTATGCTCACTGTGTCGCCGGTCAGACCCTGCGCGACAACAGCCGTTTAGCTGGAAAGAGCGGCCTTGGCCTGTTCTGCCAGCACGCTGAACGCGGCTTTGTCGTTGACCGCCAGATCCGCCAGCATCTTCCGATCCACTTCGATGTTGGCCTGGTGCAGACCATTGATCAAGCGGCTGTAGGAGAGACCGTTGTCCCGGGCGCCGGCATTGATGCGGGCGATCCACAGGGCGCGGAACTGACGTTTTTTCTGGCGACGGTCACGGTAGGCGTATTGGCCTGCCTTGATGACCGCCTGTTTGGCAACACGATAAACCTTGCTGCGGGCACCGTAGTAACCCTTGGCTTCTTCAAGCACCTTTTTGTGACGGGCGCGTGCTTGTACACCACGTTTGACTCGAGACATGTTAGATTCCGGTTCCGGTTAGGTTAAGCGTAGGGCATCATGCGACGGGCCATAGCCACATCGACCTTCGCGATGGTGTTGGGCGAACGCAGCTGACGCTTCCGCTTGGTGCTCTTCTTGGTCAGGATGTGACGCCGATGAGAGCTGTTACATTTAAAGGAACCGGACGAGGTGCGCTTGAAACGCTTGGCCGCGCCCCGATTGGTCTTAATCTTAGGCATAGTCGTTAAACTCCGCTATTTGAGCGCCGTATCGGCGCAAAAGGTTACTTTTTCTTGGGACCCAGAACCATCACCATCTGGCGGCCTTCCATGATGGGTTTCTGTTCGATCTGCCCGAAGTCGGCCAGATCCTTCTCCACCCGTTCCAGAAGTTCCAAACCCAGTTCCCGGTGAGCGTGCTCGCGCCCGCGGAACCGCATGGTGACCTTGGTCTTGTCCCCGTCTTCTAGGAAACGTATCAGGTTGCGCAGTTTTACCTGATAATCCCCTTCGCCCGTCCCTGGACGGAACTTGATCTCTTTGACATGAACCTGCTTTTGCTTCTTTTTCGCGGCCTGTTTCGTTTTCTTTAATTCAAACAGAAACTTGCCGTAATCCATTACGCGACAAACCGGGGGTTCCCCGTTTGGTACGATCTCCACAAGATCCAAACCTGCTTCCTGAGCGGCCCGCAAGGCCTCCTCAATCGAAACAACCCCAACTTGTTCACCATCGACCCCGATGAGCCTGATCTTGCCAGCGGTGATCTCATCGTTTAGACGGTGCTTTTTAACAGCAGCGATAGCCGGTTCCTCCAAAAAGTTCAAACCCCAAAAGTAGAAAAAGCACCGGGCTTACCAGTGCTTTTACACTCAATTTACACGTTTCTGTACTTCCGTCCGCATCCGCTCGATGAAGTCTGCCAGCGGCATGGAGCCCAGATCCTCGCCCGTGCGGGTACGTACTGCAACGGTACCCTCCTCCATCTCCCGGTCGCCCAGAATCAGCAGGTAAGGCACGCGCATCAACGTGTGCTCGCGGATTTTAAAGCCAATCTTCTCATTTCTCAAGTCCGATTCCACACGAAATCCGTTGCCCCGCAAGGATTTGAGACATTGACCCAGATATTCGGCCTGGCGATCGGTGATATTCATCAAAACCGCCTGCACCGGCGCCAGCCAAAGCGGCAGCGCCCCGGCGTAGTGTTCGATGAGGATTCCGATGAACCTTTCCAGGGATCCCAGGATGGCCCGATGCAGCATGACCGGGATCTGTTTGCTGTTATCTTCCGCGATATAGGAGGCTCCCAGACGGTCCGGCATGGAGAAATCGAGCTGGATGGTGCCCAGCTGCCAGACCCGGCCGAGACAGTCCTTGAGGGAGAACTCGATCTTCGGACCGTAGAAAGCGCCCTCTCCCGGCTGCAGTTCCCACTCCAGTCCCTGCTGGTTGAGGGCATCTTCCAGGGCCTTCTCGGCCTTGTCCCACACCTCGTCGGAACCCACCCGCTTCTCCGGGCGGGTGGAGAGCTTGATCAGCACCTCGTCGAAACCGAAGTCCTTGTAGACCTCGAACAGAAGCTGGTTGAACGCCAGCACCTCCGAGAGGATCTGATCCTCGGTACAGAAGATGTGCGCATCATCCTGAACGAAATTCCGCACCCGCATCAGGCCGTGAAGGGTGCCGGACGGTTCGTTGCGATGGCAGGAACCGAACTCCGCCAGACGCAGCGGAAGATCCCGATAACTCTTCAGGCCGTGGTTATAAATCTGAATGTGCGCCGGGCAGTTCATCGGCTTGATGGCATAGACCCGATCATCGGTCTCGGTGACGAAGATATCGTCGCGAAACTTCTCCCAGTGCCCGGATTTCTCCCACAGACTGCGATCGATGACCTGAGGCGTATGCACCTCCTGGTAACCGTGGTCCTTGAGCTTGTCACGGATGTACTGTTGGATGGTGATATAGATGCGCCAGCCCTTGTCGTGCCAGAAGGCCATGCCCGGGGCCTCCTCCTGGGTATGGAACAGATCCATGGCTTTACCGAGCTTGCGATGATCCCGCTTCTCGGCCTCTTCCAGGCGATGCAGGTAGGCATTCAGCTCCTTCTTGTCCCGCCAGGCCGTGCCATAGATCCGCTGCAGCATCTCGTTGTTCGAATCACCCCGCCAGTAGGCTCCGGCCACTTTCATGAGCTTGAAACCCTTGCCGAGCATGCCGGTGCTGGGCAGATGCGGCCCCCGGCAGACGTCGAACCACTCGCCCTGCCGATACACCGACACCTCTTCCCCGACAGGGATGAATTCGCGAATGATCTCCACCTTGTATTTTTCACCGATGCGATCGAAGGTCTGCATCGCCTCGTCCCGATCCCACACTTCGCGCTGAATCGGCAGATCCCGTTTGACGATCTCGTGCATCCGTTGCTCGATGCTTGCCAGATCATCGGGGGTAAAGGGTTCGCTGCGGGCAAAATCGTAATAGAAACCATCCTCGATGGCCGGACCGATGGTGACCTGGGTACCGGGATAGAGTTCCTGAACGGCCTGCGCCATGACATGCGCGGCGTCGTGACGCATCAGAGGCAGGGCCTCATCATCACGACTGGTGATGATCGAGAGATTGCAGTCCCGCTCGATCAGGTGGGAGGTATCGACCATTTTTCCGTTTACGAGACCGGCCATGGCTGCCTTGGCCAGACCGGGACCGATAGCGCCGGCGACATCCATCACCGTGACCGCCTGGTCGAACGCTCGTTGGGAACCGTCGGGAAGAGAGATAACAGGCATAACTACATTTCCTCATCAGTGGTGGCCCATACGAGAGGCCACTTGAAAACAAAAAAGCCGGCGAAAAGGGCCGGCTCGGCAAGAGGTTGCGGCTGTCACTATGAAAGGCAACCGGCGCAAACCATATAAAGCATTGGACTGTTATGATCCTTATAACCGCACATATTCAATGGGTTATCAGGCTGTCCGAATGGATGATGGAGTCTAATACGCCCTACCGGTCAAGTCAAAACCCCGCACACCCCGTCAGGTTTTTTTGGAGCCATGCGGGAGTGTCTTCAAGCACGCAGAGGATCTGTCCCGGTCGATGCGCGCAGGACGGTTTCTGGAGAACTTCATTTATCGGCCAACTCCACCGCGATGTGCAGAAAATCATCCGCCAGGGTGGTGAAGGCATCCACCATGCACGGATCGAAATGGACGCCGGACGCCTCCTGGATGGTCTTTACCGCGTATTCGTGGCTGTAGGGTTCCTTGTAGACCCGTCGATTGACCAGCGCATCGTAGACATCGGCGATCGCCATCAGGCGACCGGAAATCGGTATCGCATCCCCCAAGAGACCCTGGGGATAGCCGCTGCCGTCCCAGTGCTCATGGTGGGTGTAGGCGATTTCCCGCGCCATGACCAGAAAATCGGTACTGCCGAGAACCTGTTCGGCACGCAACAGGGCGTCATGGCCATATCGCGCATGCTGTTTCATGATCTCCCACTCCTCGGAATCGAGTTTGCCCGGCTTGAGCAGGATCCGGTCCGGCACCCCGACCTTGCCGATGTCGTGGAGCGCCGAGGTTTTGTAGAGCAGTTCGATGGTTTGATCATCGAGATAGTCCGAGTAGAGTCCCTGATCTTTGAGCTTTCGCGCGAGGCACAGGATATAGTTCTGGGTACGCAGAATGTGCTTGCCGGTTTCCGTATCCCGGGTCTCCGCCAGGGATGCCATGCAATAGATCGCGACATCCTTGGTGCGGCTGAGTTCATCCGTGCGCTCACGCACCTTGGTCTCGAGTTCCGAGTTTCGATTCGCCAACTGAGCCCGGGCCTGACTGAGCGCTATGTGGGTGTTCACCCGGGCCTGAACGATCGGAGGACTCATGGGTTTGGAGATGTAGTCCACAGCGCCGAGTTCGAATCCCCTGAGTTCATCCGCCACCTCACTCTTGATGGTGAGAAAGATCACCGGAATCTCCCGGGTCTTGGGATCGGCCTTGAGCCGCTCGCAGACCTGATAGCCATCCATGTCCGGCATCAGAATGTCCAGCAGTATCAGATCGGGACGGGGCTCCGACGCCGCACGACGCAAGGCCTGCTCTCCGTCCTTGGCGACGACGATCTTGAACTGATCCTGAAGTAATTCCATCAACACGTCGAGATAGAATTTCTCATCATCCACGATCAGTATCTTGGGTCTTTCCTGGGTCATTCCGGTCTTTCCTTTAAAGTCTCTTTCAGGTGATCCAACATCGTCAGGGCATCATCGAAATCATAGCCATTGATCAGATCGACCATATGTCTGAAGATGCCCCGAGTTGTCTCGTCCAGCAATTTCGGCTCGATCATGGACAGAAGTTTACGGGCTTCAGGATCACCCTCTTCCAGCGACTCGCCCAGGTGTTCGAGTAATGGCTGTATGTCCCCCGCATCCATCACCGGCGCCACCACGGGATCCGTCTGCCCCACAATCACACCTTCGTCCTCCAGCTTTGCCAGTGAACTGATGAAGGTTTCGAATTTGTTCACAAAGGTCTCAAAGTCCTGCCCCTCCAGCAAGCCCTCCTCTCCTTCAAGCAACTGGCTCTCCAGTTGTCGGGCCGCCTGCTGCAGCTCGAGTCCGCCCAGATTACCCGAGACCCCTTGCAGGGTATGCAATTCGCGTCGTGCGTCATCCCGTTGATGCCCCTGTATCTGAGTCCGCAAGTGTTGCAAGGCATCGCGATGATGACTCAGAAAATCCGCCAGTAGTTTGGCAAACAGTCTACGGTTGCCGCCGATACGCTCCAGCCCCCAGGCGAGATCGATGCCCGGCAAACGGTCCGGAAAGTTCGGCTGTCCACCCGGGTCCGGGTCCGGCGCCTTGGATGCGCTGACCGGAAGCGACGGTTTCCGGCTTGCCGGCAACCAGTATTGCAGGGTGGCATGCAACCGCTTGGGCTCGATGGGTTTCGCGATATGGTCGTTCATTCCGGCTTCGAGACACTTTTCACGATCGCCACTCATGGCATGGGCGGTCATTGCAATGACCGGTAGGTTCCTGAACCGCTCCTGGGCGCGGATGCGCCCGACCGTCTCATATCCGTCCATGCCGGGCATCTGAATATCCATCAGCACCAGATCGAAAACGTGCTCACGAAGCATCTCCAAAGCCTGGTAACCGTCACCTGCGGTTGTGATCTCCAAGCCCATCAGCTGCAGGATCTCCTGGGCCACCTGCTGGTTGATCGGGTTGTCCTCCACCAGCAGCACCCGTCCCTGCAGGGGTTGCAGTTCCAAACCTACCGAGCGTTGTCGGGATTCCTCGGTAAGCTCCTGGTTTAACGCCTGCATGATCGCGTCGAACAACACCGAGGGATTGACCGGTTTGATGAGGAAGCCATCCATTCCCGCCTCCTGGGCCGACTGCATGACCTCTTCGCGACCGAAGGCGGTCACCAGTATGACCACCGGCATGTGGGACAGACCCAGCTCCGATTTGATCATGCGTCCCGCCTCGACACCGTCCAGGCCGGGCAGTCGCCAGTCCATCAATACCAGCTGGAAGGGTTTCTGCTGTTTATCGGCCGCCTCCACGAGGCCCAGTGCCTGCTCGGCACGGCTCGCCGAGGTCACATCAAAGGTGAAGGACTCCAGCATCTCACTGAGAATCTGCGAAGCCATGGCATTGTCATCCACCACCAGGGCGCGTAATCCCCGCAGTCCGGGTGCGGGCAGCCAGGAACGCACTTCAAGCTCGTTGGGCAGATGAAAGGGCAGGACGAATGAAAACCGGCTGCCCCGACCCGGGGTGCTCTCGACCTCGAGATGACCACCCATCAGATGCACCAGTTGCTGACTGATATTCAGGCCGAGTCCACTGCCGCCGTATTGTCTTGTTGTGGAACCGTCCAATTGGGTAAAGGCATCGAACAACCGCTCGACCTGATCACGCGGGATACCGATCCCCGTATCCTCGATACTGAATTTCAGGCGCACCTGTTCGTCTTCACGGTCCACCTCGCTGACCAGGATGGTCACCTCGCCCTTTTCCGTGAACTTGATGGCGTTGGACACTAGGTTGACCAGCACCTGTCCCAGGCGAAGGGGATCGCCGATCAGCTTGTCAGGCACCTGCAGGTCCTGCTGAAGCAGCAGCTCCAGACCCTTTTCCTCAGCCCGGATCGCATTGATGCTGACCAGATTATCCAACACTTCGCCGAGGGAAAAAGAGACCTGTTCGATATCCAGTTTGCCGGCTTCGATCTTGGAGAAATCAAGTACGTCATTGATCACGTTCAGCAGTGCATTGGCCGACACCTGAATCTTTTCGATGTAGTGACGTTGGCGCAGGGAAAGTTCGGTCTGCAGCGCCAGATGGCCGAACCCGACAATAGCGTTCATGGGGGTGCGGATCTCATGGCTCATGTTGGCCAGAAAATAGCTCTTGAACTGGTTGGCCTGGTCCGCTTCCGCTTTGGCGGCGGCAAGCGCCTGCTTTTGTCTGCGGGTTTGCGCGAGCCAAAGAAAACTCAGAAACAGCAGCACCGAGGCACCGCCGATCACCTGCCACAGCAGGGTGTAGTTCACCTCGACTTCGTAGCGAATCGCCAGGGATTCCTGGCGCATCGCGCGACGCTCGTCCTCACCGATGGAGGCCAGGGCCTTCTCCAGGATGCTCAACAGCTCAGGGCTGTCCTTGCGTACGCCGATCGACAGCGTGCTGTTATAGGGTGTGGGAGCCGCCACCTTGAGATTACTCAGTCCCAGGCTGTCGATAAGAAAGCTGCCTATGGTGAGATTGCCGACATAGGCATCCACCTTGCCCGCCGCCAGAGCCCGCAGCGCCTGCTCCGCCGTGGTGAATGCAAACAGATCCAGATCAGGCCGATCCCGTTTCAGGTTCTCCTCCACCACATAATTCTTGACCACAGCGACCCGCTGTCCCTTGAGTTCGGGCAGGCCGGTCAACAGAGGTGCGTTCTTGCGGTTGAAGATCATGATCGGTGACTGCAGGTAAGGCTCGGTGAAATTCAGGTAAAGCATCCGCTCCGGTGACGGGGTTATGGCGGGCAGCACATCGACCTCACCGGCTTCCGCCTTCTGCATCACCTGCTGCCAGGTCAGATTGGGTTCCAGGGAAAGTCCGATACCGATGATCTCGCTGAGGCGCTTCATGAAGCGCGAGGAGATGCCCCGATATTCACCCTCCAGGTCGACATACTCGATGGGTTCCCAGTTCGGATCGATGCCAAGCCGGATACTGGAGTGCTTGGACAGCCAAGACCACTCCTTGACACTCAGATCGAGACTCACCTTGTGATTGTTGGTACTGGGTATGTCGCCCGGACTGAGCGTGATCCAGCGGTGCCGGATTTGCTGGCGCTCCTCGTCGTTGATGCTGTCCAGGCCCTTTTGCAGGATCGCGGCCAGTTCGGGCCAGTCGTTACGCACGGCCATGGCGAGCACGCTCGGTTGACCGTAGTTGCTGGTGATCCGTAGATTGCTGATCTCGTTGCGCTCTATCCAGTAACCGGCCACGCCGATACTCAGAATGGTGGCGTCCGCGGTTCCTTCCGAGACCTTGAGCAGGGCGGCGGGGATATCCGGCACTTCGACGATCGTGACATCGGGATGCTCCCGGGCGATGACGTCGTTAATCGAGTAGCCAGCGGGCAGGGCCAGGCGTTTGCCGGCCAGTTCCGCTTCGCTGTTCAGGTCACTGCGCAGCCCCCGTGTGATAATCACCCGGCGGGAGAGAAAATAGGCATCGGTAAAAATCAGATGCTGCTCCCGCTCCTTGGTGCGATTGATCATGGGCAGGAGATCCACCTGCTTGTCATAGCCGAGTTGTACCGATTGATCCCAGTCTGTGGTTGGGATCAGGCGAAATTCCAGGCCGAGACGATGTCCCAGCAGGCTGAGAAAATCCGCGGAAATCCCCTGGTGGTTGTGCTGATCATCAATGAATTCATAGGGGGCGAAGATGGGATCGACCGCGATTCTCAGTACCGGATGCTGTTTGACCCAGGCCTTCTCCTTGTGTGTCAGTCCCACCGAGTCGTATCGGGGCAGGAACTGGCCGTAGTCGACACCGGCCCCCAACCAACGGCCGAGAATCGCCTCCAGTTCGTCCCGGGTGAGCCGATCCAGGCCCTGTTCGATAACCGCCAACAGATCGGGGTTTGTCTTCTTCACACCGACCCGTAACTCGGCCTGGTAAAGATCCCGTGACAAGGGAACGAAATCTCCCCGCCGCCCCTGTCGCAACAGGATTATCTCGGTGGAAGGGCGGTCCGCGATGAAACCCTCGATGGCATGCTGATCCATGGCCTCGATCATGCGCGGGATGTTTTCGTAGACCAACGCTTCGGCCTGGGGCAGCTGTTGGGTGAACAAGGTCTTGGGCGGGGGTCCCAGGATACCGATGCGCTTGCCATCGAGATCGGCCAGGCGCGTCGGACGATCTCCACTGGGACGAAAATAGAGTGTCGCGGGCACACTCAAGTAAGGTTTTGAGAATGCGAGCCATTCGCTGCGTTGCGAAGAGGCATAGAGTCCCATGTGAAAATCCGCCCGCCCCTGCTTGAGGTCCTCCAGGGAGTCCAGCAGGTTGGAGAGCCGGAAACGGATTTTATGGCCGGTCCTCTGAGCCCATAATTCCCAAATATCCACCCCGATTCCCGTCGGTCGACCGGCGCTGTCCAGCTGGCTGAAGGGGGGCAGATTCCAGCTTCCCGCGATTACCAGGGTCCCATCCGGATCGGTGCGGGTCGTGTCCGTGGGTTCAAGCCCGTTCCCGGTCTCAGCGGTCCCGGCAGACAGGCGCCCGGATAAAGCACAGATGAGAATCAGGACGGTGAGCCGAATGAGTTGTCTGAACACGAAGACCGATCCCTGGCCTTATCCACATGCCTGTCTGAGGCAATCGTTGGATGTCCCTTTCACAGACTTGTGACGCACCGTGCCTCTCCCCCTTTGCCTCAGATAGTGATGACCGCCGTCTGCCCCGGGTCAGCAGCGTGCAGGTTGTGTCTTGATTTTACAATTTAAGGCAGGAACAGTGTAGAAAGCCAGTGTCGGTTCACCGACCCCTGATCTGGATCAGGAGGCCGGCCAGTATTCCGTACCGATTCCCTCACCCAGATCCGCTTCCACAAGGCGGTTGCGGACCTCCAGCAGTTTTTCCAGCAGGGCCGGTTCGGCCTGTTCGTAGGCCTCGGTGTCCGGCACCCGTTTGACCACCACGCCGAGCAATTCAGTTATCGCATTGCCGATGGAGTTCTGGCTGATGGTGACGATCAGCTTACCCTCCTCGTTGCGATAGATGAGTTGTTTGAAGGCCGGTTGCCAACGGATCGAATTGGCGTATTTCGCATCGATGATACAGCGCTCGCGCACCTTCTTAGCAGTGCCCAGAAAGTCGTTATTGAACAGTAGCACCGATTCCACCTGATCCGGGTAATAGACATCTTTCGGCATGGGTGCGTTTCGGGTCGACACCTGGCTGAAAAAGGTTCGGTAGAAATCGATGAAACCCTCCAGAATGGCATCGTATTCATGCCAGAAACGGATGTTCTTCAAGGCATGTTCGCCGCCGCGGATCTCCCAGCAGGGCAACCCCTGGGGATAGCCGGTCAGGCGCATGCCGGATTCGTCGGAGCTGATGCTCTTGAGCACCTTGAGATCCAGGGCCTTTTCGAAAAACTCCCGGTAGACGTCCCGCATATAGGATTGGAAGAGGCTGTGCTGCCCGCCGTCAGTCAGGTTGGGATTGTCGGGGTTGGCGATCTCCGCCTTGCGCAGCTGATCCATGGGAAACACGATGAAATGGTTGTGCAGCATGCGGATACTGGGCACCCCCGGCGAAGTGAGGGGCCAGGTGGCATCCAGGCTGGCTTCACCGGCCAGCACCAGATGTTCGTTGGGATCGGGGTAACGCTCCAGCATGTACTCGATGATGATCTGGTTCATGCGGTTCCACACGTGCCGCACTTCCCCAGGCACCTGGGTGCGGCGCACCGGTCGGCCCAGAGGATTGAGAATCACCTTGGAAGTGTTGTAGATGATCGAGGTATCGAATTCGGTACTGTGGCCCAGGGCCTTGCGGTAGAGCAGGAGGTTTTCCGGGTTCACCAGCAGACCGTTGTTGTGCACCAGGTCGTTGAGGTTTTCCGTACTGTTGAAAAACTCGTTCGGCTTCATCCCCTCCGGCACCTCCAAGGGAATGGGGCGGAAAGGCGTGGTGATCTCGCGAGGACCGTACTTCATGAAATAAACCTCCTGCTGATGAAGTGGGCCAGAGTCAATGGGTAGCACCCTAAACAGGCCGCGCGATGAAAGCAAAACGATCGCTCCTATGGGGTCATTACTTCCTCGGATATCCTCATGAGCGGTGTAAATAACCTTCCCTGCAACTCCGGAGGGTTGCTCCCGGGTTCCGCTTCGCTGCACCCCCCGCAACTACGGAGGGTCGTTCCCGGGTTCCCCTGCGTTGCACCCGGGCTACGCTGCTCGGGAGACACGGGAATCTCACGAGGCGCGACCATCACCCGGTAGCCCGGGTGCAACGCAGTGGAACCCGGGAACCGCACATTCATGAAATCAATCGCTTGAAAGATGTTCCTAGGTAGGGCCAGAGATATGGCTATTGAATCCGAGAGCGTAGCGAACACATAAACTCAAAACTCATCACTCACAGCTCAATACTTTTCACTCCACTACCCAATTCTCGAATCGAGTGCCATTCGGGTTGAACTCAGAGACTGTGTGACTCGTCTTCGCCAAGGAACACGGGGATATCCCGGCGGTAGCGGCGCATCACCAGGTTGGCCAGCAGACCGGTCCACCCGGTCTGGTGGGCGGCACCAAGACCCTGGCCGGTTTCGGCATGAAAGTATTCATAAAAGAGATTGAGGCTTTGCCAGCTCGCGTCGGTTTGGAACGGGCTGTCCCGGCGCAGGGCGGGAATCCGGCCCTGATCGTCCCGGCGGTAAAGGTCGACCAGACGATCCGCAATCAGGCTGGCAATCTCCAGCAGAGTGAGCGATTCGCCGGGCCGGCAGGGCACCTGGAATTTGAAGCGGTCTCCAAGAAAGCGGTGGTATTTCTCCAAGGCCTGCACCAGGGCATAGTTGGTGGGTAGCCAGACCGGTCCGCGCCAGTTCGAGTTGCCGCCGAAGAGACTGCTTTCGGATTCACCCGGTACATAGCGGATACGGGTACGTCCGATCCCGGGCAGATCCCCCAGATCCTGGAGATGTTCATGCTGCTTGCTCAGGCTGCGCACCCCGTAGGGTGAGAGAAACTCATCTTCATGCAGCAGCCGGTTGAGGATACGCGGCAGCATGGAGTGATCCACCAGGGCCAGCAGGTGCTCGCCCTGTTCGTTCTCCCACTCCGGACAGGCGCACACGTAACTGCCCTGAAACAGTCCGAGCTTGTGCTCCCTGAGAATCTCCCGGAATCGGGGCACCGCCCGCAGCAGGCGGGCATCGACCACCTCGGTGGCGAACAGGGGGATCAGGCCGACCCAGGAGTAGACGTCGATGCGGTGATGGGAGCCGTCCGGAGCGATCAGCAGATCCTTGAAGAAGCCGGCGTCCGGATCCCACAGAGAGCTGCCCTGCCCGTCTCCGCCACTGATCGCCTTGGCAATCGCCAGAAACTGCTTGTAGCTCTGAATCGCGATGTTTTCGTAATCGGAATCATCGATCGCCAGCTCCAGAGCCATCATGGTCATGTTGAGGGCGAACATGGCCATCCAGCCGGTGGCATCCGCCTGCTTCAGGGTAAAACCCGGCGGCAGGGGTTTGGAGCGGTCGTACACGGAAATGTTGTCCAGCCCCAGAAAGCCCCCTTCGAACAGATTCTGACCGAAGCGGTCCTTGCGATTGATCCACCAGGCGTAGTTGAGCAGCAGTTTATGGAACACCCGTTGCAGGAAACGCCGATCGCCCTGCCCACTCTGCATGCGCTCCGCACGAAACATCTTCAGCGCGGCCCAGGCATGCACCGGCGGGTTCACATCACTGAAGGACCACTCGTAGGCGGGTATCTGGCCGTTGGGATGCAGATAGTTTTCCCCAAGCAGCAGTTCCAGCTGGCGCTTGGCGAAATCCACATCGACCAGGGCCATAGCCACAGTATGAAAGGCCAGATCCCAGGCCGCGAACCAGGGGTATTCCCAGGTGTCCGGCATGCTCAGCACGTCCGCGGCGTTCAGGTGACGCCATTGGGCATTGCGTCCTGACTTGCGCACCTGCGGCGGTGCGTGCCGATCCCCGTTCAGCCACTGCAGCACGTCATAGTGAAAGTACTGTTTGTTCCAGATCATCCCCGCCAGGGCCTGGCGCATGATCCGGTGATCCTCGAGACCCGCCTCCGGCAGCAGGTCGTCATAGAACATGTCCGCCTCGGAGCGGCGTAACGCCAGTACCCGCTCGATTTCGGCAAACGGCCGCTCAAGAGCCGCGGCGCTGAGTACCAGGTCGACCTGATGGATCTCCCCCGGGGCGATCATCAATCGATAACGGGCGCCGAATTTGGTTCCGTTCGGTTGGGGATTAACGGTGCCTTGCTCTTCGGACACGATGTGTCGGTGAAAGGCGTCCTTGACGTAGGGGGTTTCGGCAGGCAGCCCCCACAACCTTTGGGCGTTGGTTTCGTTTTCCGTGAACAACAACTCCGCCTGTTGTTCCCCGTAGAGATGATAGGTTCCCAACTCCGGGTGATCGGCACACACGCTCCAGTGGGCACCGGCAGGCGGGTCGACCCGTGATAGCTGAGGCTTGACCGGTTGCTCGTCCGGGTTCCAGGACCAGGTATTGCGGAACCACAACTGTGGAATCAGCTGCAGCTCCGCCGGCCGGTCTCCGCAGTTGCGCACCCGGATTCGGATCTTGATCCGATCCGGCGCCGCCTTGGCGTAACAGACATCCACGTCCCAGTAACGACCCTCATCGAGTACCCCGGTATCGAGCAGATTGAAGGGCGGATCACCGCGTCCCCGGCGCAGGTTCTCATCCACCAGAGCCTGGTAGGGATAGGCCTGCTGGGGATACTTGTAGAGATAGCGCAGCCAGCTGTGACTCGGGGTCGCATCGGTGTAGAAATAGTACTCCTTGACGTCCTCGCCCCGGTTACCCTGATTTCCGGTCAGGCCAAAGGCGCGCTCCTTGAGAAAGGGATCCTGGCCGTTCCACAGGGCCAGGGCGAAACACAGGCGCTGCTGTTCGTCGCACAGTCCGCCCAGGCCGTCCTCACTCCAGCGATAGGCCCTGGAACGCGCCTGATCATGGTCGAAGTACTCCCAGGCGCTGCCATCAGGGCTGTAGTCTTCGCGCACCGTGCCCCAGGCCCGCTCCGCCAGATAGGGCCCCCATAGCCGCCAGTTCACGGTTCCACGGGACTGATGCTCCAGGCGCTTGCGCTCTTCGCCGGATGTTCCTGGGTTTGGCTTGTTCACGCCTGGAAGGGTCCCTCTGAGAGTGCCTGCCGTTGCAGGCGTACCCAGGCCTGCAGGGTACAGACCACCGACCAGGCCTGGGCGGGCGCCCCTCTCGGCCGATGCGGCGGATCGGCATCGAAAATCTCGCTGATCGTACCGAGACCGGCATCATGCAGATGGTCCGCCAGGGGCTCGAGACGCCGCAGGGCTGAGCAGGCATCGCCGCTGACCCGGTACTCCGCCCAGGCATAATGACCCAGCAGCCAGGCCCAGACCGTTCCCTGGTGATAGGCCCCGTCACGATCCGCAACCCCACCCTGGTAATGATGACGGTAATCCTTGTCCCGGGGACTCAGGGAGCGCAATCCATAGGAGGTGAGCAATTCCCGTCCACACACATGCAGCACCCCGGGCCAGTGTTGCGGATCCAGGGGCGAATACTCCAGGCTGAGCGCAAGGATCTGGTTGGGGCGCAGCTTCGGGTCATCCCCGGAGGGCGTATCGAGCACATCGAACAAGGCGCCGGTTGTCGGCTGACGGAAACGCTGGAATCCGGTGCGCACCCGCTGCGCCAGATCCCGGTATGGGGTATCGGACTGATCGAGACGTTGAGCAAACACCTGCATGCAGCACAGGGCGTGGTACCACAATGCGTTCACCTCCACCGGCTTGCCGATGCGGGGCGTGACCACCCAGTTCCCCACCTTGGCGTCCATCCAGGTGAGTTGGGTTCCCGGCTCCCCGGCATGCAACAGGGCATCCCGGGGATCCATGCCGATGCCGTAACGGGTACCCTCGGAATAGGCTTCGATGATCCCCTGCAACACCGGATAGACCTGCCGCAGCGCATCCGTATCATCCCGAGCTTCCAGATAGGCGCGCCAGGCCTCGAAATACCACAGGGCGGCATCCACGCTGTTGTAGGCCGGCGCCTCCCCGGCCCGGCCCAGCCGATTGGGAAGTTGCCCCCCATCCACCAGTTGCGCATAACTCATGAGGATCGCCCGGGCCCGCTCCAGCTGACCGCTGATCAGGGTCAGCCCGGGTAGCGCGATCATGGTGTCCCGCCCCCAGTCGGCAAACCAGGGATAGCCGGCAATCACCGAAGCCCTCGATGCGTGGCTCGGCAGCGGGCGCTGGACCGGGAAGTCCTGCGCCGCCAAGAGCAGCTGGCGTACCCAGTCCGGGGCCTGGTCGAACAGCGGCTGGTCCGGAGGATGACTCAACCGGTTCTCGTTCTGTAGAAAGGCCTGCATGGAGGATTCCAGATCGAAGGCATGGTCTGGGTCGAGGGAAATTGCAAAGCCGGCCCATTGGTCGGGTTTCAGGGCGTATACCAATCGTCCGATGGAGAGATGGTTGTCGATATCGGGCAATCCCCGGTCGGTTTCTCGGCTCAACAGAAACCCTTCATGCCAGTGTTGCTGAGGCTCGAAACCGGCCCGGGTGGTATGTACGTAAAGCACTTCACCCTCGGGCCATGCCACCCGGATACACCCCCCGTCCTCGCTGACCCGGGCGGTGGTTGCGCTGACCGGCTGGTTTGCATGATGATCCCGGCGGTTAGTCAGGAGATTGACCGACAGGGTTACGGCTTGCGTTGTATCGTAGCCCCCCCGGCAACGATAGGCGACGTAGCTGGTGCGGCCTTCGGCGGGCATCCAGACACGCATTTCCAGGCGCTGTTCCGCGCAAGCGAAATGCCAGCAGGGCATGCGGCCCAGGAGTTGAAAACCTTCCAGCAGCCGATAACCGGCGGGCTCGATAACGTTTCCGTACCAGCGATTGGTGAACAGGGGCCAGCTGCGTCCGGCGATCTCCAGGGTGGCGTCCGCCTTGGCCACCAGCAGTCGTCGTTGCTCGTCCGGCACAACCGCGGAGACCAACAGGCCGTGATAACGCCGGGTCAGGGTGCCGGCCAGGGTACCCCCCGCATAACCGCCCTGCCCGTCCGTCAGCCACCACTCCCGCTGCTCCGCCTGCTCCAGATCCCCGCAGACGGCCCGGCCGAACCGGATACCCGAGGGCAGACGGGTCAGCGCCGGGGATTCTGCGTCACCGGAGTCCATTTCCTGCTGTGTCTCGCTCAGTTTTTCTGACATCCAACCCACCAGAAAATAGTATTTTTATTCCTTTTTCCGAGATGCTATTCTCATCAGCCAATACACATGCCGCGAATTCTGCAATCGGTTTCACAGTTCAGGATTTAAACACTTAACGGAGTTCATATCCAAATCGCATCCGCGAACCCGATTCCCTGACTCGCCGCTCAGAATGGTTTAAACCCTCTATCTGAGACAACACTTTTCGGTCCCTAATCGGGCCATCTTTATGGATTGGAATAACATGGAGTTATCATGAAAACAAACCCGAGCACCTCCTTTTCCACCCGGATGACGCTGTTGGCTCTGGGGATAACGCTCTCCGCTCCCAGCAACGCCGTCACTCCCTCTTTCTTGCTCCCAAACAATGCCGCACCGGACACCGACCGGATCATCATCAAGTACACAACCGACAGCACCGGCACTGAACTGCCCGACAGCACCGCCAGCCTGGTGGGTGAACTGACCGGGGTCGAATCGGTTCCCGTCAGACAGACCTTCAGCGGCGCCACCGTGATTCAACTCAGCGAACCCCGCCCACTGGAACAGATCGAAGCCGTGACGGAGAGTCTGAATCAGGTCGAGGGCATCGCCTACGCGGAACCGGATCTGCGCATGTATCCCCTGTTCACGCCGAACGATCCCGGCTACCCGGATCAGTGGCACTATTTTGAAGCGGCGGGTGGCATAAACCTGCCCCAGGCATGGGACCAGGCCCAGGGCGAGGGGGCGGTGGTCGCGGTGGTGGATTCAGGTTATCTGCCCCATGCCGATCTGTCAGCCAACCTTTTACCCGGCTACGACATGATCAGTGATGAGTACGTAGCATATGACGGAGACGGCCGTGACCCGGACCCAACCGATACCGGCGACTATGATCCGAGCTGCGGACGTTACCTGAGCAGTTGGCACGGCACCCATGTAGCCGGCACCATCGCCGCGGTCACCGACAACAGCCTTGGGGTTGCGGGAATCGCTTACCAGGCGCGGGTGGTTCCGGTGCGGGTGCTGGGTCGCTGCGGCGGCTACCTTTCGGATATCGCGGATGGGATCGCCTGGGCCGCCGGCGCCCGTCTGCCCGATCTCCCGGTGAATCCCTATCCGGCCCAGGTCATCAACCTCAGTCTGGGCGGCAACACGGAAAGCTGTCCGCAATCCATGTTGGATGCCATCACCACGGCCCGTGGTCTGGGCGCCAGTATCGTAGCGGCAGCCGGCAACGAAACCCAGGACAGCGCCGGCATTGCCCCCGCCAACTGTCCCGGTGTGATTGCCGTGGCGGCATCGACCCGGGAAGGCGGCCTGGCGGAATTTTCCAACTTTGGCGATAGCGTGGACCTGGCGGCGCCGGGTGAAGAGATTCTGTCCACCTACAACGATGGCATCGTCGTTGCCAACGGAGACAGTTACCGCCACATGAGCGGCACCAGTATGGCCGCACCTCATGTCAGTGGTGTCGCGGCGCTGTTATATGGGATGGACCCGGAGATCACTCCGGACGAGGTGGAACGCCGGCTGGTTGAGAATGCCCGGGCCTACAGTACACCCTGCAGCCAATGCGGCTCCGGAATCCTGGATGCGCAAAGCACCCTGGCATCACTGCAACCGCCTGTCTCCGATCTGATCCTGCTGACGGACGGCGTGCCCGAGACCGGTCTCTCCGCGGGCGCCGGTGAATCCCGGTTGCTGGCCATCGACGTGCCGACCGGCGCCAGCAGCCTGAGCATTCGCAGTTACGGCGGAAGCGGTGATGCGGATCTGCATGTACGTTATGCTGAAGCACCGACAACCGATCTGTTTGACTGTCGCCCCTACCTCTACGGCAATGACGAAAGCTGCGTGATCCGGCCGGTGAACCCAGGCCGCTACCTCATCCTTCTGAACGCCTATGCGGATTTTTCAGAGGTATCCCTCGTAGCTGACTACCAACTGGAAAACCCCGTGCCCGAACCCGGTACGAGTTTTGAAAACCTGCAGAGCTACCCGATTCCGGATGGCAGCCTGGAAGGCGCGCTCAGTCCCATAACGATCGATCGGGAAGGCCCTGCCGGTCAAGTCACGGTAACCGTCACCATTCGTCACAGCTACATCCGGGAACTGGCCGTGGACCTGATTGACCCGAGCGGGACGGTCCATCACCTGAAGGGGTTTGGCGGCTGGGGTGTCGATCTGTTGGAAAGCTACACCCTGGATCTCGGCGACCTGCCGTCACAAGGGGTCTGGCAACTGAGGGCCCGGGATCTGGGTAACCGGGGCAGCGGTAAGATCGAGTCCTGGAGGATCCGCTTTCCCTGAGTCAACCGAAGGTCGGGTGACACTGCGTTCACCCGACCTTCGATTGCGCCCTGTTTGTTCATTGAGGTCGTCCCGGATGCATAAAAGCACGTAAAACTGACGTGCCGACTACGCGAACAACCATTCGGGACGACCCGTACCCTGCCCCGGTGGCCTCACTGGATGGCGCGCCAGAAAGCCAGCGCTGCAAATATCAGAAACACCCCGCCGCCTAACCGGTGAATCATCACCAAAGGCAGGCGCTGTAGTAGCGTCTTGCCCAGCAGGATACCCACTGCGGTGACACTCACCAGCGCCAGGGTCGCCCCCAGCCAGACCGTCAGGGGCTGCCAGTTGACCGACATACCGGCCACCGCAATCTGGGTCTTGTCACCAAATTCCGCAACGAAAACCAGCATCAGGGTGGAGAAAAACAGTCTGTGCCCCGGAATTACATCCGTGAGCGAGTCCTCCGATTCCGGTCGGTAACGTAACGCCTGAATCCCGAACAGGGCAAACACAATCGAAACAACCAGACTCATGAGCGCTTCAGGCAACCAGGTTACGACCGCGGCTCCGAATCCCGCCGCGATGGCGTTCAGCAGGATGAATGCCAGGGTCGCACCCCAGAATACGGGCCAGCCGCGATGCCGGGCAGCCAACGCCATACACACCAGTTGGCTTTTGTCACCCATCTCAGCCAGGGTGACGAGGGAAAAGGCGGATGCAACAACAGAGAGGGATTCAACGCTGGGCATATTTGTGATGGCCGAAAAAAAAAGCACCCAGGGTTGGCGGGTGCTTTCTTATAGGGTGTTTGGTAGGCGCGATTGGAGTCGAACCAACGACCTCTACCATGTCAAGGTAGCGCTCTAACCAACTGAGCTACGCGCCTGAAAGAAGGCGAATCATACAGGCAGCGACACTGCGATTGCAACCCCATGGGGCGGCCCGTCTTTTTGCCCGGGACGCTATCCGCAGATTCAGCCAAACGCGGTATCCCAGACAATGAATACAGATCCTGGCTCACGCCACGGGAACCTGCAGGGATTGGTGCGTCAATCAAACGCCAGGGCCTCGTCCTGCGATCTCCAGAGACGGATCCTGTTCAACGCTCCCCGGTCAAAGGTACGAAACTCACCGGCAGCAGGTTGGATGCATGAACCTCACCCGACAGATCCTTATGCAACAGAATCAGGTCCTGGGTGTAGTAACGACGCCCCACGGGTAACACCAGCCGGCCGCCAGGCGCCAATTGCTCAACCAGTGGCTGTGGCACTTCCTCGGCAGCGGCGGTCACCATGATCGCGTCGAATGGGGCTTCCTCGGGCCAGCCGAAATAACCGTCGCCAATGCGATACTGGATGTTCCCGTAACCTTCCTGCTCAAGACGGTGCCGGGCCTGCCAGGCCAGTTCCGGAATGATTTCCACGGTCCAGAGCTGATCGCACAACTCCGCCAGAACCGCGGTTTGATACCCGGAACCGGTTCCCACCTCCAAAACCTTGTTTCCGGGTTTCAAATCGAGCAGGTCGGTCATCAAGGCGACGATGAAGGGCTGGGATATGGTCTGTCCCTGACCAATGGGCAAGGGACTGTTCTCGTAGGCATGTGGACGAAAGCCCTTACCCACATACTCCTGTCTGGGTACCCGGCTGATCGCATCCAGGACGTGGTTATCGAGCGTGCAGCGACCGGTCATGCGGCAGGCATAGTTGGTCTCAGCACGAATATCCCGCAGCATTTCCTCAAGATTCGGCATACAGAGTGCGTTTCCTGGGTGTGGCCTTAACAAACAAGGGTCAATTCAAGTCTAGCAGGCTGATGGCATTCCCTTTGGGTGCGCTGGGTGATTACGATCCCTTTCATCCCAGGAAACAATCCATTCGACATGGACGGGTTGTTTGCGCGCTTGGCGATCACTGCCAGCCGATAAACTGAGACACTCTCAACTAGAATATACTTCCTTAGCAATAAGGCAAAAAAAATATACACCTCGAACCATCAGGGTTATGCGATCAGACCCCGTTCCTGCAAATCGCGAATCTGATCCCGGACCCGGGCCGCCTCCTCGAATTCCAGATTCTGCGCATGCCGATACATGGCCTCTTCGAGCTCCTTGACCCGCTTGGCCATCTGTTTGGGGGTGAGGCTGGCGTAATCCCGCTCCTGTTCCGCGACCTTGGCATATTTCCTGGGGCTCATCTGGGCGCCCGGGTAGGCACCCTCCATGATGTCCGCAATCGATTTGAGGATGGTTTTCGGCGTGATGCCATGGGCTTCGTTATAGGCCTGCTGTTTGAGTCGCCGGCGTTCGGTTTCATCAATCGCCCGGCGCATCGAACCGGTGATCTGGTCCGCGTATAGGATCGCCTTGCCATGGGCATTGCGCGCGGCCCGGCCGATAGTCTGGATCAATGAGCCCTCGGAACGCAGAAACCCCTCCTTGTCCGCATCCAGAATCGCCACCAGGGAGACCTCGGGCATGTCCAATCCCTCCCGCAGCAGGTTGATGCCGACCAGCACATCGAATTCCCCGAGGCGCAGGTCACGGATGATCTCGACCCGTTCCACCGTATCGATATCAGAGTGCAGGTAGCGCACCCGCACCTCGTGATCCCCCAGGTAGTCGGTCAGATCCTCCGCCATGCGTTTGGTCAGGGTGGTCACCAGCACCCGCTCCTGCTGCGCCACTCGGAGACGGATTTCGGACAGCAGGTCATCCACCTGGGTGAGCGCCGGACGCACCTCGACCTCCGGATCCACCAGTCCGGTGGGCCGCACCACCTGTTCAACGATCGCTCCGGATCGCTGGATCTCGTAATCCCGCGGTGTGGCGCTCACGTAGATAGTTTGCGGTGAACGCGCCTCGAACTCCTCGAACCGCAACGGCCGGTTGTCCAGCGCCGAAGGCAGGCGGAATCCGTACTCCACCAGAGTCTCCTTGCGCGAGCGATCGCCACGAAACATGCCACCCAGCTGCGGTACCGTAACGTGACTCTCATCGATCACCAGCAGGGCGCCTTGCGGCAGGTAGTCGAACAGGGTCGGTGGCGGCTCCCCCGCCTTGCGACCGGACAGGTAGCGGGAGTAGTTTTCGATGCCGGAGCAGTAACCCAGTTCGTTGATCATCTCGATATCGAACAGGGTGCGTTGACTGAGCCGTTGCGCCTCGACCAGCTTATGCGCCGACTCGAGCTGGGCCAGCCTTTCCTTCAACTCCACCTTGATCTGTTCGACGGCTTCAAGCAGGGTTTCCCGGGGGGTCACATAGTGACTTTTGGGAAAGATCGAGTAGCGCGGCACCTTGCGCAGGACCTGGCCGGTTAGCGGATCAAATACCGAGAGTTGCTCGATCTCGTCATCGAACAGTTCCACCCGGACCGCCTCCGCATCGGACTCCGCCGGATAGATATCGATCACCTCACCCCGCACCCGGAAGGTAGCCCGCTGCAGGGCCGCGTCGTTACGGGTGTACTGGAGTTCCGCCAGGCGTCGCAGGATGGCGCGCTGATCAATGACCTCTCCGCGACTCAGATGCAGCATCATCCCCAGGTAGGCCCTGGGGTCACCCAGGCCATAGATCGAAGAGACCGTGGCGACGATGATGGCGTCTTCACGTTCCAGCAATGCCTTGGTGGCGGAGAGGCGCATCTGCTCGATGTGGTCATTGATCGAGGCGTCCTTCTCGATGAAGGTGTCCGACGCGGGCACATAGGCCTCAGGCTGGTAGTAATCGTAATAAGAGACGAAATACTCAACCGAGTTATTGGGGAAAAACTCCTTGAACTCCCCATAGAGCTGGGCCGCCAGGGTCTTGTTCGGAGCCAGCACCAGGGTCGGACGCTGAATCTCATGGATCACATTGGCAATGGTGAAGGTCTTACCCGAACCGGTCACACCCAGCAGAGTCATCCCCGCCTCACCATCATGCAGCCCCTCCACCAGACGCCGGATGGCTTCCGGCTGATCCCCCGAGGGGTCGAATTTAGACTTCAGTTGAAACGCTTTATTCATTCAGGGATTCTTCATCGTGCATTAATTGGCTATTATGACATCCGCACCGCGTCATCCTAGTGTTGCGACCCTCACGACACTTGAATGATTTCCATAACCCGACGCCTGTCGTTCAGCTCCAGGGACCCGAAACCGCCATGAATTCACAACTCTCCAGTCGCGTAAAAGCCGTCAAACCCTCACCGACGCTTGCCATTACCGCCCGTGCCGCCGAGATGCGGGCCGCCGGTAAGGATGTCATCGGACTGGGCGCCGGCGAACCCGATTTCGACACCCCGGACCACATCAAGGCGGCCGCCATCAAGGCGATCAACGACGGTTTCACCAAATACACCGCAGTCGACGGAACGCCGGGACTGAAACAGGCGATCATCGACAAGTTCAAGCGTGACAACGGCTTCGACTACGCCGCCGATCAGATCCTGGTCTCCTGCGGTGGCAAACAGAGCTTTTACAATCTGGCCCAGGCGGTCCTGGATCCGGGTGACGAGGTGATCATCCCGGCGCCCTACTGGGTCTCCTATCCGGACATGTCCATCCTCGCCGGTGGCGTGCCGGTGCTGGTCTCCGCGGGCGCCGGCCAGAACTTCAAGATCACCGCCCAGCAACTGGCCGCGGCAATCACCGACAAGACCAAACTGTTCGTGATCAACAGTCCGTCCAACCCCACCGGCATGACCTACACACAGGAAGAGCTGGCGGCGCTGGGCGAGGTACTGAAAGAGCATCCCCGGGTTTTGATTGCCACGGACGATATGTATGAGCACATCCTCTGGCCGGGCAAGCAGTTCGTCAACATCCTCAACGCCTGCCCGGAACTGAAGGATCGTACCCTGGTGCTCAACGGGGTGTCCAAGGCCTATTCCATGACCGGCTGGCGTATCGGCTATGCCGGCGGCCCGGTCGAGATCATCAAGGCGATGAAGAAGATCCAGTCCCAGAGCACCTCCAATCCCACCTCCATCTCCCAGGTGGCGGCCCAGGCGGCATTGGAAGGTCCTCAGGAATGCATCGGCGAAATGCTCAAGGCCTTCAAGGAGCGCCATGACTACGTGGTGGAGCGCCTCAATACCATGCCCGGTATCGAGTGTCTGCCCAGCGACGGCACCTTCTACTGCTTCCCCAAGGTCGAGGAGGCGCTCAAACGAATCGACGGGGTCAGCAACGACCTGGAGCTCTCGGAGTATCTGATCACCCAGGCCGGTGTCGCACTGGTGCCGGGCACCGCATTCGGTCTGGGCGGGCATGTACGCATCTCCATCGCCACCAGCATGGAGAAACTGCAAAAGGCGCTGGACCGGATTGAATCGGTCCTGAAGCCCTGATAGTCTGAAGCCGGGTTGTACCTGCATGCGGGTATCATCGGGTCAACATTGACCCGGTGGACTCGCGCATAGGCTCACCGACCCACCACCCAGGCATGCCGTAACAGGTTCCACGCAGTCTGGGAAACCTAAGATCATCAGCGGCGCCCATTTGAACCGGGCGCCGTTAAACAACGGACGCCGGATTGCGCCCGACAGATACTCCAAGGAGGGAGTCACATGCCTCAGTTTGCATTTTGCCGTCGTTTCACCCGTGATCGGGGACTCACCCTGACGGAGCTGGTCACCGCCCTTTCCCTGCTCTCTATCCTGCTCAGTCTGGGCGTGCCGGGCTTCAGAACACTGCACATCAAAACCCAACAGACTACCCTGATCAACGGCTTCTCCACTCTGTTTCATCAAGCCAGAAGCCAGGCGATTCTCGAGGAGTCACGCCAGATCCTCTGCCCCAGTGAAGATAACCTGACCTGTCAGCCTGGAAACGACTGGAGCCGGGGTTTGATCCTGGTGACTGATGCCAATCGAAACGGTCAGGCGGACCCCGGTGAACCGGTCATGGCGTTGTTCAATGCCGAAAAGGGTTCTGAAATCGAGATCCATTCGAACCCGACACGCACCCAGGTCCACTACCTGGGTGACGGTCGTCCCAGTGGCTACAATCTCAGCTTCGGGTTCTGCGATCCGCACAACCGGGTGCCTGGCAAGTACCTGATCGTCAACAACGTCGGGCGCATTCGCATCTCCGACCGGGTCAGTCGGGACTCGACGGTCCGCTGTAAAGAGTGAATTTGTTGGGAAACTATTGACGCTCGGGGTCTGTGTCATTATTATGCGCCCCTCTTAACTCATTCCCCGGTAGCTCAGTCGGTAGAGCGGGTGACTGTTAATCACTAGGTCGGCAGTTCGAGCCTGTCCCGGGGAGCCAAATAAAACAAGCACTTAGAGTTTTCTCTAAGTGCTTTTTTTATGCCTGATCGGTACACAAAAAGACATCGGAGCTTAATGATGAATCCCTCCGCCTGAGGGATTGCCACCAGCCTGCAATTCAGCTCCAACAGCGGAGACCGGGACGGAAACCACTGCTGTATACCGCATGGATATCAGGTTTTGACGCCCTTTTTGAAGAAACTGCGGACATGGCCCATGGCCAATCCGAGGATGGTAGCGATACTCAGGGCTGTGACAGCAAACAGGAATACTGCTGATGCCATGATCAAGATGGGTGCTGCGTTCATGATGATCTCCAGTAGGCAATCCGGATCGAATACTTCAACAATCACGACGGGCTATATTAGCAACTCATGAAATTATTAAAAGCAGTACTTCGTCTTACTATGGGTCTTCTAAACAGAAGAATGACGATATATTGATCCAGATCAATATTCGCTTGCCGACATTGCTTGACATAAATCACCCCCAAATAAAGATTATGGCCCGATGGTTTTCCGGGTAATTCATGCGCAGGCATGGATCTCCGGTTTCTTTTGGCACTGTTGTCCCGTTTCTGGCTGCGTCTGATGTATTAGCATGTTTAGCCTCTTCGTAGCGGTTGTGCATTTAACCCGCGAGGAAGCAAAAATGCTGTATATCGGGAATCGATTCCCATCCTGGAAATTCATTCTTTTTTTCACACTCTGTTTCGTCATGCCCGTTCAGGGTGCTGTCCCTGAATTAACTGTTTTGGGTGAAACGCCTCCCCCGGGTTTTGATCCCGAGACAGGCAAACGCATTATTCCCAACGAGCGCTGCCTGAAATGCCACGGCGATGTGCATGAGAAGACCGATACCCGGGATGACGGCAGCGTCGTAGAGATTTTCGCGAACCCGGAAATCATCAAAGACAGCGTACACGGTGAACGGGCCTGTACCGATTGTCACGCGACCATCGACCGAGTCCCTCACCGCAAGGCGCCCGAGGTCGTTGTAGGTTGCGTGGAGTGTCACCGCAAGACCTGGGATGAGCACCGAAGCGACCCGGACGACAAATTCAAGCGTCTCGGAGTGGTGATGGAGACCATCGACGCTTACTATGACTCCGTGCATGCCCGTCCCAACAGGCACGATCAGTCAGTGACCAATGCCACCTGCTACGACTGTCATGACGCCCACAACATCGGCTCCCTGGGGAGCCACCAAAGGGCCGATCACCGCTTGAGTAATCCCGAGGTATGCGGAGAGTGCCACAAGAAGCAACTCAAGGAGTACAGCGGTTCCGTGCACGGGGTGGCGGTCCTGCAGGAGAAGGACAGCGACTCAGCGGTCTGTTCCGACTGCCACACCACCCACGCGATCGATTCCCCCGACAGTGACAAGGCTAAGCTGGCGATCACCAAGAATTGCGGCAATTGCCATGAAGAGGCCCAACGGACCTATTTCGATTCGTATCATGGTCAGGTGCATCGCCTGGGTTATACCAACACCGCGAAATGCTATGACTGCCATGGTGGTCACACGGTCAAGGGCGAGGACGATCCGACATCGGAAATCCATGCCAACAATCGTCTCGAAAACTGCCGGGTGTGCCATGAGGACGCTAACGAAAATTTCCTGACCTTCTGGCCCCATGGTGACGCGGATGACCGGGAAAACTATCCCGGGCTATGGTTCTTCAAGGTATTCATGCAGATCCTCATCTATTCCGTGATGGCGTTCTTCTGGGTGCATGTGATCATGTGGCTCTACCGCGAGGTCGTGGACTATATCCAAGGAAAGGGATTTATCGAAGACCTGAACAAGCCTGACGTGGTCTACTTCCGGCGTTTTCCTGCGGTCTGGCGCTGGATTCACGGGCTGTTCGCCATCTCTACGATGACGCTGATCCTTACGGGCACCACGCTTCTGTTTGCCCACACCGACTGGGCGAAAGCCGTGGTGGTGTTTCTCGGAGGAACCGAGATGGAAGGCAAAATTCATCGCACCGCAGCCATAATCTGGCTGAGTATCTTTATCATCCATCTGGCCATAGCGATCAGCAACATATGGAGCAAACGCAGCACCTTCAAATGGTTCGGCAGCACCTCCATGCTGCCCAACTGGAAAGACTGGGATGACCTGAAAGGCATGTTCCGATGGTTTGTCGGTCGGGGCCCGCGTCCCGAGTTCAGCCACTGGACCTATTGGCAGAAATTCGACTACTGGGCACCTTTCTGGGGTGCGGCCGTAATCGGTTCATCCGGTATCATGCTGTTCGCACCGGAGGCCACCGCGCAACTCCTGCCAGGCTGGATGTTCAATATCGCCACCCTGGTACATGCCGAAGAGGCGCTCCTGGCAGCGATCTTTCTGAACTCGGTGCACTTCTTCAACGTACATTTCCGCCCGGAACGCTTCCCGATGAGTACGACCATTTTCACCGGCGCCATTCCCATCGAGGAGTTCAAACACGATCACCGCCTGGAATACGAACGACTGCTCAATAGCGGCGAACTGGACAGCCACCTCGTCAGGCGTCCATCGCGACGAGCGGATCTTGCCGCTTCGTTCATCACCACAGTACTGATCATGTCCGGCCTGGCCCTGCTGACCCTGGTGCTGATCGGTCTGATGACCGCGCCGGCCTGAACCTGGAGACCTTTAGCATGAGAAAAACAACATCCTTTGCTCTCCCTCTCCTGGTGCTGTTGGGCGTTCTAACCACCTGTGCACACGCGGAGAACACCCCCTCAGGGCAGGCGCTAGCCTTCACCTGCGCCGGGTGCCATGGAACAGACGGCTCCAGCGTGGGCCCGTCAAGTCCGACAATTGCCGGAATGGACCCGGATGTCTTCGTCGACGTCATGAAGGGCTACCGTGAAGACAAGCGCAATTCCACGATCATGAATCGCATCGCCAAAGCCTATGACGACGAGGAACTCAGGGGGATGGCCTGGTACTTTGCCAAACAGAAGCAGCGTGTCGTGCCGCAGAAACATGATCCTGCCCTGGCGGCACGCGGCGAAACCCTGCACAAACAGTATTGCGAAAAATGCCATGAGAACGGAGGTGTTGCGGGTGATGCCGGCACACTTGCCGGACAATGGATGCCCTATCTCGAAAACAGCATGGCGGACTATCTCAGAGGATTACGGCCCTACCCGCGCAAGATGAAGCGAAAGGTGGATGCCGTCATTGAAGCGGAAGGCGAAGAGGCCGTGCAGGCACTTATCCACTACTACGGCAGCCACCAGTAGTGGCGGAGGGACAGACAGAATGAGTCATTACAATCGCAGAGGCTTCTTTCGCTGGTCGGCCGGCATGACCCTGGCCGGAGGTTTATTGGGTTTCCCGGGACTGTTGCTGTCGGCAACTCGCAAGGTGGTCGTCGTGGGCGGGGGTGTAGGCGGCTGCACCGCGGCCAAGTATCTCCGCAAACTCGACCCCACCCTCGAGGTCACACTGATCGAGGCCAAGAAGACCTACACCTCCTGTTTCATGAGCAACGAGGTGTTGAGTGGCGACCGCACCCTGGAATCCATCACTTTTGATTACCAGGGACTCGAACGTTATGGCGTGAACATCGTCCATGACCGGGTGACCGCCATCGAGGCCGATGCCAAGGTCGTGGTTACCGGAACCGATCAACGCTTCGGCTATGACGCCTGCATTGTCTCCCCTGGGGTCGACTTCAAGTGGGATGCCATTGAAGGGTACGACGAGGCGGTCTCGGAATTGATCCCTCATGCCTGGTTCGCGGGCCCCCAGACGGTGACGCTTGCAAACCAGATCCGGGCCATGCCAGAAGGTGGCAAGGTGATCATCGTCGCGCCACCCAATCCCTATAAATGTCCTCCCGGACCCTATGAGCGGGCCGCGCAGATCGCCCTGTACTGCAAACACCACAAGCCTAAGGCCAAGATCATCATACTTGATCCTAAAGATGCGTTTTCCAAGCAGGGGCTGTTCCGCCAGGGCTGGAGTAAGCACTACGGATTCGGGACCGAAAACAGCATGATCGAATGGGTGGGCGCGGCCGGCGGCGGCAAGGTGGAAGCCGTTGATCCAACCACCCGCACCATTACGGCGGAGATCGAGGATTTCCAGGGCGATGTCATCAACATCATCCCGCCGCAAAAGGCAGGCAAGGTCGCTTTTACCTCCGACCTGGCCGATGGCGACTGGTGTCCTGTCGACAAGCTCACCTTCGCATCAACCCGGCACAAGGACGTGTATGTGCTGGGCGACGCCTCGAACGCGGCCAAAATGCCCAAATCGGCATATGCCGCAAACTCCCAGGCTAAGGTCGCTGCCGCTGCGATCGTTGCGAAATTCAACAATCAGCCTGTGGGAGAGCCCACCTTCGTCAACACCTGCTACAGCATCATCAGCCACGAACACGGGATCTCGGTGGCGGCGGTCTATTCATTGGACCGTGCCAATAACATGATCAATCCGATCGAGGGTTCGGGCGGTCTCTCGCCCATGGACGCATCCGATGAGCAGAGAAAACGCGAGGTGAGTTATGCCCACAGTTGGTTTAATAACGTAATCAACGACATGCTGGAATAGACCTGACCCACTCGACCCGCCCGGCCAATAAGCCGCGCGGGTCCTCGAGTTTATATCGTTACGCTCGTCACACGGAAAATAAGCGTCGATCAACAATCTCAGGCCGGCAGGGAGGCCGTACTGAGCGATTCCCTCACCTGTTGCTACCGCTGAACCTCTGGTCGGCTCTCACCCCTTTTTTTCTTATATACCCTGCAATTTACAGGTCATGCTGTTTCTTGACGGTGGTACCGATTGTCTTATATTTATTCCATCGAAGAATAATTAATCGAGGGAGGAGTCATGTCATTATCGGTTCATAACAGTCATCGGCGTCTCATCTATACCGCGCTACTACTGATGGCAAGCAGTGCTTCGGCACTCGCGGAATCCCGGGCATCCGTACCCGGCTACGTGATGGACTATGACGGCAACATCGTTCGCAGTGGCTCTGGGGAGTGCGTTCACACCGGCTACTGGACCCCGGAGATGGCCCGGGTCACCGGTTGTGACGGCTACCAACTGAACAAAACCGTCAAGGTCATCGCTGGCGATGCCAAGGATGAAATCAGCACCATCCTGTTTCCGCAGGCAGAACTCTTTGCCTTCGACAGCGACAATCTGAGCGATGGAGGCAAGGACTACATTCGCAACTATCGAGAGGAACTCGGTGACGTCCTGGCCCAGGCTTACGCGGTTGTTATCCTCGGCCACAGCGACAGCACCGGTGACGATGCGTACAACCTGGATTTGTCGAAACGTCGCGCCCAAGCCGTGGCGGACTACCTGACCACCCTGGACGTGCCTGCAGACAAGATGAAGATTGTCGGACGTGGCGAGAGCGACCCCCTGGTACCCAACGACACGGAGGAACACCGCGCGCAAAACCGCCGTGTGGAGATCTTCGTCGTCGGTCAGCCCCGCGCCCTGGATGCCATGGTGTTTCCCAGTGTGGCCCTGTTTGAACGCCGCAGTGGCGAACTGACCGGTGAGGGCAAGAACCTTCTGGAGCAAAGCATCACACAGGCAATGGACACCCTGACGAAAGCGGTTTTCATCGGCATCCTCGGTCACACCGACGATGTGGGGGATGATGATTACAACCAGGATCTGTCGGAGCAGCGCGCCCGGGCGGTACGCGACTACCTGGTGGGCGGCGGTGTCGACCCGAACAAGATTGCGACCTGGGGCGCCGGGGAGAAGGAACCCATTGCCAGTAATGCCACCCCCGAGGGACGTGCGGAAAACCGGCGCGTCGAGGTCCTGGTCCTGGGCCGGATCAAGCAGTGATAACAGCCTACTGAGCGTTTAGGAATCGAACACAGCCCGCCTCTGCGGGCTTATTCGTTTGGGTCGGCGCTCAGATGGCCTCTACAGGGACGATGGGTTGCAGAGCCAATAGAATCGATTCCGGGATCCCTACCCCAACTCGATCTGTAATCCGATACCTGCAGCCGCCTCGACAACCACCCCGTCCGGGGTTTCGAGCGCCAGACGCAGGATTTCTCCACCCGTCCGGATCGGCAGCCAGGCACTCTGAAAAGCAAGCGACAGGGGTTCAGGATCCTGGGTGGACTTCAGGCAGGTGTCCGCGACATTGCGGGCATGCTGGTAACCCTCAGGATTACGGTGAAATCCCAGTCGGTAGCGCCCGGGTTGCGAGGCATTGGCGGTGCAGTAACCATTCAGCCGGAAGCGCCGGTATCCCTGATCGTCCGCAATTCGGATCCAGCCATCCGGGTCCCAGAGCACCGCTGCGGGGGCATCGTCGATCTCCCGCAGACTGATGGCCTCGGGAAACGGGATGTCCTGCCAGCCCTGCCCCGCCATTTCCAGGTCCTGCTGACGGAGCAGACTCACCACGTCCACCACCCGGGCGAGTCTCGGATAGTCGCCGGTCACCTCGATGGGAAAGGGTCCGAACACATCCCGGCCGACACGGTACTTGATCAGCCAGGATCCATTGGGTAACGCGGAATTCTGCACCGAGCCGATGTGCGATCCGCTCGAGGAGACCTTCACCGGAGGAACATCCTGACTCCAGGTGGCGGGTTCCGCGGCATTGGCGCGCCAGAGCTTGGTGGCAATCTCCCGATCCGGCCACAACCGGGTCATCATCACCTGAAACAGGTCATCCCGGGACTTGTTCACCACATCGTTGAGTGCGATGCCCGGTCGCTGCTCATTGGCCCAGAAGCTGATGTTGTCGATCAGGTGGGTGTCGCCCAGTACGTTGAGCCACATCGGATATTCCCATCCGGAGAGAAAATCCGGATCGACCACGTAGCCGTCCCGCTCCGCATCGAGTTTGATCGCCGAGCTCCAAAGCCGGTCGAAATCCGTGAAATCACCCAGCTTGCGAATCTGCTTGAGTACCGGCAAGGCATCACGCAGGCCGCTGTCGGTCTGCAATGCTTCCCAGATCCGGCTCATGATGAAGTAGTGCCCCCAGGCATTGGGGTGGTATCGGTCATGCGACAGCAGACCCAGTCGGGCAGGACGGAAGTAGTTGGTATCAATGACGAAATCGGCCAGTGAACGACACTCTGCATCCAGCGCCTTCCAATTACTGAGACGGGACTGCATCAGCGGGGAGAGGGTTTTGTTCAATTCCGCCGGCTCCGAGGTGACCAGGTTTGATTCCCCCGGCTGTGTACTCAACTGGTGCATATAGGGCACACAGTATTTCTTCTTCACCCGGCTGATGGACACCCCGCCATGGCGTTCCTCATCGTAGGGCACCAGGCGTGAATAGATCAGCGGCACCCCGGGATTGTAAGTGCGGAAGTAGGCATACAGGTCCCGGGCATCCTGGAGCATCTCCTCGCGGGTGCGGCCGCCCAACCCCAGGATGGCATCGTTGATCCCCAGTTCGACGATGATCGCATCCGGATTCGACTCCCGGGTGAACTGGACATAGCTGCGATCGGTCAGCGGATCGATCTTGTGCAGGGCGAGTTGATGGGTCAGCGCACCTGCTCCGGTATGCTGAAACACCAGCGCCAGACCTTCGGCCTCGCAGGCCCCGTTGATGTGGTCCACCCAGGTCTGATGCCAGGGAAACACCACTTCGCTCGACCCCAGGACAGCGATCCGGGTTGCCCGGGTGACGTCCCGCTCATGCTGTAGCTGTTGCACCATCAGTGTGAGCCGGTCCAATGCGGATTCGATCTGCTGCGGGGCATAGGCGCTGTCCGCGGGCAGATCCAGCGGCTGCAGCAGTTCAACCCTGCGTTCGATCCACAGGAACTCATCCGCACCCAGTGGACCGGAGTCAGGCAGATATTCCACGACTCCGCCAGGATTCGCCCCGGGATCGCTATTCAGAATGACCTGATAATCCAGCGCCTGCTGCAGCACCTCCCGGGAGTGGTCGGCGAGGATATGCACCACCACCAGCTGATCCGCCTCGAGTACCGGAAAGTCGAATGGAAAGCGGATGCTGACCCCATCGCCGGGGTAAGGTCCTGCGCTGCTGATCGTGGTATTGACTGTCATGAAACCGGTTCCTTGGGATCTGTGGCTATCGTCAGGCACGGACAATCCTGCCCCGTACCCTTTGTCCTCAGTCTAACAGGCTGGCGTCCGGCACGGGGAATCCGTGTCGGTACCAGGCCGCAGTTTTTTACACGATCGGAGAGCATATTGACCAAAATGATTACCCATGATTCTCAGCCATTGAATACGCTGCCAGGAGCGGTTTTGAGTCATGGGTTAGCAGGCTGTTAGGGTGTTCGCTTCGCTCATTGGCATTGCTCCCTCTGCCTGTCTCTACCCAGGAACCTCTTCCAAATGATGGATTTTGTGGCCCCCGATTACTGAAGTCATGTCAGCATCGCCATGCGGCATGGATCTCTGCACTCAGGGTGAAGGGAGATGTCGGGAGAGTGTTGTATTATCCCGCAGTGCTTCGCATTCTGTCAGATCCCGGGTTCCACTTCGTTTCACCCGGGCTACGGGTGATGCTCGCTCTTCTTGAGATTCCCGTGTCCCGAGCCGCGTAGCCCGGGTGCAGCGAAGTGGAACCCGGGAACAACCGATATCAGGTTAGAGGAGCACAGCGATGGTGCGCAAGCAGATGCGTTGTCCCTTCCCCGTTCCACGCTCCGCGTGGGAATGCGGACCCGGGCTTGCGCACACCTAACAGGTTTGGGCAATGCCGCATGATATCGATAGGCATTCCCACGCAGAGCGTGGGAACGAGATACATTTTCAAACCTTCCCTCTGTGTGGCTGAGCAGGGTGGGTAATCAGGTTGGCCAAAGCCCCTTACAAACCAGGGTTAGCCGCTGATTTACCGGGCGGTGGTTTGTGTCAGAATGGACCTATGCACGATCATCACCAGCACCACCCTGCGCATGCCGGACACCACCATGGGGTCCACCGCAAGCTGTTCTGGGCGCTGGCCCTGACCCTGGGCTTCGCCGGCGTGGAAGCAGTGGCCGGCTGGTGGTCGGGATCCCTGGCGCTGCTCGGTGATGCGGGACATATGCTCACCGACGCCTCGGCCCTGGGTCTGGCCGCCGTTGCCTCACTGCTGGCGCTACGCCGTCCTTCCAGCCGACACAGCTACGGATTGGGCCGCGCGGAGATCCTCGCAGCGTTGTTCAACGCTCTGCTGATGATCGGCCTGGTGGCGTTGATCAGCGCCGAGGCGATCCGCCGCTTCAACCACCCGACTCCGGTAATGGGCAGTGCGGTCATGGGGGTGGCTTTCATCGGTCTGCTGGTGAATCTGGTGGCGGCCTGGCTGCTGTCCCACGATCACGACAATCTCAATGTGCGGGCCGCGCTGCTGCATGTCCTGGGTGATCTGATGGGATCGGTGGCGGCGCTGATTTCAGGAGCCATCATCAGCCTGACCGGGTGGATGACCATCGATCCCCTGCTCTCACTACTGATCGTGCTGCTGATTCTGGTGTCGGCGCTGCGCGTACTGAGGGAAGCCCTGCACACCCTTATGGAGGGGGTGCCAACACACCTCAATCTTAAGGAAATCGGTATGGCGATGGCCAAGTGCGAAGGGGTTGTGTCGGTTCATGACCTGCACATCTGGTCCCTTTCTGCGAGCTCAAGCGCCCTTTCGGCACATATTGTTATACATGATCCCCTTGAGTGGCCTGGCGTTTTGAATAAGGTTCGCGAGATGCTCGCCGAACGGTTCGGTATCGATCATGTCACCTTGCAGCCAGAGACCGATGTCGTCTTAGTGCCCCTGGACAACCTCAAAGCCCAAGTTTCATCACCTCCGGCAGAATAGTGCCGCCTGCCCGCAGGCTGTTTTCACCCCGCTTCTGCCGTCTGCATCGAAGTCATGAGTATGGCGCAGGATCATGTGGAACAAGCTGTGGTCTATTGGAAGGACATCCCCCGGCATTACCGGGGGATGTCCCTTATTTTGGATCAATCATCCTGTAGGGATGACAAAATTGGACCCCGGCCGTCATCGATAATGATGAAGTCATCATCGGCATTGTTGAAGTGATCATGTCCTGATCCACCATTAAAGTAGTCCTTACCATAGCCGCCGAACAGATGATCGTCACCTGACCCGCCCCAAATGTTGTCATCGCCCCGGCCGCCATAGAGGTAGTCATTGCCACTGCCGCCTATGACATTGTCATTACCACTATCCCCGCTGATCGTGTCATCGCCGGAGCATCCCCACAGGTTGTCGTTTCCAGCACCGCCTTGAATACTTGCCATCATCACAACTCCTTTTTCATATGTGACTTTGGGATTCTCTCGATAAGCCAAGGACAATCACAATCGTCAGACTCAAAGATCGTCAAAGACGTCTTACCGCAGAACTCTGATTGGACTTCGTCGATTGCGACAGATGAGAATGAACAAGCGGAATCGCTGAGTTCTATAGATCGTCGTTCCATGACAAATGATAAAGCTCCCTGATTTTATGACTCTCGAATTGAAGTGATATCCACAATCAACTCAACGACATTCAAACAGAGTCAAGCAATATATTCTGTAAGGAATATCCCTAACAGACTGTTGCTATTTATTCAGACGCGGGCAAGACAACGCGACCGGAGACGCCCCCCCCGCGAGGCCCAGTGGAGACCTTGCATCGCCCGGGAATCCTTGTCGCAGAGAAAGATCAGTAGGTGGGTGTATCCGCGGTCGCTTCTTTGGCGATCAAAGTGGGCTCACACTCGTTGAATCCCAGACCCATCTGGTTATCGCGCAGCTCCCATTCGAAACGCGGCAGATTGTTGAAGCTCTGGATCAAACCGTTAGTCCAGGCTGTCTGCAGTTCTTTCAAATAATCACCGCTCTCCTCGAACTTGCAGCGGCTGGTAAGCTTGAATGCGTCCACATTGTAGATCGCCAGTTCATAGGGCGGACCCACGGTGATGTTGGACATGGTGGTGGAGCTGAGCGATACCAGCGCCAGACGGGCGGCATCATGCAACGGCAGGGTATAGTTGAGCACCCGATCGAGCACCGGCTTGCCGTACTTGGTCTCGCCGATCTGCAGATAGGGTGTGCTGCGGGAGGCTTCGATATGGTTACCCTGGGGATAGATGAGCATCAGACCGTGGGGCTGTCCTTTGATCTGCCCGCCCAGGATCAGGGTCACTTCGCCACTGACCCCGGCCTGCTGCAGCGCTATGCTGTGCTGCTGCTGCACCATCTGACTGACCCGTCCCACATAGTCGGCCGCCTCGAACAGGTAGCGTGCGGTCAACAGGTTCTCACCACCGGTGGGATAGTCGATATCCCGTTGGATGATATTGACGATTTCCTGGGTGGTGGCCAGATTGCCCGCGGAGAGGATGACAAAGACGCGATCCGGAGCGGGTTCGAAGACATGCATCTTCGAATAGCTGGTCACATAGTCCACACCCGCATTGGTCCGAGAGTCCGATGCGAACATCAGTCCATCCTGGACACAGATACCTAGGCAATATGTCATGGCGGAAATCATCCGGTTGTCTTCGGGTCACCCATGATAATACAAATCACGTGACAAAAAAGTGCTCTTTGAGTGAAGCTATTATCGGCACCCGGGACTGGAAATTCAGGGTAACTCAGCCAAAATAGTGCCTAATGGGAATGGCACGCGTTATGGCACAAAAACTGCTCGCACGTAGTTACTATGGTGTCATAGCCCCTTCAACATAACAAATTGGCACCAATCTGGAGCATTGCGCGCACCATGTCAGTTCGTATCGCGATTCACCACCGAACCGAGTATCACTTTGACCGGTCAGTCAACCTTTCACCCCATCTGATCCGCCTGCGTCCGGCCCCCCATACCCGTACACCGTTGCATCACTATTCGCTCAAGGTCGAACCGGAAGAGCACTTTCTCAACTGGCAACAGGATCCGTTCGGCAACTACATCGCCCGCTATGTGTTTCCCAAGCCGTCCCGCAGCTTCGTGGTGGATGTCAACCTGGTCGCCGACCTGGTCACCATCAACCCCTTCGATTTTTTTGTCGAGAGCTACGCCGAACATTTCCCCTTCGACTATGAAGCCCAGTTGAAGAAAGAGCTTGCGCCCTACTTCGAGATCAAGGAATCGGGGTCGCGGTTGACCCAATGGCTCGAGACCGTGGGTAATGAGCGGCTTGGTTTCGGATTTCTGGACAGTTCAGCGGAGGACACGGCGAAGGACGAGGATGAGGAGAAACGCCCCCATATCGTGCACTTCCTGGTCGAACTCAATCAGCGGTTGCAAAAAGCGATCGGCTATACCATTCGCATGGAGCCCGGGGTACAGACCTGTGAGGAGACCCTGGACAAGAAGACCGGCTCCTGTCGGGATACCGGCTGGCTGCTGGTGCAGATTCTGCGTCACATGGGATTGGCGGCCCGTTTCGTCTCGGGCTACCTGGTGCAACTCAGCGCCGATCAGAAATCCCTCGACGGCCCATCCGGTCCGGAGGCGGATTTCACCGACCTGCACGCCTGGGCGGAGGTTTTCATCCCGGGAGCGGGCTGGGTCGGACTCGACCCCACTTCCGGACTGTTCGCCGGCGAAGGGCATATTCCCCTGGCCTGTACACCGGATCCGGTGAGCGCCGCACCCATTGTCGGCGCCACCGACAAGTGCGAGGTCAGCTTTCATTTCGTCAACACAGTGACCCGTGTGCATGAGGATCCGCGGGTCACCAAACCCTATACTGAGGATCAGTGGCAGGCAATTCTGGCGCTTGGCGATTTCGTGGATAAGCATCTCAAGCAGGGCGATGTACGCCTGACCATGGGCGGCGAGCCCACCTTCGTCTCCATCGATGACATGGACAGTCCGCAATGGAACACCGCCGCGCTCGGTGAGCACAAGTTGGAGCGGGCCGGAGTACTGCTGCGTAAGCTCAAGCAGGTCTTCGGCAGCGATGCGGTGCTCCACTACGGCCAGGGTAAATGGTATCCCGGTGAACAGCTCCCCCGCTGGGCGCTGACCTGCGCCTGGCGCAAGGATGGGTCCCCGGTGTGGCAGCACCCGGAACTGCTTGACCATCCCGACTCATCGAAATCCTACACCGATAGCCATGCCCTCAGCCTCATCCAGGGCATCGCCCAGCATCTCGGCGTCGATGGCAAGTACGCCCGGCCCGGCTTCGAGGACAATCTCTACTACCTGTGGAAAGAGGGCATACTCCCAGCCAATCTGGACGTGTTCGACAACCGGCTCAAGGACCCGCTGGAGCGGGCCCGCCTGCGCAAGGTGTTCGAACAGGGCCTCGACTACACGGTGGGCTATGCCCTGCCCATCGCCTGGGATTACCTGCGTGACAGTTGGATCTCCAGTCCCTGGAGTTTCCGCCGAGACAACATGTACCTGATCCCCGGCGACTCGCCCATGGGTTATCGCCTGCCCCTGGATTCCCTGCTCTGGGAGAAGGCCGGCGACCGCCAGACTGTGCTGCCCAAGGATCCCTTCGATAGCCGCCGGCAGATGCCGGAGATCCGCGATCGGTTGCGTATGGTGCGCAGCGGCACAGCCTCTCCCCTGCCCACGCCTCCGCTGGCCGCGGATGACCGGCGCATGTTCAGTGGACGGCCGGGGGGTGGAATCGAGGATGTGCTGGTGCGCACCGCTCTGTGCGTGGAGCCGCGCAAGGGTCATCTGCACATCTTCCTGCCTCCGCTCACCGAGCTGGAGCACTATCTCGACCTGGTCAACGCCATCGAGGCGGCCGCGGTGGACACCGGCCTACCGGTGGTCATGGAGGGCTATGAACCACCCCATGACAGTCGTCTGCTGCGCCTGCAGGTAACCCCTGACCCCGGGGTCATCGAGGTCAACATTCATCCCAGCCATGACTGGCGTGAACTGATTACGCGGACCGAGATCCTCTATGAAGAGGCCCGCCAGTCCCGCCTGGGGACTGAAAAATTCATGCTCGACGGACGCCATTCCGGTACCGGTGGCGGCAACCATGTGACCATTGGCGCGGAGTATCCCGGGGACAGCCCGATCCTGCGCAGGCCCCATCTGCTGCGCAGTCTGCTGACCTACTGGCAGAACCACCCGGCGCTCTCCTACCTGTTCTCGGGCCTGTTCATCGGCCCCACCTCCCAGGCCCCGCGGGTTGATGAGGCGCGGGACGACTCGCTGTATGAACTGGGCATCGCCTTCAAGGAGATGCCCCCTGGTGAGACCGTGGCCCCCTGGCTGGTGGACCGGATCCTGCGCCATCTGCTGGTGGACCTGACCGGCAACACCCACCGGTCCGAGTTCTGCATCGACAAGCTCTACTCGCCGGACAGCCCCACCGGCCGCCTCGGCCTGGTGGAATTCCGGGGTTTCGAGATGCCGCCCCATGCGCGCATGAGCAGTGTGCAGATGCTGCTGCTGCGTTCACTGATCGCGCGATTCTGGGACAACCCCTACGAGCGCGATCCGGTGCGCTGGGGCACCGAGCTGCACGACCGTTTCATGCTGCCCCACTATGTGGAGCGGGATCTGGCGGACGTGGTCGGCGACCTGCGCCGCAGCGGTTACAACTTCGACATGAGCTGGTTCGACCCCTTTGTCGAATTCCGCTTCCCCCGTTATGGCACCCTTAACGTGGACGACCTGGAGTTGGAACTGCGCTTTGCCATCGAACCCTGGAACGTGCTGGGCGAAGAGGTCACCGCCCAGGGCACCGCCCGCTTCGTCGACTCATCGGTGGAGCGCCTGCAGGTCAAGGCCAGCGGACTCACCCCGGGGCGTCATGCCATTGCCTGCAACGGCCGCCGGGTGCCCTTGCGCAATACCGGCACGCGGGGCGAATTCGTCGCCGGGGTGCGCTACAAGGCCTGGCAACCCCCTTCGGGTCTGCACCCGACCATCGGCGTGCACACCCCGTTGGTATTCGACGTGGTCGACACCTGGAACGAGCGCTCCCTGGGCGGTTGCACCTACCATGTGGCGCATCCCGGCGGACGCAACTATGACACCTTTCCGGTCAATGCCAACGAGGCCGAGGCCCGACGCCTGGCGCGCTTCGTCGAGCATGGCCACACCGGCGGACGGATGGTGCTCGGCAACGAACCCCTGAATCCCGACTTTCCCTGGACCCTGGATCTGCGCTCAACGCCGCGCGAAGGAGGCCTGGCATGACCATCAATTGGGAGTCGTTCGAAAACCACGACTTCTATGACGAGCTGATCACCCCGAACGGAAACGCCCGGGGCTATGCGCGCAAACTGATCAGTTATCTGCGCAAGCTCGACGAGGGCGAATTGGAGGCCCGCCAGCAGGGCGCCGAACTGGCGATCAAGCAGATGGGCATCACCTTCCGGGTCTACACCGAAGAAGAGGGATCCATCGACCGGGCCTGGCCCTTCGACATCATTCCGCGGTTGATCCCGAAGAAGGAGTGGGACCAGGTTGAGGCGGGGCTGAAGCAGCGGGTGCAGGCATTGAACCTGTTCATCGACGATCTCTATCACGATCAGAAGATCATCAAGGACAAGGTGTTTCCCGCCGCAGTGCTCGCTGATTCGGTCAACTTTCGCCCCCAGTGCGTCGGCATCAATCCACCTCTCGGCATCTGGGCGCACATCTGCGGCAGTGACCTGGTCCGCGACCGGGACGGCCTGATGTACGTGCTGGAGGATAATCTGCGAGTGCCTTCCGGGGTCTCCTACATGCTGGAGAACCGGCTGGTCACCAAACGCGTGTTTCCGGAACTTTTCGAAACCTACAGCCCGTTGCCGGTGGATGACTATCCGTCCGAACTGTTCGACACCCTGGCGGCCCTGTCACCCCGTCCGGGTGACAACCCGGAGATCGTCGTCCTGACCCCCGGCATCTATAATTCCGCCTACTTCGAGCACGCCTATCTGGCCCAGCAGATGGGCTGTGAACTGGTGGAGGGTCGCGACCTGGTGGTGTGTGACGACGACTGTGTCTACATGCGCAACATCGAGGGCCTGTCCCGGGTCGATGTGATCTACCGCCGCATCGATGACCTGTTTCTCGATCCCGAGGCCTTCAACCCAGATTCCATGCTCGGGGTACCCGGCCTGTTACGGGCCTGGAAGGCAGGCAACGTGGCTCTGGCCAACGCGCCAGGCGCGGGCGTGGCCGACGACAAGGTAGTCTACTCGTATGTACCGGAGATCATCCGCTACTACCTGGACCAGGATCCGATCGTCCCCAACGTGCCCACATACCGCTGTATGGACAAGGACTCCCTGGCCTACGTGCTGGAGCACCTCAAGGAACTGGTGGTCAAGCCGGCCAACGAATCGGGGGGCTACGGCATGCTGGTCGGCCCCGCCTCGACCAAGGCGGAACGCGAAGAGTTCGCGAAACTGATTGCAGAGAATCCGCGTAACTACATTGCCCAGCCAACCCTCGGCATCTCCACGGTGCCGACCATTGCACGGGGTTTGCTGGAACCCCGGCATGTGGATCTTCGCCCCTTCATTCTCAGTGGCAAGCACATGGAGGTCACCACCGGGGGACTCACCCGGGTGGCGCTGCGCAAGGGATCCCTGGTGGTCAACTCCTCCCAGGGGGGCGGCAGCAAGGACACCTGGATCGTGGACAGCTGAACGGAGTGCCGGCCATGGAACGAACCGCAATCGCGACGTCACAGAGATCGCCCAAAAAGACGAACGCCGCTCGAGTGACGCAGACTATCCAAGACATCCGAGGAGTGCGACATGCTTTCCCGAGTAGCTGAAACCATCTACTGGATCGGGCGATATCAGGAACGGGCCGAGAACACCGCCCGGTTGATCACCGTGAACACCAACCTGCTGCTGGACCTGCCCGCCCAGGTGGCGCCCGGCTGGGATGCGCTGATCAGCCTGCTCGGCTGCAATACGGAGTATGCGGAACGCCACCCGGAAGTCACCGAGCGCCGCGTCGCCAATTTCCTGATCGCCGACGAAGCCAACCCGAGTTCCATCGTCAGCATTCTCTCAAGCATGCGGGAAAATGCCCGCACCATCCGGGAGATCCTCCCCCGTGAAGCCTGGGAAGAGATCAACAGCTACTACCAAACGGCGGTAGACAACAAACAGAGCAGTTCTTCCCGTCAGGGGCGGCATCGTTACCTGCAGCAGATCATCGCCAACTCACAGATGTTGACCGGTCTGCTGGCGGGCAGCATGAGCCATGACACAGCCTACCATTTTCTCAACCTGGGCCGTAAACTGGAACGCGCCGACATGACCACGCGCATCATCGATGTGCGCTGTGAAAACCCGATCCCCGATGATGCACCGGAACTGACCCCATTCGAAGATATTCTGTGGATGAGCATGCTCAAATCGTTGAGTGCCTACCAGATGTACCGCCAGCACATGCAGGTGCGTATCCGGCGCAACGATGTGCTGAAGTTTCTCTTTCAGACCGAAACCTTTCCCCGTTCCCTGAGTTACTGCCTGGAAAATATCTCCTTCAACCTGTCACGGCTGCCGAAAAACCGGGCCCCGGTGCGTATCCTGCGAAAGATCGAACGCACTATTGAGAGCATGCCCCTGGAGAAGATGGACAATCAGTTTCTCCACGACTTCATCGATGAGATGCAGATCATGCTGGCAGAGCTGCATGAGAAGATCGTCACAACCTATTTTCCCCCGCCCATTCCGGATGCGGCCTGAGGCAGAGAATCGCGGACTCGTCTGAGCGAATTTCAACAGCCGGCTAAACGAACGGTCAAAATAGATTGCCGGTCCTATCGCGATGCCCGAGACCGTCATTCTTGAGGCGGTGATCCCAGCGCCTCTTCGAGCCCCTGAATAATCATCCTCAATCGACGTAGTTCAGCCGTGACCTGCTGCTTTTCATCATCGCTAAGCGGTTTATACCCCCGTTGATAGGACCAACCATAGCCCCAGCGATAGGAGGTGGGGAAGTGGGGTGAGCCGCCAACACGGACCCCCGCCAGCATCAGCTTTGCGATTTCAGGCTCGCCAACCTGGCTGACACATTGCTCCAGGGACTGGTCAGCAGTCAGACGCTGCTGCTCGGTGCCACCCTTCCAGTAAGCGAGATCGTGGTGAATGCAACAGTTCAACCACAACGATTGTTGATGAAAAGTGCCATCCGGGAACAAACTGCAACCATCGGTGGTGAAGGGTTTGAGCGAATCGCACTGCACAGCGGGCACCGCAAAAGCAAGGGCTCCGAGGAGCAGACAGGAGAAGGCATGCTGCATTGTTTTATCCTTTCACGACGGGCCGGCGCAACGCCATTCAGACGAATGATTCTGTGTCGAAACCTACCATATTGAATACATATACTCGGCTATACTGCGCATGTTTGCAGAATACCAAAACTCTGCCGGTCCGGATGCCCACCAACTCTTCACAGCGAAATCCAAATGACCCTTCCTCACCCAGACGCTCCGCAAGGATCGGCAGAATGGCCTGCATCCGAGGCATCAGCATCCAGGGCGGATTGATTACGAACAGCCCACTGGCCCACATGCCCTGACTGTGGGAAACCGTAAACACCCCTGACACCCATCATCCGGGCCTGGCCCCGGATCAAACCGGGATGACGGGTAAAACCACCGACCCGACCGGGACCGAATTGCAAGATCCCGATTATTGGTCATAATTTGGTAACACAAGCGACAAACAGCATAACAATAACCCACACCGAGGAGTATCTGTCGTGACCCGACCCTTTCATACAATTCACCCTATGATCCGCCTGCTCATCCCCCTGTTCTGCCTGCTGACCCTGTGGCGGCCCGCCCTGGCGATGGAGGACAAGCTGGTCATCGTCACGTCGTTTCCGGAAGACCTGACCAGCGTCTTCCAGACCGCCTTTCAAAACAAATACCCGGGAACCCAGGTGGAGGTGCTTAACAAGAAGACCTCGGCCGGGGTGAAATACATCCAGGAAACCGCGGCGAACAACACCACCGACCTGTTCTGGGTCTCCGCACCGGACGCCTTCGGTGTGCTCAAGGGCAAGGGCCTGTTGCAGACCTACAAACCGAACGCCTCGGGCATTCCCGACATGATCGGCTCGTTTCCGATCAACGACCCCGATGGCTACTTCGTCGGCTTCGCCGCCTCGGGATACGGCATCATGTACAACACCCGCTATATCAAGGCCAAGCGTCTGCCGGTGGCCCGGGAGTGGGACGACCTTAAGAAACCGGTCTATTTCGGCCATGTGGGGATGTCCGCGCCCTCCCGCTCCGGCACCACCCACCTGACGGTGGAGGCTATTCTCCAAGGTGAAGGCTGGGATCAGGGCTGGGCCACCATGAAAGCGATGGCCGGCAACTTCAAAACCATCACCGAACGCAGCTTCGGCGTACCGGACGGTGTCAACAGCGGCGAATTCGGCTTCGGTATCGTGATCGACTTCTTCGGTTTCTCATCCAAGGCTTCGGGGTTCCCGGTGGAGTTCGTCTACCCCACCATCACCGCACTGGTGCCCGCCAATGTAGGCATGGTGAAAAGCGCACCTCACCCGCAGGCGGCCGGAGCGTTTATCGACTTTCTGCTCTCCGACGAGGGCCAGGAACTGCTCTTCGATACCAAGATCCAGCGCCTTCCGGTGAAGCCCGAGATCTACGCCAAGGCACCCGAGGGGTTGCCGAATCCATTCGAGGACAAATCCATTGGGGCGGCGGTCAAGTTCGATTCCGACCTCTCCGAGGGGCGGTACAACCTGGTCAACTCCCTGTTCGACCAGTTGATCACCTTCCGGGCCGATGAACTGCGCAGCGCCACCCAGGCAATCCATGAGGCACAGGCTGCGATCGACAGGAAGCCGAATGCGGAGGCGGCCAAACTGCTGGCCGAGGCGCGTGCCCAGGTCAACGCGATCCCGGTCACCGAGGCCCAGGCCAACGACCCGGACTTTGCCAGTATCTTTGCCAAGAAACGCAAGAAACCCACGGATGAAGTACCGCAACGTCAGGCCGAAGTGGAACAGCAGTGGGACAGCTTCGCTCGCAGCCACTATGCCAAAGCCGGGGAACTGGCCCGGCAGGCGTTGAAACTGGCTGACTGATGCCGACCCGGGCGGCGGACCGTTGACGATCTGCCGCCTGATCGGGCGAAGGATGTTTGCATGAACGCCAACCCGCGCGTGCAGTGGGGCCCGCTGAGTATTGCACTGCTGTTGGGTCTGTTCCTGCTGCTGTTCCTGGTGGTACCGGTTCTCAAGGTGGTCTTCGTGGCCTTCCAGGATCCGGCCACCGGGGGCTTCACCCTGGTCAATTTCAAGGACTTCTTCAACACCGCGCTGTTCCGCGAATCCTTCTGGAACTCGCTCTATGTCGCCGGCATGTCGGTGCTGCTGGCCAGCGTTATCGCCATCCCCCTGGCCTACTTCACCACCCGTTTCAATTTTGGCGGTTCCGTACTGATCCAGACCCTGGGCATCATCCCCCTGATCATGCCGCCGTTTGTCGGCGCGGTGGCCATGCAGCTGCTGTTCGGCAGCAACGGCAGCGTCAATCTGCTGCTGGATGAACATTTCGGGTTCACCATCCCTTTCATGGAGGGACTCAATGGGGTGATCCTGGTGGAGAGCATTCACTATTTTCCCTTTATCCTCACCAATCTCTCCGCCAGTCTGGCCAACATCGACCGTTCCCTGGAAGAGTCGGCCCAGAACCTGGGCGCCAGCGGTATGCGCCTGTTCCGCCGGGTGGTCTTCCCTCTGGCCATGCCCGGCTTCGTCGCCGGCGCCTCACTGGTGTTTCTCAAGGTGTTCGACGACCTGGGCACACCGCTGCTGCTCAACGTCAACAAGATGCTGGCGCCCCAGGCCTACCTGCGGATCAGTTCCATCGGCATCACCGATCCCATGGGTTATGTCATCTCGGTGATGCTGGTCCTGTTCTCCATGTTCTCCCTGTGGACCTCGTTTCTCGCATTCCGCGGACGGGACTACAGCTCGGTGCAGAAAGGCGGTGGCGGACTGTTGAAGCGGGACCTGAAGCTGTGGGAGAAGACCGGGGCCTACACGGTGATTCTGCTGATCCTGGGCTTTGTCCTGGCCCCTCACATCGGTCTGTTGCTGCTGTCGTTCGGTACGGTCTGGTCGTTTGCCGTGCTGCCCGACGCCTATACCCTGGTTCACTACCTGAAGGTGTTCGAAAGCTCCTCCCAGTATGTCACCAACACCCTGCTGTATGCCGGGCTGGCGGCCGGCATCGATATCGTCCTAGGCACCGCAATCGCCTACATCGTGTGGCGCACCGGTACCCCCGGCAGGCGCTGGCTGGATTACACCGCGACCGCGGCGCTGGCGGTGCCCGGGGTGGTTCTGGGCATCGGCTATCTACGCACCTTCTACGAGATACGGCTGCCTTTCAGCGATCAGCCCCTGGCCACTTGGTGGGTGATCCTGGTGATCGCCCTCGCGGTACGCCGCCTGCCTTACGCGCTGCGTGCCTGCGTGGCCGCCCTGCAGCAGGTCAGTGTCACCCTGGAGGAAGCGGCGGAGAATCTCGGCGCCACCAAGTCACGGACCGTCTGGCGCATCGTCGTACCACTGATGTCCGGCGGTATCCTGGCGGGCTTCGTCACCAGTTTTGCCACCGCTTCGGTTGAGCTCTCTGCAACTCTGATGCTGGTGTCCCAGCAATCCGATGCCCCCCTCTCTTACGGGATCTACGTGTTCATGCAATCTGCGGCGGGACGGGGGCCGGGCGCCGCGCTGGGCATCATCGCTGTGGTGATCGTCGGATTGGGCGCCTACCTCTCCCATCGGATCATCGAGCGCAGCCGGCGCATGCGCACCGCCGACCGGGTGGTTGGCGAAACCGAAGCGAACTTGGAGTAACCCAAGCCCATGTCCGAAAATCAAAGTGTCAATGTCAGACTGCGCAACGTCGGCCTCGCCTTCGGCGACCACGTGGTATTGCGCGATATCAGTCTGGATGTGGAACCCGGTGAGTTCTTTGCTTTCCTCGGACCCTCGGGTTCCGGCAAGTCGACCCTGCTGAGACTCATTGCCGGGTTCGGCCCCACCCCCAGCGGTCAGGTGCTGATCGGTGACGAGGACGTGGCGCAACTGCCTCCCTGGAAGCGCAACGTCGGTATGGTGTTCCAGAATTACGCCCTATGGCCGCACATGAGCGTGCGCCGCAATGTCGCCTTCGGTCTGGAGGAGCGACGCCTGCCCAGAGCTGAAATCACCGAGCGGGTGGAGGCCGCCCTCGATGTGGTGGGTCTGCGCGAATATGCGGATCGGCGACCGTCACAACTCTCCGGCGGCCAGCAGCAGCGGGTCGCCCTGGCCCGCACCATTGTCATCGAACCCCGAGTGCTGCTGCTCGATGAACCCCTATCGAACCTGGACGCCAATCTGCGGGTCTACATGCGCCGGGAAATCCGCGAACTGCAGCGTCGACTCGGCATTACCACGATCTTTGTCACCCATGACCAGGAAGAAGCCAATACCATCGCCGATCGCATGGCGGTGCTCAACGACGGAATTCTGCAACAGGTAGGATCACCGATGGCGCTCTACGACGCACCCCGCAACAGCTTCGTCGCACGCTTTCTCGGCACGGCGAATCTGCTCCAGGGCGAACTGGTGCAGGATTCCGGCACCCACCGGTTCGTTGCTGAGTGCGGACTGGACATTCCACTGGAATCCATGAACCATGCCCCCTGCGCGGCGAAAATGATGTTTCGCCCCCAACATCTTGTCATCACAGAAAAAGGCGACTCGACCCCAGTCGCGGGTATCCGCATCGAAGGCCGAGTGCGTGACCGGGAGTTTCTCGGCAACCTGATCCGCTACTCGGTGGATTGCGCGGGCCAGGACATCCTCGTGGATGACCGTCACCAGACCGGACGCAAGGATTTCCCGATCGGTGAGACGGTGAACCTGAACCTGGACCCGCGCCAGATTCAGGTTCTGTTCGACTAACAGACTGTTGGAATTCTATTCAGACGCTGCACAACATCAATCCACAAAGCTGCAGCAGTAGTCCGTTACGCTATTTACCTTGATGTCGAACGCGGAATCACCCGCAACCTCGAAATGTTCTCCGGCGCAATAGCGCTTCCATTGATCATCGTCCTGCAGTCGAACCGCAACTTCACCAGAGAGGATCTCCATGATTTCCGGTTTGCCGGTGTTGAAGCGATATTCGCCCGGCTGCATGATGCCGAGGGTTTTACTTTCCCCGTTGGCACACTTTAAGCTGCGGCTGGTAACTGCGCCGTCGAAGTAGATATTGGCGGCCTTGGTGACCGTGACATTGTCGAATGTACTCATGGTATTACCCGTATCATCGTGTTGTTGTTTAGCAGGCTGTTAGTGACCTGTGGAAAATTGCGGCCCCGTAAGCACCGCTACTCACCCACCAACTCTTCACAGCGAAATCCAAATGACCCTTCCTCACCCAGACGCTCCGCAAGGATCGGCAGAATGGCCTGCATCCGCGGCATCAGCATCCAGGGCGGATTGATTACGAACAGCCCACTGGCCCACATGCCCTGACTGTGGGAAACCGCATGCTGCAGTTCGAAACAGTAGAGACGTCGTAAGCCGCTCTTGATCAGGGCCCGTTGCATGATATCGATCCGTCCCCGTTCCACCACCGGATACCACAGAAGGTAGACTCCGGTGGCGAAACGTTTGACACCTCTCAGCAACTGCTCCACAGCCCTCGCGTAGTCCTGCTTCACCTCGTAGGAGGGGTCAATGAGGATACATCCCCGACGGGATTGCGGAGGCAGCAGCCGAACCAACCCATCGAAGCCGTCTTCCTGAAAAAGGTGAAACTGCTGATTGTTCTGAAAGGCCTGCTTCAGGGCAGGAAACTCGTTGGGGTGGAGTTCGAACAGCCAGGCCTGGTCCTGGGATCTGAGCAGTTGAGCGGCAATCTTGGGTGAGCCGGGATAGCGGTGCAGGATACCGTCAGGATTGTAGTGGCGGATAATTTCCAGATAGGGCTGCAATTCCGGCTCACCGGCGCCGAGCAGTCGTCCGATACCGTTTTCGAATTCCCGGTTGTGGGTAGCCTGAGGGGTATCGAGACGGTAGAGACCGCTGCCGGCATGAGTATCGACGTAGACGTACGGTTTGTCCTTGTCACCCAGATAGTCGAGCACTTCCACCAGCACCAGATGCTTGAGCACATCGGCTGGGTTGCCTGCGTGATAGGCATGGCGATAACTGAGCATGGCACTTCCGGGTCGATCTCACTGAAAGGGAAGGGAAGATTACCCCCTGCCCCATCCCAGGTCCAGCGACCGTCAGCACTGATGCCTCGGACGCCGGTCATCCGCCTCCCGGATTGCCGTTCGTCCACCAGAGCAGCGTGGGTACGCTCAACCAGACCATGCCTTTGAGCAGAAAAAACAGGGGCAGCGCCCAGGCGAATCGTTTCATCCACTGGGGCATACCGCTGCGCAAGCGGCCTGTTGTCGATGGGGTATTCATGGGTCTTCCTCCTGAATGTCGATCCTTACAGCGAAACCTGGGCAGAGTCTATTACCCGGAACTTCATCGGTACATTCATTTATTTCTATTTCTATGATCGGTTTTGTATATTACAAAAGCCCCTCTTGATCACAGACTGGAATCCACACGAGTGACCATCGTTTGTGAAGTGAGCGTTGATCATTCGTGTGTTGAGTTTTCTCTCATTCACATGAATCGAGGAACCGTAGGTCGTGTTAGCGCAGCGTAACCCGACATGAAGACGATAGGGTTGGTCATCGGGTTACGCTACGCTAACCCGACCTACCCACTCCTGCTTTACCAAGATTAGCGCCTTAGAATTGCGCAATCTGGGTGATTGACCATGAACTGTCACCCATGTCATCGAACATCCATTACCGATGTCCCTGGACCGTACACCCGCAATGGGAGACGGGGCGTGCTTTTCTAGTCTATCGAGCACTACCCGAGCAGTATCCGACACCGGGTTGTCTGTGCACTCCGTCGCTCGACGCAAGCATCCCATCGAGATTACAAACACATCCTTTTACTCGCTCCCACACTCTGCGTGCGATCGAGAAAAAATGTTGAGTTTTTGCGATCAGCATTGTGTCACGGGATTGGCATGTCTCATGTGATTTTATGCCTCTCTCTTCGACCCTTCCCGGATTACGCGCTGCTTCACCCGGTCTACCTATTCGCTCACATCTCGTGTTGCCGTCATCTGACGTGATATCACGGATGATTCGGTTATATCACCGAAGTCACCCAACAAAGTCCAAGTATAAGCCCTTGAAAATGACTCAACTTCGCAGATGGAACGACCTTTGCTTAAAGTGCTGGCCATTTCCGCACAATTATAAAGAGGACGTCATGATGTATCTGACCCAGGTCAAGGACACCACCCACCCTACCCTTCACAGATCGCTATGCTTGTTGTCCCTCACATTGGGGCTGATCGTGAATCCGGCAGCATGGGCCGAGACACCACCCGATTCCACACAGGCCGATTCGACCCCGACCATACGGGTGGATTCTTCCACCATCACGGACATCACTCCCAGTGCCCATGAAGTGTCCACCATCAATTACATCGATGCGCAACAGGTCGAGGAGATCAATCCCCGTCAAATCAATGAACTGTTGCAGACAATACCCGGCATCACTTCCGACGTGCGTCCCGGCGAAGTGGTCGAGATTCATATGCGAGGTATCGGGCAACAGGAATTCATGTGGGAGGACACCGGTGTCGCGGTCATTATCGATGGCGTGCCGATCTGGCAGAACGGCGGTAAATTCCGCATCAACATGAGCGACATCAAGAGTATCAAAGTCATCAAAGGCGCGGCGTCCTATCTTTACGGAAACACCGCCCTGGCCGGCGCCGTAATCATCACCACCACCCGGCCGCTTGCCGAAGACAGCTACCGGGTCAGCGTGGAAGCCGGCAGTCATCAGTACAAGGATGTCAGCGCGAGGATGCAGAAAGGCACACAAAAGTATGCCTTCAACCTGGGCGCCAACTATCGCGATACCGACGGCTACTGGATCGATTCAGCCCTCTGGTCAAAATCCGTCGGCGGTAAATTTTCCTATTACCTGAACGACAACAGCGATCTGACTGCCGGCGTGGACATCACCCGTAAATACGAACAAAAACAACGTGGCACAACCAAAGGCGTTACCGAAGCCAAGGAGAATCCCCGCGGGACCGGACGCGAATCCTTTCAAAAGGAGAACTATGTCGATCTTGACAAGTACTACCTGACCTACAACAACGATTTCGACGGCAACTCGAATCTCTTGCTCAATGTCTATGACTATCTGGACGATTACGACTATACATCCAGCCCTCAGGATACCGATGGGGATGGCGAAAATGACACCTACACCAACCACTCGCTGGAAAATATCGAACAAAACGGACTGAAGCTGGAATACCGGGCGGATGTGGATCGCGTGGGTTATCTGCTAGGCTTCGAACACGCAAGAAGAGACTACGAAGATAAGAGTAAACGTCTTGCCGACTATTCGACGACGAGCCGAGGTCAAACCACATACTACTACGAGGGCGAAGGTTCGATATCTCAGGACGACCAAACCAAAAACGCAGTGTACGGGGAACTCAAAGTCGGACTGACGTCGCGCCTGACCACCACGCTCAACATGCGCCATGACAACCAGAATGACGAGTACAACATCCAGTCCAGAGACTATGACGGGACGATCTGGAGTACAACCGAAACAGAACGGGAAAAACGATTCAAGGAGAACTCCTACCGGATCGGAGCGAGTTATCAGCTTGCGCAGCAATCCTCGCTCTACTCGAACGTATCGACCGGGTTTCGCACACCTTTGGTCGACCAGCTCTATGCCGGTGATGTACGGGGAGGAAACTACCTGAACAATGAAGATATCGACGTTCAGCGCAGCATCAATTACGAAGTCGGATTCAAGGGTCGTGAATCGTTGTTGAACACCCCGTTTCAGTACGAGGTTTCCCTGTTCAGAACCGACAATAAAGACATCATCGGACGTCGGGACGGCACCTACTACTCAGGGGATGAGATGGTTTTCGACAACGTGGGCGATGCCAGAAACCAGGGACTCGAGATCTGGTTCAAGAGTCAGGCGATGCATAACCTGACGTTCACTTTGGCCTACACCTATCTGAAATCGGAAGTCATGAAACACAATCCGGTGAAGATCTCGTACACCACCCTGCCCGACGAAACCTATGACATCGTGGGCAACGAACTGCCCAGAACGCCCCGCCATACCATCGATCTCTATGCCACATATGCGATCACGCCGGCGTGGTCGATCATCGGCGAGTCCTATGCCCGGTCAGGCTACTATGCGGATGAGACCAACCTGATCGAGATGAGCGGATATGGCATATTCAATCTGCAGACACGCTATGAAATGAATCTGGCAAATTCGACGCTGGAACTCTACGCCAAGGTCAACAATGTCTTTGACAACCAGTACTACAAAACCGTGTTCCTGACCAATGACAGCAACAAGGACGACGTGTTCGACGAAGAGGATGCGACGATCACCGTCGACCCGGGTCGTGAATACTATGCCGGTTTGATCTATCGCTTTTGAGCAGATGACACATCACAGTGTCAGGATGATTCCAAAAAACCCTACAATCCAATCAGTATGCCCACGTTCGCTGACTGCGTGAAAGTCTGTTTCAGACTATGCAAATCGACCCCAGTCCCAGGTTTGTTGTTGGAACACACACTAGGCCAAGCAGCGTTGACTTGCTTGATAGGTATTATTTAAACCAAAGGGTATGCGTTCCCACGCAGAGCGTGGGAACGAGGGAGGAAAGAGAGCAACGATACCTGGATCCTCTCGCAACGTTTTCTCTCGTTCCCACGCTCTGCGTGGGAATGCATACCTAAGGTCAGATAAACCCATCAGACCGCATCGATATCACTTAGCCTGGGCATGTGTTGCCATATTGAGCTTGAAAACGAGGGATTGCAGGGATAAGAATCAGGCGAGCAGCGATGCCCGAACTCTCAGCAGGCGCTGCTTGACCTCCGTAGCAAGACCCTCCACTTCCGGACGGTCGACCAGTTGCAACACCGCAACCGGATCCATGAAAGCAACCGTGATCGAGCCATCAGCTTCCTCGCGAATCACCACGTTGCATGGCAACAGCAACCCGATATCCGGTTCCGTGTCGATCGCCTTGTGAGCCAGTGGCGGGTTGCAGGCACCGAGTATCCGGTAGGGTCGCCGCTCAACACCCAGTTTCGCCTTGAGGGTGGCCTGCACATCGATTTCGGTGAGTACCCCAAAGCCTTCTGCTTTCAGAGCCTCAACCACTCTGGATTCGATCTCTTCCAGCCGGCCGTTAAGTTGTATGGAAAAGCTGTACATGTTTTCTCTCTTTGGTTACGCCGCTTCCCATTCCATGATGTCGCATAGCTTGGGTGAGTACCCCGAGCCGAACGGTCATCTGGTGTAGTGTCTCATATAGATTGCTGAAATCAGCAGTCTATATGAGACACTACACCAGGGCTGGAACGGATGTTCGGCGATCAAAAAATTCCCCTGAACATTGTATGAGAATAGACCTTGTGACGTTCCATGTTGGACCGCATGGCTCCATCTCGCACCAAACAGGACGAAACCCACGCGCGCACCCTCTCTTCATAGTCTTGGATGGCGAATTGGCAAGGTTCCAGAATGGTGCGGCCCACAAACGGATGGTAACTATTGAACCCTGCTCAGCAACCTCGTCCTGGATTCTGTAAATGGACCCTTACAGTACGATTATAATCCACTATGATTTCAGGTAACCCCTGATTCATCCATGAAAACTCAGGTAACAAAGTAAAATTCCAGGTTATTTCATAGCCGGAATGAGGTTGCCGAGTGGATCGATATGGCGGCACCCGATGTATGAGTGAGATCCGCCCGGGGGTCCGTGAGAGGTCGCTTGCATGTCCGCTGCCCCTGACACTCCTTCCAACTCGTGGCGTCATGTGATGGTAACAATTTAGGTTTTTAATGGCCGACCGGTGAACTCCCAATTGAAGCTTGGCCACAGCCGCTTCATAATGGTAAGCGTTGATCGTCGGCCATGGCCGCAACACAACCGAGAGTGGATGGAAGATGAGTAGCAATGTCAGTGAATCAACGTCCAGCGATCTCGCCAGCGGGATGTTTCTTTTTGTTCTGTTGTTCGCCCTCTGGCTGCTGTTGACCGGCAGCTCAGATCCCGCCGAATGGGTCGCGGGTCTGATGGTGGCCCTGATCGTTACCCTGATCAGCCGTCCCCACCTGAGCATCTTCAGCGGCCTGCGCTTCACACCATCGGCCATTCCTTCCTTCCTGGCCTATCTGGGTGCCTTTATCATTGCGTTGATACGGGCGAACCTGGACATGGCGCGACGCGTGCTCTCACCCTCGCTCCCTCTCCGACCCGCACTGGTTCAGGTCAAAACCGAACTGCGTTCGCCATTGGGACGGCTGATTCTTGCAAACACCATCACCCTGACACCGGGCACCCTGACGGTGGACGTCGCGGATGACACCCTCACGATTCACTGGGTCGACTGCCCCCCCGGCACCGACATGGATGCCGCGACTCGGACCATCACCGAGCAATTCGAGAAACACCTGAAAGGTTTTGTGAAATGACATTGACGCAACTGGAGGTCATCGCCCTGATCATGCTGGGCGGTGCGGTGTTACTGAGCCTGCTGCGACTGATCCTCGGACCCACCACTCCGGACCGGGTGATCGCCGCTGACACCCTGGCGGTAATGACCACCTCAGGGCTGGTGGTGCTGGCAGCACTGCTCGGCAGCGCCCTGTATCTGGACGTGGCCCTGGTCTACGGCACCCTGGCCTTTGTCGGTGTGGTTGCGATTGCCCGGGCCATCGAGGGGAACGGCTCATGAGACTCGCTGCGGACATCTTCCTCCTCATTGGAGCCGCATTCACCCTGTTCGGTGCCATCGGCCTGATTCGCATGCCGGACGTCTACAACCGGATACAGGCGGGGACCAAGGCGGTGACCCTGGGGGCGCTCTGCCTGCTGATCGGGGTGGCACTGCTGTTTCCCCACTGGTGGTCGAAAATCCTGGTGATCGGCCTGTTGATTCTGATCACCAATCCTCTCGGATCCTCCACTATTGCCCGGGCCCTGTTGATGGCCGGAGTGGAACCCTGGAAAAAAGCCCCGCAGGAAAACAATGACTCATGACTGACCTGGAACTCTGGATCGCTTTACTCCTGGCACTGATGATGTTGAGCGCGGCGCTGATGGTGCTTCTGGCGAAAAACCACCTGGCTGCGGTTGCTGCCGCATCGGTGGTCTCGCTGGGACTCGCGCTGCTGTTCGCCCTGATGCGGGCACCGGATGTCGCCATGACCGAGGCCGCTGTGGGGGCTGGACTGAGCAGCCTGATCCTGGCCCTGGCCCTGCGCCGACTAGGACTCTGGCGCCTCGATGGCAGCGGGGAAAACAAACCCGGGGCGATCACCCGGCGGGAGGACTGATCTGATGCGCAATCTTACAGGTCTTTTCTTCGCCGGTGGGCTGGGATTCATGCTCCTGGCCATCGTCAGCGGACTGGATTTTGGCAGTCCGGCCATGCTGATAGGCGGTGTGATTCAGTCCGCCGCACCCCAGGAGACCGGCGCCGCCAACATCGTCACCTCCGTGGTTCTGGGTTATCGAGGCATCGACACACTGGGTGAACTTTCGATCCTGTTCGCCGCCGCATCCGCCGCGGGGCTGATCCTGGGACGTCGGCACACCACCGCCGGCACCCTCACCGAAGGGGGATTCGTGCTGCGTCATGGGGGCGCCATGCTGTTCCCGCTCCTTATGACCATCGGTTTCTACATCATTTTCCACGGCCACTTGACCCCCGGCGGCGGTTTTCAGGGCGGTGTAATACTCGCAGCCGCATTTTTCCTGCCCCTGCTGGCGCGTCCCGGCGCTCGCCTGCACCACGGCATGCTCAGTCTGATCGAGGGATTTGCCGGAGCGAGTTTCATCCTGATCGGTTTGCTCGCACTGTATGACGGCGGCGAGTTCCTGCAACCCATGATGCTTCAGGGAACCCTGGGCGAATTACGCTCCGCCGGCACCCTGCCGTTACTCTACCTGGCCGTTGGGCTGAAGGTCGGCGCGGAACTGGCGAGCCTGTTGTCTCATCTCGCCCAGACGGAGGCGGAACAATGATCTCGAGCATCACCCTGGAACTCGTGCTGCACGCCACCGCCCTGGGTCTGATCCTGATCGGCCTGGCGGGCCTGGTCCTGTCGCGCCATCTGTTCCGCATGGTCCTCGCCCTGGTGATCGCGGAAGCCGGCGCCAACCTGATGCTGGTTCTGGCCGGCTATCGCTGGGACGCGGTGGCGCCGATCATCACCAATCTGGCGGAGCATCCCAACATGGTGGATCCGGTTCCCCAGGCCATGGTGCTCACCGCCATCGTCATCGGCGTGGGTGTTCAAGCCCTGGCCGTGAGCATCCTGATCCGAGTGCGCCAACGCTACGCCAGTCTGGACCGGGATGTGGTTGCGGAACGTATGGATGCGGAGATTGCCGCAACCGCCGGAATCCGGCGTGATGTCAGTCAGGATGCCCCGCTGGGTGAACGCCCCCTGCCACCCCTGCCGGTACAGGCCCGGGAATCGCAGGGAGGTGAGGCATGATGTACGCACCAATCCTGACCATCGTATTGCCGCTGCTGGGCGCCTTCCTGCTGCCGGTCCTGATGCGCGTCACCCTGGGGCTGGGACTCTGGATCGGTCCGGCGATTCTGCTCTACGGCTGCTGGCTCCTGGCTCAACTGGCAATGGGCGATACCACCCTGCCCCTGTCGATCGGCATCGGCGGTTTCGCACCCCCTCTGGGAATCAATCTGTACGTCGACGATACGGCGCTGCTGTTTGCCTTTGCAACCCAGTTGCTGGGCCTGCTGTTCTGGCCTTTCAGCCTGGACAGTGACAGTCCGCGTCGTCAATCCCTGATGCTGCTGCTGGTTGCCGCCTCAACGGGGTTGGCGTTATCAGGCGATCTGTTCAACCTGTATGTGTTTTACGAACTGGTGGCGGTGGCCAGCTTCGGCCTGATTACCGCCTCGGGTACCCCCGCGGCCCATGCGGCCACGTTTCGCTACCTGGTGCTGAGCGGGATCGGTTCGGTCTTTACCCTGCTGGGCATCGCCCTGCTGTACAGCCAGACCGGAACCCTCAATCTGGCACACCTCGCGGAGCTGGCGCCCGAGACCCTGAATGACAAGATGGGTCTGACCGCCTTCCTGCTGATGCTCATCGGGGTCGGAGTCAAGGCGGAGCTGTTCCCGGTGAATACCTGGGTACCGGAGGTCTACGCCACCGCCTCGCACCGCTTGTCCGCGTTTCTCGCGGGACTCGTCTCCAAACTGGCGATGCTGGTGATCATGCGTCTGCTGATCCTGGTATTCCACCAGCCCGAGGCCCTGCAGATCGTGCTGTTGCTGGGCATCCTGGGGGTGATCAGCGGCGAACTGGCTGCCTGGCGGGCGCGGGACATGCGCCGCATGCTCGCGTTCTCATCCATCGGTCAGCTCGGCATGATCTTCATTGCTCTGTCCCTCCCGGATGACCGGGGGTTACTGGCCGTTCTGGCCCTTTCACTGCACCACATGGTGGTGAAATCAGGGCTGTTCATGCTCACCGACGGCTGGGGCGGCTCGCTGCGAAAACTCAAGGGCCTGGGCAGAACCGCACCCCTGGGTTCCGCTTTGTTCGTTCTGTTCGCCCTGTCCCTGGTCGGCATGCCCCCGCTTCCCGGATTCTGGGCCAAGTTCACCCTGATCTCCGAACTGGCCAGCCAGGACACCCCGCTCTACCTGATCGGCCTGGCGGTATTTCTCCTCGCCACAGTGGTCGAAACCAGTTACCTGTTCCGCATCGCCGGATGGCTCTATCAGCGCTCCGACGAACCACAGCAAGCCGACCCACCTCCCCGGTTGGCAGGCCTGTCTCTTTCAACATCCGCCCTGTTTGGTGTGGCCCTGATTGCCGCAACCCTGTGGATCGCCCCTGTGGGTGACCGCCTGCAGGCGATGGCGACGCAGACCCGCCAGGTAAGCCTGTACATCAAAACCGTCAAACCGGAACTCAAACAGCCCATGCATACCCAGGCACAGTCCCGAACGAGTGAGTTGCCCAGCGACCGACTCGCCGAAAATATCTGTGTCACCTGCACATCCGTCGGAGGCGAGCAGTGATTATCAGTCTGTTGGATGAATTGCTCATATTCTCCGCCACCACCCTGCTGGTGGCCTTTGTCCTGGGACGGGGTCTGGCCGTGGGCTGGATGGTCACCCTGCTCTATGCCGGGCAACTGTTGGTGCTGTTCAAGATGGCGCCACTGGGCTACGGCGCCGAACCGATCGCATCGGCTCTGAATTTCAATGTCATGGGCCAGACCCTCTCCTGGCAGTTTGATGCCATGAGCTGGTTTTTCGCCCTCATCACCCTGGTGGCAGCGGTATTGACCAGCTGGTACTCGAGTGGTGAGTGGGAACGCAGTTTCCGTCGCCAGGACGGGAATGTGTGGCTGTTTCATGTCGCCATGGCCCTGAATGTCTTCACCATGCTGATACTGCTTGCCAGCGGTGACCTGCTGTCCCTGTTTATCGGCTGGGAACTGGTCACCTGGGCGGGCTTCCTTTTGATGACCATGGCGGGGGGTGTCGCCACCCGGGCGGCGATGCGTTACATCACCTATGCGGTGATCGGCGGGATGGCGGTCTTCGGTGGTATCGCCCTGGTCTACGCCTCGGCCGGATCCCTTCGCTATGAGGCCATACTCACCGCTGCGTCCCGCATGGAGGTCGGCTATCTGTGGGTGCTGGTGCTGCTGTTCGCCGGCGGCTTCGGCATCAAACTGGGTCTGCTGCCTTTTCACCTGTGGCAGGCGCCTGCCTATGCCGAGACGCCGGGTCCCGGCAGCGCCTTCCTGGGTGCGATCTCCTCGCGTATGGGGCTGTTCGCCATCCTGCTGGTGCTGGTGAAGCTGTTTGGCATCGTCAATATCGAGAACCTGAAGATCCCGTTCACTCTGATCGATGCCCGGGATCTGCTGGCCTGGATCGCGATCTTCACCATCATTCTGCCCACCTACACCGCCATGAAGCAGAACGACGCCCGTTATCTGCTGGCCTGGCACGGCATCGGCCAGGGCGGTTACATGCTGCTCGGTCTGGTGGTCGCCAACGCCCTCGGCAGTGCCGGAGGACTGCTGCACATCCTCAACTACGCCCTGTGCCAGGCGGCCCTGCTGCTCACCGTGTTCGCGGTTCAGCACCGCACCGGCACCGCGGATCTGAACAAGATGGGGGGATTGGTGACCCGCATGCCGCTGTCCTTCCTGGTGCTGCTGTGCGGCATCATCGGACTCGCGGGACTGCCACCCATGAACGGCTTCGTCTCCAAGTGGCTGGTCTACCGATCACTGCTGGATCAGGGCATGCCGCTGCTGTTCGTCGGTGCGATCATCGGCACCCTGGGCACCATCCTCTCGGTCTACAAACTGATCCATAACATGTTCCTGGGTCAGTTGCGGGTGGAGCACGAGCACATCCAGGAAGCCCCCTGGAGCATGATGCTTCCGATGCTGATTCTGGCGACACTGATATTCCTCACCGGTCTGCTGCCGGGTATCCCACTGGCCTGGGTCGCCTCAGTTCAGGAATCCCTGGGTCTGCCCGCCATCGACTTCACCCTCGGCGGCATCACCGCCAAGAGCGGTTCCCTGGACATGATCTGGGTGATCGGCGTGCTGTTCGCAGGATTCGGTGTCGGTGCGCTGATCTTCTACTCCGCCGGTCGCAGCAAACGGGTGCATCAGCTGGACAACTATGCCGGCGGGCATTTTCTTACCGCCGATGTGCGCTACCAATACAGCGATAACTTCTATGCCGGTCTGATGCACCTGATCGGCGGCTGGTACCGGGGCAGCTTCCTCTGGCTTGAGAAGGGCATCACGTCCCTGGTCGAGTTCCTCTCACTGGTCATGAAAGGGGTCTACCGACGCGCCAATCCTGAGTTTTACATGATGAGCGCAGTCCTGTTTCTTCTTGCCTGGGTGGTGATCTGATGCTTCCGATCGAACTTCTGCTTGAACTTACACTGATGCCCCTGGTGGCATTCATCGTTGGCATGATGATGGTACTGATGATGCGGCGGATTGCGGCACGCATCCAGCGCCGCGTCGGACCACCCTTCTTCCAGCCTCTCTACGACATCATCAAGCTGCACAGCAAACGCACCCAGGTGTCCCATGGACTGATTCATGACATCGGCATCGTCATGGCGATGGGCGGATACATTGCCGCGGAAACCCTGCTGCCGGTCCCCGGCATGGACGGCATCGCAGACAAGGGCGGCATCATCACCCTGCTCTACCTGATGATGATCCCCTCCCTCGGACTTGCCCTGGGCGTCGGCCAGTGCGCCAATCCCAACGGCTCCATCGGCATCGCCCGGGCACTGACCGCCATGCTGGCCTATGACATCCCCCTGGTGATCGTCATCTTCGGTGTCGCCTATGCTGCCGGCACCACCAACCTGATCGACATCATCGCCGCCCAGCAGGCCGGCGGTTTTGCCTCCTGGGGCGTCGTACAGAACCCGATACTGGCTCTCGCGGGTCTGATCGCCATGCACGCCTCTCTGGGCAAGCAACCCTTCGAGATCTACATCGCTCCGGCGGAGATCGCCACCGGCCCGATGGTGGAGATGGGGGGCAAATACCTGGGCGGCCTGTTCGTCATGCAGTGCTTTCAGCTCTACACCACCTCGGTGCTTTACGTCAGCCTGTTTCTCGGCGGCGGCACGACCTGGTTCGACTTCCTGCTGAAGAGTTTCCTGGTCCTGGCCATACCGGTCAGCATCGCCTACCTGTTTCCCCGTTATCGCACGGAAGACCTGTTGCGCCTGATGTGGAAATGGCCGGTGATGCTGGGGCTGATTGGCCTGGCGTTTGTTATGTAACGAATTTTGAATTTTTAATTATGAATTTTGAATTGATGTGTACGCTTCGCGCACAACCTTATTCAAACAAGCGTGAGCGTAGCGAACACCAAAATTCAACATTCAAAATTCACAATTCAAAATTATTCCCCACCAATCATTGGTGAATACGATGAAATCGATTGACAAGATACCGGTAGTCGAAGCAAAGAAGGGTAACCCCCTCGCCCGGGTTTTTGATGAGCTGATCCGCTTCTGCCGCTCCCGTTCGCTGTTCATCCTGCACTACTGCACCGGCTGCGGGGCGATCGAACTGCCCCCCGCCATGACCTCCCGTTTCGATATGGAGCGACTGGGCATTCAGCCCATGGTGTCGCCCCGCCAGGCGGACATCCTGCTGATCACCGGCTATGTTTCGATCAAGACCCTCAAACGGGTGATTCTGACCTATGAGCAAATGGGGTCTCCCAAGTATGTGATCGGCATCTGCTCCTGCACCGTTAACGGCGGCATGTATTGGCAGAGCTACGCCACCGCGAAGAAGCTCGATGAATACATGCCGGTGGATCTTTACATCGCAGGCTGCATGCCCCGTCCCGAAGCGGTCATCACCGGGCTGCGCAGGCTTATGGACCGAATTCATACCGGTGAGGCCAACGGCTGGCAGGACTACTATCGCAACTACGACTACTACCTGGGCAATCAGCAGCAGCTGTTCGGCGAAACCTGGCAGACCCCCACCGACATCATCACCGAGGCGAAGCACTACGGCCTGCTGTCCGAAGGCACCCTGGGCGACCATACCCGTCTGCTGGAACAGCACCAGAAACCTCTCGAAGCCCTGGAGATGCGCCTGGGTCACAACCTCAAGGAGCCTGCGGAATGAGTCAGGAAATCGCCCATTGGCTGGATAATCTCCTGAAAGAGATCGAAGGCATCGAGGTACGGCGCAAAAGTACCCGGCGGGTACGGGTCGACGTGCCCGCCGACGCCCTGCCCGCCCTGCTGGAACTGCTGCAGGGTCGCGCCGGTTACATCCACCTGTCGGCGATCAGCTGCGTCGACTGGATCGATGACGATCAGTTCGAACTGGTCTATCACGTCTGGTCCTACGACAGCCACTCCCTGGTCTCGGCGCACATTCGCATCGCCCGCAGTCCCGGCGTCTACCTGTCGGTCTACGATCTGTATCAGCCGGCCGCCTTCTTCGAGCGGGATATCCACGAGATGTTCGGCATTCACTTCGAAGGCAGCCCCAACAGGGAGAAGTTCATCCTCACCGAATGGGACGGCCCTCCCCCCATGCGCAAGGAATTCGACAGCGAGGCCTACGTCAACGAACACCTGAACTGGCAAGAGTACAACCCGGAATGGCTGCAGGAGCTGGTAGCCGAGGGCGGCGGGGTGATCATTCCGCCGGAGGAACAGCGGTTCAGTCAGAAAAAAAATAAGTTTTGAGTTATGAGTTTTTAGTTTTGAGTTGATGAGTGCGCTATGCGCACAACTGTTCGAATAAGCGTGAGCGAAGCGAACACCGACAACTCAAAACTCATAACTAAAAACTCATAACTTACGAGCGAAGCGAGTAAAAATGAGACCGGAAAACTACGAAGCCCAAAGACATCCGCCGAGCAATGAGTTCGAGCTCAACTTCGGTCCCAATCACCCGGGTATCGAGGGCAATTACGCGCTGAAACTCAAGTTTCACGGCGACCAGGTGCTCGAGGCCAAAGCGGACGGCGGATACCTGCACCGCGGCTTCGAAAAACTCATGGAACAGCGCCTGTGGATCCAGAACATCGCCCTGGTGCCGCGGATCTGCGTGCCCGACCCTTCGCCCATGGAGGTGGTCTACTCAATGGCGGTGGAGGATCTGTGCGGGCTTGAGGTACCGGTGCGCGCTCAGTGGATCCGGGTCATGCAACTGGAACTCTCGCGCATCGCAGCACACCTGTTCACCTTTGGTGGACATGCCGCCACCACCGGCATGTACAGCACCATGTACTGGGGTGTTGCCGACCGCGATCTGATCCTCGACCTGTTCGAGGAGTTCACCGGCGGCCGGGTCTACAGCATCTACAACATTCCCGGCGGTGTGCGTCGTGAGTTGCCCGACGGCTTTCTGCAACGGCTCGGCAATACCCTCGACTATATCGAATCCCGCCTGCCGGATTACGACAGTCTGTTCTTCAAGAACCAGGTTTTCGTCAAGCGTGCCAAGGGCGTGGGTGTAATGAGTCAGGAGCAGGCTCTGGCCTGGGGAGTGACTGGACCGAACCTGCGTGCCACCGGTCTGCCCTTCGACGTCCGCCGCAACGATCCCTACCTGATTTATGATCAGCTCGATTTCGAAATCCCCACCGAACAGGCTGGCGACGCCTGGGCGCGCACCCTGATACGTCGTCTGGAGCTGATGGAAAGTATCCGCATCCTGCGCCAGGTGGCCCAGGCACTACCGGACATCGGCGGACCGATTCGCGCCCCGATTCCCAACCCTCTGGCGTGGAAAGTACCCGCCGGCGAAACCTATGCCCGGGTGGAATCCTCCAAAGGGGAACTCTGTTACTACGTGGTCTCCAACGGGGGCCCCAAACCCTACCGGGTGCACGTGCGAGGCCCCTCCTCCATGCATGCGGTGCAGGTACTGGAAAAACTGGCCGTGGGTTCACGCATCGAGGATATCGCCCAAACCATGTTCTCCCTGGATGCCTGTCCGCCGGAAGTGGACCGATGACTGAAGAGTTTTGAGTTATGAGTTCTTAGTTTTGAGTTGACAAGGGTGCAAGGAGGCAGCCTGGTGAATCAGACCAAACATATTACAAGGTCAAAGAGTTTCGCGTTTGCAGTACGGGTTGTTCATATGGCCAGGTATCTGCAGTATGAAAAAAGAGAGTTTGTACTCTCCAGGCAGGTGCTACGTGCCGGTACCAGCATTGGAGCTAACATTGAGGAGGCAAGCGCCGGTGAATCAAGAAAAGATTTCAGGTCAAAAATGTCAATCGCATCCAAAGAAGCCCGTGAAACCTTGTATTGGCTCAGATTGTTGAGAGCGACGGATTACCTGGAAAGCAGAATGGCTGATTCAATGATCCAAGACTGTGATGAGCTGGTTGCACTTCTTACGTCCATTGTCAAAACCACAACCGAGACGTATCAGGCATGATGTGTCGGCTGCTATCAAACCGAATCACTGTGCGCCCAATCGTAAAAGACGCTGAGGCCCCGAAATGAGTGACCCGACTCAAAACTCAAAACTCAAAACTCAAAACTCGTCAAGCATCGCGCACGACGACCGCGGTTCCATCCTGCAGCCGCTCAAAGCACTGCAGTTCTTCGCCCGCAAACCCGTAACCGTGCCCTTGGAGCCTCGCCCGGCGGCGGCCAATTATCGGGGTTTCCACCTCAATGATCATGAGAAGTGCATCGGTTGCAGTTCCTGCCAGAAGGTGTGCGACAACGCCGCCATCAGCATGGTCAAGGTCCCGCACCTGCCCGAGGATCCGGTGAAGGGTATCCGCAATCTGCGTCCCGCCATCGACTACGGTCGCTGTTGCTGGTGCGCCCTGTGCGTGGACATCTGCCCGACCGGTGCGATCAGCCTGTCCCGGGAGTATGTACACACCTGTACCCAGGCGGAGATCGACAGTTACTTCATTCTGCCCAAGGAGATCGGCATCCACGGGGTCGACTTCGGCCTGGGCTGGACCAAGACCGCGGACTCGGATCTGCTCGATCTTGAGCGCCAACCGATGGCCGAAGCGGAGGCTGATACCCGGGTCGGAAACTTTGATGAAATCGTCGCCGGTTTCACTGACCAGCAGGCGGTACTGGAGGCCTCCCGCTGCGTTCAATGCGGGATGTGCCACGACGCCTGCCCCACCCACATGGATGCCCCGGAATACATCCGCGCCATCTGGATGGGCGACCTGGAGGAGGCGGTGCGCCAGATCTACCGCACCAACCCCTTCGCCCACGTGTGCGGCCGGGTGTGCACCCACAAATGCGAGGACGCCTGCTCCATCGGTCGCCGGGGCGAACCGGTGGCGATTCGCTGGCTGAAGCGTTACGCCATGGATTCGGTGGATCCTGAACGGGTCAAGGCGATCGCTTCAGAGGGTAAAGCAGACTATCTGAGCGGACACCGGGTAGCCGTCGTTGGCGCCGGTCCGGCCGGACTCACAGCAGCCTACGACCTGGTTCGCCAGGGGCATGAGGTCACCGTGTTCGAAGCCCGCAACAAGGCCGGAGGCATGCCGAGATACGGCATCCCCGAATATCGCCTGCCCTACGACATGATGGATCGGGACATTGAGGTGATCACCTCCCTCGGGGTGAAATTACAGACTAACACCCGGATCGGCGTGGATATCAGCATGGATCAACTGCACAAAGAGTACGATGCAGTGGTGCTCGCCATCGGACTCCATCTGGGTCGTTCCACCCGCATTCCCGGCAGCGATCATGAACAGGTCACGAAAGCAGTGGACCTACTGCGCATGATTACCGATACGGAGACCTTCGAGGTGCCGGAACAGGCGGTGGTGATCGGCGGCGGCAATGTCGCCATGGACATCGCCCGCAGTCTGGCACGGCTGCAGAAACAGCAGTTCGGAGAGGTCCGGATCACCGTCACCGCCCTAGAAGACAAGGCCCACTTTCTTGCCGACCCGGTGGAGATCAAGGAGTGCGGCGAAGAGGGTATCGAGATCATCGATGCCCGGGGCCCCCAGGAGTGCCTGGTCGAAGCGGGCCAGCTCAAGGGACTGCGAACCTGGAAGGTGCGCTCCATTTTCGATGAGCAGGGACGTTTCGCCCCCGCCTACGACGAGGCCGACGAGATCGTCCATCCCGGTTGCATGGTAATCGAGGCCATCGGCCAGATGTCCGATGTCAGCCTCCTCGGCGAAGCCTTGACCGAATCGCTGGAATGGAACCGTGGACGAATCAAGGTGGACGAAAACGGACGTACTTCGGCCGACTGGCTGTGGGCCGCCGGCGACTGTGTCAACGGTCCGGACGTGGTCCATGCGGTGGCGGACGGGCACCGGGTGGCGGCGAGTATTGAAGCATGGCTCGGCCAAAAGACCAACGTAAAATAAAAATTATGAATTTTTAATTATGAATTTTGAATTAATGAGTGCGCTATGCGCACAGTTTATTGAATAAGCGTGAGCGTAGCGAACACCGCAATTCATAATTCAAAATTAAAAATTCATAATTCATCAGAGGTAACTACCGATGAAAGAGGGTCACAGCAGCGGTTACCAAAAGCTGCAATCGCAAAAAACTTTGGGAGAAATTCTGGCGGTTGCCATCGAGTTCGAACGCACAGCCCGGGATTTTTATACCGCCCTGGTCCCCAAGGTCAGCAAGCGCATACGCTATCTGGTCGAAGAATTGGCCGAAGAGGAACAGCGTCATTTCGACCTGTTCAGCGAACTGAGGTCGCGCCCCGATCTGGATCAGCAGATCGCTACCCTGGTGGATGTGCCCGCCAGCGACAAGCGTTTCTCCGATGCCATCCTATTGCCCGATCTGGGGGAGAACCCGGATGACCAGGCAGTGCTGCAATATGCTTTGGGGCGCGAACACGCCGCCATGGAGCAATATCAGTCCCTCGCGGAAAATACCCAGGACGGTCCGATTCGGGATCTGTTTCGCTACCTGGCCAATGAGGAAACCCAACACAAAAACCAGCTGGAACACCTCTACTATGTCACCGTTCACAGTGGCGGCGTCTAATACAGGCTGCCCTGAATCGCCCATGAACCCATGAAAAGTTCAATGCACAGCTTAACCTAGCGTTAGAACACTCATAACACATTGAATAACGGTCCGATTATACCTCTTGCATGGTAAAATCCTTGTGTTCTAAATCAAACAACGAAAACCTATTGAATGGCATGCACAAGGCATGAAAAATGTGGTAACTGGGCACCCTCTCACGATCCTTCGAATAACTGATTTCTTTAACCACGAAGGACGCTAAGAGCACGAAGGATCAGACGAGCAATCATTTCATCTCATTGCGTAGCTTTTAGACATTGAAATCCATGAACACGCCGCTTCGTGACCTTCGTGCACTTCGTGGTAAAAATTAGTGTCGGCTACTGCCCTTAATAACCGCAGTCGTCGTCCGGACCCATATACCCTGAGCGTGGAGCATTTGTGATCGTGTTGTTTACTCGAATGAAATCCGTTCTGAACTCCGAAACTTGAGGTATTAATACATAAGAATGATCTGATTTGAGCCCCTGTTCCCGCTTGATATAGGCTATCCTTTCCAGATGAAAGGACAGTAATCTGGTGTTGTTTGGTTGGCAAATTCTGGAAACTTCTTCCGGCTCAAAACAGAGGATGGTTTTCGTCGTCGGAGTGGTAACAACAATGACGACGCATTCGAACCTCTCCCGTTATGCATTTTCCTTTAAGATCGCTGCGCCCGGCCTGATGACTCAGGTTTTAACAGCATTCGTGCTACTGTTTTCAGTCGGCCCTGCGCAGGCTTCAGACCGCCCTACAGCCTATGGCCTGGATCAGGCGATCAACGTGGCCCTGGAAAACAACCGTCTGCGGACCATCTCCCAACAGGCCCTGGCGGTCGCCGAGGCGCAGTATCAGCAGGCGGCCTCAAGCTATTGGCCCACGGTAAACTTCACCGCAGGTTTCCAACGTCGTGACGAACCGGCCACATTCGATTACCCGGCGCAGCAGTTCGACGTAATGCCCGGCATGCTGCCCCCGGTCAACGTACCTTCCCAGGAGATCGAATTACTGGGCCGAGACACCAGCACCTACTCCCTGGGCGTAACCTACCCCCTGTATACCGGCGGCAAGCGCAGCAGTCTGATCGAGCAGGCCAAGATCGGAGTACGGATTGCCGATCGCGAGGTGCATCGCACCAATCTGCAGGTGGTCCAGGACGTCAAGCGCTTCTACTACGCCGCCTTGTACACCCAACAGCTGTCTGAGTTGGCGGATGACATCACCCTCTCCTTCGAAGTCTTACGGGACATCACCAAGACCTTCTACGAAGGCGGCTCAAATTCGGTCAACAAACTCGACCTGTTACGCAGTCAACTCGCCCACTCCATGGCTCAGGCCACCCTCGCGGAACTCAAGTCCAAGCACGATGCGGCCCTCGCGGCGCTCTCGTTTGCCATGGGACTGGACTGGCGTGAACAAATCCGTATCGCCGATGAAACCTATCCGGACAACATGGATGCAAACAGCCTCGACCGGCTGATCGACCAGGCTTTGAACTTCAATCCGGAAATCGAAAAGATGGCCCTGGCGGTCCAGGCCTATGAAGCCAAGGTCGATGAGGCGAACAGCGGCTACTACCCCAGCCTGGCCCTGGTGGGATCCTACGATGCGTTCAACAACGACCTGGATGGAGGCCTGGATACCGAGGCGAACAACCGCTCCTGGATGATCGGCATCGGTTTGAAAGTCAATCTGTTCGAAGGTGGACGCACCAAACACAAAGTATCCGCGGCGAAGAGTGAACAGGCGAAGATGGAGCAGCAGCGTCTGCTGGTCAGTGACGCGGTCGCCATGCAGGTGAAGAACCTATTTTTACAGACCCAGGCCGCACAGAACCAGATCGCGATTACCCAGGAGAGCTTGGCCACCTCGAAACAGAACCGGGATCTCACAGGCCGCGCCTACCAGACCGGCGCCGTGGATACGCAAAAGGTCATCGAGGCCGATCTGTTCGATGCCATGATCCGCGCCAACCACTACCGGGCCCGGCACGATCAGGCACTGCACCTGGCGGAAATCTCTTACCTATTGGGCAAGGAGGCCACGGAATAGCGCGTAATGCCGAGATGCTGAAACTCGTATCGTCCCTGACCGCTAGTGCCGGCCTGCTGATGCTGGTCGCATGGGGTTCCATATCTCTCGCAGAGACCGCCGTAAACCCGCAAATCAAGGTCGGGGGCAGTCTTGAGTCCATTCACGACTCCAGCGTAACAGACGCCGAGATCGGATTCCGTTTGATCTTCAACGCCTTGCTTGAGGATATCCACGAAAGTTTCACTATCAAAATTTACGACAGCAATAAGATTCTCGTGGAAAAATTCAAATCGGGAGAGATCGATGGCATTCTGGTCAGCAGCCCGCAATTTCTCAAGTTGGATCAATATCTTCACCCCACCGGGCGATATGCCGTGCAGTACGGCCCTGATCTGAAGCAACCCTATCTGGTATTGGTACGAATATCCGGAAAACCCATCAAACTGTCTGATTTTCGTGGCGGCAGACTCAGTTACGGAACCGGTCATCTGGTCGGCAGGCGATTCCTGGATGTGACTTTGATGCAGCAGGGATATCCGACCTCTGAACGCTTCTTCAGCGAGATCGAAACCGTCAAAGAGGTCAACAAATCCATCGTCAACCTCTACTTCGGCAACGTGGATGTCGCCCTGGTACCAAAACACAACTACGATCTGGCGCTGGAACTCAACCCCCAGCTTGGCGAAAAACTCCAGATACTGACGCAATCGCAACCGATGATCTACCAGGCGTTCGGCATGCGTTACAACTTTCCTCAGGATCGACTTGAGCGGATCGACTCCCGGGTACTGAAACCCTCTCCCGCGCAACGCATGGAAAAGCTCTTCAAAACATTCCGCATCAAAAGCATCGATAAGATTACCAATGAATCCTTGAAAGAGGTGATCGAACTCGATGCAACATATAACGCCCTGATCCGGGCAGCGCCATGAAAATCCGCAACACCATCTTCCATCACCTGTTCATTCGTATGGCGTTCATCCTGCTGGGCATCAGTATCGCCTTCTCCTTCGCCCTGATGCCGATCTACAACGACAAGATCCTGCGCATGATCTCATCCCAGGGAAACACCTTCGCCAATACCACGGTCGCGGCCTGTGGCGATGCCCTGTACACCCGGGACTACAGCTTCGTCATCACCTACATCAACAAGGTGCTGAAGAAAACTCCGGAGATCACCTATGTGAACTTCACCTCCCGGGATGGCACCCAGCTGAATCTGACGGCGAATGGCTGGCGGGTTTCAGATCCCGATCCGCTGAATGATGAACTCAACCTTGAGGAAGAGAACAGCTACACCATCGTCCATACCAGCAGTTCACCCGATGCCGGTGTGAAAAACGTGTTCATCTTCAGAAAGCCGGTCAACATCACCGGACTGGATTGGGGGCGCATCGAACTGGGCATCTCAGACAGCGAGTATGACGCCCTGATGACCAACTACTTCCGTAACGTGCTGCTCTCCAGCTTCGTCCTGGTGATCATCTCGCTGCTGATTCTGCATGGCATCTCCATCAAGCTGGCGCAACAACTCTCTAACCTGCGGGATACCGCGCTTAAACTCGCCGATGGGGATCTTTCGGCGCGCGCACCCGCCGAGGCGATCGGTGAAGTCCAGCTCCTAGCGACCACCCTCAACGGCATGGCCGAGAATCTGGAGAACAAAACCCGCAGCGTGCGTCAACTCGCCCGGCTGGTCGAGGACACCAACGACGCAATCGCGATCTTCGATCAACACGGCCAGATCAGTTTCGTCAATCCCGCCTTTATGAACATCACCGCCCACAATTTCGAATTCTACAAAGGCATGACCCTGCAGGAGCTGTTCGAACACCTGGGTATCGAGAAGAAAAAACAGCGTGAAGTCTCCGCCGGTATGGTACACGTGGATCAACTCGACTGGTCCACGGACATCACCATCACTCCGGCGGAGAATGGGCCCATCCACATGACGCTGCGCATCGAGGCCTTCGAAACCGAGGATGCGCATAACAACGGATTCTTCGTCGTACTCAGCGATATCACCCGGCGCAAGCAGCTGGAGTTCGAGCTGGAAACCCTGGCATACATCGACAAGCTCACCAAGCTGCCGAACCGGCGTTTCTTCATGGATCGCCTCAGCGAGGCCGTCAAGGAGGCCGAGGTATTTCAATCCGGGCTGGCGGTGCTGTTCCTGGATCTGGACAACTTCAAGATCATCAATGACTCCCTCGGTCATGAGGTGGGTGACTTCGTACTCAGCGAAGCGGCCTGGCGGATTCAGGATACCCTCAGGTCCGACGACATCGTCTGCCGCCTGGGCGGTGATGAATTCACGGTGATCATCAAAGGTGTGCTTGAGAAACGCGAATTGGCCAAGATCGCCAAGGCGATCATCAGAGAATTTGCCAAACCCATCGATTGCCGGGACCGGGAACTGCGGATCGGCGCGAGCATCGGCATCGTCAAGTTTCCCGAGGACGGCCATGATGAGAAGGAGCTGATTAAGAACGCCGATACCGCCATGTATGCCGCGAAACATGCCGGGAAAAACGCGTTCCGTTTCTTCACCCAGGACATGCATCAGGATCTGCACGACTACCTGGAACTGGAAAGCGCCCTACGCAAGGCAATCAGCGAATCCGGGCTGCAACTGGTCTATCAACCGTTTTTCGAACTCGATACACAGCGCATCACCAACTGCGAAGCCCTACTGCGCTGGAAGCACCCCGAACGGGGTTATATCCCGCCCGCCCGTTTCATCCCCATCGCCGAACAGGCGGGCCTGATTGGGGAGATCGGGGACTGGGTTTTCACCGAAGTGTGCAAACAGCTGCAACGCTGGAAGTTCAAGATCAACGTTTCGATCAATGTTTCCGGCAATGAGTTGATCGACAAACGTTTTGTCCAACGCCTGGAAAAGACCCTGATCGATCATGATATCGATGCCTACCGGCTGCAGTTGGAATTCACCGAACACGTCCTGGTGAGCAAGGAAGGCAGTAACCTATCGATTCTCAACGCCTTGAAGCGTACCGGCTTCCGTATCGCCGTGGACGATTTCGGCACAGGCTTCTCATCTCTGAGCTATTTGACCGAACTGCCTGTGGATGTGATCAAGATCGACAAATCCTTCATCACCAAGCTGCCCCACGACCGGCGCACCATCGCCGTGGTCAACTCCATCATCTCTCTGGCGGACAGCCTGGACATGGTGACCATCGGCGAAGGCGCGGAAAACAAATCACAGGTCGATTGGCTGCGGGCCCATGGCTGCAGGACCATTCAGGGTTACTATTTCTATAAACCGATGAGCGCACAGGAGCTGGAGAACCTCATGCAACCGAAGAACATTACACAGATCGGAAAAACCTCCACCCAATCCTAAGCCCGCAGGCACTTCAGACAATATGCCGTCCATGTATCCGTATGAATTCGCTGAGCGGAAAAAATGCAAAGCGTATCGCACCCGCTTTGTGTTTGCCTGCATCCTGATCTTGAGCGCCGCACTGAGCCCGCTCAGGGCCGAAATCCCCTCTGACAGCCCGTATCATCGTAAAGTCGCCTATTTCGGAGGATTATCGCGTCAATTGTTCGGTGGCGACCGTAACGACATCACGATTGCCACCGAGATGTTTTTCAAGGAGGTGATCAACCGCATTGGCTACCATGAGTCGGTGAAATTCAAGGTCTACGACAACAAACCCGAGATCCTCGACGAGATGCGCAACGACAGGTTGGACACGGTCTTCGCCAATCCACTCGATTACCTGGACCTGGATCCCCAGGTCAATCCGGACTTCCGTTACACCCTGACCTATGGCTCCATCCCGGAACAGCGGGTCTATCTGATCACCTATACGGACGACAAGGTCAAAGGGCTTGCAAAGCTACGCGGCAAACGACTGGCCATTCCATCCGGGTATATCCTGGGCATGACCTACTTGGAGGTGCTGCTGGCCCGCGAGGGACTTCCGGCTCCCGGACAGTATTTCTCTGCCATCGTGAATACGAATTCAAGTAACGCCGCGATACTCGATGTGGTATTCCGTAAAGCCGATCTGGCGGTCACCTCGGATGTGGCGTTCCGCCTCGCTACGGAACTGAACCCGCAGATCAACGGACTGATCGACATTCTGGATGTCTCCGATCTGTACATCCCATTCATCATCGGAGTCAACAAACAGGTACCCAACGACTTCACCGACAGGGTGGATGAGATCCTCTCGGATATCCCGCATCAACCCCGACTGCAGCGGATCCTCGCGATGTTCAGCGCCACCGATGTGGTCAAGGTGAATGACGACCAGTTGAAAACCCTGCGTGCCTTGAAACGCGAGCACGAAGCGTTGCTGGGGCACTGAGCGCCTACCGATCCGAGATACTGTGAAGTCATAGGTGGTCTGACAGGCTGTTGAAATTCTACTCAGCTGCACGGCCCGGCTTTGAAATCCAACTCAAAATGCTCATTTACTCCAGTCAACTGCGCTTTTTCAGCGAATTTCGCCATTTCTTGCGCGCGCCTGAGCGAATTTCAACAGCCTGCGTTCTTGCGCAGCAGGACGGAGGGCTTTTCGATCACATAGCCCACACCTCGTACGGTGCGGATCGGATGATCTCCGAGCTTTTTTCGCAGATGATGGATGTGCACCTCGATGGCATTGCTTTCCACATCGTCATCCAGGCAATAGATTCTTTCGCTGAGTTGCTGACGGGACATCACCCGTCCCATGTTCTCCATCAAGCTCTGCAGGATGTCGAACTCCTTCGAAGAGAGTGACACTTCGCTGTTCTGGAGGGTCACCGTATGGGCCGTGGGATCGAGGATCAGTTCGCCATGCCGCAGCATCTCGGTCGCCATGCCCTTGTAGCGACGATGCAGCGCGCGGATACGTGCGCAGAGTTCATCGATATCGAAGGGTTTCACCACATAATCATCCGCACCGCTGTCCAGGGCCTGCACCCGATCCACCACTTCGGAACGGGCGGTCAGCACCAGGGTCGGGATCGGGTTTCCGTCAGCCCGCAGGCGCGCCAACACCTCAAGCCCGGACAACCAGGGGATATTCAGATCGAGCAGCAGGACATCGTAGGCATTGCTCTTTAAAGAACGCATGGCGGAGAGGCCATCACGGACCCAGTCGACGTTCAGACCCCGGCGGATCAACACCGTTTGAACGCCCTCCCCCAGCATTTCGTCATCTTCGACCATCAGCAGATTCATGCACTCTGACATATACCCTCACGCAACCTGTTGTCACGCCTCACGGGAAAGGGCGTCTACCCAGGACGATTTGCCGGTTTCGCACCTCCTGACTTCACCCGGAATTCACGCAGGGTAGCCCTGTTTCGCCGTATCTGACCTGACAGGCTGTTGAAATGCTACTCAGACGGTACGATCCTGCGTTGAAAACCGCCTCAAAATGCTCATTTACTTCAGTAAACTGCGCTTTTTCGGCGGTTTTCGCCTGGTCTCGCACTCGTCTGAGCGAATTTCAACAGCCT
>JBNLFS010000033.1:0-22470 GCA_050305635.1 Candidatus Thiodiazotropha sp. | reverse complement strand
GTGTGGGTTCTGGGACTGTTTCTACTGGTGATGCTGCTGGATCGGATGCTGTTCTAAGCGCCACACAATGATTGCTCTCACGGCGGATGCGAGATAACTCTCGTTCCCACGCTCCGCGTGGGAATGCAGACCCCACGCCGGATTTGTACATCAGGCTAGGGTAGTACCAATTGACCTACGTATGCGTTCCCACGCAGAGCGTGGGAACGAGTCGAAGCTGATAACGCGCCGGTTCTCAATAAGGCATTGCTGAGATTGTTCGGTGTCGTGCTGGTGTGGGTTCTGGGACTGTTTCTACTGGTGATGCTGCTGGATCGGATGCTGTTCTAAGCGCCACACAATGATTGCTCTCACGGCGGATGCGAGATAACTCTCGTTCCCACGCTCCGCGTGGGAATGCATACCCCACGCCGGATTTGTACATCAGGCTAAGGTAGTACCAATTGACCTACGTATGCGTTCCCACGCAGAGCGTGGGAACGAGTCGATCAGAGGTGTCCCAGAGCTTGATTGAGCGCCTGAATCCACTGTCGGGAGCGAACGCTCAATGAGACCGGTTACAAAGACTGAATCTTTTCCAACTGCGCGCGCAGGCTCTCCAGCGCCTTGAGATTCTCGTTGAGTTTCTCGCGCTCCTTCTGCACCACGGCGGGCGGAGCCTTGTCGACGAAACTGGGGTTGCCGAGTTTCTTCTCGGTACGCTCCGCATCGCCCTGCAGACGGCTGATCTCCTTCTCCAGGCGCTTGATCTCCGCGTCCTTGTCGATCAGTCCGGCCAGGGGGATGAGCACTTTCATCTCGCCCACCAGGGCGGTGGCGGACTCTGGTCCGTGATCGCCCGCTGGCAGTACCTCGATGGATTCGGTGCGGGCCAGGAAGTCGAGGAAGGGCCGGTGCCTGAGCGCCAGACTCCGGTCCGTTTCGCTGGCGTTGGCCAGCAGTACCGGAACCTGTTTGGCGGGGGCGATGTTCATCTCCCCCTTGATCTTGCGAATTCCCAGGATGAACTGCATCACCCAGTTCATCTCCTGCTCCGCCGCTTCGTCGATCAGGGACTCGCGCCGGGTGGGGAAGGGCCGGTTCATGATGGTGTCACCTTCGACACCCGCGAGCGGGGCAGCCCGCTGCCAGATCTCTTCGGTAATGAAGGGCATGATCGGGTGCGCCAGACGCAGCAGGTTTTCCAGAACCCGGACCAGGGTTCTGCGGGTGCCCCGTTTGGCCGCTTCGCTGGCGTTCGGGTCGTTGAGCACCGGCTTGCACAGTTCCAGGTACCAGTCGCAGTACTCGTTCCAGGTGAACTCGTAGATCGCTTGTGCGGCGTGGTCGAAACGATAGCCCTCGATGGCGTCCGCCACGGCCTGTTTGGCCTTCTGCAGGCGTGACAGGATCCAGCGGTCGGCCAGGGAGCGCTCCAGTTCTGACACCGGTTGCGAATGGCCGGTCTTCGCCGCGCCCACCCCACAGTCCTGACCCTCCACGTTCATCATCACGTAGCGGGAGGCGTTCCAAAGCTTGTTGCAGAAGTTGCGGTAGCCTTCGATACGCCCCATGTCGAACTTGATGTCGCGCCCGGTGGCCGCCAACGCGGCGAAGGTGAAGCGCAGGGAGTCGGTGCCGAAGCTGGGGATGCCGTCGGGAAACTCCTTGCGGGTCTGCTGCTCGATCTTTTTCGCCAACTGGGGCTGCATCATGCCGCTGGTGCGTTTCTGCACCAACGCCTCGAGCTCGATGCCGTCGATCAGGTCGATGGGATCGAGCACGTTACCCTTGGACTTGGACATCTTGTCGCCGTGGGAATCGCGCACCAGACCGTGCACATAAACCTCGTGGAAGGGAACGTCATCCATGAACTTGAGGCCCATCATGATCATCCGCGCCACCCAGAAGAAGATGATGTCGAAGCCGGTCACCAGCACGCTGGTGGGGTAGAAGTTTTTCAGTCGTTCGGTCTGCTCGGGCCAGCCGAGGGTGGAGAAGGGCCACAGCGCGGAGCTGAACCAGGTGTCGAGCACATCCTCGTCCTGACGCAGGGGGTAGTCGTCGGACAGCTGGTGGGTGCGCCGCACCTCGGCCTCGTCGCGTCCCACATAGACGTTGCCCTCATCGTCATACCAGGCGGGAATCCGGTGACCCCACCAGATCTGCCGGCTGATGCACCAGTCCTGGATGTTGCGCATCCACTCGTAGTAGGTGTTCTTCCAGTTGTCCGGGACGAAGCGGATCCGTCCGCTCTCCACCGCCTCGATGGCCGGTTTGGCCAGCGGGGCGATCTTCACGTACCACTGGTCGGTGAGGAAGGGTTCGATGACCGCGCCGGAACGATCGCCCCGGGGCACCATCAGCTTGTGTTCGTCGACCTTCAGCAACAGGCCCTGACCCTCGAGATCGGCGACGATGCGCTTGCGCGCTTCGTAGCGGTCGAGTCCCACGTATTTTTCCGGAATCAGCTGACCCTCTTCGGCCTCGTTGGGGCGGATCGCCGCATCGATGGTGAAGATGTTGATCAGGCCGCCGTGGGCCTGTTCGCTGATGCTGATCTCGTCCCGGTGGCGCTGCCACACGCCGTAGTCGTTGAAATCGTGGGCCGGAGTGATCTTTACGCAGCCGGTGCCGAACTCGGGATCCACGTGCTCTTCATCCGCGACGATCGGGATGCGCCGCCCGGTGAGGGGCAGTTCCAGCAGTTCCCCGATCATGTGCCTGTAGCGTTCGTCGGTGGGATTCACCGCCACCGCGCAGTCGCCCAGCAGGGTCTCCGGCCGGGTGGTGGCCACCACCAGGTGGCCCTGACCGTTGCTCAGGGGATAGCGGATGTGCCACATGAAGCCGTTCTCTTCTTCCGAGAGCACCTCCAGATCGGAGACGGCGGTATGCAGTTTCGGATCCCAATTGACCAGGCGCTTGCCGCGGTAGATCAGTCCCTCCTCATAGAGACGGACGAAGACCTCTTTGACTGCCTCGGACAGCCCCTCGTCCATGGTGAAGCGCTCATGCTGCCAGTCCAGGGAAGAGCCGAGGCGGCGCAGTTGGCGGGTGATGTTGCCGCCGGATTCCTGCTTCCACTCCCAGATGCGTTCGATGAATTTTTCCCGGCCCAGGTCGTGGCGTTTGCGCTGTTCCGCCTCCAGTTGCCGCTCCACCACCATCTGGGTGGCGATGCCCGCATGATCGGTGCCCGGTTGCCAGAGGGTGCGGTCGCCCTTCATCCGGTGATAGCGGATCAGGGTGTCCATGATGGTGTTGTTGAACCCATGTCCCATGTGCAGGCTGCCGGTGACGTTGGGCGGAGGAATCATGATGCAGTAATTGGCATCTCCGGTCTGGTTGGGCGCGAAGTAGCCGCGCGCCTCCCAAGTTTGATACCAGCGCTGTTCTATGGCGTGCGGATTGTAGGTCTTTTCCATGGGTCTTGACGTAATGGCTCAGCAGCAAAAAAGGAGTATTATAACCTGCTATAAATAAAAAAGTGTGTGAATCCCACCGGTCCGTGCAACGGGGTGGGATTGTACAGAAAGCGGCCATCCCGGGGCGGGAATCCGGTCTAAGCTTAAGTCCGGGAAACCTGCCTGCAACGACCGTCTGGATTCCGCAGTGGAGAATGTCCCCTTGCGCTCCCGCAATTCCGGCAGTCCGTCTGAAGGCCCAACAATAAAACGGATCACACCCTGCGCCGATCCCAGTGTCCCGGTGTCTTCCGCTCCATTCCGAAGGCAAACTAACAGGAGTAGTCATATTATGAGTCAGAATCGACGTGTCTTTGCGTTTCACGAAGGCGACGGAAAGAACAAGAAACTGTTGGGTGGCAAGGGCGCCAACCTTTGTGAGATGACCCAGTTCGGTTTGAATGTTCCCCCGGGGTTCGTGATCAGCACTGAGGCGTGTCTCGACTATCTGGCCAGCGGCGACAAGAGTCTGCCGGAGGAGCTTCTGCAGGATGTCCGCACGCATATGGCCGAAGTGGAAAAACTCACCGGCAAAGGTTTCGGTGATGCGAAAAACCCGCTCCTGGTCTCGGTGCGTTCCGGCTCGGCGATGTCGATGCCGGGCATGATGGACACCATCCTGAATCTGGGTCTCAACAGTCAGACCCTTGAAGGGGTGATCGAGCAGACCGGCGATCCCCGCTTCGGCTACGACGCCTACCGGCGCTTCATTCAACTCTTCGGCAAGGTGGCCATGGGCGTGCCGGACGAGGCCTTCGACGAAGAGTTCGAGGCGGTCAAGCAGAATGCCCGGGTGAGTGAGGATGTGGGCCTCTCGGCGGGTGATCTTGAGGAGATTGCGCGACGCTTCCTCAAGGTTTTCGAGACCCACACCGGCCGACCTTTTCCGGAGAATCCCTACGATCAGCTGGAGATCGCCATCAAAGCCGTATTCGGCTCCTGGATGGGCAAGCGCGCGGTGGACTATCGGCGCCAGTTCAACATCACCCCCGAGATGGCCAACGGCACTGCGGTGAATGTCTGCACCATGGTGTTCGGTAACCGGGGCAACGACTCCGCAACCGGTGTGGCGTTCACCCGCAATCCCGGCACCGGGGAGAACAAGCTGTTCGGCGAGTACCTGGTGAACGCTCAGGGCGAGGACGTGGTGGCCGGTATCCGCACACCCAAACCGATCGCCCGTCTGGCCGACGAAATGCCCGATATCGCGGTCCAGCTCGAGGAGCTGCGCCAGAAACTGGAGTCTCACTACAAAGAAGTCCAGGATTTCGAATTCACCATAGAGCGCGGCACGCTCTACTGTCTGCAGACCCGCAACGGCAAGATGAACGCCACCGCCATGGTGCGCACCTCGGTGGAGATGGTGGAGGAGGGGCTGATCAGCAAGGAGCAGGCCCTGCTGCGCATCGATCCGGCCCACCTGGAGCAGATGCTCTATCCCCGACTCGACAGCAATTTCAAGGGTGAACCGGTCGCCCAGGGGCTCCCCGCGTCTCCCGGCGCGGCCAGCGGTCGGGCCGTGTTCGACGCCGACCGGGCCGAACTCATGGGTAAGGAGCAGGGCCTCAAGGTGATCCTGGTGCGCGAGGAGACCAAGCCCGAGGATATCCATGGATTCTTCGCCGCCCAGGGCATCCTCACCAGCCGTGGCGGGAAGACCTCCCATGCCGCGGTGGTGGCCCGGGGCATGGGCAAGCCCTGTGTCGCCGGCGCCGAGGGCATCAGCGTGGATGTGCAACGCCGTGAGGCGCTGGCTCGGGGCACCCTGATCCGTGAAGGTGACATGATCACCATCGACGGCAGCAGCGGCAATGTCTACCTGGGCGAGATCCCCATGGTGGAACCCGACTTCACCGAGGAACTCAACCGCTTGCTGCGATGGGCCGACGAGGCCGCCTACCTGCGGGTGATGGCCAACGCGGATACCGCGACGGATGCCAGCCGGGCTCTCAAATACGGGGCCATGGGCATAGGTCTGTGCCGTACTGAACGCATGTTCAATGCGGTGGACCGTCTCCCGGTAGTGATCGAGATGATCGTCGCCGAGACGCCCGCACAGCGTCAGGCGGCACTGGACAAGCTGCTGCCCATGCAGCGGGGTGACTTCAAGGCGATCCTCGAGGTGATGGCCCCCCGGCCGGTCACCATTCGCCTGCTCGATCCGCCGATTCATGAATTCCTGCCTACGGAACAGCAACTGCTGTCCGATCTGGAGGAGCTGCGCCATCTGCGCAATTCGGTGCGTGGCATGAACGTGCTGGCCGGCAGCCTGATGCTGCTGGAGGAAGCAAGTCGCGCCAAGACCCAGGCCGACGATCTGCGTCACATAGTGGATGAGACCCTGGTGGAACAGGCGATCGAAAAGAAAGAGACCATGTTGCGCAAGGTGCGGGCCCTCACCGAGACGAACCCGATGCTGGGTCATCGCGGTGTGCGTCTCGGTATCACCTTCCCGGAGATCTACAGCATGCAGATCCGCGCCATTCTGGAGGCCGCCGCCGAGTGCGCCGCCAAGGACCTGGAAGTGCATCCCCAGATCATGGTGCCCCAGGTGTGTACCGCCGAGGAGCTGAAGCTGGTCAAACGCATGGTCGACGAAATCCGTGAGGACGTTGAGCAAAAGTCCGGGCACAAGTTGAATTTCCGCTTCGGTACCATGATCGAGGTGGTGCGCGCCTGCATGCGTGCCGAGTCATTGGCGGAGCAGGCCGAGTTCTTCTCTTTCGGCACCAACGACCTGACTCAGGCCACCTTCTCGTTCTCCCGTGAAGATGCGGAAAACAAGTTCCTGCCCATGTACAACCAGAATGGCATCCTCAAGGACAATCCCTTCGAGGTGCTGGATGAAAAAGGCGTGGGCAAACTGATGGGGCTGGCGGTGGAGTGGGGCCGCAGCATCAAGACCGACCTGAGTGTCGGTATCTGCGGCGAGCATGGCGGTCATCCCAGTTCCATCGCCTTCTGCCACAAAGTGGGACTCAACTACGTCTCTTGTTCGGCGCCCAGGGTCCCCGTGGCCCGTTTGGCCGCGGCCCACGCCAGCCTCAAGGCCTAGTCGAAGCCCAGAAAAACACCCCTCGTAATCCGGGGGGTGTGGCACGGAGCTGATCCAGACCTGCGAAATCGAGCTGCCGGAACACTTTGGCGGGGTTTCCCGGGTTACGCTACGCTGCACCCGGGCTACGGTGTCCTCGGGTTACGGTGTCGCGGAGGTTGTAATCGGAGGGTCATCCTGTAGCCCGGGTGAAGCAACGCGTAACCCGGGGGGTGTGGCACGGAGCTGATCCAGACCTGCGATATCGAGCTACCGGAACATTTTGGGCGGGGTGTCCCGGGTTCCGCTGCGCTGCACCCGGGCTACGGTGTTCCCGGGTTACGGTGTCGCGGAGGTTGTGATCGGAGGGTCATCCTGTAGCCCGGGTGAAGCAACGCGTAACCCGGGGGGTGTGGCACGGAGCTTATCCGGACCTGCGATATCGCGAGGCCGGAACACTCCGGCGGGGTTTCCCGGGTTCCGCTGCGCTGCACCCGGGCTACGGTGTCCCGGGTTACGGCGTCGTGGTGGTTGTGATTTGAGGGCCATTCTTTAACCCGGGTGGATCGCTCGATCGCGGTCTCTCGGGTGGGCCAACATATGGGGTTTCATTCAACCGAGTTGGCGTTAGTATAGGGCGAGTTGTACTTTCAGGAGGTAGACGCCATGCGGTGGCTTAGCACGATCCCGGCCGTTCTCATGCTGATTTCCCTGTCGGTCCAGGCCGAACCGGTAACCTGGCAGGGTACGCTGGAGGATGGCAGTCAGGTCGTTATCGATTCCGATACCAATAAGGTCACCCGCAGTGCCGATGGGGTTAGCTCACCCCTCTGGGATGGTGTGCACACCCTCAGCAACGGAGCCGTGATCATCGTTCGCGACGGCATTGTAGTGAAGGACGCAGCGATCCTCGATGCTGAGCGGGAACGTCAACAGGTACAACTCAGTGCCGCCTGTATACAACTGGTGGCCAAAGTCTGCGGTGAGCACAACGAGTGCGACTCGCAACCCGCCTGCGATCCGGCTCGGCAACTCATGGCCATGGAGCGCAAGGAGATGCAGCAGCGCCCCGTGGGCAATTTGGAAACCTCATCCCTGTGCCACGAGGGATTGCACAACGAAGACTTTTTCCGTGCCTGTCCGAAACGCAGCGGGGGTGAAAAAACCGCTTGCGAGCGACTGGTGATCAAGGTGTGTGGCGCCGATGATCAGTGCGCGGAACGTGAGGCCTGCGATGCCGCCCGGCAACTGGTGAAAATGGAACAGCAGGACCGCTTGCGGGTGCCCGGCGGTTTCACCTATGCCACAGCGCAATGCCGGGATCAATTGGGATCGGATGCCGACTATTTTCGCACCTGCGATTAAATTCAAGACCTGTCGAATTTTTTGACACGCCTCTGCGGGTGTCCGTGACGTAGAAACATCAACCTGCGAAACTTTTGTTGAATATTACCGAAGCTTGTGAAATTTCAGGTAAAAGTTCTGTCGAAAAGTTTTACATGTCGATCATTGAGGCGATTTCGCCATAGTCAAACCAGACTGAAATCATAGGTTTGCAGGGCCTGGCACTCTTTATGCACCTTTATAATCAGGAAAGGTACGAAAAGAGGAGCGATCAATGTCAATCACCCGCACACAACCTGTTGCCTGGCCGGAAGACCCGGCATGGCCCGATCCATTGGGCAATGACCCCTACGACATCAGCGGCTGAGCCATGGGTACCCGCATACGCTGAATCAATCCGAGTTGGCACATGATCGAAGGGTCGTGCGCCAACCGCACCATTGTATGATTCCGGATGCAGCGGAGCCCTATCCGGTCGGTTGATTGAGGGTTGCGTGCAAAAAAAACCCGGCGGGGGGTGCCGGGTCGAAGGTTTTCTCTCAAGGAGGAGAAGCAAAAACCTAGGAGATGCCCCGGGAATAACGGACTTCCCGGGGCGTTACTGCATCAATGGATGAACAAACCGCCGTTCACCGGCAGATTCGCGCCGGTGATGTAGGTGCTGGCATCATCCGCCAGGAACGCCACCGCATGGGCGATCTCTTCCGGCTCGCCCATGCGACGCATTGGGATGCCACCGACAATCGCTTCACGCACATCGTCACGCATCGCCGCGGTCATGGCCGTGGCAATATAGCCGGGAGAGACGGTGTTCACGGTTACGCCCTTGGCGGCGCCTTCGTAGGCCAGAGCCATGGTGAAGCCATGCATACCCGCCTTGGCGGCCGAGTAGTTGGCCTGACCGAACTGACCCCGCTGGCCATTGACCGAGGAGATGTTGATAACACGGCCAAAACCCCGATCAACCATGCTGTTCCAAACCGGCTGAGTGACATAGAACGCACTGCTCAGGTTGGTATCGATTACTGCATCCCACTGCTCCGCACTCATCTTTTTCATGGTGCTGTCACGGGTGATGCCGGCGCAGTTCACAAGGATATCCACCGGACCGAATTTCTCGACAATCTCACCCATCAGCTGGCTGCCGCCTTGCGCCGTGGAAACATCACCGGCAACCACTGCCACCTCTGCGCCCTGGGTCTTCATGCTGTCCTGCCAGGCTTCCACCTTGTCCAGCTCCGAGGGATGACAGGTGGCGACGACCTTGGCGCCTTCCTGAGCCAGACGCAAACAGATTGCGGTACCGATTCCACCCATACCACCGGTGACGACTGCGAGCTTGTCATTACAACTCATGCGATTTACTTCCTCATGTTACCCCGGGTGATTGGCCCGGTCGTTTGAAACTGAAAATCAGGTCAAGCGAAGACGCGGGCCTTGCCAGGCTGTCACGCTTCTGCGAGTTTGAAAAACATAAAACCGGCTCGCGCCGGTTTTATGTCATTCCGAATGAGCGGATCAAGCGGCCTTTGCGGCAACCTTGTTGATCTTCTCGTTGACAGAGGCCATGTTGGTCTCATACCAGCCACGGTACTCTTCACCGGTCTTCTGGCCCTGCTCGATGACTTCGCGGGTCTTGGTCATCAGGTCTTCGCCCAGCTTGCGGGTGAGGTCCATCTGGCCGCGCAGAGCGGTGTGATAGTCCTTGGACTCGGTCATCAGTTTGAACTGTTCCATACCGGTGTTCATGACGGTGTTCAGGGTGCTCAGCTGAGCGTCCATCACGTAGTTCCAGGTCTTCAGACCGATGTCGGTCAGCTGACGGAAGCTGTCGTAACCGGAGGTGTTGAACTCGTTGATCATTTCGATACTTTCTTTAGCGTTTGCCATGATAGTGCTCCTGTTAGGGGGATTGTGCGATGCAGCATTGTTGCAGTGCAGCATATGACAGGGGCAGGGGGTTGTCAAGAAAAAATTGTGCGCCGCACAAAATATTTTCCTGTTGGCATTTCGTGGGATGTCAATTTATAACCTATTGTAATTTATAGGTTATATTATTTTCACGCATGCGGGGCGGTTCGTCTGAGATGAAAAAATCAAAAACTTTTTCTCATCCGGCGTGAAAAAAGATTGATCAGCTGGAGGCGGTGAGTCAGCCCCATGCGGGTGTGCCCGCTACTTGTCCTCTTTCTTGCCGCTGAATCCGGCGGCGCTGAAAAACTCCTTCTGCAGATTGCTCCACATTTTCATGTTGTTTTGCGCCAGATTGGCCATCTGGGTGAAGGGGTCTTCGCCGATGTTCTTGCGGAACTGCTCCTGCTGGGCGGTGAACAGGCTGAGACTCTGCTCCAGGTAATTGCCGAAGATGCCCTGCAGCGCCCCTCCGTAGAAACGGATGATCTGCGACAGCATGTCCGTGGTGAACAGGGGCGTTCCCCCCGATTCGGTCTCCAGAATGATCTGCAGCAGGATGGTGCGGGTGATGTCCTCTTCGGTGGTGGAGTCGATGACCTTGATCATCTCACCGCCGATGATCAGCTGACGCAGCTGTGTCAGGGTGATGTATTTGCTCTGTTCCGTGTCGTAGAGACGGCGGTTGGGGTATTTTTTTATGAGTCGTTCTGACATGGCACTGGTACTGTTATCGGGACATCCGTCCGCCATCATACTAAAAGTCCCTGTTCAAGAGGTAGTTTTTGCCATCCCGGATGTGTGAGCCAGGTGGGGTGACGGATCGGAAGGGCTGGAAGTCTGGGCGGATCCGACCAGCGATCGGATCCGCTCAGCGGTCAATCAGGCGGTTCGGGGGCGCGGATCAGCTCCGCTCGACCGCCATGGCCACGCCCTGGCCACCGCCGATACACAGGGTCGCGAGACCTTTTTTGCAGTCCCGGCGCTTCATCTCATGCAGCAGGGTTACCAGCACGCGGCAGCCGGAGGCCCCGATGGGGTGACCCAGAGCGATGGCGCCACCGTGCACGTTCACCTTGCTCATGTCCCAGCCCATCTCATGGTTGACGCACATGGCCTGTGCAGCGAACGCCTCGTTGGCTTCGACCAGATCCAGGTCACCGACCTTCCAGCCCGCCCTTTCCAGACACTTGGTGGAGGCGGGAATGGGACCGGTGCCCATGATGGCGGGATCGACACCCGCCGAGGAGAAGGCCGCGATCCGCGCCAGGGGCTCCAGACCCAGGGCCTTGGCCTTGCTTTCGGTCATGACCATGACCGCCGCGGCGCCGTCATTCAGGCCCGAGGCATTGCCGGCGGTGATGCTGCCGTCTTTGGAGAAGGCGGGGCGCAGTTTGCCCAGGCTTTCCGCGGTGGTGCCGGGACGGGGGAATTCGTCTTTCTTGAAGACCAGGGGATCGCCTTTGCGCTGGGGGATTTCGATCGGCACGATCTCATCCTGGAACACATCCGCGTTCAGAGCGGCCTCGGCTTTCTGCTGGGATGCAGCGGCGAATTCGTCCTGGGACTCGCGAGTGAAGCCGAACTTGTCGGCGATGTTCTGCGCGGTGGTGCCCATATGGTAGTTGTTGAAGGCATCCCACAGACCGTCGACGATCATGGTGTCGACCAGTTTCCAATCACCCATCTTGCTGCCGTTGCGGGAGTTCGGCAGGGCGTGAGGCGAGAGACTCATGCTCTCCTGGCCGCCGGCAATGACCACTTCGGCATCGCCGCAGGCCACCGCCTGCATGGCCAGGTGCACGGCCTTCAAGCCGCTTCCGCAGACCTTGTTGATGGTCATGGCGGGGGTTTCAACCGGAAGGCCCGCGGCGATGCTGGCCTGACGGGCCGGATTCTGTCCGGTCGCAGCGGTCAGTACCTGGCCCATGATCACCTCATCCACCTGATCGGGTTTGACCCCGGTGCGTTCCAGCAGACCTTTGATGATGGTTGCGCCAAGCTGATGTCCGGGAATGTTGGCCAGACTTCCGCCAAATGTACCAATGGCGCTGCGCACTGCGGCTACGATAACGATATTCTCACTCACCTTGGATAATCCTCGCATTATGTGTTTATTTGAAATTCAGTCCCCGAGTGGGACGGTTTCGACAAGGCCATGACGGTGGCTCTCACGGACATGGCCGCCCCGTTACTGCCCTAGGGTGTTGTGTGTCCGCGGCATCCATTCAGGCGCCCGATTCCTCAGCCTGGCAACGACATGAGGGTGCCTGTTTTCGCCTATTTTTCACCCTTAAATTCGGCTGATCGGGTGAGATTTCTGCTTCCTGTTCAAGTCGAATGGATGTGTTGTAACAAAAAATGTTGCAGCGCACAAATTTTATTGCTAGCTTAAATACAGACCCACGGAACGAGACGCTGTGTTTCGTGGCGAATGAGGCTACAGCACACGAAACAAAACCGTACCCCGATGCGAAAACCGTTTTCATATCCGCAGGGAACGGCAACAGGTTACATCGATTGAACGACAGGGCCAAACCATGAGTGAATCTGCTTTCTGGAACGAGGACTGGATGAAAACCCAGCAAAAGTACTGGGATAACTGGACGGAGATGAGTCGCAAGGCGATGGGAATGGAAACGCCCAAGAAATCGCCCATTGAGAGTGCCATGGAGCACTGGTGGCAGGCGGTCTCTCCCTCGGCCAATGACATGTCCCGCGACTTTATGGGCAAGATGCTCAATCAGACCCAGAGCTATTTCCGTCTGGCGGAAGACTACTACAGCAATGCCCAGGACTCGTCCCACTGGTTCGAGACCGCTAACCGCACCGCCAAGGACCTGCAGAATCTGTTTTCCAGCGGCCTGGAGCGGGTATTCAGCGGCACGGAAACCGCCGGCGACGATGCCATGCACAAAATGATGGCCTTCTGGGAAATGCCCATGGACAACTGGCAGCGGATGGTTTCCTCCCTGTCGCTGATGCCGGGCGACCTGCTGCGCAACATGCCCAACCAGGATGGCATGGGCCTGGAACGTTTCCTCAGCGCCCCCGGCCTGGGATACATGCGCGAAGAGGAAGGTCAGTACAAAAAACTGATGAACTCCGTGATTCAGTATCAACGCGCCCTGGGTGAATACACCGGCTTCTTCTCCAACCTTGGACTGCTGGCCGCCAACCGCCTGCGCGACAAGATCGGCGAGGTATCGGAAAAGGGCGAACAGATCGACACCGCGCGCGGACTCTACGACCTGTGGGTCAGCAGCAGCGAAGAGGTTTACGGCGAGCAGGTGATGACGCCGGAATACGCGCGTATTCACGGCACCCTGGTCAACAGTCTGATGAAGCTGAAACAGCGTCTCGGCCACATGGTGGACGAAACCCTGGGTGGTCTGAACATGCCGACCCGGCGAGAGCTGCGCACCCTGCAGGACCGTTTGCAGGAGTCCCGTCGCGAAGCCAAGTCCATGCGTGTTGAAATCGAGGAGCTGAAAGAGCAAATGATCGCGCTGCGCTCCCAGATGTCCAGTCTGCCCAAGCAGACCGAAGCGGCGGCTGAACCGGTTGCGGCCGCCACGCCGAAGAAAAAAGTCAGTGTAAAGAAACAGGCCGCGAAAAAACAGGCGCGTAGCAGCGACTGATTGGAACGTAAACGAGGAGAACCGACGTGCAACCATTTAATATGCGGCCGGATCGCCTGGCCGAAGAAGTCTTCGACTACAGTCGCAAACTGGGCAAGGGTGTCGAGAATCTGCTGAACGCGGAGAAGATCGACACCGGCGTGACCCCCAAGGTGGAGGTTTACGCCGAGGATAAACTGAGTCTCTATCGCTACGAATCGCCCGCGGACGTGGTACAGAGTCCGGTCCCGACACTGGTGGTCTATGCCCTGGTGAATCGGCCCTACATGACCGATTTGCAGGAGAACCGCTCCACCATCCGCAACCTGCTGGCGGCGGGTCAGGATGTCTACCTGGTGGATTGGGGCTACCCCGACGAGGCGGATCGTTCGCTGACCATGGACGACTACATCAACGGCTATCTGGACCGTTGTGTGGACGTGATCCGCAAGCGCCACAAGCTGGACAAGATCAACCTGCTGGGTATCTGTCAGGGCGGTGCGTTCAGTCTGTGCTACACCGCCATGCACCCGGACAAGGTCAAGAACCTGATCACCATGGTGACCCCGGTGGATTTCAAAACCCCGGACAACATGCTCTCCGCCTGGGTGCAGCATATGGATGTCGATCTGCTGATCGATACCCTGGGCAATGTGCCGGGCGAACTGCTGAACTGGACCTTCCTGTCGCTCAAACCCTTCAGCCTCACCGGCCAGAAGTATCTGAGCATGGTGGACGTGCTGGAAGACGAGGACAAACTGAAGAACTTCCTGCGCATGGAGAAGTGGATTTTCGACAGCCCCGATCAGGCGGGCGAAACCTTCCGCCAGTTCATCAAGGATTTCTACCAGAACAACGGTTTTCTGGAAGGTGGCGTGAAGATCGGCAAACGACAGGTCGATCTGAAGAACATCACCTGCCCGATTCTCAACATCTATGCCGAGCAGGACCATCTGGTGCCGCCGGATGCCTCCCGGGCGCTGCGCGGACTGACCGGTTCAAAAGACTATACGGAACTCTCCTTTCCGGGCGGCCATATCGGCATCTACGTGAGCGGCAAGGCGCAGAAAGAGGTGCCCCCCGCCATCGGCCGCTGGTTGGAAGACCGGGTCAAATAGATTCAACGAATGATCCTCCCCCGGTAGTTCTCTACCGGATTTTCTGGGGCACCTACGGTGCCCCTTTTTTTTGTTTGTTGTTGTGTAGCCTGATTGGTTATTTCCTTGCCCTGGTTACTCGCTTGCTTGTAGTGATCCGGGACTATTAATTTCGATACAAGAGCCGATGTAACGGAATGACACGCGATCTGCACACATTAGAGAGCTGGCTTCTCTCTTCTGATCCATCTCGAATTGTTGAGCTCAAGTATTTCCCGGTAATAACAGTGCGATAGAGGATAAACCGCATTGAAGCCAATCGATTGGGTACAGGTAGAGACATTTCTATAGGAATGCAGATGATTGAGATAACTTCAATTTTCTGAGAACGTCTATCAAGATGCCATGGATCTAAGTCGTTGTAATAAAGTAAATTAAAGTGCTATATAGAGGTCTTGCTATAAAGGCATAACGAAACACGGGGTCTCGTTAATAAAGCTGTCAGGCTCGAAAATGGATCGAAGATACATCAAGAAAATGAATCGCTACTGGGCGAAAGAAATTGAGAAAGCTAAGGCAAGTATAGAGGCTTGTGAATTTACCAGTTGGTTCGACTTTTGGCACACTCACCCTGACTGGAAGGGAAAGGGCAACAAGGACTGCGAAGCGTGGGCTTGGGTTACCAATATCACCTACGAATTATTGGGTTACACTGAGCAGCTTGCTTTCGGGGAAGGGGATAGGCTCCAGGTTTGGGCTACGATTTGTGAAGATTCTGGAAACAATGCAATCTACTTGCATAGTGATAACCCTAATAACACACCTTTTCCCTATGATTTCGCCGGGGTTGAGTGGGGATTAGTGCTCAAGCCTGAGGGCAAACTCAATATAGATTACCTTCAGCACGAAGTTGGAAAAAAGAAATACGGAGATGAAACGGTATATTTCATACGAAAAATAGCCTAAGAATTTACTGTGCACGGACTCGACCACGCGCCGCAAGCTTGAGGTTTGCTGTGCAAATTTAGCACAAGCTTACTCTGCTCGGTTGGACCGGTAAGCAAGGTGTTATATGCCCGAAATCAAGAAATCGAGCGCAGCAATAATATCGGTGCGATAGGATGAAAGATCGGAGGCTTCCTTTCCCAGAGCTGACCGGTCTACACCAGAGAGTTGTTGAGTCACGGCCACAAATGATTTCCCATCGATGCGTATCCTTGGGCAAAGTTTTGAAATGGCAGTGTTTCCAGAGATTGATTCAGGGATAAGCGGGATAACTATGGTAGTGCGTAGATCATCAAGCAGGTTTGATTGTATATCCAAGAGATAGGGGTACAGTTTTTTGGTTCTGCTGTTGGGGTTCTTATAGGCAATAAATTGAGCCATTAAAAAGCCCTCAGATCGTCACCGTACGTACCATTCTCTTCAACAAACTGGTTGTATGCCGCGATTGCATCTTGGTTTTCTTGCTTCCACATTTCCCTCTGTTTGGCATTAACTAACTCTATTAGTGCGGATTCGAGGGTGGCGGAAAGGTTGATTTTAAGAGTTTTAGCCTTTAGCAATAAGTCACTGTTTATGCTGACATTTGTCGGCTTCTTTGGGGCGTGGGCATCAAACGCATGCGGCATGGCTTGTCTCCAATTGCTATGCAGATAGTGTATGTGCATATCCAATGCGCATCAAGCATATAACGAATAAGTTTGGATCGCGCGAAGCTCCGAACTGAACCGTTTGTTGGACAAGCCATGTGTCGATACCAAGAGGCCCATTTTCTGGCTTGATAATGCCCCATGCCAATGTAACTCTTTGCATGCCGAGCTCTTGTCCCAAATCCAAACAATCTGATGAAGCACCTCAACAATCAGCTTGCTTTTGGAGAAGTCGATTTTCGACAGCCCCGATCAGGCGGGCGAAACCTTCCGCCAGTTCATCAAGGATTTCTACCGGGACAACGGTTTTCTGGAAGGTGGCGTGAAGATCGGCAAACGACAGGTCGATCTGAAGAACATCACCTGCCCGACTCTCAACATCTATGCCGAACAAGACCATCTGGTGCCGTCGGATACCTCCCGGGCGCTGCGCGGACTGACCGGCTCAAAAGACTATACGGAACTCTCCTTCCCGGGTGGCCACATCGGTATCTACGTGAGCGGCAAGGCGCAGAAAGAGGTGCCCCCCGCCATCGGCCGCTGGTTGGAAGACCGGGTCAAATAGATTCAACGAATGATCCTCCCCCGGTAGTTCTCTACCGGATTTTCTGGGGCACCTAAGGCGCCCCATTTTTGTTTTTGTTGTGATCCTGGACTATTAATTTCGCAACAAGAGCCGACGTAACAGAATTCCACGTCATTTGCGTATATTAGAGAGCCGTGTTGACTCTCTCGTGTAACGTCTCGACCATCGTGGTGTTTGAAACTCAATCCTAAGTTACAAGACGGTTAAAATCGAAAGAACCTGCTATATATGGTATGAGAAACTTGACTCACTAAAGCAGAACTGAGTTTTGTGCGGTGCAATAGATTGTAGTCGGCCAACAGCGGCCCTTCAGACAAGACACTGCAAAAGTTTGCTGTTCGGTGCCAAAGCTAACCTTGGGCCTGTGGGACTGTGGCTGCAATACATCGGTTACCCGTCATTTAACTACCGACGGTGGTCAATGACTGCTTTCAGACGAGTAATGGGGATGGATGCCGACCCGGCGTCGTGGTAAGAATAGACAAGTCAGACAGGTACTTCGAGCTTTCCGTCGGTCAACAATCGAATCACAAGGGACCATTTAATCTGATAACGTTGCGTGCGGGACTTTACCATTCAACTCGCTGCGAATCGCGGGGAGGAAACGGAGGCGGGATGATTCTCACGGACAATGAGACAAAGGTCGATCTCCTCAACAATGAGGCGATTGCAAAGACCATCATCGAGCTGCTACGAGAAAAGCCCGAGCGCGCTGTGACGATTGGAGTTCACGGCGACTGGGGCGCCGGCAAATCCAGCATCTTGGAGATGATCGAGAACGGCCTCAGTTCGGATGAAGATGTGCTCTGCATCAAATTCAACGGCTGGCGCTTTCAAGGGTTCGAAGATGCCAAGATCGCGCTGATCGAGGGCATCGTCACCGGGCTTATCGAAAAACGCCCGTTGCTTACCGAGGCCGGCATGGCCGTGAAAGACATTTTCCGGCGGATCGATTGGCTTAAGATCGCGCGGCATGGGGGCGGTCTTGCTTTCACCGCGTTCACCGGCATCCCCACAGCCGAACAGGTTGGCGCGGTGGTCGGCACCTTGAAGGGCATCTTCTCCGATCCCTCGAAACTTGCCACGCAGGAGAATTACGACAAGGCCATCGACGGTGTGCAGGGTCTCCTGAAACCGAGAGAGTCGAAGAATGTACCGGAAGAGATCGAGGCGTTCCGGAAAGCTTTTGACGATCTGCTCAAGCAGGCGGGCGTCAAGCAACTGATCGTCCTCATTGACGATCTCGACCGCTGCTTGCCGGACACGGCGATTGAAACACTCGAAGCCGTCCGACTGTTCGTCTTCACCGCACGCACCGCGTTCATCGTCGCGGCCGACGAGGCGATGATCGAATATTCGGTGCGCAAGCATTTCCCGGAGCTGCCGGACACGACCGGCCCCCGCGACTATGCGCGCAACTATCTCGAAAAGCTGATCCAGATCCCGTTCCGGATTCCGGCCTTGGGGGAAACCGAAACCCGCATTTATGTCACCCTGTTGCTCATCGGTGCGGAGCTGGGCGAGGACGATCCCGCTTACTCGGCGCTCATCACCACCGCATGTGAATTGCTCAAACGCCCTTGGCAAACGGCCGGGCTCGACGCGCAGACGGTCAAGACTGCCTTGAACGATAAAGCTGGCCAGGTTCAGAACGCGCTCACCTTGAGCGATCAGATCGGTCCAATCCTGGCCAGCGGGACTCAGGGTAATCCGCGGCAGATCAAGCGCTTCCTGAACACCCTGCTGCTGCGCCATCAGACCGCGCTCGCTCGCGGTTTCGGAGAAGAGGTGAAGCTGCCTGTCCTGGCGAAGCTCATGCTGGCCGAACGGTTCCTTTCCAGATTGTTCGACCAGATAGCTAGTGCCGCCGCTCGCGATCCAGACGGCCGCTGCGTAGATCTGGCGGCGCTTGAAGCCGCCGCGTCGGAGGTGAAGTCAGCCCCCAAGGCGAAGCGGGTTAGGCCGAAGGTCAGTTCCACTGATGACGCCAAGCCAACCGCCGTGCCGGACTCCAAGGACAGCGCCATCCTGACTGAATGGAAGGCAGCCGACGCAATACGGGCCTGGGCGCGGCTGTCACCGGCCTTGGCCGATGTCGATCTGCGCCCCTATCTGTTTGTGACCAAGGATCGGAAGGACTATTTTGGCGCGGCCTCCGTCCTCGGGCGTCTCGCCGGCGTGGTCGAGAAGCTGCTCGGTCCGAAACTTGCCGTCCAGGCGTTTGAAGGTGAACTCAAGCGACTCGTTCCGGCCGAGGCCGCGCAGGTCTTCGAGGAACTGCGCGGGCGCGTCATGGGCGGGGACGCCTTCGATACCGTGCCGTCGGGCGTCGATGGACTCGCGGTGCTGGTTCGAGCGCATCCGACGCTTCAAGCCAATCTTCTCGACCTGCTCGAAGCCTTGCCGGCCGATCGGTGCGGGCCGTGGCCTGCGTCGGGCTGGGAGGGCGTTGTCAAGGATTCAGACGCCGTGGCGCGCTTCGAGAAGCTACTCCAAGGATGGTCCACCTCCGGTTCGCAAATCTTGAAGTCGACAGCGAGCGTTGCGCTTCGCACGCGGAAGGGTGGGCGCTGATGGGTACATCGCACGCCTATGGTGGTGCGGGCGGCGGCACCCCTCTCATACCGAGCTGGTTGCAGGGTGACGGCGACGGCGGGGCTGGAGCGGGCGTGGGTGATGGCGACGGAACACAACCCCCGTCACCTGATGGATCGCCCTCAGCAGTTCCTCCCGCGCCGGCGCCTCGGCCAACCGCGCCGGTAGGGGCATCGGATCGGTTCACAGCCGCTCGAAACAATTTCACGCGATTCGCAACTTCGGGCGGAAGCGACCGTAGGAGCCTCGGCCGCGCGGTCTCCCAATATGTGTCCAAATCGGCGGGCGGCGCACGCCAGGCCGCACAGCGTATGGGTTCATCGCGGAGAGCGGGCGCCGGAATTGTCCGGTTCCTCAATGAAGCCAACGCGAATGGCGTTCGCGAGGCGCTGCGAACTCTCAACCTCGAAAGCCTTGCCGGGAGGCCGATCGAGGAGGTGTTCGCGGGACTCGCCGATTACATCTGCCCCGAAGGCGGGTCGATCGACGAGGGGATCGCGCGAGACGCCTTCGTCGAGACGATCGCCGATCTCGCCGGTGCGGGCATAACCGACATCGACGCGCTGACACAGGGTCAGATCCAGACCGTCTTCGAATTATACGTGACGCACGCGATTGAGGCGCGTATCTGCAACGACATCGGCACCAAGGTAGTGACCTTGCCCGCCGATCCGCGAGCGGCCGAGAGGGTTCAGGCGCAATTGCGTGATTTCATCCAGCGAGGTGTCAGCGACGCGATCAACGCCGCGGGCGTCACCATTCAGTCGCTGACACACGACGCGGTGATGGGCTTCGTGACCTACGTTTATCAATCCTCCTTCGACGTGTTGCAGACGATGGGCGATGGGGAGGTGGCGAAATGAGGCGACATGTCATCATCGGCCGTTTCGGGCCAGACGATAAGACCCGCGTCCCCAAGGCGCGCGACGAGGTTGCTTCGACCTTGCAGTTGGTGGCGGGCAAGCGTCTCGACCATGGGATCGGCCACGCCTTGAGCGACCTTAAAGCTTTGCATCTGACACCGAGCGAGATCGGCGCGGATATGCTGGTGGTCGCGGCCCATGTTCATGCTGCGGATACCCGCATCTCGCGCTCGACCGAATCGCAGGACGCTTGGACGCGCGAGATTCGGCTGGTAATCCCCGTAAGCGATCCGGCGCGGTGGACAGCCGCCGCGCCGATCCTGGTCCGTGCCCTGAACTTCCTAACCGGCGACATATGGGATGTCGGATTCCGCAAACGGGCCAAGGGTTACGCGAAGCTGGTTTCTCCTGCCGCGCCTACCCTCATTCCCGCCCCGTTCGATGGTGTTAGCTTGTTCTCCGGTGGCTTGGATAGTCTGATCGGAGCGATCGACAGTTTGAATGCGAGCGCGACGCCACTCCTGGTCAGCCATGCGGGCGAAGGACTGGTGAGCAAGTCGCAGGAGCAGTGCTTCGAAGGGTTGAAAGCCGCTTACAAATCATCCCCCTTCGATCGGCTGCGGGTGTGGATGAGCTTCGATAGCGGGCTGGTAGAGGATGTCGGATCGGAGGATACCACGCGTGGCCGCTCCTTCCTGTTCTTCTCGCTGGGCGTCGCAGCCGGCACCGCGCTCGGCCGCAACTTCGTGCTTAAGGTTCCGGAAAACGGCTTGATCGCGCTCAATGTGCCGCTCGATAGACTTAGGCTCGGGGCGCTCAGCACCCGGACGACGCATCCCTTCTACATGGCCCGTTGGAACGATTTGCTCCGTGCGCTCGGTGTCGGAGGGAAGGTCGAGAATCCCTACTGGAACAAGACCAAGGGGGAGATGGTAGCCCAATGCGCCAATCCGGCCCTGTTGAAGCAGCTCGTCCCGCTATCGCTATCATGTTCGTCACCAACGAAGGGGCGCTGGACCAAGAAGCCGCAGGGGCACTGCGGATACTGCCTGCCATGTCTCATTCGACGGGCCTCTCTGCTAGGCAAGGATTCGACAGTTTACGGCGTGCCCGACCTGAAGGCTGCCACACTGGATACCAGGCAGGCCGAAGGTCAGCAGGTCCGATCCTTCCAGATTTCAATCGCGCGGCTATCGAAGCGCCCGGAACTCGCCAAGGCCCTCATCCACAAGCCGGGACCGCTCTATGATGATCCCTCCCGCCACGATGACTTGGCCGATGTCTATCGTCGCGGCTTGGAGGAGGTTGGGCGCTTGCTGACTGGCGTTCGCGCCGAACCGTCGTAAGAGGTCCAATGCGATCGGGTCTCGTCGATTTTCATTGCCATCTCGATCTTTACCCCGACCACGCGGCTGCGGTGGAGCGCTGCGAGCGCGATGGCGTCTTCACCCTCACCGTAACCACCACGCCTAAGGCTTGGCCGCGGAACCACGAACTGGCATCCGCCACCCGTCATGTTCGGGCGGCACTCGGCCTACATCCTCAACTGGTCGCCGAACGCGCTCATGAGATCGGGCTATGGGAGGAATTGCTGCCGCGAACACGCTATGTGGGCGAGGTCGGATTGGACGCTAGCCCGCGGTTCTACAAGTCTTTCCAGACGCAGAAGGAAATTTTTGCTCGCGTGTTGTCGCTTTGCGCGTCTGCGGGAAACAAGATCGTCACGACGCATAGCGTCCGAGCGACCAATGCGGTGCTCGATATGATCGAGCGACACATGCCGCCTACGCGCGGTCGTATAGTGCTTCATTGGTTCACCGGCACTGCAGCGGAAGCCAAGAGAGCGGTCGATCTAGGATGCTATTTTTCGGTGAACGCAGAGATGCTCGCGAATGAAAAGCGCACAGCGATCACCAAGACGATCCCGTTGGATCGCGTCCTGACGGAAACAGATGGGCCGTTCATCAAAACCGATAAACGTCCCGTCACACCGAGCGATGTCTGGATTGCTGTCGAAGGTTTGGCGCGTCTACACGGAATTCCGCCGGCTGACATGTCCGTCACCATAATGCGGAATCTGAAAAGCCTGCTCATAGAACAGGGTTAGATTACGCACTGTGCAGTCGCTTCAATGCTCATCGCACCCGGTAGGCATGGTGCACATGCGGTTTAGAACGTCGGCTTCTAGTGTCCTGTCCGATTAATTCGTTTAAGTACGCTGCTTACGGATTCAATGATCTCGTCAGCTGACTTCGTCCATCGAAAGGGTTTCGGTTCTTCATTGTGAAGCTCCAGGTAGTCACGGATTGCGCTTTCAAGAGC
>JBNLFS010000032.1:0-49101 GCA_050305635.1 Candidatus Thiodiazotropha sp. | reverse complement strand
CGGTATCGGGATCAGCTCGTGGACGTCTGCGCTTCGGAGTTGGTGATCACCGTCGACAAGGATCACTGCCTGCTGATTTATCCCAAGCCCACCTGGCTCGAAATAGAAGACAAGCTCAAGTCCCTGCCGTCGTTCAACGAGGCGGCGAGAAACCTCCAACGTCTCTACATCGGTAATGCCCATGAGATCGATATGGACGGCCAGGGTCGTGTCCTGCTTCCCCAGGAGCTGCGCCGTTACGCCGGACTCGATAAGAAGGTCGCCCTGGTCGGGCAGATCAACAAATTCGAGTTGTGGGACGAGGAGACCTGGAACGCACGTCAGGAAGCCTGGCTGCAGACCCTGGATATGAGCAAGCTCGATCTGCCGCCCGAAGTGGAATCCCTGTCGATCTGATGGAACAGGAGCATCTCTCGGTCCTGCTTCAGCCCGCCATCGAGGCGCTGAGGATCGACCCGAATGGCGTTTATATGGACGCGACGTTCGGGCGTGGCGGTCATGCCGGGCGAATTTTGCAGGCACTGGGTCCCCGGGGTCGTCTGATTGCCCTGGACCGGGACCCGCAGGCGGTGGCGTACGGAGAATCGCTGTTCGGGCAGGATGCCCGTTTTCAAATCGTACAGGAGAACTTTGCGATGCTTGCGGATGTTGCGAAACAGCGGGGTGTCGTGGGCCAGGTCGATGGGATCCTCATGGATCTGGGTGTCTCTTCCCCTCAGCTGGATCAGGCCATGCGGGGATTCAGTTTTACTCAGGACGGCCCCCTGGATATGCGCATGGATCCCAGTCAGGGCCGTTCGGCGGCACAGTGGCTGGGCCAGGCGGGGGCTGGAGAGATTGCGCAGGTATTGAAGGATTACGGTGAGGAGCGGTTTGCGAAGCGCATTGCGCGGGCGATCGTCGAAGCGAGGGACGAGGCCCCGTTGCTGACCACCGGGCGATTGGCTGAGGTGGTGAGTCGCGCCAATCCGGCTTGGGAAAAAGGCAAGCATCCGGCGACTCGGAGCTTTCAGGCCATTCGCATCTTTATCAATGGTGAATTGGATGCGCTCCGTCAGGGGTTGGATTCAATTGTGGACGTGTTGTCTGTGCAAGGGCGACTGGCGGTGATCAGCTTTCACTCCCTGGAGGACCGGATCGTCAAACGCTTCATGCGGGATCAAGCGGTCGGTGAGCGCTTTCCCGCCGGGGTTCCGGTGACCGACGATCAGCGCAATCCCCGCTTGAAACTCGTGGGTAAGGCGATTCGTCCGGATGCCCAGGAGGTTGACGCCAATCCCCGTGCCCGCAGTGCGGTGCTGCGGGTGGCGGAGCGTTGTGCATGAGTCGCACTCAGTTGGGGTTTACGGGTTTGCTGATCGTTGCGGTACTCGCTTCGGCGACCGCGGTGGTTTACAGCAAATATCTGAGCCGCAGACATTTCGTGGCGCTGCAGGAGCTGCAGTCCGAGAAGGAGCGGATCGGGGTCGAATGGGGGCGCCTGCAGTTGGAGGAGAGCACCCTGGCGACCCATCCGGTGGTGGAAAAACAGGCTCGGGACAGGTTGAAGATGCACCTGCCCGGTTTCGATGAAATCGTGGTCGTCAGGCACTGATCATGGCAAGCAGCAAGAAACGCAAGGCACAGCAGGCGGAGGTGGTCCGTCAGCCCAGTTTCCGCGCCCGGCGCTTGACCGTGCTGGTGGTGCTGGGTCTTGCCTATGCCACCCTGATCTGGCAGTCGGTGGATCGCCAGGTGTTTGAAACCGCGTTTCTTCAGGAACAGGGGGAGCGTCGCTATCTGCGCACCATGACGGTCAATGCCAGTCGCGGCATGATCACTGATCGCAACGGTGAGCCGTTGGCGATCAGCACTCCGGTTAAGAGCGTGGCGGCGAATCCGCGGGTGCTCAAGGCCGATAGCCAGACCATTGGCGCCCTGGCCTCATCCCTCGATCTCGATCCGGACCGGTTGCGCCGTCAACTCTCCCAGGATCGGAGCTTCGTCTATCTCAAGCGGCGCATCAATCCGGACCAGGCCGACCAGGTGGGTACCCTGGATCTCGAGGGTATCGACCTGCTGACCGAGTATCGGCGGTTCTACCCCAGTGCCGAAGTGACTTCCCAGGTGGTGGGTTTCACCAACATCGATGACCGGGGTCAGGAGGGCATGGAACTGGCCTACGACGAGTGGCTCAGTGGTACCCCGGGCGCCAAGCGGGTCATCAAGGACGGTAAGGGCCGGGTGGTGAATCAGGTCGAAAACATCCAGAGTCCCGCGCCGGGCAAGGATCTGGTGCTGAGTATCGACCGCAGGCTGCAGTTCCTCGCCTACCGGGAGCTTAAGGCGGCAGTGACCAAGCACCGGGCGCGCTCGGGCTCCGCAGTGATCCTGGATGCGCGCAGCGGCGAAATCCTGGCCATGGTGAACAGTCCCTCATTCAATCCCAACGCCCAGCGTGGCCGGCGTCTCGACAGCCTGCGCAACCGTGCGGTGACCGATGTGTTCGAACCGGGCTCGACCATTAAACCGTTTACCATTGCCGCGGGTATGGAGCAGGGTCGTTATGCGGCCAACACCCCGATTGATGTATCCCCCGGTCAGATGCGGGTCGGCCGCTACCTGGTGCGCGATACCCGTAACTACGGGATGATCGATGTGGCCACGGTATTGAGTAAGTCGAGCAATGTCGGGGCCAGTAAGATCGCATTGTCCATGGAGCCGGAGATTCTCTGGTCCCTGTACACCAAGCTGGGCTTCGGTGAGAGCCCTTTCAGCCATTTTCCCGGCGAATCGAGCGGACGGTTACCCCATTTCAGCGACTGGTCGACCTTTGAACAGGCCACCCTGTCCTTTGGTTATGGGCTGTCGGTTTCTCCCCTGCAACTGGCGCGTGCCTACGCGGTGCTGGCCAATGACGGTGTGCGACTTCCGGTTTCCCTGCTGAAGGTGGATGAGGTGCCTGGGGGTGATCGGGTGCTGCGCCAGAGCACGGCCCGCAGTGTGGTGCGGATGCTCGAAGGGGTAGTGGCGCCCGATGGTACCGCCCCCCTGGCCTCGGTGCCCGGTTACCGGGTGGCGGGGAAGACCGGAACCGCCAAGAAGTCGGTGGCCGGAGGGTATGCGGAGGACAAGTATCTCTCCCTGTTCGTGGGCATGGTGCCCGCGAGCCATCCGCGCCTGGTGATGGCGGTGCTGATCGATGAGCCCCGGGGTGAGGAATATTACGGCGGCCTGGTTGCTGCGCCGGTTTTCTCCAAGGTAATGAGCGGCGCCCTGCGTTTGCTGAACATCCCGCCGGATCAGAACTGGCATGGGGAGCATTTGATGGCCCGGCTGGGGGCGCAGCAATGATGGCGTCAATCCAGGTTCCGGCATCACACCGGCTCTCGCAGTTGCTGGATGGCCTGGTGGAGGTTCCGTCTGTGCTGGATCGTGATATCCAGGGGATAGTCCTGGACAGCCGCAAGGTGGAGGACGGGTATCTGTTCCTGGCCTGCGCGGGTACCCGTCAGCATGGTCTGGCCTTCGCGCAGAAGGCCCTGGAGCAGGGTGCGGCCGCCATCGCCTGGGAACCGGAGAGTGACGAGGCGCAAACCCTCGCAGACAATCTTGATGCCGGGCAGGCCTTGGTCGTACCGGTGCCACGGTTGACCTCTCAGGTCAGTCGTCTGGCCGGGCGGTTTTACGATCACCCCGGTCGGGGCATGACCCTGATCGGTATCACCGGCACCAATGGCAAGACCAGTGTCTGTCAGCTGGTGGCGCAGGCGCTGTCGAGTGAACGGACCTGCGCCATGATCGGCACCCTAGGGGCGGGAGTTCCGGGCAACCTGACCAGCACGGGCATGACCACCCCTGATGCGGTGACGGTTCAGGCTCTGCTGGCGGGTTTTCGCGATCAGGGCGTGCAGTCCGTGGTGATGGAGGTCTCCTCCCATGCCCTGGATCAGGGCCGGGTGGCGGATCTCGGCTTCGATACCGGTGTGTTTACCAATCTGAGTCGGGATCATTTCGATTATCACGGCAGTTTCGAGCACTATGCCGCGTCCAAGGCCCGGTTGTTCCAGATGCCGGGATTGCGCTGTGCAGTGATCAACCTGGATGACCCTTTTGGTCTGGAACTGATTGAAACCCTGGCTCCCGGGGTGCGCGCGATCGGTTACAGCCTGGATTGCTCGGTGGCGGCTCAGGCAAGGCTAGGGGATTGGCTGTGCGCCGCTTCGGTGGAGGCCCTGCCAGAAGGTCTGAGTATCCGGATTGTGAGCTCCCAGGGGGAGGCGCAGTTGCGCAGTGCCCTGCTGGGCCAGTTCAACGCGTCCAACCTGCTGGCGGCGACCGCAGTGCTGATGCAGCAGAGTTGGTCGTTGCACAAGGCGGTCGAAGTGTTGGCCGGACTGCCGACGGTTCCCGGCCGCATGGCGCTGTTGGGGGGTGGGGGCCGACCCTCCGTGGTGGTGGATTATGCGCATACCCCGGATGCTCTGGAAAAGGCCCTCCACGCAGCCCGTGCTCATTGCTCCGGACGTCTGCATGTGGTGTTCGGTTGTGGTGGGGACCGGGATCCGGGCAAACGTCCGATCATGGGCGAACTGGCGTCGCGGCTCGCGGATGTGTGCTGCCTGACCGATGACAATCCACGCACGGAGCCCAGTGAGCGAATCCTCGAACAGATTCTGGCGGGTATCCCATCACCTCAGGCGGTGAACGTGGAGGCGGATCGGCGGCGCGCGATATTCCGCACCATCGCGGCTGCGCGGCCGGGTGATCTGGTGCTGGTCGCCGGAAAGGGTCACGAGGACTATCAATTGGTGGGGGATCAGGTCCTGCACTTCGATGATCACGAGGTGGTTCGCGAAGCTCTGGATGCCTGGCAGGGAGGGGCCGATGTCTAGTCTGTGGCTCTCTGAACTGGTGCAGCTGCTACCGGCCAGGTTGATCGGTCAGGACGCCGAGTTCCGTTCGGTGAGTACGGATACCCGTACCCTGAATGCCGGTGATCTGTATGTCGCACTCAGCGGGCCGCGCTTCGACGGACATGAGTTCGTCGCCCAGGCCGAACAGAAGGGTGCGGTGGCGCTGTTGGTCTCCCGTGAGGTCGAGACCCGGCTGCCGCAACTGGTGTGCGCGGATACCCGCCTGGGCCTGGGGCGGTTGGCGGCGGTGTGGCGCGATCAGGTCGAGGCGCCCTTAGTGGCGATCACCGGCAGCAATGGTAAGACCACGGTCAAAGAGCTGGTCAGCGCAATCCTCTCGCAACGGGGTCCGGTGTTGTCCACCCGGGGGAATCTCAACAACGATATCGGCATGCCGCTGACCTTGCTGCGCTGGCAGGATGAATACAGCGCAGTGATCGAGATGGGGGCGAATCACCCGGGTGAAATCGGTTATCTGAGCCAGATTGCTCGGCCTGATGTCGCGCTGATCACCAATGCGGGTGAGGCCCACCTGGAAGGGTTCGGGGATCTGAATGGCGTGGCGCACGCCAAAGGTGAGATTCTCGGCGGGCTCAAGCATGACGGCGTGGGCGTGCTCAACGCGGACGATACCCATTTCTCCCTCTGGCGGGAGATGCTGGGGGAGCGGCGGATGGTCTCCTTCGGTGTTTCGGAAAAGGCCCTGGTGCAATCCGATCTGGATGCGGCGGAGATGACCTGGACCGCGGAGGGATTCCACAACCGGATGCAGGTGAAGATTCAGGACAACCGGTTCGATGTGGCCATCGCGCTGGTGGGTCGTCACAACCTGATGAATGCCTTGGCGGCCATCGCCGCGGCCTGGGCCCTGTCCTGCAGTGTGGAACAGATTCAGGCGGGACTTGCCGGCGTCACGGCGGTGAAGGGCCGTCTGCAGATCCTCAACGGCGCCAATGGCTATCGCCTGATCGATGACAGCTACAACGCCAATCCCAATTCCGTGGGGGCCGCCATTGAGGTGCTACGCAGTGCCCCGGGGCAGCGCTACCTGGTGTTGGGCGATTTGGCGGAACTGGGTGAGGAGGCCCGGGAACTGCACGGAAAAATCGGCCGACAGGCCCGTCAGGCCGGTCTGGAACACCTCTATGGGGTGGGTCCTTTGAGTCAGGCGGCAGTCGAGGGTTTTGGCGAAGGAGCCAGAGGTTTCAGCACAATCGATGACATGCTGGACGAGTTGCGGCAGCTGCCACAGCCGGGGGATGCGGTGTTGGTCAAGGGCTCCCGCAGTGCCGGCATGGAACGGGTTGTTCAGGGGTTGTTGTATGAGGGGGAGGGCTGACCGTGCTGTTGTATCTGACTGAGTGGCTCGTACAGTTCGATAGCGGGTTCCGGGTGTTTCAATACCTGACCCTGCGCACCATTCTCGGGGTACTGACCGCGTTGTTCATCTCCCTGGCGCTGGGCCCGGTGATGATCCGTCGGCTGAGCTTCCACCAGATCGGGCAGACGGTGCGCAACGACGGGCCGGAAACCCATTTCTCCAAGGCCGGCACCCCGACCATGGGCGGCGCTCTGATCCTGGTGGCCATCGCTGTGGCGACCCTGCTGTGGGCCGATCTCGAAAATCATTATGTCTGGATCGTGCTGATCGTGACTATGGTGTTCGGACTGATCGGCCTGGTGGACGACTACAAAAAGCTGGTGCTCAACGATCCCAAGGGACTGGCGGCGCGGTGGAAATATTTCTGGCAGTCGATCGCGGGGCTGGGTGCCTCGCTGGTTTTCTATACCAGTGCGACGTCCCCTGTGGAGACGGCGCTGTTGATTCCCTATCTGAAAGATGTCTCCCTCGACTGGGGTCCGCTGTTCATTCTCTTTAGCTATCTGGTGATCGTCGGCTCCTCCAATGCGGTGAATCTTACCGATGGGCTCGACGGACTGGCGATTCTGCCGACCGTGATGGTGGGTGGCGCTCTGGGTGTGATGGCGTATGCCACCGGGCACGCGGATTTTGCCACCTATCTGAAGATTCCCTATCTCCCCGGTGTGGGCGAGTTGATGGTGTTCTGCGCCGCTCTGGTGGGCGCCGGGCTGGGTTTTCTCTGGTTCAACACCTATCCGGCTCAGGTCTTCATGGGCGATGTGGGTGCCCTGGCCCTGGGCGCGGCCCTGGGAGTGGTGGCGGTGGCGGTGCGGCAGGAGATCGTGCTGTTCATCATGGGCGGCGTGTTTGTGGTTGAGACGGTGTCGGTGATGTTGCAGGTGGCCTCGTTCCGCCTTACCGGTAAGCGGATCTTTCGCATGGCTCCGTTGCACCATCATTTCGAACTCAAGGGCTGGCCCGAACCCCGGGTCATCGTACGTTTCTGGATCATCACCGTCATCCTGGTGTTGGTCGGTCTGGCGAGTCTGAAGATACGCTGATGGCAGGAGAAAACAGACAAACAGGCAAAACCCTGATTGTCGGTCTGGGTAAGACCGGGCTGTCCTGCGCCCGCTATCTGACCGCGCAGGGGGTGGCCCTGGCGGTCACCGACAGCCGCGAGGCACCGCCGGGCCTGGAGGCGCTGCGCCGCGATTTCCCGGATATGGCCCTGTTCCTCGGGGGATTCCAGCCGGAGGTGTTTCAGGCAGCCAATCAACTGGTGGTCAGCCCCGGTGTACCGGTGAGCACGCCGATGATTCAGGCGGCCCGGGAGCGGGGTAGCGAAGTGCTGGGGGATGTGGAGCTGTTCGCCCGGGCGGTGCAGGCACCGGTGGTGGCGATCACCGGATCCAACGGCAAGAGCACCGTGACCACCCTGCTCGGGGAGATGGCGCGTAACGCGGGTTTGAACGTCGCGGTGGGTGGCAACCTGGGAGAGCCTGTGCTCAACCTGCTCGACGAGTCGGTGGCGCTCTACGTGGTGGAGTTGTCCAGCTTTCAACTCGAGACCACCTGGAGTCTCAAACCCAGGGCCTCCGTGGTGTTGAATATTTCGGCCGATCATATGGACCGTTATGGCGATATTGATGCCTATGCGGACGCCAAAGCCGGAATCTACACCCAGGCACAGGTGCGGGTGATCAACCGGGACGATGCCAAGGTCGCGGCGATGTCCGGGACGGACGATGGGGTCCTGGGTTTCACCCTGAACCCACCGGCGGGATCGGATTTCGGGGTGTGCGAGAATCAGGGCGAAGCCTGGCTATGTCAGGGATCCACCGCGCTGATGCCGGTGAGCGATTTGCGGATTCCAGGTCGTCACAATCAGGCCAACGCCCTGGCGGCACTCGCCCTGGGCAGCGCGGTGGGCTTACCCATGCCCGCGATGCTCGAGACCCTGCGCAGTTTTCCGGGGTTGGCGCACCGTACCCAGTGGGTCTCCGACACCCACGGGCTGCGCTGGTACAACGACTCCAAAGGCACCAATGTCGGCGCGACGATTTCCGCATTGCTGGGTCTGGATGCGGGTGATGGGAGCCGCACCGTGCTGATCGCCGGCGGGGATTGCAAGGGCGCTGACTTTACCCCCCTGGCGCCGGTGGTGGAACAGACCGCCCGGGCGGTGATTCTGATCGGCCGGGACGCACCGGATCTGGCGGCGGTACTGGAGGGGCGGACCAAACTGGTTACGGCCGCGAGCATGACCGAAGCCGTGATGAAGGCACGGGATGAAGCCCGTCCCGGAGACCGGGTACTGCTCTCCCCGGCCTGCGCCAGTTTCGACATGTTCAAGAATTTCGAGGACCGGGGTGAGGCCTTCGTGCGTGCCGTGGAGGGTCTCGAGTCATGAGCGAGATGCGTCCCCAGGCCATGGATGCCCGCAGTCCGAAGACCCTCGAGCCGGTGCTCGACTGGTGGCTGCTGGGTGCGTCGATGCTGTTGCTCGGCTTCGGTCTGGTGATGGTGGCCTCATCCTCCATGACGGTGGGGGATCGGCTGGCCGGATCACCCTTCTTTTATGTCTACCGCCACCTGTTCGCAATGTTCCTCGGCCTGATCGGAGCCTTTCTGGTGTTCCGGGTACCCATGGAGCAGTGGCAGAAAGCGGGCCCGAAACTGGTGTTTCTCGGCATCCTGTTGCTCCTGCTGTTGCTGGTGCCCGGTGTAGGAAAGACCGTCAACGGGGCGACCCGTTGGATCCCCCTGGGCGTGTTCAATCTGCAAAGTTCCGAGTTCATGAAGCTGTTCATGGTGCTCTACATCGCAGGCTACCTGGTGCGTCGTCAGGACGAGGTGGCGCGGTCCTTCTGGGGGTTTGCCAAACCCATGCTGCTGCTCATTGTGACCAGTTCGATGATCCTGGTTCAGCCGGATTTCGGCACCACCGTGGTGCTCTTCGCCACCGCTCTGGGGATGCTGTTCCTCGGTGGCGTTGTGCTCTATCAGTTCAGCATGCTGATCCTGCTCTCCATCGTATCGGGCTTTGCACTGATCTTCTTCAGCCCCTACCGCTGGCAACGCATGACCACTTACCTGAATCCCTGGGACGACCCATTCGATACCGATTTTCAGCTCTCCCAGGCGTTGATCGCCTTCGGTCGTGGCGAAGTCTCCGGTGTGGGGCTGGGTAACGGGATTCAAAAGCAGTTCTACCTGCCGGAAGCGCACACCGATTTCATCATGGCCGTGGTGGGCGAGGAGTTCGGATTGATCGGCACACTCGGGGTGATCCTGCTGTTCGCCTACTTTACCTGGCGGGCCTTCCATATCGGCACCCGCGCATTGACGGTGGGTGAACGGTTTTCGAGCTACACCGCTTACGGGTTGGGCTTGTGGATCGGTATGCAGGCCTTCATCAACATCGGTGTCAATGTGGGCATGCTGCCGACCAAGGGACTGACCCTGCCGTTCATGAGTTACGGAGGCAACAGCATCATCGTCGCCTGTCTGATCGTGGCATTGCTGCTGCGCATCGATTATGAGACCCGCCGCAAGATGCACCAGGGCGGTCATGGGAGGCGTTCATGGAACCTCATGTGATGGTCATGGCCGGGGGTACCGGCGGGCATCTCTTTCCGGCCCTTGCCGTGGCGCAGTGGCTGGAAAAGCAGGGTTGCGTGATCACCTGGCTGGGCAGCCAGGGCGGGATGGAGACCCGGATGGTGCCGGAATACGGGTACAGTGTCCGAACCCTGAACATCAAGGGTATCCGTGGCACCGGTCTGAAGCGCCGCCTGATGGCGCCCTGGGTGGTGAGCTGGTCCTGCTGGCAGGCCTACCGGGTATTGCGTCAGATCCGTCCGAACCTGGTGCTGGGCATGGGCGGGTTCGTCACCGGTCCCGGGGGTGTGGCCGCCCGGCTGATGGGCATCCCCCTGGTGATCCAGGAACAGAATGCAATCCCCGGCCTGACCAACCGCTGGTTGGCACGCCTTGCGAGCAAGGTCTTCGAAGCCTTTCCCGGCAGCTTCGGCGCCGAGGCCCAGGCGGAAACCATCGGTAACCCGGTACGTCGCGAGATCGTAAACCTGTCACCTCCCGAGACGCGCTTTGCCGGTCGCGAAGGTCCGATCCGGCTGCTGGTCCTGGGTGGCTCCCTGGGCGCCCAGGCACTCAACCAGACCCTGCCCGAGGCCTTGGCCCGGCTGCCCGAAGCACTGCGTCCCCAGGTGCGTCATCAGGCGGGAGAGAAGCTCTACGAAGAGACCCTGGCCGGTTACCGGTCGGCAGGTGTGGAGGCGGAGGTGAAGCCTTTCGAACGGGATATGGCAAGCGCTTACGGCTGGGCCGATCTGGTGATTTGTCGGGCCGGCGCTCTGACCATATCGGAACTTTGCGTGGCGGGTCTGGGCGCCATCCTGGTCCCCTATCCCTACGCCGTGGATGACCACCAGACCCACAACGCCCGCGTCCTGGTGAATGCCGGAGCGGCGCAGCTGGTGGATCAGACCAGTCTGAATCCCCGCGATCTGGCCGCCCAGATCGCGGAGCTCAGTGCGGACCGGGCCGGATTACTGGAAATGGCCAAGGCCGCGCACAAACTGGCCAAGCCTGAGGCGGCGGAGCAGATGGGCCGAATTTGCCTGGAGTTGATCGCATCATGAGTGAAATCCGTCCACGTCGCCACACACCCAACGTCATGGGTCGCATGCGCAACATCCACTTCGTCGGAATCGGCGGGGCAGGGATGAGCGGTATCGCGGAGGTGATGATCAATCTGGGATACCAGGTGTCCGGATCCGACCAGCGGGAGAGTGCCGTGACCCGGCGCCTCCAGGAACTGGGAGCCAGGATCCACCCGGGCCACAGCGCCGCCCATGTGGACGGGGTCGATGCGGTGGTCATCTCCAGTGCGGTGAAGCAGGACAATCCGGAGGTGGAAGCGGCCCGTCAGTCACGTATCCCGGTGGTGCCGAGGGCGGAAATGCTGGCAGAGATCATGCGTTTCCGCTTTGGTATCGCGGTGGCGGGGACTCACGGTAAAACCACCACCACCAGTCTGGTCACCAGTGTTCTGGCGGAAGCCGGGCTCGACCCGACCTTCGTCATCGGCGGACGCCTCAACAGTGCCGGCGCCAACGCTCGGCTCGGGGAAGGGGAGTATCTGGTGGCCGAGGCCGATGAAAGCGACGCCTCATTCCTCTACCTGCAGCCGATGCTGGCGGTGGTCACCAACATCGATGCGGATCACATGACCACCTACGGGGGTGATTTCAACCGCCTGCGTGGGACCTTTCTGGAGTTTCTGCATCACCTGCCTTTCTACGGTCAGGCGGTGTTGTGCATCGACGATCCGGTGGTCCGCGAGCTGCTTCCGGAGGTGACCCGGCCGGTCACCACCTACGGCTTTGATGACAGCGCGGACGTGCGCGCCAGCGATATCCGCAGCGAGGGTCTTCGGACGCACTTTACCTTGCATGCCCAGGGTCTGGAGATGCCCATGCCGATCACCCTGAATCTGCCCGGTCGGCACAACGTGCTGAATGCCCTGGCCGCCGCAAGCGTGGCGCTGGAGCTCAACCTGGAGCGTCATTCGATTCAGCGGGCGCTGGAGAAGTTTGCCGGGATCGGACGCCGCTTTCAGACCCGTGGCGACTGCCGGATCGGTGGCAAGCAGGTGATGCTGGTCGATGACTACGCTCACCACCCGCGGGAGATCGAGGCGACCCTTCGGGCGGTCCGCGATGGCTGGCCGGATCGGCGTCTGGTACTGGCCTTTCAGCCGCACCGCTATACCCGCACCCAGGAACAGTTTGAGGATTTCGTGCAGGTGCTCTCCAGGGCCGACCTGCTGATCCTGACCGAGGTTTACGCCGCTGGCGAAGAGCCGATTCAGGGCGCGGCGGGGCGGGACCTGAGCCGCGCCGTACGGGTGCGTGGGCAGGTCGATCCGATTTTCGTCGAACCGGTGGAGGAGTTGCCGGAAGTGCTTCGGGGACTGCTCATGGACGGTGACATTGTACTGACCGTAGGGGCAGGCAGCATCGGCGCGATCGCGGCGGAATTGCCCAGGCAACTTTGTGAGGGGGTGGCCTAATGGCACATACATTCGATATGAGACGTCTTCACCACGGTTGTGGTGAGTCGCTGCAAAGCAACCTGTTCGATCTGATGGTAATGAAGACCCTGCCCAGGGCGAAAAAACTGTCCCGCGAGGGGCAAACGTCACGCTATGAAGACGAACGTGCCAGTCCATCCCGGGACGAGAGGTTTTGGGGATGATGCCAGCCCTGGATGAAATCCGGCTGCGCGGTGAGATGCGCTACAACGAGCCCCTGTCCCGCCACACCACCTGGCGGGTCGGAGGGCCGGCCGCGCGTTTCTACCGACCGGCGGACCGGGCGGACCTGATCAATTTTCTGCAGCAGCTCGATCCCCAGGAGCCCCTGTTCTGGCTCGGGCTGGGTAGCAACCTGCTGGTTCGGGACGGAGGGTTCAAGGGCACCGTGATCGCGACCCAGGGGCGTCTCGAGCAGATGGCTTGGCGGGGTGACCTGCTGGTTGCCGAGGCGGGGGTCTCCTGCGCCAAGATCGCCCGCACCGCGGCCCGTGCGGGGCGTATTGGTGTGGAGTTCTTCGCCGGCATTCCCGGGACCCTCGGCGGCGCCCTGGCGATGAATGCGGGGGCATTCGGCGGCGAGACCTGGAGTCAGGTGCGGGAGGTTGAGACGATCGATCGATTCGGCATGGTGAGACGTCGTCCGGTGGGGGATTTCGAGATCGGTTACCGACAGGTCAAGGGGCAGAGTAGCGAATGGTTCCTGGCTGCGGATCTCAGTCTGGAAATCGGTGACAGCCAGGCTGCCCAGGAGAGGATCAAGGCGTTGCTGGAGCGGCGCGCCGCCACCCAGCCGACCCGGCTGCCGAGTTGCGGTTCGGTATTTCGCAATCCGCCGAATGATCACGCGGCGCGCCTGATCGAGGCGGCCGGCCTCAAGGGGCGGCGCCTGGGTGGTGCGCAGGTTTCTGAAAAGCATGCCAACTTCATCGTCAACGTCGATAACGCCAGGGCAGCGGACATCGAAGCCCTGATCGCCCTGGTGCAGCAGGAAGTCGAGGCCCGCAGCGGTGTGCGTCTGGTGACCGAGGTCCATCGGCTCGGAGACAACCTGGAATGAGTGCATCAGTGGAACAGTACGGCAAAGTGGCGGTGCTCATGGGAGGGCTGTCCGCCGAACGGGAGATCTCCCTGAAGAGCGGAGGTGCGGTCCTCGCAGCCCTGCTGCGCAAAGGTGTGGATGCCCACGGAGTCGATGTGGGGCGGGATATTCTTTCGGTTCTCTCTACAGGTGGATATGACCGGGCTTTCGTGATCCTGCATGGGCGGGGTGGCGAGGATGGGGTGATGCAGGGCACCCTGGAGTGTCTCGGGATGCCCTACACCGGCAGCGGTGTGCTGGGTTCCGCTCTGGGCATGGAAAAACATCGCACCAAGGCGGTGTGGCGCGGCTTGGGTCTGCCCACCCCGGAGTCGGTGCTGTTGACCGGGATTGAGGATCTGCAGCGGGCGGATGAGCTGGGTTATCCGTTGATGATCAAGCCGAGTGCCGAAGGCTCCAGCATCGGTATGTCCAAGGTGGACAGTCAGGCGCAGCTCCAGAAGGCCTGGGAGACTGCGGCGGAGTTTGACGCGCGGGTGCTGGCGGAGCGCTGGATCGTGGGTGCGGAGTACACCGCCTCGATTCTGGATGAGCGGATGCTGCCGTTGATCCGCCTCGAAACGCCCCATCAATTTTACGACTACGAGGCCAAGTATTTGGCCGATACCACCCGCTATCACTGCCCCTGCGGTCTGCCGCAGGAGCGGGAGCAGGTGTTGCAGAACCTGTGTCAGGCGGCCTTCAAAGCCGTGGGGGCCAGCGGGTGGGGACGTGTGGATCTGATGCTCGACACCCAGGGGCAGCCCTGGCTGATCGAGGTGAACACCTTGCCCGGCATGACCGATCACAGTCTGGTTCCGATGGCGGCGAAGACGGCGGGTATCGACTTCGATGATCTGGTGATGCGGATTCTGGCGACCAGTCTGGACCGTGGGGCCGCCGCATGAGTCGGGGACGTCCATCCCGGCAGCAGCCCGAGACGCCGTCTGTGCTGAAAAGGCTGAAGTCCTGGGCGGTGCCGGCCACCCTCGTCATGGTCGTGTTCGGCCTGCTCATATGGGGGCGGACAGCGCTGCAGAATCCGCAGGTGATGTCGGTGCGCAGAGTGCAGGTTGACGGTGAAATGCACTATCTGCAGCGCACGAATCTCGAACAGGTGGTGGCCCAGGCGGTGAACGGCAACTTTTTCACCCTGGATCTGATGCAGATGCGTAAGCGCATCGAGCGTCTGCCCTGGGTGGCCAGCGCCAGTGTGCGGCGGGTCTGGCCCGATACCTTGAGGGTGCGGGTCACGGAACGGGTGCCGCTGGCTTACTGGGGCAAGGATGCATTGGTCAGCCGCCAGGGGGTGGTGTTCCGGCCCCAGCAGCTGCCCCGCCTGGATGGATTGGCGACCCTGGAGGGCGAAGCGCAGCACGCCATGGCCATCACCCAGGATTATCAGCGCATGGACACGCTGCTGCAGACCGTCGGGTTGCGCGTCAGCCGACTGCGGGTGGATGCCCGGCAGGCCTGGCGGATCGAAACGGACAATGGATTGAAGCTGCAGTTGGGTCGGCGTGATGTGTTGCCGAGGCTGACACGCTTTGTGCAGCTGTACCCCTCCCTGATGGGTCAGGAGACGGGACGGCGGCCGGACACCGTGGACCTGCGTTACAGCAACGGATTCGCCGTGCACTGGGAGGCGCTGCCCGCCACCGAAGAGCAAGGTCAGGCGGGTCTGTACGAGGAGTATGACGAAATGACCAGGACCCGGAAATACGGGAATCGGAAGAGGACTACAAGCGAAATACGCGGGTAGGAGTAATGACGAAACGAAGTGAGAAAAATCTGATCATCGGCCTGGATATCGGTACCTCCAAGGTGGTCGCAATTGTCGGTGAGATCAAACCGGACAACGGCATCGAGATCATCGGTATCGGTTCCCACCCTTCGCGGGGACTGAAGAAGGGCGTGGTGGTGAATATCGAATCCACGGTGCAGTCGATTCAGCGCGCCGTGGAGGAGGCTGAATTGATGGCCGGATGCGAGATCCATTCCGTCTACGCGGGTATCGCGGGCAGCCATATCCGCAGTCTCAATTCCCACGGTATCGTGGCGATCAAGGACAAGGAGGTCAGCCAGAGCGACGTGGAACGGGTGATCGATGCCGCGCGCGCGGTGGCGATACCCGCGGACCAGAAGATCCTGCACATCCTGCCCCAGGAATTCATCATCGATGAGCAGGAGGGCATCCGCGATCCGGTGGGTATGTCCGGAGTGCGGCTGGAAGCCCGGGTGCACATGGTTACCGGTGCGGTCAGCGCGGCGCAGAACATCGTCAAGTGCGTGCGCCGTTGCGGCCTGGAGGCCGATGACCTGATTCTCGAGCAATTGGCCTCGAGCTATTCCGTGCTCAGTGACGACGAAAAGGAGCTGGGTGTCTGCCTGGTCGACATCGGTGGCGGCACCACCGATATCGCGGTGTTCACCGGTGGCGCGATCCGTCATACCGCGGTGATTCCGATCGCCGGGGACCAGGTGACCAACGACATCGCGGTGGCCCTGCGCACGCCCACCCAGCATGCCGAAGAGATCAAGATCAAATACGCCTGCGCATTGACCCAGCTGGCCACCAGCGATGAAACCATCGAAGTGCCCAGCATCGGCGAACGTCCGCCGCGCAGGCTCTCGCGTCAAACCCTCGCCGAGGTGGTGGAGCCCCGCTACGAGGAGTTGATGACCCTGATTCAGGCCGAGCTGCGACGCAGCGGCTTTGAAGACGTGATTGCCGGGGGCGTGGTGCTCACCGGCGGCAGTTCGAAGATGGAAGGTGTAGTGGATTTGGCGGAAGAGGTGTTTCACATGCCGGTACGGCTGGGTGTCCCCCGGTATGTCACCGGACTTGCGGATGTGGTGCGTAATCCCATCTATGCAACCGGGGTGGGACTGCTTCTGTTCGGTCAGAACAACCGGACTCATGGCGGCAGGGAGCTGGCCAACGAAGGTGGATTGAAGGCGATCTGGGACCGCATGAAACATTGGTTCCAGGGCAATTTTTAAACTGTTTATAGACATCTGTCAGGCGCAACAGACTCGGAGGTAGAAAATGTTCGAATTAATGGATACACACAGTCAGAATGCTGTGATCAAGGTCATCGGTGTGGGCGGTGGCGGTGGCAACGCGGTCAACCACATGCTCACCGGTGACATCGAGGGCGTGGACTTCATCTGCGCCAACACCGATGCTCAGGCACTGCGCAGCAGTGAGGTGCGTACTCTGCTGCAGCTCGGATCCGATATCACCAAGGGACTGGGAGCCGGGGCCAATCCGGATATTGGCCGTCAGGCCGCCCTGGAGGACCGGGAGCGTCTCGAGGAGGCGTTGGCCGGGGCGGACATGGTGTTCATCACCGCGGGCATGGGTGGCGGTACCGGTACCGGTGCCGCGCCGGTGGTGGCCCAGGTCGCCAAGGAACTGGGCATTCTCACCGTGGCGGTGGTCACCAAGCCGTTCGGCTTCGAAGGTGGCAAACGCATGAAGATCGCCGAACACGGCATGGCGGAGCTGGGCAAGCATGTGGACTCCCTGATCACCATCCCCAACGAGAAGTTGCTGGCGGTGCTGGGCAAGGAGATGAGTCTGCTGAACGCCTTCAAGGCCGCCAACGACGTATTGCTGCACGCGGTGCAGGGTATCGCTGAACTGATCACCCGCCCCGGTCTGATCAACGTGGACTTCGCGGACGTGAAGACCGTCATGTCCGAGATGGGCGCGGCGATGATGGGATCCGGTGAGGCGTCCGGGGACAATCGCGCCCGGGAAGCCGCGGAACGGGCCATCCGCAGTCCGTTGCTGGAGGACGTGAATCTGGCGGGTGCCAAAGGCATCCTGGTGAACATCACCGCCGGTCTCAACCTGGCGATTGGCGAGTTCGACGAAGTCGGCACCACGGTGCGCGAATTCGCCGATGAAGATGCCACGGTAGTGATCGGCACCGTCATCGATCCGGAAATGGGCAACGACATGCGGGTGACCGTGGTCGCCACGGGTCTCGGGGAGCGGGTCAAGGCGGAACTGCCGAAGACTCCCAAAGTCGAAGAACTCAAGCCCGTCAAGTTGGTCGAGAGCGAGGATCCCAAAAAGATGCCTGACGACTACCGGGAGCTGGACCGGCCCACCGTGCTGAGAAACGGTCAGCATGGCCGCGCCGCTGCGGCGGCCACGGCGGATGGGAATCTGGACTATCTGGACATCCCGGCGTTTTTACGCCGTCAGGCAGATTAGTGTAGAATCCGGACAGTTACAGTGTGATGACACATTTTGGTAGCTTGTTTGAGCGGGTTGGTGGTACAACTGTTTCTTAAGTTGATCCGCCTGTGATAGCATGCGCGCCTTTTTGTGAGGCTGTTACGGCCAGATTCAGTATGGGGGCTGCGAGTCGATGATTTGGCAACGTACGTTGAAGAACGTGATACGCGCCACAGGAGTGGGGCTGCATACGGGTGAGAAGGTTTATCTCACCCTGCGACCTGCAGCACCGGATACAGGAATTATATTCCGACGCGTCGACCTCGATCCCCCGGTTGAAATCCGCGCCTGCGCCGAAAATGTGGGTGATACCCGCCTCTCCAGCACCCTGGTGCATGATGGGGTGCGGGTCTCCACGGTCGAGCACCTGCTGTCTGCCTTTGCCGGTCTGGGTATCGACAATGCCTATGTGGATGTCAGCGCCGCCGAGGTGCCGATCATGGACGGCAGTGCCGGGCCCTTCGTGTTTCTGCTTCAATCCGCAGGGGTGGAGGAGCAGAACAAGGCGAAACGCTTCATCCGGATCAAACGCAAGGTCGAGGTCAAGGAGGGTGACAAACGCGCCAGTTTCGAGCCCTTCGATGGTTTCAAGGTCTCCTTCTCCATCGACTTCGATCATCCCGCCTTCAAGGAACGCTCACAGTACGCCACGGTTGACTTCTCATCTACCTCCTTTGTCAGAGAGGTGAGCCGTGCGCGTACCTTCGGTTTCCTGCGTGATATCGAAATGCTGAGGCAAAAGGAACTCGCCCTCGGCGGCAGTATGGACAATGCGGTGGTGGTGGACGATTACCGGGTCATGAACGCCGACGGTTTGCGCTATGAGGACGAGTTCGTCAAGCACAAGATACTCGATGCCATCGGTGACCTGTATCTTCTGGGACACAGCTTGATCGGCGCATTCAGCGGGCACAAATCGGGGCACGCCCTCAACAATCGCCTGCTGCGGGAACTGATCAGTCAGGAGGATGCCTGGGAAGAGATCACCTTCGACGAGCCGGAAAATGCCCCGATCTCCTATATGAAGCCGGCCCATCTGACCGTTTCCTGACGCCCGTCGATCCAGACCAAACTTTCATTTGACCTGTCCTCCACCTGGATTCGGGTGGAGGCCTCTGCAGCGTGGCGATGCTGACTTTTTCCCTGGAACTTCTGGTCCAAAAATTCAATCGACGGGGTGCGCCCTGGATAAATGGTTGGGATAAGGGGGGGCACGGATCGGCTTGCCGTCTATCGTTATTCTCCTCATGCCGGATATCGCCGGTTTCGCCCTCCTGGGCGAGTCACTTTTCTTTTTCGCCAAAAGAAAAGTAACCAAAAGAAAGGGCGCCCGACTGTCCCGCCCCTACGGGGATCGCTGCGATGCTCGCAAAAACCGGCGGGGCTGGAACTCGCTGCGCTCAGACAGCTCGCACTGGAGTTTCGGAGGGTTGTTCCCGGGTTCCGCTTCGCTGCACCCGGGCTACGGGCACACGGGAAGCTCAAGAGGTGGGCGCATCACCCCCGTAGCCTGGGTGAAACGCAGTGGAACCCGGGATCCGGCAGACTGAGAATCTCTGCGGGAGCATACAAAATTCTCCAGGCGCCACGCTTATCCCCCCGCGTGGTGATCAATGCAGCAGGGCATTACTGACGATCATCGAAAGCTGTCGCTTCATAAAATCAATTACTTGGAAGCAGTTCCTGGGTAGGGATAAGGTTCCCTGTCTCGTGGTTTTCCCCGCGAACCCCGCTACTTCAAAGTTAACGGTCCTCTATTCCCGGTTAACGTGCCGACTCAACCTCAGCAGAGCCTGTTTGAGGTCGCTGTCCGTAAGGGCCTCAGCGGTCAGACGCAGGGATTCGCTGCTGTGCTCGCTCATCGCTTCCGCCTTTCGTCCGGGCTTTTGCCGGGCAGCGGTGGACCCAGGGGAGATCCGGACCTCGATCCGGTCTGTCGGTATGCCTTTGCTTGCCAGAGTGCGCTGCAGTTGCGGCGCCATGTAGCGCAGACGACTGGCCCAGGCAGGCGATTCGGTGAACAGGGTCAGTCGTCCGTTTTGCATCACGGCGGCCTTCACCTGCTGATTAATCGGGGACGCCAGCGATTCCTGCACACGTTCGAGCAGTCCGGCGTATTCCGCCAGACGCTGGCCCAGTTGCCGAAGGTGGTTGCGCGTGTTTAGGACGTCGTTCAGGCTGTGCATGGTGGGTACAACAATGGCTTGCCCAATTCGGCCAGGTTCTGGAAATACGCAATCAGAGATGCATACTCTGTCGCATGCATAGACGATTCCGCTATCGAGCCCTAGAGACACTACAGAAAATGTGAACAAAAAAACATCACATTTTTTTTAGAAAATGGTAAAGTTCGGAGGTTTTTGAACGAATAAGGTCTATATAGAGTCCGGTAACCGGTAGATTTGTGGTATGAAATTCATATACTTACGCGGATATAGTCATGATCATCGCGGGTATGCGGCTTCCAAGCTGGGGATCTCCCTGTTCGTCGGGCTCGGTCTTCTTTTCGGTCTGGCCATGCTCTGGGTCGGTTACCGCATGGGTGTCAGTGATACCGAGTTTCCGGAACACCAGTTGGTCAGCAGCCTGAAACGGACTTTCGAACAGGAGCGAATGATGCTCGAAGACGTCAGGCAGGACACCCAGAGTGGTATCGATGCGCTGGCGATCCGGGTGGGACAACTCCAGTCCCAGCTGTTACGCCTGGATGCTCTGGGTGAGCGCCTGGTGGACATGGGCGGACTGGACAAGGGCGAGTTCAGTTTTGATATCGCCCCCGCGCTGGGTGGTCCCGAGGCGGCGCATGCCCTCGATGAACCTTCCGCATTGCCGGATCTGCTCCATGAGATGGATCAGTTGGATGCAATGATCGAAAATCGCCAGCAGCAACTGGCGCTGGTGGAAGACCTGATCATGAATTCGAACCTCGAGGAGGCGGTGCACCCCACCGGCCGGCCCGTGTCCAAGGGCTGGATCTCCTCCTACTTTGGTATGCGCAATGACCCCTTTTCCGGTAAACGCACCATGCACAAAGGCATGGATTTCGCGGGTAAGGAGGGTTCCGAGGTGGTTGCGGTCGCCTCCGGCGTGGTCACCTGGGCGGGTGAGCGCTACGGTTACGGTGAACTGGTCGAAATCAACCATGGCAAGGGATACGTGACCCGCTACGGCCACAACAGCGAGATCCTGGTCGAAATCGGTGACCGGGTGAAGCAGGGCGAGGTTATCGCCACCATGGGTTCCAGCGGGCGTTCCACCGGACCCCATGTGCATTTCGAGGTGGTGCGTAACGGCAAGATTGTCGATCCGACTAAATATATCCTCAACAAACGCAACCAGGGCTGAGCCGATCGTTGATCCTACGGAACCGATGCCCGCCGGGTCTCTCTAAAAGGTACCTCCAGCCCGCCCAAGCCGGCATATTCTTCGATGCACACGGAGAAGGCGCTGGCGACACCATAAACTGCGATACCATCCTTTAGCAGTGTCCCCGCATGCTGTATTATCGCAAACATTTCGCTGTTTGACGGAAACCCCGATTCATGGTTAGTAACATCTTTAAAAAGATCTTCGGCAGCCGCAATGAGCGACTGATCAAGCGAATGGCCAAAAAGGTCACCCAGATTTCGGCCCTTGAGGCGGAACTGGAGAAGCTCTCGGATGAGGCGCTGCAACAGAAGACCGCGGATTTCCGCGCCCGCCTCGAGGCCGGAGAATCTCTGGACAGTCTGATGAACGAAGCCTTCGCCGTGGTCCGCGAAGCGGGGCGTCGGGTCATGCAGATGCGCCATTTCGATGTGCAGCTGATCGGTGGCATGGTGCTGCATGACGGCAAAATCTCCGAGATGCGCACCGGTGAGGGTAAGACCCTGGTGGCGACCCTGGCGGCTTATCTGAATGCGCTGCCGGCCCGCGGGGTGCATGTCGTCACGGTGAACGACTATCTGGCCCGGCGCGATGCGTCCTGGATGGGACGTGTGTATCACTTCCTGGGGCTGACCACGGGGGTGATCAACTCCTCAGGTGGCATGGGGCCGGATAACGCTTCCTTCCTATATGACCCTGAGTATGACGGAAAATCCGGTGGATACATCCATCTTCGACCCGTCACTCGGCGCGAGGCCTATGCCGCGGACATCACCTACGGAACCAATAACGAATACGGCTTTGATTATCTGCGCGACAACATGGCGTTCAGCGCGGATCAGCGTGTGCAGCGTCCCCCCTTCTACGCCATCGTGGACGAGGTCGACTCGATCCTGATCGATGAGGCGCGTACCCCGTTGATCATCTCCGGGCCGTCGGATGACTCTTCCGAACTTTACATGAAGGTCAACGAGATCATCCCTCGCCTGACCCGTCAGGATCCCATCACCAACGAAGAGGGTAAACCCGACTTTGGGCCCGGCGACTACTCCGTGGATGAGAAGGCGCGCCAGGTCTATTTCAGCGAAGAGGGTCACCAGCACCTCGAAGAGATGCTTACCGAAGCGGGCCTGTTGGGCGAAGGTGAGAGTCTCTATGATTCCGCCAACATCATTCTCATGCATCACGCCAACGCGGCGCTACGCGCCCATGCCCTGTTTCAGCGCAATGTGGACTACATCGTCAAGGATGGCCAGATCGTCATCGTCGATGAATTCACCGGGCGCACCATGCCCGGACGCCGTTGGTCCGACGGTCAGCACCAGGCGGTGGAAGCCAAGGAAGGGGTGAAGATCCAGAGCGAAAACCAGACCCTCGCCTCGATCACTTTCCAGAACTATTTCCGCCTCTACAAGAAGCTCGCCGGCATGACCGGTACCGCGGACACCGAGGCGTTCGAATTCCAGCAGATTTATGGTTTGGAAGTTGTGGTCATCCCCACCAACCGACCCATGATTCGCAAGGATATGGGGGATCTGGTCTACCTCACCCAGGAAGAGAAATACGAGGCGATTCTGGAGGATGTCCAGGATTGCGTGAAGCGGGGGCAGCCGGTTCTGGTGGGCACCGCTTCCATCGAAAGCTCGGAACTGGTCTCCAACCTGCTTAGCACGCATCGCGTGGAGCACAAGGTATTGAATGCCAAGCACCATGAGCAGGAAGCGATGATCGTTGCCCAGGCCGGTCGGCCGGGTGCGGTGACCATCGCCACCAACATGGCCGGCCGTGGTACCGATATCGTGTTGGGCGGAAACCTGGAAACCGAGATCGAAGCCCTCGGAGAAAATCCGGACGAAGCGGCAATCGCCAAAACCCGTGAAGTCTGGGCGCAGCGCCATCAGCAGGTACTGGATGCCGGCGGTCTGCACGTGATCGGTACCGAACGTCATGAATCCCGACGTATCGACAACCAGTTGCGCGGTCGATCCGGGCGTCAGGGCGATCCGGGTTCAAGCCGCTTCTATCTCTCCCTGCAGGACAACCTGATGCGTATCTTCGCCTCTGAGAAGGTGGGGAACCTGATGCAGAAACTCGGCATGGAGCGGGGCGAGGCGATCGAGCATCCCTGGGTATCACGGGCCATTGAGAATGCCCAGCGCAAGGTCGAGGGGCGCAACTTCGATATCCGCAAGCAGTTGCTGGAATACGATGACGTGGCCAACGATCAGCGTAAAGTGGTCTATGAGCAGCGCAATGAGTTGATGGATTCCGAGGATATCTCCGGTTCCATTCATGCCCTGCGTGAGGACGTGCTCGACGAGGTGTTTCATGCGCACATCCCCCGTGAGAGCATCGAGGAGCAGTGGGACGTGCCGGGCCTGAGTGAAGCCCTTGCGGAGAGCTTTGGCGGTGACTGGTCGGTCCAAGCATGGTTGGATCAGGACGGCGATCTGCATGAAGAGACGCTCAAGGAGAAGATTCTTGGGATTCTGGTCACTGGTTATGAAGCCAAGGAGCAGCTCGTGGGCGCACAAAACATGCGCCAGTTCGAGAAGGCGATGATGCTGCAGACCCTGGACAGTCACTGGAAGGAACATCTCGCCGCCATGGATTACCTGCGCCAGGGCATCCACCTGCGAGGCTATGCACAGAAGAATCCTAAACAGGAGTACAAGCGCGAAGCGTTCGCCATGTTCTCCAGCATGCTCGACAGCATCAAGCGGGAGGTCGTCGTGCTGCTCTCCAAGGTACAGGTGCAGATGCCCGAGGAACTCGCCCGCCAGGAGCAACGCAGCCGGGTGGATGAGTTCGAGTTCAAGCACGAGGCCTTCGAAGGCCTGCCTGAAGAGAGCCAGACCGCGGGCGACAGTCCTGAAGATGGGAGTGACGCCGCCCACCAGCCCTTCGTTCGCGATGGTCGAAAAGTGGGGCGCAATGAACCCTGTCCCTGCGGGTCGGGTAAAAAATACAAACAGTGTCACGGGCGTTTGAGCTGATATGACCGGATCTGCCTACCGAGTACCCGGTGTTCGGCTGGGTACAGCCGCGGCCGGCATCAAGTACCCCGACCGTAACGATCTGTTGCTGATCGAAATGGCGGAGACCAGCCACTGTGCTGCGGTGTTTACCCGCAATGCCTTCTGCGCGGCACCCGTGCAGTTGGCCAGGCAGCATCTGCAACAGGAACGGCCGCGATTCCTGATGATCAATTCAGGCAATGCCAACGCGGGTACCGGCGCCCAAGGTTTGGCGAGTGCCCTCAAAACCTGCCAGGCGCTGGCCGAGGCCGCGTCCTGTCACAGCGCTCAGGTGTTGCCCTTTTCCACCGGCGTGATCGGTGAGCCCCTGCCCTGGGAAAAAATCAACGCAGCCCTGCCCAAGGCCCTGCAGAATCTCAGCGAGGATGGCTGGGAGCCTGCCTCGAAAGCGATCATGACCACCGACACCCGACCCAAACTGTTTACCCGCCAATTCGAGGTGGACGGGGTCGAGGTTCGGGTGACCGGTATGGCCAAGGGCTCCGGTATGATCCGACCCGATATGGCCACCATGCTCGCCTATCTGGCCACCGACCTGGCGGTTGAGCCCGGGATTCTGCAGTCGATCCTTGAGCAGGCGGTCAAACCCTCATTCAACAGCATCACGGTGGATGGGGATACCTCCACCAACGACGCCTGTGTGCTGATCGCCAGTGGAGCTTCCCCCCTCGCGCCCCTGCATGATCCCAGTGAACCGGCTTACGCCCCCTTCGTTCAGGCCGTGCAGGAGGTCTGTATGGCCCTGGCTCGTGAGATCATCTCCGACGGCGAGGGCGCCACCAAGCTGGTGGAGGTGCGGGTGGAGGGCGCATCCGATGAACAGGAAGCCCGGGACGTGGCCTATACCATCGCCCATTCGCCCCTGGTCAAGACCGCACTGTTCGCATCCGACCCCAACTGGGGACGCATTTTGGCGGCGGTTGGACGAGCCGGTGTCAAGGATCTGGATATCGAGCACGTCGCCATCTGGTTGGATGATGTCTGTATCGTCGAGCAGGGGGGACGGGCGGCCAGTTACACTGAAGCGGCCGGGCAGTCGGTGATGCGGCGGAACGAATTCACCATCCGGGTGGCGCTGGGGCGGGGTGATGCCCATACCCGGGTTCTGACCTGCGATTTCTCCTACGATTACGTCAAGATCAACGCGGAATACCGTACCTGATCCTAACGGCGAGCGCCTTGAGGGAATTCCGCAATACCCTGACTGAATCGATGCGCTGGCCCTCATGCTGATTCATGTTTCCGCTGCCGCCATCTTCGATCGCAATGGCCGTGTGCTGGTGAGTCAGCGCGCGGCTAATACCCATCAGGGCGGGTTATGGGAATTCCCCGGCGGGAAACTCGAGCCCGGCGAAACCCCACAGCAGGCGCTGGCCCGGGAACTCTCAGAGGAGCTGGGTATCCGGATTCAGGGCAGCCGGCCGCTGATCCGGGTGCGGCACGACTATGGGGATCGCAAGGTGCTCATCGATTTCTTCCGGGTTCACGATTACCGGGGAGAGGTTCACGGCGCCGAAGGTCAACCCCTGCGCTGGGTGCCGCCCGAGGAGATGAATGGGGCGGAGTTTCCCGCTGCGGACCGCCCCGTCATCACCGCGCTTCGGTTGCCGCAAACCTACCTGATCACCGGTGAAGATCCTTCCGGGACGGAGACGTTTCTGCAGCAGCTCGAACAGCGCCTCACTCAGGGTATGCGACTGATTCAGTTGCGCGCCCACGGCCTGTCGGACGCGGAGTATGCCCAACGACTCTCCGCATCCCTTGAGCGGTGCCGTGCCCACGGGGCCATCCTGATCGCGAACCGTCCACGGACCGTGATCCGTTGGCAGGGGCAGGCAGACGGAATACACCTGGGTTCGACCCAGTTGATGTCCCAGAAACAGCGACCCCAGGGCAGGGGATGGGTTGGTGCCTCCTGTCATACACTCGGGGAACTGCGGCATGCCGATGCCCTGGGGCTGGACTATGCCCTGTTGTCACCCGTTCAACCGACCCAGACCCATCCCGGGGCTGAAGCGCTGGGTTGGTCTCGGTTTGCCGAGTGGGTGGATCAGGTCAATCTGCCGGTCTTCGCCCTGGGCGGGGTGAACGGCGAAGACCTCTCCCGGGCCTGTGACGCCGGGGCTCAGGGCATCGCTGGTATCCGGGCCTTCTGGAATCCGCGCCGCGCTTGTTAACCCGGCAACCGAATAGATTGTGTTCAGCCGCCGGCTTCCGATCTCACCCGGTCAGAAGAAGAGACTCAGTCGTTGAAGCCGTAGTTGTCGATGACCTGCTGGATGGTCTCGATCTTTTCCTCGGAGGTTTCGACGAATTCGAAGCCGGAGTCGTAAAAGGCGGTGTTGATATCCCGATCGCTCCAACGGCAGATCGCCTTGAAGCTGAGATATTTGTTCTCCCCCTCGCTGTCCGGGAGATGGATCTTGAGGTTGAGTTCCTGACCGGTGGGTATCGCCTTTTCGCCAATCAGCATCATGCCCCGGGAATTGATATCCACCACCTGTCCCAGGGGCAGGTTGTTTTCCAACTGCCATACGCGCAGGTAATAGATCAGGTGGCGGCGTTTGATGGTACGCCGGTCTTCCGGTTTGGTGCTGTGCTGCAGACTGTGTTCGCCTGGTCTTTTGATATACATCTCGAATACCCTTCAGTAGGATGGAGTGGCAAAGCTCACTCCCATTTGGAAGTAATGATAGTGGTTCGGATCCTGACCCACAAATACCTTGGGATTGAAAACCCTAGGCATTTTTGATCGGCGATCCCTGGGAGCGGAAGGGCTGGGATTACGCTTCGGAAACGGAGGGCTATCGACCGACTATGGGTTTTGGGATCTGTCATGTCCGTGGGTGGCGGGGGGGGCGTTCATTTAGCGCCGTGTGATCCAGATGGCAACTCGATTGCGAAATGATGTTTCACAATGACGACAAATGTCATACATTTAGACGGTTTAATGTCCGCATACGGGTCCGTCCGACCATTTATCGCCTGTCCGCAGTCTGGATGCCCCTGGTAAAGGTCTCGTCGGAGAATCCGAAGGGTAAGCGGTAATGCTACCGCATGACCCCGTAAACAGTAATGTCACACGTGACGGGGTCAGGGACAGAAGGCGCCCTGGGGTTGAAGTCGACACTCAGCAGTTTTCCGTCCCCCGCCATCGCGGTAATTCGTCACTTGGCAAGGAGTTGCTCTGTCTTACATTTCAGGATGACATGCTATGGTTAGGAATATCTTCGACAAGGAGCTGCTCTCCAACTCGGAGTATCAACAGGCCTTGTTACGCTTGGCGGTTTGGCTGTTCTGCTGCCTGTCCATGTGGTTTGCCATCCAGACAGAATATTACACCGTTGATTTCCCTCTGCTGGTCACCCTCTACGCCTGGTATTTCACCTTTTTCATCGTGCTTCTGGTCAATGTGGCGATCTGGCCCAGTCTGCCGCTTAGGATCTATTTCACCCTGGTCATCGACATCAGCGCCACCAGCCTCGCCATCTACCTGACCTCCGATGCCTTCAGCCCCTTCTACCTGATCTATCACTGGATCTACATTTCCTACGGAATCCGCTACGGAGCGCGGACACTGCTGCTTTCCATGTCTTTGAGCTTCTGTTCCTACGCCCTGGTCATCTACGCCCTGCAACAGTGGCAGACCCAGTTTTTCGAGACTTTTCTGTTCCTGTTTCTGCTGATCATCGTGCCGGTTTATCAATACACCCTGTTGCGTCAGTTGCACTACGCAAAGCGGGAGGCGATGTTGGCGAAACAGGCCCGGGGGGATTTTCTTGCGACCATGACCCACGAGCTGAGAACGCCTTTGATCGGTGTGATGGGGATGGCCCGGTTGCTGCAGAACACCCCCCTGGATGCCGAGCAGAAGGAGTATGTCCACGCGATCAATGCCTCGGCCCGGTTGCTGCGTTCGATGATCAGCGATGTGCTGGATCTGTCGAAGATCGATGCCAACAAACTGGAGCTGACCTCGGAGTGGTTCGATGTGTACGAGATGGTCAAGAACATCACCTCGACACTGGCACCCGAGGTTCAGGAGAAGCACCTGGAGATGTACTGCTACATCGATCCTGAGGTTCCGTTGAGACTGCGGGGTGACAAGCTGAGAATCTCCCAGATTCTCTTCAATATGCTGGGCAATGCGATCAAATTCACTGAAAAGGGCTATGTGTGCCTGCGCATCCAGTACGACGAGGAGGCACCGCAGCTGTCAGAGCGAACTATCCTTTTCGAGGTTGAAGACAGCGGAATCGGTATCGAGAGCGATAAACTGTCGGACATATTCGACAATTTCTGGCAGGCTGAGGACGGTCATTCCAGGAGACGTTTCGAAGGGACCGGGCTGGGTACTTCGGTGATCAGGGATCTCACCCGGCTGATGAAAGGGCGGGTGGATGTGAACAGTGAGTTAGGCCGGGGCAGTGTGTTCAGCGTGCGTCTGCCCCTGTTGCCGAAATTGGGGGATTGGGATGGTCAGAGTGGCGCCCAATCCCTGAAACAGCATTTCCCCCAGATTCGTGACAAGCGGGTGCTGATCTATGAGAGTGATCCCATCGCTTTGCAGCAGCATCTGCAAATGATCGATGAACTGGGCATGCACGCGGCGAGTGCATGTGATATGGAACAGTTCGGGGCACGGTTGTCGGCGGAAGCGGATCTGGTGCTGGTCTGTGATTCCCTGCTGGACGGTGCGGTGCGACAGGTGATCCGCAACGTCCGGGCCTTTAAGCCCGCGATACCCCTGGTGTTGGCGGGTTACCGCTCTCAGACCCTCGATTATGCGTCGTTCAATACCCCGGTTCTCATCAAACCCTTCCTACCGGACGAGCTGGCCAAGGCGGTCACCGACCTGTTGGTTTCGCACCAGGATCAGCAGCTTGAACCGGGGAAACCGCAGGTTGCGCAAGACATGATCAAATCCCTGCGCCCCATGAACGTCCTGTTGGCCGAGGATAACGTGATTGCCGCCAAGGTGCTTTCGACCCTGCTCAAGCAACGGGGTCATCAGGTCAAGGTCGCCCGGGATGGCCGCGAGGCCTTGCAGGCGGTCAGTGAAACAGACTATGAATTGGCCTTTGTCGATCTGTGTATGCCCCATGTGGATGGAATCGAGTTCACCCGTCGCTACCGGCAGTTGGAGGACAAGGCGCGTTACATGCCGATCTATGCTCTGACCGCGAACAGCAAGGAGGAGATGATGGATCTTTGCATTCGCGCGGGGATGGATGGTTTCCTGGCCAAACCGGTGGAACCGGAGCTGCTCGACTCGATCATCGAACGCTGCGTCGGGGGACGCTTCGGGCCGGACCAGTTGAGCCCGGTACCAGGGTGAATGTTTTAGTTTTGAGTTGTGAGTTTTGAGTTGATGAGTTCGCTGCGCTCACGGTTGTTTTGATCTCTCGTTCCCACGCTCTGCGTGGGAATGCCTATCGATATCACGCCGTATCGCCCAAACCTGTTAGGCATGCGCAAGCCCGGGTCTGCATTCCCACGCGAAGCGTGGGAACGAGAGTTAAAGGTGCAAATTTTGCGTTATCCGGATGTGACGATAGAAAAACCTGAGCGTAGCGAACTCATTAACTCAAAATTCATAACTCAAAACTTAAAATTCGCATTCAGCGCCTGCCAGATCTGAGTCGTGGGTTCCGCCTGATTCATGGTGTAGAAATGCAGTCCGGGCGCACCGCCGGACAGGAGCCGCTCGCACAACGCGGTGACCACCTCGGTACCAAAGCTGCGGATCGACTCCAGGTCTTCTCCATAACCTTCCAATCGTTTACGGATCCAGCGGGGAATCTCGGCGCCGCAGGCATCGGAGAAGCGTCCCAACTGGAGTGAATTGGTGATCGGCATGACACCCGGCACGATGGGTATGTCGATCTGCAGACGCTGGCAATCGTCAAGGAAGCGAAAATAGGCATCCGGATTATAGAAGTACTGAGTGATGGCACTGTTTGCGCCGGCGTCGACCTTGTTTTTGAAATGCTTGAGATCCTGTTTCGGACTGCTCGACTGGGGGTGAAACTCCGGGTAGGCGGCCACCTCGATGTGAAAGTGTTCGCCAAAGTGTTCCCGGATCAGGGCCACCAGCTGGTTGGCATGGTTGAGTTCTCCCAGGTCCCCCAGTCCGATACCCGAGGGCAGGTCACCGCGCAGGGCCACCACCCGATGCAGGCCCTTGTCCCGGTATCGTTCCAGGATCTGCAGAATCTCATCCCGATCGGCGCCAATACAGGACAGATGTGGGGCGGTATCGATCTGCTGATCCCAGAGCCAATCCACCGTTTCGAAGGTGCGTTGCTGGGTCGAGCCGCCGGCTCCGTAGGTAACTGAGAAGAAGGCGGGTTTGAGGGTGTTGAGTGTTTCCACGTTCGCCTTGAGTTTGTCGAATCCCTGGGCGGTTTTGGGTGGAAAGAGTTCGAAGCTGAAAAGCTGTTCAGTTGAGTCCGATGTGTTCATGAGGGGAAATCGCTGGGGGCAGGTGATCGGAAAATCGCCCCGGCCAGACTGAGCAGGCCGGGGACGCCAGATGGCTCAGTAACGGTAATGATCCGACTTGTAGGGACCCTCCACCGGCACGCCGATGTAGTCGGCCTGTTCCGGCGTCAGGGTGGTCAGGTGCGCGCCGATCTTGGCCAGATGGAGCCGGGCCACCTCTTCGTCGAGTTTCTTGGGCAACACATAGACCCGGTTTTCATAGGCATCGGAGTTGGTGAAGAATTCGATCTGGGCCAGTACCTGGTTGGAGAACGAGTTGGACATGACAAAGCTGGGATGACCGGTGGCGCAGCCGAGGTTCACCAGGCGGCCCTCCGCCAGCAGGATGATGCGTTTGCCGTCCGGGAAGATCACGTGGTGCACCTGGGGCTTGATCTCCTCCCAGGGATAGTGGCGGATACCGGCAATGTCGATCTCGTTGTCGAAGTGGCCGATGTTACAGACGATGGCCTGATCCTTCATCGCCGCCATGTGATCATGGGTGATGATCTTGAAGTTACCGGTGGTGGTGACGAAGATGTCGCCGAGCGGCGCGGATTCCTCCATGGTGACCACCCGGTAGCCCTCCATCGCGGCCTGCAAAGCGCAGATCGGATCGATCTCGGTGATCATGACCGTGGCGCCCAGGCCACGCAGTGATTGGGCGCAGCCTTTGCCCACATCACCGTAACCGGCGACGATGGCGATCTTGCCGGCAATCATCACGTCGGTGGCGCGTTTGATGCCGTCCACCAGGGATTCCCGGCAACCGTAGAGGTTGTCGAACTTCGATTTGGTGACCGAGTCGTTGACGTTCATCGCGGGGAACAGCAGGGTGCCCTGTTCCATCATCTGGTAGAGCCGATGCACCCCGGTGGTGGTCTCCTCGGTCACACCTTTGATCGACTCCGCCATGCGGTGATAGCGCTGCGGGTCCTCTTCCAGGCTGCGCCGCAGCACGCCTAGGATGACCTGCCACTCTTCCGGATCGTTGGCCTTGGGTTCCGGGACGGCGCCGGCGTTGGCGAATTCGACCCCCTTGTGAACCAGCAGGGTGGTGTCACCGCCATCGTCGAGAATCATGTTGGGCTGGCCGCCGTCGGGCCAGTTCAGAACCTGCTCGGTGCACCACCAGTACTCTTCCAGGGATTCGCCTTTCCATGCGTATACAGGGATGCCCTGGGCGGCGATCGCGGCCGCGGCATGGTCCTGGGTGGAGAAGATGTTGCAGGAACACCAGCGGACCTGGGCGCCCAGGGCGACCAGGGTTTCAATCAATACCGCGGTCTGGATGGTCATGTGCAGGGAACCGGTGATGCGGGCGCCTTTGAGGGGCTGATCCGGGGCGTACTTGTGGCGGATGGCCATCAGGCCGGGCATCTCGGTTTCTGCGATGGCGATTTCCCGGCGGCCGTAATCGGCCAGGGCGATATCAGCCACTTTATAGTCGGTAAACTCACTCATGGTAGTCAGCTCCTGAATATCGTGAGTGAGCGCCGTTTGGTCGGTCGATGTAGCTTGCCGAGCCTGGCGGATAAATTCCGTTGCAGCGCTCCTCGGCAAGCGTTTGGGTAATTTTTAATTATGAATTTTGAATTCTGAATTGTCGAGTGCGCTTCGCGCACGAGTTATTCGAACTTAAGCGCCCGCGTAGCGGGCAACCTCAATTAAAAATTCATAATTCAACATTCAAAATTAAATCTTGGCGTCTTCCCGCAGTGCCTCGGCCTTGTCCGTCAGTTCCCAGGTAAACCCTTCGTCTTCCCGGCCAAAGTGGCCATAGGCGGCGGTCTTGCGATATTTGATCCGGTCGGTGTTGTAGAGGTCGAGCATTTTGATGATGCCATAGGGACGCAGGTCGAAATGCTCGCGAACCAGTTTTGAGATGGCTTCATCGGAAATCTTTCCGGTACCGAAGGTCTCCACCATGATCGAGGTGGGTTCCGCGACACCGATCGCATAGGAGACCTGGATCTCGCAGCGATCGGCGAGACCCGCGGCGACGATGTTTTTCGCTACGTAGCGACCGGCATAGGCCGCGGAGCGGTCCACTTTCGAAGGGTCTTTACCGGAGAAGGCGCCACCGCCGTGGCGGGCCGCACCGCCGTAGGTGTCGACAATAATCTTACGCCCGGTCAGGCCGCAGTCACCCACGGGGCCGCCGATGACGAAACTGCCGGTGGGGTTGATGTGGATCTTGTCAGCGGGACATTGATCCAGCCACTCCTTGGGCAGTATAGGCTGAATGATGTTCTCCATCACCGCTTCGCGCAGCTCGTTGTAGCCGATTTCCGGGTCGTGCTGGGTCGACAGCACGACCGCCCCGATGCCCACCACCTGGCCGTCCTCATAGTGCAGGGTGACCTGGCTTTTGGCATCCGGGCGCAGCCAGGGGAGGACCCCTGACTTGCGGATTTCCGACTGACGTTGAACCAGTCTCTGGGCATAGGTAATGGGTGCCGGCATCAGCACTTCGGTCTCATTGGTGGCGTAGCCGAACATCATGCCCTGATCCCCGGCGCCCTGTTCCTCGGGAGCGGAGCGGTCAACGCCCTGGGCAATATTCGCCGACTGTTTGCCGATCAGGGACATGACGGCACAGGTCGAACCGTCGAATCCGACCCGGGAGCTGGTGTATCCGATGTCACTGACCACGCCGCGCACCAGTTCGTCGAGATCGACCCAGGCTTCCGTTGTGATCTCTCCGGCGACGATGACCGCACCAGTCTTGATCAGGGTTTCGCAGGCCACGCGAGCCTTATCCGGGTGAGGGTCTTTCTGCAGGATGGCGTCCAGCATGGCATCGGAGATCTGGTCCGCGACCTTGTCGGGATGACCTTCCGAAACGGATTCCGAGGTGAATATGTAATTTTTAGTCATGGTTCGTTGCAACTGATCTCGTAATCGGTGTCCTGATGGCGGGTCGGATTGTCCGTTCCATTATTTCCCCGGTGTTCTCTGGTCCCAAACCGGCTCGATGCAGGAGACGTGTGACGTCTTAGGGAGGCCGATGGTAGCGCTCCGAGCCCGGAACCGGTTTGGAATAAAGGGGGAATGTCCGAATCCGGACAAAAAACGGATTTTACACATAAGCCGGCTTTTTGCATAATGCCCCACCCTGACTCAATTCAATGTATTGAATGGTACAATAATGGTTTCACTGCAAACCCCAATTTGCGATTTTGGCGCTGCCGCACCGGACTTTCAGCTCCCGGGTGTGGATGGCAGGACCTGGTCCCTGCGGGAGTGCGCCGGTGAAAAGGGGTTGCTGGTCATGTTCATATGCAATCACTGCCCCTATGTAAAGGCCGTGCTCGATCGTATTGTCCGGGATGCCCGGGAATTGCAGGACCTGGGCGTTAAGTCGGTCGCGATCATGTCCAATGATCCGGCGGAGTACGCGGAGGATTCGTTCGATAACATGCGCCGAATTGCGCAGCAGATGCAGTTTCCCTTCCCCTATCTTTTCGATGAGAGTCAGGAAGTTGCTAAGGCCTATGGGGCTGTTTGCACGCCTGATTTTTTCGGCTACAACGCGGAATTGAAGCTCCAGTACCGGGGGCGCCTGGATGAGAGTCGCAAGGAGGCCGCGGACCCGAAGGTGCGCCGTGATCTGTTCGAGGCTATGAAACAGGTCTCGGAAACCGCCCTGGGACCCCGGGAACAGATTCCCAGCATGGGCTGCTCCATCAAGTGGCGGAGTGATGTAATTAATTGAAAATGTAGTAAATTATGGCTTTCCCGATGTCCCATCAAGTTAGCTTATCGGCCTGTAAAGTACACTGCCTTGCCCTTGCCTTGTGGCATGGGTCAGAATAGCGGACCTTTGCCCATGGGACCTTATTCATTCGTCCGCAACATGCCAGAAAGTAGGACGGCACCCGGGGTAGGACGGATGCAAGCAGCAAGGGATGATTGCTGCAATTTGATCGGGCGGGTTGCCGTTCGTAAACATCATCCCACAGTTTTTCCAGTAAATAACCAAGTCTTCAAATAATCTAGGAGGGGTCAATGTCCTCACGCAGAGAACTCGCCAATGCCATTCGTGCCCTGAGTATGGATGCGGTGCAAAAAGCCAATTCAGGTCATCCGGGTGCGCCCATGGGTATGGCCGATATCGCAGAGGTGCTTTGGAACAGCCACATGAAACACAATCCGGCCAATCCGGAGTGGGCTGACCGCGACCGCTTCGTGTTGTCGAACGGTCATGGTTCGATGCTGATCTATTCCCTGCTGCATCTCACCGGGTACGACCTGAGCATGGAAGATCTGAAAAATTTCCGTCAGCTCCACTCCAGGACCCCGGGCCACCCGGAGTACGGCTACGCGCCGGGTGTCGAGACCACCACCGGACCTCTGGGACAGGGCATCACCAATGCGGTGGGTATGGCCCTGGCCGAGAAGACCCTGGCCGCCCAGTTCAACCGCCCGGGGCACGAGATCGTGGATCACAACACCTATGTGTTCCTCGGTGACGGCTGCATGATGGAAGGTATCTCCCATGAGTCCTGCTCCCTGGCCGGCACTCTCGGTCTGGGCAAGCTCATCGCCTTCTGGGATGACAACGGCATCAGCATCGACGGCGAAACCGAGCACTGGTTCACCGATGACACCCCGGCCCGCTTCGAGGCCTATGGCTGGCATGTGGTGCGTAATGTGGACGGTCACGATGCGGACGCCATCGATCAGGCCATCAAGGCCGCTCAGTCCGAGGGCGGCAAGCCCAGCCTGATCTGCTGCAAGACCACCATCGGTTTTGGTTCGCCCAATCTGGCCGGCAGTCACGACTGCCACGGCGCTCCCCTGGGTGCGGAGGAAGTGGCCGCGACCCGCGAGCAGCTGGGTTGGTCCTATGAGCCCTTCGTGATTCCCGACACCATCTATCAGGGCTGGGACGCCAAGTCCTCCGGCGCTGCCGCCGAATCCGCCTGGAATGAGAAGTTCAGCGCCTATGAGGCGGCACATCCGGAACTGGCCGCGGAATTCAAACGCCGCATGGCCGGCGATCTGCCCGCGGACTGGGAAGCCGGTGCCGCGCAGTTCATCTCCGAAGTCAATGCCAAGGCGGAGTCCCCTGCCACCCGCAAGGCCTCGCAGAACACCCTGAACGGTTTCGGCCCCCTTCTGCCGGAATTTCTGGGAGGTTCGGCGGATCTGACCCCGTCCAATCTCACCGCCTGGTCCGGATCGAAATCGATCACCGAGGGGCATGAGGACGGCAACTACATCTCTTATGGTGTACGTGAATTCGGTATGTCCGCGATCATGAACGGTATGGCGTTGCACGGGGGCTTCATCCCCTACGGCGGCACCTTCCTGATGTTCTCGGAATATGCCCGTAATGCTCTGCGCATGGCCGCCCTGATGAAACTGCGTTCCATCTTCGTTTACACCCATGACTCCATCGGTCTGGGCGAGGACGGACCGACCCATCAGCCGGTCGAGCAGATCCCGACCCTGCGCATGATCCCCAACATGGATGTATGGCGTCCCTGTGACGCGGTGGAAACCGCCGTGTCCTGGAAAGCCGCGGTCGACAAGAAAGATGGGCCTACCTGCCTGATCTTCTCCCGTCAGAACCTGGCTCATCAGGCTCGCAGCGATGCGCAGATCGCCGATATCGCCAAAGGTGGTTATGTGCTGGCCGATTGTGACGGCACTCCGGAGGTGATCGTGATCGCCACCGGTTCCGAGGTTGAGATCGCGCTTAAGGCCGCTGCCGATTGCGGCAAAAAGGTTCGTGTAGTCTCCATGCCCAACACCAAGCGCTTCGACGAGCAGGATGCGGCTTATCGTGAAGCCGTGCTGCCCTCCGCTGTGACCGCCCGTGTGGCGGTGGAAGCCGCGGTCACCGACGGCTGGTACAAGTACGTCGGGCTCAACGGCAAGGTTGTGGGTATAAACCGTTTTGGCGAATCGGCGCCGGCCGGTCAACTGTTCAAGGAGTTCGGCTTCACGGCGGAGAACGTCCTCGCTGCAATCAACGAAGTGAGTGCCTGAAACTAGCCGCGGGGTGCGGTTCGCACCCCGCCCAATGACGAATACAACTCTACATACGTTTAACGGAGAATCGATATGACTATCAAAGTAGGTATCAATGGTTTCGGCCGCATCGGCCGCATGGCGTTCCGTGCCATCGCGAAAGACTTCCCCAACATCGAAGTCGTCGGCATCAACGATCTGCTGGAACCCGACTACCTGGCCTACATGCTGCAGTACGATTCCGTACACGGTAACTTCCCGGGCAGCATCTCCGTGGAAGGCAGCAACATGGTGGTCAACGGCAAGAAGATCCGCCTGACCGCCGAACGCGATCCGGCCAACCTGAAATGGGACGAGATCGGCGCTGAACTGGTCATCGAGTGCACCGGCTTCTTCCTCACCGAAGAGACCTGCCAGAAGCACATCGACGCCGGCGCCAAGAAGGTTGTACAGAGTGCACCCTCCAAGGATGCCACCCCGATGTTCGTTTATGGCGTCAACCACAACGCCTATGCCGGCCAGACCATCGTCTCCGCCGCCTCCTGTACCACCAACTGCCTGGCGCCGGTAGCCAAAGTGCTGAACGACAACTGGGGTATCAAACGTGGCCTGATGTCCACCGTGCATGCCGCTACCGCCACTCAGAAGACCGTTGACGGTCCTTCCCAGAAAGATTGGCGCGGTGGCCGCGGTATCCTGGAGAACATTATCCCTTCCTCCACTGGTGCCGCCAAGGCCGTGGGCAAGGTGCTGCCCGAACTGAACGGTAAGCTGACCGGCATGGCTTTCCGCGTGCCCACCTCCGACGTCTCCGTGGTCGACCTGACCGTGGAACTGAACAAGGGTGCCAGCTATGACGAGATCTGCGCCGCCATGAAGGCTGCCGCCGAGTCCGGCGACCTGGCAGGCGTGCTGGCTTACACCGAGGACAAGGTGGTTTCCACCGATTTTCGCGGTCGCTCCACCCCGTCCATCTTCGACGCCGGTGCAGGCATTGCCCTGGATGACACCTTCGTCAAGGTGGTCTCCTGGTACGACAACGAGTACGGCTACACCTGCAACATGCTGCGCATGGTGGAGCACGTCGCCAAGTAATCCGTTGGCCGCGAAACGGGTGCATGCCCGTTTCGCGGCACTGTCCGGATGAGTCTTGAATTATGGGTTATGGGTGAATCGACCTGTCATCACATGCACCAGAATTCATAATTCAAAATTCACAGTTCAAAATTAGAATCGACGCAGGAGTCTGTTATGTCCTTCATCAAGCTGACTGATCTTGATCTTGCCGGTAAGCGCGTACTGATCCGCGCGGATCTGAATGTACCTGTCAAAGACGGCAAGGTGACCTCGGATGCCCGCATCACCGCTTCCATGCCGACTATTGAGCATTGTGCGAAATCCGGCGCCAAGGTCATGGTGATGTCGCATCGTGGGCGCCCGGAGGAGGGTATCTATTCCGAAGAGAACTCCATGGCGCCGATTGCCGATGACATGTCCGCGAAAATGGGCAAGACCGTACGCCTGATCAAGGACTACCTGGATGGTGGTTTCGATCTGGCGGACGGGGAAGTGGTGCTGCTCGAGAACGTACGCTTCAATGCCGGTGAGAAAAAGGATAACGAAGAACTGGCGAAGCAGTATGCGGCGCTCTGCGATGTTTTCGTGATGGACGCTTTCGGTACCGCGCACCGTGCCCAGGCTTCCACCCATGGTGCCGGCAAGTTTGCCCCGGTCGCCTGTGCCGGTCTGCTGCTTGCGGACGAACTGGACAACCTGGCGCGCGCCCTGGCCAACCCGGCACGCCCGATGGTGGCCATCGTCGGTGGTTCCAAGGTTTCCACCAAGCTGACCGTGCTGGAAGCACTGTCCGAGAAGGTGGATCAGCTGGTGGTCGGTGGCGGCATCGCCAACACCTTCCTCAAGGCCGTGGGCAAGAACGTGGGCAAATCCCTGTGCGAGGACGACCTGGTGCCCACCGCCCAGGCGCTCATCGAGAAGATGAAGGCGCGTGGTGCGATCATCCCGATTGCCACCGATGTGGTGGTGGGAAAACAGTTTGACGAGAACGAGCCCGCGGTGCTGAAGAGCGCCGACGATGTGGCGGATGACGAGATGATCTTCGATATCGGTCCCGACAGTGCGAAGGTGCTGGCCGACATCATCGCCAAGGCCGGCACTATCGTGTGGAACGGCCCGGTCGGCGTGTTCGAGTTCGATCAGTTCGGCGAAGGTACCAAGACGGTCTCCATGGCCATCGCCAACTCCCCGGGCTTCTCCCTGGCGGGTGGTGGCGACACCATCGCCGCGATCCAGAAATACGATATCTATGACAAGGTTTCCTACATCTCCACGGCGGGCGGTGCATTCCTGGAGTACCTGGAAGGCAAGACCCTCCCTGCGGTGGCCATGCTGGAAGCCTGTGCAGAAAAGTAGTAGACAGAACGACGCACATGAATGGCCGGACAGGGGTCCGGCCGAAACAATCATGCATCAAGCATGTAGCTGGAATGGTATGCCAAGACGAACCAAAATAGTTGCAACCCTGGGACCGGCAACGGACGATCCAAAGGTCCTGGACAAGCTTATTCACGCCGGAGTGGACATCGTCCGCCTCAACCTCTCTCATGATGCCCACGAATCCCACCGGGATCGCGCAGAGCGAATTCGCAATCGGGCACGCGCCTGCGGCCGTCAAATCGGTGTGCTTTGTGACCTTCAGGGTCCCAAGATCCGCATCGGCCGCTTCAAGTCGAAGTTCGTCGAGCTGGAGGAGAACAGCCAGTTCATCCTCGATGCCAACTGTCCCCTGGAAGCGGGCGATCAGGAGCGGGTCGGACTGACCTATCCGGATCTGATCAAAGATGTGACCCGCGGTGACACCCTGTTGCTGGACGATGGTGCGATCGAACTCTGGGTCTCTGAAGTCGAGGGTGCCGAGGTTCGCTGCAAGGTCGTGGTGGGTGGCAGGCTGTCCAATAACAAGGGCATCAATAAACAGGGCGGTGGTTTGTCTGCACCGGCCCTGACCGAGAAGGATCGTGATGATATCCGCTTCGCGGCTGAGATCGATGCGGACTACCTGGCGGTCTCGTTCGTGCGTAACGGAGAGGATATTCATGAAGCGCGTCGCCTGCTGGAAGAGGCGGGTGGCAGCGGCGGCCTGATCGCCAAGATTGAGCGGGCCGAAGCCCTTGATTGTCTTGCGGACATTATTCAGGCTTCGGATGCCATAATGGTCGCCCGGGGTGACCTGGGTGTGGAAATCGGCGACGCCGAACTGCCGGCAGTGCAGAAAGAGATCATCAAGACCGCCCGTGAGTTGAACTCCGTGGTGATCACCGCGACCCAGATGATGCAGTCGATGATCGAAAGCCCGATCCCGACCCGGGCCGAAGTGTTCGACGTGGCCAATGCTGTGCTGGATGGTACCGATGCGGTGATGCTCTCCGCTGAGACCTCAGTCGGCAAGTATCCCCACAAGGTGGTGATGGCCATGGACCGGGTGTGTGTCGAGGCGGAAAAACACCAGACCGCAAGACGCTCGCATCACCGGCTTGACAGTGTCTTCGGCCGGGTGGACGAGGCGGTCGCCATGGCGGCCATGTACACCGCCAACCATCTTGGTGTGAAAGCGATCGCGGCACTCACCGAGTCCGGTTCCACCGTGAAATGGATGTCCCGAATCAGTTCGGGGATCCCAATCTACGCCTTGACCCGGCATGTGCGCACCCGCCGTAAGGTGACGCTGTACCGAGGTGTCTATCCGGTAAGCTTCGATGTGGCCAGCACCGACGTGGATCAGGTCAACGAAGAGGTCATCGACGAACTACTGCGCCGGGGTGAGGTGAGAGAGAACGATCTGGTGATCATCACCAAGGGTGACCGCTCCGGTGTGGAGGGGCAAACCAACATCATGAAGATCATGCGCGTCGGCGAGCATGTGCTCGCCGGAAAATACGATTAGTGGTGTGGTGCTGATAGACCGGCATTTCGAATGCGGTCATCAATGCGACATCTGACAGTAGAAACAAGTAAACCTTAATCCAAGGAGGCTATCATGGCTCTGATTTCCCTGCGCCAACTTCTCGATCATGCCGCTGAACACGGCTACGGTCTGCCGGCGTTCAATGTCAACAACATGGAGCAGGTGCATGCCATCATGCAGGCAGCGGATGCCGTTAACAGTCCGGTCATTCTGCAGGGTTCCGCGGGTGCGCGTTCCTATGCGGGTGAACCCTTCCTGCGTCATCTGATCATTGCAGCCACGGAAATGTATCCGCACATTCCGGTCTGTATGCATCAGGATCACGGCACCTCCCCGGGCGTCTGTCTGCGCTCCATCCAGTCCGGTTTCTCCTCGGTCATGATGGACGGCTCTCTGATGACCGACGGCAAGACACCTTCCTCCTACGAGTACAATGTCGAAACCACCGCCAAGGTGGTTGAGATGGCCCACGCGGGCGGTGTTTCCGTGGAAGGCGAACTGGGTTGTCTGGGTTCCCTGGAGACCGGCCAGGCCGGTGAAGAGGACGGTGTGGGCGCTGAAGGCACCCTCGACCATAGCCAACTGCTGACCGATCCCGATGAAGCCGCTGACTTCGTCAAAAAGACCGGCGTCGATGCACTGGCTATCGCCATCGGTACCTCCCATGGCGCCTACAAGTTCACCCGTCCGCCGACCGGTGACATCCTGGCCATCGAGCGGGTCAAAGAGATTCATGCGCGCATTCCCAACACCCACCTGGTGATGCACGGTTCCTCTTCCGTTCCTCAGGACTGGCTGGCGATCATCAATCAGTACGGCGGCGACATGGGTGAGACCTATGGCGTGCCGGTGGAAGAGATCGTGGAAGGCATCAAGCACGGTGTGCGCAAGGTCAACATCGATACCGACCTGCGTATGGCGTCCACCGGTTCCATCCGCAAGCACCTGAATGACAACAAGTCCAACTTCGATCCCCGTAAGTTCCTCAAAGAGGCCACCAAGGCGATGGCGGAGATCTGCAAGGCTCGTTATGAAGCCTTCGGCTCTGCGGGCATGGCGGACAAGATCATCCCGATCTCCCTCGAGAACATGCAGAAACGCTACGAAAGCGGCGAGTTGAATCCTAAAATCAACTGATCGCATTCTGTTGCTGCCCCCCGGTCCCGGGGGGCACACTCAATCCCTCTTTCCGAAATAGTTACCCACTTACCCAATACATGGCCTTTTGGGTTACCGTGTTTCGCGACAGCTTTGCTGGATTTTCAGTCCCGGAAGATCAGAACCGTCAGAGTAGTGGATGGCGGGTATGGTTGGTGATGGGACGTTTTGAAATCCGGGGCTACATCAAGCCTTCCAGTTCCAGTACGTTTTTCAGCTGATTCGGGTTGAATCCCTCAAAGGATTGATCTCCGACCACGATCAGGGGGACAGTGCGACCACCGATCTCAAAGAATTTCTTCTGTATCTTGCCGGGATTGGCGACGTTGAAGTCAAGAAACGGAACGTGGTTTTTTTTCAACCAGCGCTTCAGGTGCTGACAATGCGGGCACTTCAGAGTCGTATAGATGACCACCCGGGTTGTTTTTGGATTCTGTTGAGTCATTTCGTGCTGAAACTGTTCACCATCTCACCCATTCAGCCGGGTGAGTCACGCATCGGCTGACAATTCTTGGTTCGCCGGTAAAAACCCAATCATGTTAGCCGATATCCCATTCGCCCTATACGAACGAGATTCATGAAAAGGGCTACCGAGTTCGCGAACTCGCATTTCCGCGGATCAGGTTTATTCTGATTGGGGCTATAGGGCCGGTCAGTTGGGATCCGTACACCAGACCGCGCGTTTGCGGTGGTGGTGGCGTTGTGATCAGTCCTGCCCCGTCAGACGCCGCTCCGCTTCATGGTATTTGTCGGCCGTTTTCTGGATAACTTCAGGAGGAAGTTGCGGACCGGGTGGTGTTTTGTCCCATGCGAGGGTTTCCAGGTAGTCGCGTACGAACTGTTTGTCGAAACTGAGAGGATTGACGCCGGGCTGATAGCTGTCTGCCGGCCAGAAGCGGGATGAATCCGGTGTGAGGATTTCGTCGATCAGATGCAGTTTACCCTGATCGTCGAGGCCAAACTCGAACTTGGTGTCCGCAATGATGATGCCTTTTTGCAGTGCGTATTCCGCGGATTCGGTATACAGACGGATGCTCACATCGCGCACCTGCTCCGCAAGGGGACGACCCAGCAGTTCCACGGTTTGATCGAAGTCGATGTTCACGTCGTGATCGCCCAGTTCGGCCTTGGTGGACGGGGTGAAGATCGCCTGGGGAAGCTTATCCGCCAGACGCAGATGTTCGGGCAGGGGAATGCCGCAAACCCAGCCAGTGCTCTGGTAGTCTTTCCAGCCTGAACCGATCAGGTATCCCCGCACAATGGCCTCCACGGGAAGCGGCTTGAGTTTGCGCACGATCAACCAGCGATCCCCAAGCAGCGCCCGTTGAGCGGGATCCTTGACGACCTGCTCGAGGGGGATGTCCGACAGATGATTGGGGATGATCGATGCGGTGCGCTGAAACCAGAAATTGGCGACCCGGGTAAGCACCTCGCCCTTGCCTGGGATCGGCTGAGGCATGACCACGTCGAATGCCGAAAGCCGGTCACTGGTCACGATCAGCAGGTGTTGCTCATCCACCTCATAGATGTCGCGGACCTTACCCCGATTGAGGAGTTTCAGGTCAAGATCGGACTGGAAAAGGGCAGGACTGTCTTGCTTCATTGGGTTCGACCGCAGTTAAAAGTGGCTATTATATGTCACGGAATCCCCGATCGATCCAGGATCGGCTTGATGAGTTTGATGTGATTGAATACCGGTTGTGAGCCGGTGCCGTAGCGCTTGCATGGCACACCCGGGACATCATCCCCGGAAATTCCTGGATCCATCAACGGATGCAGCAAGTGTCTCATATTACCCGGGAAATCCAGAAATCCTCTCGACTCAATGTGAGGATTCCGGCGCTTGACCCGGGCGACACCCAATGAACAAGAGAATATTCCCCGCCATGAATGAACAAAACGACTACCTGCAGGCCTTCAAAGGCAGTTTCACCTCGGCGCTTCGCTGGCATCATCTGGACGAACTCTGGCAGGTGCTGAATCAGGATGCGGCGGGTGGATGGTATATCTATGCGGTGGGGGAGGCCCCGCCCCAGGAGCCGGTGGATGCTGACGGATTGACCCGGTTCGTGACTGGAATCGATGAACTCCTGCGTCGAGAGCATGATGAAAAATACTGTGGGATCGTCTACGCCGATGATCTCAAGCAACCCGCGTTTATCAAGATTTACGATCCCAACAATCTGGGGGTGAGCTGTGGTTACAGTGACAATCCGCCTCTGCCGGGATGGGTACTGAGCAAGATTCCGCCGGTGGACCTGGCGGCGCTGAAACCGCCTAACAACCGTAAACGCTGGTGGCAGGGCCTTTGGGGATAACCTTGTGTTCCACTGGGTTATACGGGAGGGAATCGTGCTAGACTGCCCCAAGGATATGATTTAAAAAAATACACAAGCGTAAGGTGGATGGTTTAAGCCTATGACTGAATCGACCCAAAGCCCAAGCATGGGTGACATGGAGCAACGCCTGGCAATTACCCGTGGCGTGATGAGCCTGCTCGAGAGTTGGGGGTTGCAATCCGAGGAGATGAGATCCCTGCTCGATCTGCCCGGCAAGGCGCGTCACATGGCCCAGTACCGCTACAACAAGGCACTTCCGGACAGTCCCGAGGTGCGCAAGCGTATCGAATACCTGGTGCGAATCAATGAAGCCCTGCGTACCACCTATCCCACCAATCCGGGGATGGGCAAAAGCTGGTTGCGGAGACGCAGTCGCATGTTCAACCAGGCAAGTCCCCTGTCCATGATGATCGGTGAAGGCGAGCAGGGCATGGTCTATGTGCTGTGCCGCCTGGATTGCACCTTTGCCTGGGATCAGAGCGGTTCACGTCCCTGCTGAGGTTGTTGGCAACCTTTAACAGCCTGTTAACGGACCATGCTCAGGATCTGCGAAATATCCAGGGTTGCTGACCGCTGTTGGATTTCGGCTTGGTATCGGCTCTGCAATGTCTTGGCCGGTTCCAGCATATTCTGAAAACTCCGCCGCAAATCATCCGTACTCATCTGACGGTCTGCCGAATAGTAGTCCTTCGCGATATGCCCCAGGGCGTAGGTCGTGGCGAAGGAGAATGTTACTCCGGTCGCAACGCTTCCGAGCCCGCCAATACCTTTCCCCGCCAGTTTTCCGAGCAGGCCGCCGAGCAGTTTGCGGCCTATCTGTTCGACGTACTGCGATGTCAGTCCGATACCCAAGGTTGCGAGAAACTCTTTGATATGGCCGCGATCCAGTGTGTGCCCGTAGGAGAGGCCGACCTCGTAAACCATTTTCAGCTGTAGGGGGATAATGGCCATGCTGGCCCAGGATTGAGGCAGCATTTCCAGGGCGCCGTTAAGAATGGCGTAATTCAGGATGGACCGATTCAGGCCGGCCTCTTCCTGGGCTGAGAAGCCCGAACGCGATGGATCGGTATGGCCGGATTTATCCGTAAACGTCCAATCCGTCAGGTTTTGCGCGCGATGCTCCATTTCGCGGGTTGAAGGGTCTTCGGTCAGGCCCAGCCGTTGCTGCAACTCCGCCAGGAAGCGCTGTTCGGCTTCGCAGAGACGATCATCCGCATGACAGACGCCGACGGCCATTTCGTAGGCCAGTTGCCGGTGTCCCAACTCCGCAAGTGCATCGCAGGCATCTTCCAAGGTGATGCGTTGTAACAGAATGTCCTGATAATGGCGGGACAGATCTGGGGTGTTTGCCCCCAGCGTGCGCGTCATTTCGCGCAGATGTTCCCGTTCCCGGTCGTCGTGGCGACCATCGGCGAATGCGGCAAACAGGGCAATGGACAGGGTGGCGCTTTCTGGATTCATTTCAGTTCCTGAATCGTCCGACGCTCAGTCGTCGTGTTCCCGGCGGCCCAGGTCAAGGCAACGGTTGTCCATGCGCTTTATTTCGGGATTGATGCCCAGGGCTTTCATTTTTCCATTTTCGCTTAACACGGCACCGTTGAGTGGGATTTTCCCCGGTACCGATACGGAATCCCCGACCTCTACGATCTGACCGGCCTTGTCCAGAACGAACAATCCCGGAGACAGTTCGGCCTGCAGGGTATGGTAGGCCTGGATGCGGTTACTGTTATCGGAGCGAAGATGCTCGCTCAGGAGGGAGAAATCCGTGATCGGAACAACCACACCTTGCGGTTCGGCGATCAAATCCACGCGTTGACCATCGGGATTCAGTCCGGTTAACCGTACCACCTTGAGTCGGTAGACCGGTGCCAAACGTTCCAGGTCGAGCGGTGTGGGAGGACGACGTTCTTCCGCCTGGGCCATAAGCGGAATCGCCAGCAGAAAAGCCGTAACGAGGGTCAGTGAGTGTCTGAACATGCGTACCATTCCCATGAGTGGTTGGGTGTTCACATGAGCTTAGTGAAGCTAGATGAATTGAGGCTGAAAGGTAGGCAGATGTTGTATGGAGGAGGCGCTGACAGGCGCTTGAAGATCGCTCAGACGAGTACGACACAAGGCGATCCTCTCTGAAAAATCGGAGTTTACTAAATGTTCATCCACCTATTGAGGTGGTTTACAACGCTGCACCGTATCGTCTGAGCGGAATTCCAATAGCCTGTCAGGCTGATTCGCGGCGAGCAAGCCACACCTCAAGGCCTTGGGCATCGAGTTCGACATCCATGGCCAGTAGATCTGTGATCTCTTGATCGCTGAGTTGACAGCCGTGTGCTTTGATTTCGTCGAGAGACCATTGAGCAATGCGTTCGCGCAGCTCGGCCACGCGTTCTGCTCCCGGGGCAGCCTGGCTGTCGAGGGCCATTTTGATGAATACCCCCAGCGAGCTGCGCAATTGATCCGCCAGTCGTGCCACCTCGGTCACTTCACCGTAATGAGTCAGAAAAAAGCGCTCCGGGTTCAACGCCAGCAGGCGATCCAGGGTTTGGTTCCAGGCATCCGGATCGAGTTGAATCGGGGTGGTCGTGGGCAGCAGGTAGGCTCCCCGCTCGGTGTCGAATTCGCGATAGGAGAGGCCAAAGGTATCTCCGCAGAAGATACCCCGGGATCGTTCGTCATAGATGCAGATGTGGTGCCGGGCGTGTCCCGGGGTATCCAGGCAGAGCAGTTCCCGGTCACCCAGGGCGATACGCAATCCGTCGGGCGCCTCGATAACGCGGTTTTCGGCAACCGGGATCAAGGTTCCAAAACTCGCTTCGAAAGCGGCCTCGCCATATACCGCCTGGGCGCCCGCAATCAGCTTCGACGGGTCGATCATGTGTCTTGCGCCGTAGGGATGAATGACCAGCGACGCCTCGGGTAGTGCCTGCATCAGCTTTCCCGCTCCGCCCGCGTGGTCCAGGTGAACGTGGGTTGGGATGACATAACGGACCTGGCTGGGGTCAATGCCTTTGGATTCCAGGACCGATAACAGGTAAGGGACGCTATGGCTGGTGCCGGTATCGATGAAGGCGGCTTCCTCGCCGGATTGGATCAGGTAGCAGGCCGCCAGGCCGTGTCTTTGATACTCGGTGTCGATGCAGGTGATCTGGTGGTCGTATTCGATCATTCGGCCTGTCCTGTTTAATTTCATTCGGATTTCGTCAGCTTTTCTTCGGCACCTTTCAGCAGGTTTTCAATGTTCGACCGGTGTCGCCAGAACAGCATCAGGCTCATCACGATCTGCATGGCGATCAGGGCGGGGCTGGGCCAGATGAGCCAGACGACCACCGGCGCCAGTGCCATCGAAACCAGCGCGGAGAGGGATGAGATCTTGGCCACCTTGGCCATGAACAGCCACACTAGCCCTACCGCGGCGCCGACGCCCCAGTGCAGGCCAAACTGCACCCCCAGCGCGGTGGCCACGCCCTTGCCGCCGCGAAAGCCGAAAAACACCGGGTAGAGATGACCGAGAAACGCCCCCATTCCGGTCAGGGCCAGAACTTCGGGGGGGGCTTGCAGAAGGTGGGCCGCCAGCATCGGCAGTAAACCTTTGACCATATCGCCGAACAGGGTGATGGCGGCCGCCTTTTTACCGCCGATGCGCAGCACATTGGTCGCTCCGGGATTGTTCGAGCCCTGGCTGCGCGGATCGGGCAGACCCATCAGGCGGCAGACGATGATGGCGCTCGAAATCGAGCCGACCAGGTAGGCGCCGACAATGAGGAGGATGTGTGTGATCATGGCGCAATTGGACTCCATGGGCCCGAACAGGTCAAGCCGGTCAGGGCGTCCCGGCGCTGAGCCGGCGGCAGGGTTGCCGACTTCCCCTGGCTGCCTGCTTAACCACACCCGGCGCGGGATGCAATCTTGCCCACAGTCCACTACCATGGGGCCTTTTCCTCGGTGGGTTTCAACCTAATGGATATCGTTTTCATACGTGACTTGCGCATCGATACAGTGATTGGAATCTACGACTGGGAGCGCGAGATCAGACAGACCGTGGTGTTCGACCTCGAGATGGGGGCGGATATCGCAAAGGCCGCTCAGAGCGACGCGATCGAGGACACCCTCGATTACAAGGCGGTGAGCAAGCGCCTGGTGGAATTCGTCAGGGACAGCGAGTTTCAGCTCGTGGAAACTCTCGCCGAACGCAGCGCCGCCATCGTGCTGGAGGAGTTTCAGGTGCCTTGGGTGCGCCTGACCCTGAACAAGGTCGGGGCGGTCAGCGCCGCTCGGGATGTGGGCGTGATCATCGAGCGGGGACAGCGTGACTGAACCGAGCCCTGTCCGGGTCTGGCTGAGCCTTGGCAGTAACATCGAGCCACACCGTCATATACCTCTGGCGCTGAAGGATCTGGAAGCTGAGTTCGGCGAGCTGGTGGTGTCGCCGGTGTATGAGAGTGAGGCGGTTGGATTCAGCGGAGACAATTTTCTCAATCTGGTGGTCGGTCTGATGACGGGGCTCTCCGCAGAGGCCTTGATGGAGCGGCTGCGAGGGATTGAGACCCGGCACGGACGAAAGCGCGATGCCAAGGGATTCAACTCCCGGACCCTGGATATCGATCTTTTGACCTATGCGGACCGGATCATTGATACCGAAACCCTGAAGTTGCCTCGTGGGGAAATCCTCAAATACGCGTTCGTTCTACTGCCTCTGGCCGAGGTGGCCGGTGATGAGGTTCACCCGGTGTCCGGGCTCACCTACCGGGATCTCTGGGGCGCCTTCGATCAGACGGCGCAGAATCTTTGGCGGGTAGAACTGCCCGGTTAACAGCCTGTTAAGGGACTGCTCTATCCAGACCGGCACCCGCCGGAAGCGTATAGGTTGAGGGTCGGAAGACCGCTGAGCGGGGTGTTTTTGGCCCCCCAAAGAAAAAAATCCCGGTACCCGTTCCGTGGGCACCAGGATCTTATGTCGCACTGATTGGTTGGCAAATGGTATCAGTCCTGCACTTCCCTGTTCCTGTGCGTCTTCCCTGGCCTCCGTCTTTGCGACAGGGAA
>JBNLFS010000031.1:0-25424 GCA_050305635.1 Candidatus Thiodiazotropha sp. | reverse complement strand
CGGAACCCGGGAATCCCCCCTAGGAACTCCGACTCTCCCGGGTTCCGCTTCGCTGCACCCGGGCTACGCTGGGACGTTCCCGTGTGTCTCTCATTCCCACGCTATACGGTGGTACCGCATTCTGGGTTGGATACCGCGGATCATTGCAACCATTGATGGCTGACTCAGCAGACCGACTCAGACCTCAGGCCCCGGCGCATCGGGCAATTCCGAATCCTGCCCGACCAGGTTCATCAGGAACGCCCGGTTCATGACGATCCAGATCGCCAGGGGCAGCACCGGAGGCAGGATCAAGGCGCCGAGCTGGTAACCCAGGGCAACCGCCTCGTGCAGCAGCGCAGCGGATCCGAAATGGGCGGCGGTTTCCGCCCCCAGGGAAAACAGCAGGGTTTTGAGTATATCCATCACCACACCCCAGGCCTGACCGGCGTAAAGCAGGGGCACGCCCGTCAACCACTGGCGCCACTTCATCGATTCGCTTCCGGGAGTGGCCAGCACCAGGGCGGAGAACAGGGGCAGTCCGTAGCTGTAGATCAGCGGGTTGACGCTGACCACCAGATCACCGGCCATGCCCGCCGGGTACTGGGCGAGGAGTTCCGCCGGCAGGGGGACGCGGGTGACGACCTCGAGCTGGCGGCCGAGGAGTTCCACCGAGGCGATCTGCTCGGAAAACAGCAGCCTCATCAGCAGGTCCGCCAGCACCGCCAGTGGCCAGCTGATCGCGGGGGCGAGCGCGGACCAGACGAACAGGCAGAGTATCAGCCAGAACAGCACCCCCAGCACGAAGCGGGTGACCGGCGAACGTCTGGCCAGGAAACTCATGCGCCCCCGCCCTGACACATCCATGCGTGGAGCCGGTTTACCGTTCACGGCTGAACCGGGTCCGAAGGCTGGGCCTGTGAAGCGCGTCGGGGCAGGTAACGCAGCCAGATCAGGAATACCACCAGCACATCCAGGATGATCAGGGACTGCCAGAGATAGAGATGGGCCCACTCGAAGGCCAACTTATTCCACTGTCCGAGGTAGAACAGACTGATGATGCGCAGCAGGTTCATCGCCTGGATCGCCAGGAAACCGATGCCGATGCCGATCAGTCGGGCGCGCCAAGCGGCGGGAAAGGCGAGCATCGCGGCGATCAGCACCAGGCTGGCCTCGACCCCGTTGCAACCGGCTTCGATGGAGACCGCAAAGCCGCTGGCCGGATCCAGCAGGATGTTGTCGTACACCGAGACCCCGGCATCAAAACGTTGAATGACCCAGGCGCTCAGTGCTGCGACGAAGCGGGTAAAGGGCATCACCACCCAGTGCTGACCGGCCGGCAGCAATTCCAGGGTGAACAGGCCCAACAGAATCGTGGTGAAAATGAACGCAAACCGTAACACGTGGGTATGGAAGCCTCGCCTGTTGAATCTTGGGGCACCTTAGACGCTTAACCGCCCGGCTTCAAGCCACCGGCCATGGCCTGTAGTCCAGTTGAGTGTGGTAGTATTGCCGGTTTTCAAACCTGGCCTTTCCCCCAACCCGTACCATGCTGAACCGGCTCACCGACAAACTGTTGAAAAAGACCTGGTCGGACACCCGGGTCCGGCAACTCGTCGGTGACTATCGCTCCCTGCATCACGCCTATGCCAGAGATCCCGGCACCCGGGTCAACGCCGCCTCCGGGGGGGTGGGATCGGCGATGACCATCGGCCTGCTCAAGGCCGGCGAGATCGACGGCGTACTGGTCTGCGCCACCGTTGTGGAGGCGGGAAAGGTACGCGCCCGCTTCCAGATCGCCACCTCCGCCGAGCAGGTGCTCGAAGCCCAGGGCAGCAAGTATGTGGAAACCGCCTTCATGAAGGAGGCCCTGCCCCTGATCCGGGCGTTTCCCGGCCGGCTGGCGGTGTTCGGTCTGCCCTGCGACATCGGCAACCTGAGCCGCTGGATCGCCAAGGACGCTCAACTGGCGGACAAGGTGCGCCTGAAGATCGCCCTGGTGTGCGGCCACAACTCCCGCACCCAACTGATCGACACCATCACCCATAAGCTGGAGCAGCAGGCCGGTAGTCCGCTGACCGCCTACCGCTTCCGCAGAGGCCACTGGCGGGGTGAGTTGGAAGCCGGTTTCGAAAACGGCACCACACAGAACAAACCTTTCTCCTATTTCAGCCTGTACCAGAACCTGTTCTTTTTCTCGGAGAAGAAGTGCCTCGCCTGCCATGACCATTTCGGCTACCACGCGGACATCTCCCTGGGAGACGTTTGGGCCTACCGTTTCAAGGACGATCCGATCAAGAAAACCGGTGTCATCGTTCGCTCTGAAGTGGGAGAGCAGTTATGGGACAGGGTGCAACAACTTGACCTGATCGAAGCTACACCACTTGCTGTGAGTGATATCCTCGACGGTCAGGCCCGTGCCGCGCCCTACCACTACAATGTCAGCGCCCGCAGCCGGGTGGCCCCGTTGCTGGGATACAAGCTGCCTGACGAACTCGGCTGCCGGGTCAGCTGGCACGAGTGGCTCACCGCCTGGATGGCCATGAGCAACATGCGCTGGAGCGAAAGCCCACGCTGGCGCGGCTGGATCTTCAAACTGCCGAGACCGCTGCTGAAACTCTATCTCTACTTCCGTAAAGGCCTGGAATCCCTGTAATGAAGAGCGTCTCGATCATTGCCGCCACGATCACTGGCAACCGGGGCGCGGAGGCGATGCTGACCACCACCATCGGGCAGATCCGCTCCCGCTATCCCGAGTGCCGATTCCAGGTCTTCTCCTACTACCCGGAGCAGGACCGGCAACTGATCAATGACCCACGCATCATGGTGTTCAGCGCCACCCCACTGGCCCTGGTGACCGTGCTGTTTCCCGGTGCACTGCTGTTTGCCCTGGCGAAGCTGCCCCTGCTCGGTTGGTTGAAACGACTCCTGCCCGCTTGCGTTAACGCCCTGGACAGCTCCGATGTGCTGCTCGACCTGGCCGGGGTCTCGTTCATCGACGGGCGGGAAAAGTTTTTGCCCTTCAACATCCTGACCCTGGCGCCGGCGATGCTCCTCGGCACCCCGGTGGTGAAGCTCTCCCAGGCCTTGGGCCCTTTCAACAACCGTCTCAACCGTCTTGCCGCCCGCGCCACCCTGAGATTCTGCCGCCAGGTCTTTGCCCGGGGTGAGGGCACCTTCGAACATCTGCAGGATCTCAGACTGGAATGCGTGTTTCCCGCCCCGGTGGCCGACGTGGCCTTCCTGCACCGCCCGGAATTCAGCCTCACCGATGAGAATCCCGAGGCCTTGGCACGCCTATCAGCGCAACTCGAGGCGGAATCGAAACCCCTGATCGGACTCTGTCCAAGCAGCGTGCTGGCGGCCAAGAGCCTGAAACACGACCCGGGTTACAGCGAAAGCCTTGCGGCATTGTGCGAACATCTGCTCGACCGGGGTTACGCGGTCCTGCTGTTTCCCAACGCCACCCGGGCCGCCAGCGGAGAGCGGCTGAGAAACAACGATCTGCCGGTGATCCGGAACATTGCCCAGGCGGTCAAGGCACGCCCGGATACCGGCTCTGCCCTGTATGCCGTCGACTGCGACATCAACACCAATGGCATCAAGCAGCTGATGGGCCACTGCCGGGTGGTGATGGTGTCCCGCTTCCATGCCATGATCGCCGCCCTCTCCGCCTGCCAGCCGGTGATCGTGCTCGGCTGGAGCCATAAGTACCGGGAGGTCATGGAGCGCTTCGCCCTGAGCGACCGGGTGTTCGACTTCAAACAGGCGGAACTGCCCGCGATTCTCGATGCAATCCACAGCATGGCCGAGGATCCTGATGCGGTTAAACAGCTACTGGCTCAGCATCACCCGGGAGTGCTCGACTCCTCCCGCCGCCAGTTCGACTACCTGTTCGACAATTTTGGACCCCGGGTTTGATGGCCATAGCCTCTGTTCTCATGCGCCTGTCAGGATCCAGCCGGTATCGGGTGACCCGGGCATGAGCGCACGCACCAAAACCCTGTTCAAGTCCCTCTGGTGGGTACTGGTGCTGGTCTTCATCAGCCTGTTCCTGTATCGCAACCTGGGAACCGCCGCTTCGGTGATCCGCCGGCTGCCCCTGGGGACCCTGACGCTGGCCTTTGTCGCAATCCTGATGGCGAAACTGCTCCTCGCCGAGGTGATGCGCCGCGCCCTGGCCCGCTTCGGCATCCACTTTTCCTACCCGGATTGCTTCCGCATGTACAACCTCACCCAGCTCGGCAAATACATCCCGGGTTCGGTGTGGCAATTCCTGGGTCGCATCGCCCTGTACCGGGAGCGGGGCTTGAACAACAAGACCATCAAGGACACCCTGTTGCTGGAGACCTTCTGGGTGGTGTTCAGCGCCTTCGCCATCGGCCTGCTGCTGGTGCTGATCATGCAGCGGCCCCTGATCGCCCGCCTGCTGGGGCAGTTGCCGGATTATCTCACCCATCCCGCGACCCTGAGCGGAGTGGGACTGATCCTGCTGTCCCTGCTGATCCTGTGGCGCAACCCCCTGTGGGTGTACGCCCGGGCCTATCGGTTCGACACCGAGATTCTGTTCGTCACGGTTCTGATCTGGCTGTGTCTCGGTTTCTCCTTCTGGATCACCCTGTTGCCGATACTCGACGCACAACCCGCCTTTCTCTACATTGTCGGGCTGTATGCGCTCAGTTATGCGGTGGGTTTCGTGGTGCCCTTCGCCCCGGCGGGCATCGGCATCCGTGAAGCGGTGCTGGTGACCGGCCTGCTGCCGTTTATCGACACCGGTTCCGCCGTGGTGCTGGCCACCCTCAACCGGCTCGGGTATATCCTCGCGGAAATCCTGCTGGTCGCCTTCATCGGAATGAAAACACAAAAACGTACAAAGGACTCTGTACACCCATGAAATCCTTGACCTTGCGCAGCCTGCCCTACCTCGTGATTCTGGTCTGTTCGGTACTGATCATGGGCGCCAACCCGTTCAAGGGCGAGACCGTGGCCCCCACGGACATCCTGGTCAACTACCCCGGCTGGCAGAATCTGCACTTCGATCTGCAGACCCGCCACCCCAATCGATCGGACATGCTCGATGCCCGGCTGCCCCGCTGGATTCAGGCCAAGCGCGCCCTGCGTGATGGTGAGCTTCCTATCTGGAATCCCTACCCGGTCAATGGCATTCCCGGGCTGCAGTGGCTGCCGGCGGCGATCCTGACCCCCGCGTTCGGCGTCTTCGCAGCCATCGAGGATGATGCCCGTGGATACTACTTTGCCCTACTCACCAACCTGCTGATCGCGGGAACCGGCACCTACCTGCTGCTGTTCGGCATGACCCGCAACCGTCCCGCGGCCACTTTCGGCGCCCTGGTATTCGCCTTCAACGGCTTTCACGCCGCCTGGTTCTTCTGGGCCCACATCACCAGCAGCATCTGGATTCCCTGGGTGTTTCTCTGCGTGCATGGCTACCTGACCACCCGCCGGCGGATCTTTCTGCCCGGTCTGACCCTGGCCACGGCCCTGATGGTGCTGGGTGGTTTTCCCACGGTCACGGTCTACGCCCTGATGGCGCTGGTGATTTTCTCCCTGGCTTACGCCCCCTGGTCCGAGGGCCTCCGGTCAGTGCTCAAGTGCGCCCTCATGCTGTCCCTGTTCGGTCTGCTGGCCGTTCTCATCACCGGGTTCTCGATCCACTCCCTCTACGAGATGCTGCAGGCGACCAAAGCCCTGGAACTGCGCGCCCAGCGGGGTGACACGCCGCTGGAGCTGTCCGATTTCATCCGTTTCGTGTTCCCCATCCAAGCGCGTATGCCCAGCGTCGAACAGACCTTCTATGTCGGCCTCCTGCCGCTGCTGTTTCTCTTCACGGGCCTGGTCCAGCTACTGCGCGGCCGTGCCAACCGGGGCATGGTGTTCGCCCTGCTGGTTCTGCTGATGACCGTATCCATCGCCTTCGGCCTGCTGCCGAGGAAGATCGTCTGGGCGATCCCCACCTTCGACAGCAACAGCTGGAGCCGCATGACCATCCTGCTGGCACTGGGTTTTGCGGTGATCTCAGCGGAGGTCATCAGCCGCTGGTTCCAGCTGGGTGCCTGGCGCAATCTGCGCATCGCCCCGACCCTCCTGGTGAGTCTGCTGATCGCGGTGCAGTTCGTGGACATGCGAACCCTGTTCCAGGCCTTCAACGGCCCGGTTCCGGCCGCCACTTTCCTGCCGAAAACCCCGACCATCGACTACGTACAGAAGCACCTCAAGCCTCTGCAGAGCATCCTCGCCGACCGGGTCTATCTGATCTCGGGCACCCTCACCAGTTACGGCCTGCCGGAGTGGTTCGCCCATGGCTTCAAGACCCGTGCCGAGAAGGCGGTGCTGGATAGCGAGGTAGTGCCCGGCGGGCATGTGACCAAGACCGCCGCCATGATCGACTGCGCGAACGTGCTCACCGACGATCACATCCTCGAACGGCTGGGCATCCGCTACCTGTTGTGCGATACGGCACGTTCCGAGATCGGTCGCATCAATACACTGCTTGCGACCTCGGGTGACCGGCATGTGCCCTCGCCACTGATCACACCGGGACACCCATTGGTGCAGCAGTTCCCGCTGCCCAATGAGCTGGAGATCGACGGGGTCAAACTGCTCATGGCCACCTACTCCAGACCCCAGTCCTATGCGGATGTCAGCGTGAAACTGTATCGGGATGATCAGCTGATCGGCACCGCCACCGTGGCAGCCGGAAAGATCCAGGACAACAGCTGGGTCGACTTCCTGTTTCCACACCCGGTCAGGCTGGGCACCGGACTCAACCGGCTCGAGGTGCATGCGCTGCCCACCCGGCAGAGCGGCAAGCTGAGTGTCTGGGTCTATCCCATCGCACCCGGCGGGGTTTTCATCGAGCAGGAGAATGAGCCTCTGTATGCCCAGGTGGCGGTCAAGTTGTTCCGCCGCGTCGCATTTCCCGATTATTTCGTCGAGCACCATCTGGAGGACAACCTGGCCCTGATCGAGAACCTGCGGGTCGCCGGCAGCGGCTACAGTCTGGCGGAACTCGACCCCCGGTTGCCCCCGGATTACACCCAGGTGCAACTGCTCAGCCGCACTCCGACAGAGGTGCGCATCGCCTATACCGGTGAGCAACCCGGCTGGCTGGTACTGCCCATCCGGCTATACCCCGAGTGGCAGGCCTACATCAACGATCGCCCGGCAGACCTGAGCGGTTTCATGGGCATGCTTCCGGCGGTGTCCGTGGTCCCCGGCGATCGGGTGACCTATCGCTACGAACCCTACTGGCTCTATGGGTTGAGCTTATTGAGTCTGATTACCTTGCTGGTTACCCTCTACCTGGCCTATCGTTGGCGGAACCATACACCCTGAATATCATCCGACCCATCCCATGAGACCCTGGAAAATCCTCATCACCATCAGCCTGCTGTGCCTGACCCTGACCGCCTGCGGACAGAAGGGTCCGCTCAGACCGGCCTCAGCGGACTACCGAACCACCGCGCACAACCTGAACTCATGAAACTCGCCTTCACCAAAATGCACGGAGCGGGCAACGACTTCGTGGTCATCGACGGGGTCCGCCAGGAGGTCCACCTCGACCCGGAGCTCTGCCGGCATCTCGCCGACCGCCGCTTCGGCGTCGGCTGCGATCAGATCCTGCTGGTCGAACCGCCCCGCCAGAGCGGCACCGATTTTCACTACCGGATCATCAATGCGGACGGATCCGATGCGGGCGCCTGCGGCAACGGCGCACGCTGTTTCGTCCGTTTCGTGCATGAGCAGGGTTTGAGTGACAAACCCGTGCTGCGGGTCACCACCAGCGGAGGACTGATCGAGCTGCGGCAACTCGCATCCGGGGGCATCGAGGTGGATATGGGAGTGCCCCGCTTCGAACCCTCGCAAATACCCTTCGAAGCCAAGCAACGCGCCTTGACCTATGGGTTGGAAGTGATGGGTGAAAGCGTCACCCTCAGCAGCCTCTCCATGGGCAACCCCCACGCGGTGCTTGAGGTGGATGACGTGGACCTCGCCCCGGTGGCTCGTCTGGGCCCCGCGATCGAAAACCACCCGCGTTTTCCCGAGCGGGTGAATGTCGGTTTCATGCAGGTGCTCAATCCCCGGGAGATCCGTCTGCGGGTCTATGAGCGGGGCACGGGGGAGACCCTCGCTTGCGGCAGTGGCGCCTGTGCCGCGGTGGTTGCGGGACGTCAGCTGGAACGCCTCGATGAGACCGTGACCGTGCATCTACGCGGTGGTGATCTTGTGATAAAGTGGCCCGGAGAGGGCCATTCCGTACTCCTGAGCGGTCCCGCGCAAACCGTGTTTCAAGGAACCATTGAGCTATGACCCAGAAAGCCCCGACCGGCACCCTCGAAGATCGAGAGATCGAGCGTATGGTGGCGGAGTATCTCACCGATCACCCGGATTTCCTGATCCGGCATTCCGATCTGCTCGCCCGGCTTGAGATTCCCCATCAGAGCGGCGCGGCGGTTTCCCTGATCGAACGCCAGGTCGACGCCCTGCGCATCCAACTGCGCGACAGCCAGGAGAAACTGTCGGAGCTGCTCGAAGTGGCGCGCAACAACGATCTGCTGCAGGAACGTATGCATCGTCTGACCCTGGAACTGATCGACGCGGCAACCTTCGAGGAGGTGCTCAACGCTCTGGAAGACGAACTGCACGACGATTTCAAAGCCGACGCGGTGGAGTTGCGGCTCTTCTCCCCCAGCCTGTTCGACGAGACCAACCGGGACGGGGTGGATGAACAGACGGCCCGCTTCGAGGCCTTCTTCAATCAGAACAGCCCCATCTGCGGCCCCATGGACCAGCATCAGCTGGACTATGTGTTCGGCGCCGAGGGCTACCATATCGCCTCCACTGCGCTGATCCCGCTGAAAAGCGAAGGGGTGCTCGGCCTGCTGGCCATCGGCAGCCGGGATCCGCAGCGCTTCGCACCGGACCACGGCACCGAATTCCTCTCCCGTCTGGGGCAGATCATCAGCCGCACTCTGCAGGCGGTTTCCCTTCCGGGGCTCTGAGCGGCGGGGCTCCCCGACGGGCCCTGTGTAGTGCTTCATACTAATGTGCGTTTATAAAGGCCCCACGTACAGGGTTTATGGGTCCGGACGACGACTGTGCTTATTCAGGGCGGTAGCCGACACTAATTTTTACCACGAAGCGCACGAAGTTCACGAAGCAGCACGTTCATGGATTTCAATGCCTAAAAGCTACGCAATGAGATGAAATGATTGCTCGTCTGACCCTTCGTGCTCTTCGTGTCCTTCGTGGTTAAAGCAATTGGTTATGCGAAGGATCGTGGGAGGGTACCCAGTTACCATATTTTTCATACCTTATGCATACCATTCAATAAGTTTTGTTGTTTGATTTAGAACACAAATATTTTACCGCGCAATAGATATATTCACATTATTATTCAATAAGATATGTGTATTCGCGCGCTAGATTTGAACTCCGAAACTTGAGTTAATAGAATGAGGTACTTCACTAGAGAGAGCGGATGGACAACCACCCGACACAAACCGACAGGCTGCAGTCCCGGCTGGACCGATTTCTCGACTACCTGTCCCATGAGCGGCGTCTCTCACCGCACACCCGGGAGAGCTATGCCCGTGACCTGAGGGCCGCCCGCAACTGGCTCAACGAACACGCCGTCCCGGACTGGTCCCACCTGACCCAGGACCAGGTACGTCACTACATCGCCCAACGCCACCGTCAGGGTATGTCGCCGAAAAGTCTGCATCGGGAACTCTCCAGCCTGCGCGCTCTGTACAACTTCCTGATCCGCGAGCAACTGGCCCAGGCCAACCCCGCGCTGGGCATTCGCGCCCCCAAGGTGCGGCGCAAGCTGCCGGTCACCCTGGATGCGGACCAGATCGGACAACTGCTCGATATCGACGCCACAGACACCCTGTCATTGCGTGACCGGGCGATCATGGAGCTGTTCTACTCGTCGGGTCTGCGTCTCGCGGAACTCATCGCCCTGAATCTGGGGCAGGTCGATCTGCAGGAACAGATCGTAGCGGTCACCGGCAAGGGCAACAAATCCCGCCTGGTACCGGTGGGTCGCCAGGCCCGGGAGGCGATTCAGCAGTGGCTGGCAGTGCGTCACGAACTGGCGGGGGCGGATGAACCAGCCCTGTTCGTCGGCGTGCGCGGTAAACGCATCAGCCGCTCCACGGTGCAGAAACAGCTGCATGACTGGTCGATACGCCAGGGCGCGCCGCGCAACGTCCATCCACACCTGTTGCGCCACTCCTTCGCCACCCATCTGCTGGAATCCTCCGGTGACCTGCGCGCCGTCCAGGAGCTGCTGGGGCACGCCAATATCAGCACCACCCAGATCTATACCCACCTGGACTTTCAGCACCTGGCCGAGGTGTATGACAAGGCGCATCCCCGGGCAAAGCGAAAGAAAAACACCTGAGTATCGACCAGGACAGGAAGGTTTGCATGGACGCCGGAAAATCAGGATATATAAGAATCGGAACAATTCGCCAGGTTCCTCTGCGCATGCACTGGTCGTTCGTATTTGGCGGTATTCTCGTCGCGCTTGCCTTCCACGCGAAGCAGATTGAGATTCTATATATCTGGCTTGGCTATGCCGCGTTAATCGTTTTCCACGAAATAGGGCATGCCTCTGTCGCGCTGGTTTACGGCCTGAAGGTTTACTCCATTGAGCTCTCCGGCTTTGGCGGTTCATGCCATACCGCCACCCCCGCAACGCGACGAGCGGCGCTTCTGTTCGCATCAGCCGGAGTGATTGTTCAGATAATCTTGCTGGGAATAGCAATCACAACCACAAAAGTCTTCGGTAAGCCTCAAACGTCATTTGGATCAAATATCGCGTTTGTTTTCACCACCATAAACTTTCTATTTATTCTCATAAATCTGATCCCTCAAAAATCCCGTCGCGACAACTATGGAACAGATGGGTATCTGATCTGGAAACTACTCGCTCAAGTCATACTCAGGCGCCCTTACGGCTTTCCCGACACCTCCCCCACGTTATCCCCAAAGACCCGCCTCTTGAAGCTGAACGGCTTTACGCCTCCCAGATTCAAGAGCGGCATAGAGATACTCAATGACAACACCACCAGCATGCAGTTTGTGGTGGAGGTGTTGATTAAGCACCTCAGTTTTACACCGGAAAAGGCCATGAAAACGATGCGCACCATTCACACAAAGGGAGGCATCCTGATTCCACTAGACAGCTACGAAAAGGCTCAAGAAATCTCATCCGCCGTTATCGTAGAGGCAAAACAAAAGGGATACCGATTCGTCTGTCGTCCAGTATCAACTCGATTTGAAGCTAACCAAGACTGACGCAACATTCACAGTGAATGTAAAGCAATATTTAACCTGATTACCCAGCATGATCAGCCATGCTGACTCTCGATTCGAATTGAGTAGTGATCTGAAATGTTTTGAGTTTTAAGGTGAGGTGTTCGCTGCGTTCACGGGTTTTATGTTTCCCCTCTTCCTGGCCCTACCCAGGATCCCGTTCCAAGTGATTGATTTTATGGAGCGACAGCTTTAGATGACGTCGGCAGTGCCCTGCTGCGTTGATCACCACACGAGGGGATAAGCGTAGCACCTGGAGAATGTTGTATGCTCCCGCAGTGCTTCGTAGTCTGCCGGATCCCGGGTTCCACTGCGTTTCACCCAGGCTACGGGGGTGAAGCTCACACCTCTTGCGCTTCCCGTGTGTCCCGATCCGTAGCCCGGGTGTAGCGAAGCGGAACCCGGGAACACTTCGTGGTGTTATGGATCTACCTGACCTCCCTGCCTCCCAAACACTCCAGCATAGAGGAGCACAAGCGCACCCAGCGCGATCAGAGCCCAGATCCCGATCCACACAAACTCCGGCACACCGGTTAAGCGCGCCAACATACTGCCGTCACCGACGCTCTGACCATCCACCAGATAGAACGGCGCGCGCAGGGACTCCACGACGACATACAGTGCGGTAAACGCAACAAAACGCTGCGTCAACTTCCTGTTGCCGAATCGATAAGCAAGCGAAAACAGGGCCATGATGGCGAGCAGTATCAGCAGGGTCTGCCAATCCCTTACCCAGAGCACACCGACCAGAACCACGCCTACTCCGAGTGACAGAGCAATTGTTTTGGCGCTTTTCGCCGAAACGGACAGGTACATCAACAGACCCCATAGACTGCTTCCCGCATAACCGCTGAAAAGGATCAGTTGCGATCTCCCGCCCAGGGTCGTGCATCGACCGGAACCATCGGCGGCAATCTCAATGCTCTGAATCCCGCCGCCGCTCAGCAAAGCCGCTATACCGTGCGACAGTTCATGAAAGAAGGTCTGAAACCAATCGAAGGGCAGATGCAGCAACGGCACGGCTTTCAGCAGCAGCACCAGCGTCAGTTCAACGAGGAATACCGCTCTCCCGGAACTCACAAGGGGGATGACTCATCGTCCGCCGCCTTGCTCTTCGGAGCGATGACACGACGCTTGCTCTTGTCGCTCTTCTGCAGGGCTCGTTCCAGATTGCCGATCTGATCGCCCAGCAGTTTCACCCGCTCCCAGATGTCATGATCCAGTTTCAGCTTGTGCTCCATCGCGGCGACCACCGGTAACAGAGATTGGGTAATGGCGTCACCCATGACGTTGAGTACCTTGTCCATACCGGGGACGGGTTTGTTGATCACCTCGACATTCAGTTCTGCCAACCTCAGCTGCTCCACCAGCAAACGCAGTTCCTCATTGAGCGGCTCGAAGGGCTGGGCTTCGTGCAGCCGAAGCAATGATTTCTCGATCGAACCGAGACCGCTGGAGACCTGGGCTATCTGGTTGGCGATGCGGGTTACCGAGTCGGCGTCTTCGCCCCCCATGCTCTGAATGCGAGCGAAATCGGCCTTGATCTTATCCCAACGCACACCCTGTTCTTCACTCAGCGAACCGTTCAGCTCGGCGAGTTTCAGCAGGTTCTCCTCCGCTCCGCTGGTGAGGGTCTGTGCTTCACCGACATAGTGGTCCTGCAACAACGCATTGAGTTCCGTTTCGTTCATGACGGCGCTGACCTTTTCCGCCAGCTTGTTCATGTTGCGGTAGCTTCCCTGCAGCTTGAAGGGTGGCTCGGTGCGGTATTTGTCAGCCTGGGCCGCCGATTCGATGTATTGACGGTTCACCCGCATGACGGTCTGCTGCACTTTGAAAAGCCGCTGCAGCACACCGACGATTTCGTTGCGTTCAGCGCCGCTGTAGGGATGACCGAAATCGGTGTCCGCGACATGCTCGCCTTTGGCCAGGCGGATAAAGCGGTAGACATCCTCCATATCCCGGGTCGCCAGTGGCGACAGGGCGGGATTGGAGGTCAATGAATTTTCGATGTAGCTGAGCGAGAAGGCCTCTTCACGGCCGCTCAGCACATCGCCCAGATTGTAGATATCGGCCCGATTGGCCAACATGTCGGGAATCTTGAATACCTCGCCGGATTCGGTATAGGGGTTGCCCGCCATCACGATGCAGAACTTCTTGCCGCGCAGGTCGTGGGTCTTCGGCTCGCCCTTCCAGACACCCTCAATGCGACGGGTGCCGTCGCTCAGAGAGATGAACTTCTGCAGAAACTCAGGGTGGGTATGCTGGATGTCATCCAGATAGAGCATCACGTTATTGGCCATCTCCAGTCCGAGATTGAGCTTTTCCAACTCCTGTCGCGCGGTGGCGTTGGGGGCCTGGGCGGGATCGAGAGAGGTCACCTCGTGGCCCAGCGAAGGGCAGTTGATCTTCATGAAGATCAGACCCATGCGGTTGGCGATATACTCCATCAGGGTGGTCTTTCCGTAACCGGGCGGGGAGATCAGCAGAAGCAGACCCATCTGGTCGGTTCGCTTGTCCTCGCCGACCGTGCCGAGCTGCTTCGCCAGATTGTCGCCGATGATCGGCAGGTACACCTCGTTGATCAACCGGTTGCGTACGAAGGAGGAGAGCGGACGCGCCTTGAAGTCCTCCAGCCGCAACTGCTTACGGGCCTTTTCCACAAGCTCGCTGCGTCGACTTTTGAAGGTCTCGAAGGCGGGCACCGTAACGTGGGCATGGCGGTGGAGACGAGCGAGAAACTCCGGCAATACCAGGGTCATCGCCTGGTTCTGTATGAGACCGTGATCACCCAGCAGACCGGAAACGCTCTGACGCAGCGGCACGTTCTGTACCTGCAGCGGCAGACTGTCGCCCAACAGCAGCAGCGCGACCGCCTCGTCACGCACGAAATCCTCCTGGGAGATCGGCTGGAAGCTCAGCAGACCGTCGACCCAGGAGGCGGCCAGCTGCCAGCCGCGACCGATATCGTCGGCAAGACGCTGCAGGGTCTGAGTGAAGGCCGTCTCGTGATGGATCGACTTCATCTGTTGGCGCAACCGCTCGGCGAGTTGCACTGCGTCGTGACTGACCTCGAACAACAGTTTCGGCTTGGCCAGTTCGAGGGAGAGATATTCCGCAGCAAGTCCCGCCTCCTGGTTCTCGAAGGGCAGTCCGCTCCGGTGGGAAAAATCCGCCAGCGCGGCCGCCAGCTCGCGGCGCAGATTGACGAACACATCGGCCACGTTGAAGCTGCGCTCCAGCTGAGAGAGACTGCGGGCAAGTTCGGACCAGGCCTTTCTCTGGAACTGTTCCGAATCTTCGCGATTGACCTGACAATAGAGCAGCGCCAACGCCCGGCTGCGCGGACTGTAACGCAACAAACCGGCGCTTTGATACATCTCCAGCAGGGCAAAGAGGAGTTTCGCCGCATCCTGATCGTGGATGCCGCGCTCGTAGCCCTCCTGATAGCGGGGAGCCATATATTTGCGAACGGTGGCGGTCAACTGATCTTCGTCCCGGCGCTGCTCCATCAGCAGCGACAGGCTGAGATCCGATTCACCGCGTTCCGCGGCACGCAGCAACTGGTAGGCAAGGTATTCGCCACGATAGACCCGCCCATTCTCGGAGGGCAGCGACTGAGCCCAATAGTCCTGCAGGCTCATCAGCTTTTCGTCTTGCAGCGGTTCGAAATAGTCGGTACCGGTGAGGTGAAAAGCCAAACCCTCGTCGCGCGGCACAAGCGTCAGATCGGTCGACTGGGCGCTGATGCTGAAGCGGTGCCGCCCCAGCTTTATCACGCTGCCGCCCTCCTCGAACAGATCCTGCTTGTCCCGCTGCGCGCGCACCGAGTGCTCTTTCGCGCTCTTCAGGCGGCTGTCGAGATCATCGGCGCGCACCGCATCACCGAGTTCACGCAGGCTGGCCGAGAGAGCACGCACCTTATTCACCATGGTATCAGCGGCGAAGTAGGCGTTGATCTCATCCTGGCTCTGCATTCCGCGGGTGCGCTTTTCGATACCGTCAAGCAGGCGATCCGCCGCGGTGGTGAGGTTGTGGATGCGTCTTTGACGTTCGTCGAGCAGATTCTGCTTATGCGCTTCGAAGATCTCGTAGACCTCCTCGCGCTTGGCGATGATATCGTTGAGAAACTGGTCCTGATCACTGAACTTGCTTTCGAACTCCTCCATCTGCACCAGCAGCTTGGAAAGCTGTTCGTCACACTTTTCCGGAGTAGTAGCCAGACCCAGGGCGTTGATCACCGACTGGGAGAAAAGGGTGAATTGGGCGCCGAATTCGGCCACCGATTCACGGCTCCCGATCGACTTCATGCGGTTGCGCAACTGCGCCTTGGCTTGATTGAGCTGCGCATAGACACTCGACAGATTGGCAAGAATGTCCGTACGCACCGTGGTATCGTCCACGGCGAGGCTGTTCAGCATCTCAGAGAGCAGATCGAGTCCCTCGCCGATCTCGTCCAGGCGCTGTTGCCGGGGTTTCAATTCGGCCACGGTCTCCTGTTTTTCAGCCTCGGCCAGGATCTCGTTAATCGCCTGTGTGTATGCCTCGAAGGCGTCCTCGCGCTGCAGAAATTCTACGGTGCGGTTTGCAAGCCGCTCCTGGGCGCCCACCAGTTCCGCATCCAGGCGGTCAATGGCGGCCAGATCGATATACCGCATCTCGCGCAGGGTCATCAGGTGGCCGCGCTGGAGGTTGATTCCCTTGAGACCGACCACATGGTCATCGGGCTTGCGGTAGTCGCGACGGTTGATCTCCCGAATCAGGTCGCGCTGGTGCTGTTCCGCCTCGCTCAGCGATTGGTTGGCGCGCTGCTGGATCGACTGCACTTTCTCGAATTCGTCGAGCACCAGTTCGGCGGTTTCGCGGATCAGCCGGACCAGATCGCCAATAGCGCCCGCCTCCACCTTGTCGATCCAGTAATAGCCGTCGAGAATGGCGCCGCATTGTTTGATCAGCTCCTCGTAAAGCAGCGTACTGGGGCGCTGCTCGCGGATACTGTGAATCACGGAATAGAGTTCCGAGACGGCGCGCACCAACTCGGCGTTACCGACTTTGCCCAGCAGACTGTTGCCATGATTTTCGGCCGGGACATGGTCGTCGCTGTAGAACGGGGTGCGCCAGACCTGCATCGGATGGTTGCGTGTCGGCTCCTCGGATTCGGTGTTGAAGAGCATCGCCACCCCATCGTCGAAACGGGCGAAGCCGTGACCGATCAACGGCGACTGCAAATCCTTGCGAATCAGGTTATAGATCGAGATGGCAACACGCCCCGAGTGTGGCTCATAGAAGCGATAGAGCACATCCTCGCCGTTAGGCGAACGCACCATGCGCTCAAACTGCATGCCGCGAATATCCTCATCGAAGAATTTATGTTCGCCGCTTTCCAGATAGTAACCGCCGGGAAAGATCAGACCATGATCCTCCGGGAGCTGCAGGCAGGCCTCGCCGATGGCGTCGATACGCGAAACACGTTTCAACTTGGTGTCGAACACGAAGTGACGCCATTGCTCTTCACGATAGGGCAGCACCTTGATCACGATCAGGCCGCCTAGGCGGGCATAGTGGACGGCGGCATCGGCCAAGGACTGATTTTTATCCTCGACCGCCTCTTCATAGATGCCGAGCCCGTTTTCCGTGTTGTTCTCGATCTTGAAGGTCAGCGTGCCTTTCAGATTGTCGACGAATACTTCATCGAGAATTCCGATATGAGGATGGCGTCCCTGAATGAAACTCTCCCGACCGCACACCGTCCATTCGAAATCATAGCGGGGAGCGACAGGCAGGCTGCGCTCGCCCCGATTATCGAGATAGCGCACTGAGCCGTCATTCGCGATCGACCAACGGAACACCTTGATATCGGACAGCTTGTCGCCGATCTGAAATGTGGCGTAAAGGTGCTGATTGGCCACCAGCAGCTTCGACAGGCGGGTCGCCTTATAGTAGGTATAGAGCTCCTGAAAATCGCGCACGAAACCGGGATCATCGAGAAAAGAACCGGCCAGTGGACGCGCCTCGATCTCATAGCCCTCTTCGGTCACGATCAGCCGATAGAGTCCGAATACGTCGCCGACCTGCGTCTCCTTTCTGAGACCGATAAAGACGTTGTAGCCAAACAGCAGGCTGTTATCGAGCAGCGCGATGTCGCGGGCAATACAATTGTTTTCGGTATGTACCCGCACTCGACCGATGAGTTCGAGGGAAGAGGCGCCGAACTCATCCAGGCGGGCCTGATTCAGAGCGGTAGCCGACACGCCCAGCCGCTCGGCCTGCTCCAGCAGACGTTTGCGGATGACTTCGTAGGCGCCGCCTTCGGCGACGGCGCGTTCCAGCTCCTGATTCTCGATCGATTCGACTGCGTCAGTCATACCAACTCCTGAGGATATCCTTCAGTCAACGGAAAACCTGTTTGGGCGCATCGCCCCCAAACAGATCCGCCGCCGTTCCTGTTTACTGCTGAGTGACCGAGCCGATCAGATTATTGAGCATGGCCTTCTGTTCCGATGTGCCTTCGCGCATCAGTTTTGCAATAAAGGCGCTGACTGTCAGATTCTGGATACTGTCGCTGTTTCCTCCCAGACCGCTCGCAATCTCCTTGATGTCTTCCACAAGATCGGCCTCACCCTCCAGATGGCGGCTGAAGACCTTTTGCGCGGTCTCCCCACGCACGATGCCGTCCAGGGAACGTCCCAGGGCCAGCGCGTTGACGAACTTCTCGAAGTAATCTCCGCTGCCGCCCACGATATCGATCTTGGCATCCGCCAGCGCGGTGGCCAGCACGGTCGCCTGCTCCTTGGCAATCTCGGTGTTGGCCTCGATCCAGCGCAGCGTCTCGGCGTGTGTAAGATCGAGTTTGAGACGGAACTCTTCATGTCGGCGCGACTCATCGCTCATGGCATCCATGGCCGCGAATTTCTCCTTCAGACCCTTGGCCTCAGAAAGGAAGCGTAACTCGATATTCTTTGCATCCGCCTCGCCCCGCTTCTCGATCGCGTCCGCTTCCGCTTCCTGCACGCGCACGGCGGCCAAACCGATCTTTTCGTCACCTATGGCCTGGGCCTCCATTTTCTCCCGCAAGACCACCGCCTCGGCCAGGCCGTCTTTCTCCTTGGCGACAGCCGTCACCTGCATGACCTCTGCTTTAGCCAGCCCGGGCGCCGCCTCGCGGTAACGCACAGCCTCAGCCTGTTTGATGGCGGCTTCGGCATCCAGCAGAGAAGCATTCTTCCGGCCTTCCGCAAGGGTCACCTCTTCCTGCGCCTTCTGCACGGCCCGCTGGGCCGCAGCCTCAGCTGCCTTTACTTCACGTACAAGATCTTCCTGAGCCTTGGCTTCCGCGGTAATGATCGTGGCCTCTTTTTCCCGTTCCGCCTTGGAGACGATACGCACACGCTCGATATTCTCCTCCTCTTCGGCCACACGCTTTTCAACGGAGATACGTTCGCTGGTGAGATCGGCAATCTCCTTGCGCTGCTCCTCGAGTTCCTTCTCCTTCGCAATATCCGCGAGCGCCACGACCCGTCTGCGTTCCACCTGTTCCAGCTCCTGCGCCTTCTGGACATTCTCCGCCTCTTTCACAGTGACGCTCTGCCTCTGATAGGCCGCAACTTCGATCTCGCGTTGTTTGTTCTCCTCCTGGATCGCGATCGCCTCTTCGGTTTTGATGCGGGCCTGTTCGGCACGCAACAGCTCCTCGGCCTGGATCTTCTTGGTCTCGGCCTGTTCCCGCGCCTGTATGGTCGCCACTTCGCGCGTTTGACGCGCCAGGGCGTCCTGCTCCTGCTTCTCCAATTGCAGCACGGCTTCGCGGGTTTCCACGTCTTTTTTCTTGATCGCCTTCTCTTCGTCCCGTTGATATTCATTGGTTCGAATATGTTGCGCGGCGGTCAGCTCGGTAATCTTGCGGATACCTTCGGCGTCGAGAATATTATTGGGATCAAGTGACTTAACCGGCGTCTGCTCCAGATAATCGATAGCGGCATCTTCCAGAACATAACCATTAAGGTCCTTACCGATCACTTTAATGATGTCATCACGAAACGCATCCCGCTCTTCGTAGAGTGAAATAAAATCCATGCGCTTGCCGACCGTCTTGAGCGCTTCGGAAAACTTGGCTGAGAACAGCTCTTCCACAGCGGACTGATCCGATGCCCGGTCAACCCCGACCGCCTGTGCGACCTTCAGAACATCTTCCGTGGTTTTGTTCACCCGCACGAAAAAAGTCACCTTAATATCCGCGCGAATATTGTCACGGCATATCAGGCCGTCCGATCCACGCCGATCGATTTCGATGGTTTTCAGATCGATATCCATCATCTCTCGCAAATGAATCACCGGTAACACCAGACTTCCGGTAAAGGTCACCTTGGGCTCGCGACTCAGCGTACTGACGATCATCGCCTTACCCTGAGGTACTTTTTTGTAAAAACTCGCAAACAGGGAAAACGCCCCAAGCAGAATTATCGCGCTGGATACGCTGATCAGAATGATGGATTCCATACACTTCTTCCTATTCAGAATGGATATAAGTTAACTGACAAGTTGTTGATATTTTTCTTCGCCGATCACTTCGAACAGATCTAGATCTGCGTCATAGGCCGCAACCCTGAGACTGGATCCCTTCGGATAGATTTCGCCGTTTACTGTACGGATGTCGATCTGTATCGGAGCACCGAGGGTTTCCACCGATCCGATGCCGAACTCACCGTTGACAGAGGATGAGGTCACCACGCAGACATGGCCGACATAATCTTTTTTCGACGGAGCGTAGTGCTTCACGAACAAGGGCTTTAATGGCTTGATGACGCGTGCTGTAACAGGAATCGAGATCAGTGTCGAACCCGCCAATATGCCTGTACCTATGAGATAGCGCAGCAAATCGGAACCCAGAGGAAACAGCACCCAACGACTGACGAAATAGGAGAGAACAAACCCGATCAGCGCCATGACACTGATCACCAGGGTGAGCGGCACGCCGGTCAACCCCAATGTATGAAGCAGGCCGACGAAACCGGGAATCTCACCATCAAGTTCAACATCGAGATCGAATACATCATCACCGCCCTCAGGAGACAGGATATCGATGTCGAACATTCCCAGAATGGCAAAGATCCAGAAAACCAACATGACACCCAGGATGATGCTGAAGATATTCGTCGGATAACTGCTGATGATGCCTGCAAATGTATCCACGGATTGTCATGCTCCTTTTTTGAAATCGTTACAGCGAACCATCAATGAAGATTCATCAATAATCTTGGCGAACGCCCCGTCCCAACAGTAACCCGCCACACCCTGACTCACCTAAAGCCTGAAGGCATAATCCCTTATCTCTTCAATGATTCTGGCTTTTATGGCAAGTCGCTCACTGGGTTTCAGGCCGTAACGTTTCGCCAACTCCTTGTAGTCCTGTTCCTTCAACGACATCGTCAATCTCGGCCTGACACGCTTTGCGGTCACCTCTAGACCCAGAATCAGACGCATCATATCGGAAGCGGTTACACCCTTCTCGCACGCTTGCTGTTTAATCGTGTCGATAACCCTGTTTTCGACATCGAAAGCAACCTGTGTCGCTCTGATTGCCTTGTCAGAATCCGTCCAGCGAACAGGTTTTGTCTTATCTCGATCACTCATTGCAGATTCAGGCTTGCGTTCCTTTCTGTTTTGACTTGAGGCGCTCCAGGACGCTTTTTTGCCGGTCTACGCTATTGCCGACACCCGCGGACTTGAGCTTCTCTTCAAGGGAAGCCCCACTCAATTCACCGCGCAACTGCTCGGATGCACTCATCCGGTCAGCCTGATCCTGTTGCCGCTGTTTGATTCTTTCCAGCGACTCCTTCGCAGCGACCATCTTCGAACTGCCGCCATCCATGTGCTGACTGATCGATTGCGTAGCTTTGTGGACATTCTCGGTGGTTTTCACCATGGCAATTTCGCGCTCATGCTCGCGAATTTTCGCGTGCGTCTGTTTGATCATCTCCTTGACCTTGACCACATGCTCGGAAAAGCGTGATTTGGCCTGCCGCTGAGTCTCCAGTTCCACTTCCAGTTCGGCGATCTTTCCTGCAACTTCAGACGCTAACGCCTCGTTGTTCTTTTCGAGCAATTCCAGTGCATTTTTCTCATATTCCGCGATGGACTGCTCCAGTCGCTCGATCTCCCGTCCGGCCTGCATCTCTTTTGCCATGACACCGGTCAAGTCGCTTTCGGCCCGTTTGATCGCTTCCTTGGCATCTTCGATTTCCTGTTCGTAGATGCGGATTCCCTGGCTATCCAATACGGCCTCGCCAATCTCGCGGGTTCCGCCACGGATTGCAGTTACCAGTTTCTTGAAGAATTCCATTGTAGACTCCTTAATTCAGTCACGATTAGTTGAGATAACCACTCATGGCGTCGACCGCGTCGAGCGCGTTGTCACTGAGTACAGTCAACTCTTTGATGATACTGCTGGCGGATGAATCCTGATCGAGGGCGCCGAAGATGGCATACCAGTCACCGATCCTGCCAAATGAAGAGAGGGGCATGGGCACATTCATATCCAACATGCTTTCCAACATGCGGACTCGTTTATCCGCGCTGACTTCCTCATCGCGCCATAGATAGCAGATACAGATCATCTGGCTTTCCGATTGGGTGAGGTAAATTGGAAATTCCTCGCGATCCTTGAAAGTGACCTGCACCACCTCTACGTCGCCAGGTATTGGACTCAACTCATATTCCATGCCGTTCATGGTTCCGGAATCGGGCATCTTAAGCACCGACTCCAATTTAGAGAGAAGGCTATTCATCGATTGTGATCTCCTTTCAAACGATGTCCTCAAGATAGTCGTCGCGACATAATATGTCAAGGCTGAGATGGGGGGCTCTTAACTTGCTCGACTTGTATCAATGTAAATCAGCCGCCAACAGCAGCAGGGACCCTTTATCGAGTCATGTGAAATATCGGCAGACGAACGAAAGAACACACCAAAGGTATCTTCCTCTGATCTACGGGCCGTTATCGGGAGGCATCAAATACAAACCCGGGCCGCAGCCAATAAACCATCAGCGGCAGCACCAGTAAGGCAATAAATACGTCCATGATCAGGGCTTCCGAGATATACAGACTGACCGACCAGAGGTTGGCCAATTCAGTGTTCATGAGAGGGATGAAACTGCCCAGCAGCACCGCCATGGAGAGAATGATCGCTGAACCCGTGTTATGCAGGGTGGTATGCAGGGCTTTGGTCCAGTTCTCGCCCGAGGCGCGCATCTCCTCCTGCAACCGGGAGACCATATAGACCCCGTAATCGACGCCCAGCCCCATGGCGATACTCAGTGCGACCTGGACATGGAATGCCAGATTCGCCGACCACTCCTTGACCGTGGTCATGTAGGCACCCAGTCCGTACTGGGTCATCAGCGTGATGAAGCAGAGGCTGATCAGGATCAGCGCGACCATCCAGGAGCGAAACATCAGTAGGGTCATGATGAACACCGTCAGGGAGGTAGCCACAGGAGCGTTCAACCACTCCTTGAAGGCCACATCCCGGGTCGCTTCGGTGACACCCAGAAACCCCCCGACCGGGGCTCGTCCATGCAGGGAGTCCGATACCTCCACCGTGTGTGTGGCGACCTTGCGGGTTCCGGGCACGGTCACCTCCTCACCACCCTGCACGCCGAAGCGCAACTGCGCCATGCCCGGGTCACTGGCATGCTCGGTCAGGTAATCCTGAATGTCGCGGATGGTCTGATGGGTCTCCTTGGGGTCCATGGTGTTGACGAAACCGACAATGATGCCCTCGTCCCAGGTGCGCGTGTTGACGAAACCGTCAAGTTCCCCCGGCGCGGACCCGGTCGCCAGCATGCCGTTATAGAAGGGTATGGTCTCCCGGGGGTCCGGCAGGTTGCCGAAGCGATCCAGCCGGTAGGCATAGCGGTTGTTCAGCATATGCTCCCGGTCGGGGATGGCGTACAGGTTCATGTGTTCGGTGGGCCGCTCACCACTGGGGGCATTGAACATCATGTTCAGGGTCTTGACGAACTGTACGTAGGAGGAGGTGAAACCGATGTGTGGATGCCCGCGCAGCCAGTCCTCGAAGTCTGAAAGCGCCTTGAGCACCTCGACCTGATTGAACACCCCCTGAGGGGGATCGCTCATCTCGTCATAACACTGCTGAGGACCGATCACCCGCCGGCCCATGGGATCCCAGGCAGCCATGCCACAGGGTGGCAGGGTGCCCTGTTTGGAGCGGATCACGATATTCGCGGTGATCACCCCGGGCATCATCCGCGACAGGGCATCCAACTGACGGATCGCCTCCACTTCGCCGCCCTCGCCCAGCATCACCCCCAGCAGGTAGTGCTCCTTGTAGGCCGCTCGGGGATAGTGAATGCCTTTTTCCACCCCGGGCATGATGTCGAACTCATCCTGAATGCGCGCGACCTCCGGGTCCTTGCGGCCTTCCTGCCCCGCCATCAGGGCGAGGAACCCCTTGTCCAGTTCCGCCAGGTAGGCGGATCCGAGCCAGATCACGATTACCGCGGTAACCGGCAGCCACTTCCCGGGTCCGGTCAGCAACCGGGTGATGCCGTTCGCCATGCGCCGTTCCCAGCCCCGCTCCGTCTCCCGTTCGCGCAGCTTGGGTGGGAAACTCACCATCAACAGGGGAATCAGGGTGGTGGTGGTGAGTATCAGGGTGGACATGCCGAAGATGCCGAAATAGGCATAGGCCTTGTAGAACGAGATGTCGATGAAGGAGATGGCGAAAAAACCATGCAGGTCGGTGCCGATGGAAAGCGCCGCCGGAACCACCGTGTGACGAATCGCGGCAAACGCTGCCTGTTCCGGATCGCCCTGGGCACTCAGCTCCTACATGAAGCGCCGGGTAATCTGCATCGCATGACCGATGCCGATCGCCAACAACAGCATCGGCGTCAGCGCCATCATGGTGGTGAGTTTGAACTGGGTGTAGCCCATCAACCCAAGGGTCAGCACGATGGTCATGCCGACCCCGAGCAGGGGAAACACCGCGCAGCTCCAGTGACGAAACTCGTACCAGAGGATCACCAGGATGATCAGGAGGGAGATACCGAACAGCCAGGCCTTGTCCCACAGCTCTTCCACCATCGAGGCGAGAAAATAGGGTTCACCGGACTGGTAAAAGGTTACCCGGTCCCCGTAGCGGGTTTCATAGGACTGCATCAGTTCTCGCAGCCGGGCGATCCAGTCCAGGTGATGGTCTTTCAGGTCGTTGGAGAAATCGCCGATGATGAAGGTGCCGGTCGCCCGGCATTCGCGATGCACATGCCGCACGGTCCGGTTATCGATCAGACCCTTGTCATTGGTAATGTCGCATTTGTTGCCCTGCCCGTCCTGGTAATAGAGCATCAGCGGCTCCAGAACGATATGCTTCTCCAGACCCTCGCGCAGGAAATGCAACTGGGCCCGCGCCTCCAGAGGATTGTCGGAGAGACCGTTGGCCGGCAACAGGCGACGAAAATCCAAGCTGCCGTCCACCGAGATACCGAGGTTGCGCAAGCGGGGCGACGGCAGGCCGACAAACTTATCCGGGTTGGCGAAGGGCAGCGCACTCACATCGTGATAGAACTCGTCCACCATGCGGATGAACCAGGGCTGGTAGATGTCGCCCTGCTTGACGGTCATGCCCCAGACCATCAGGTTGCCCATGCCGTAGGTCTGGTCGCTGTAGAGGTTGGTGGCGATATAGGGATTGCTCAGCGGGAGCAGAGAATCGGGATCGTTGCGCAGATTGATCTGGTTGAGGAACAGGGAAGCGAGCAGACTTGCGGCAAACAGTAGCAGGATCACCGGCCGGCGGTGGCGCAGCATGAAACGGGCATAACCCGAGGCATAATCCCGCCGCTCACCACTCACGGAAGAGTTACCCCGTCAACCCCGTTTCCGTCACGGATTGATGCCCGCCTCCCCACGTTGCCCCGGTGTCGTGTCCGATATTGCACTAGTGTAGTGTCCTATATAAATCGTGCATTTAGAAAGCCACTCAAGCCGCGAGTGCAAGGCGCAGCCCGCAGGGAATGGCTATTCCCTTTCCAAGGGATGCAACGCCGCAATCGTGGCTTGAGTGGCTTCCCGCAGGGCG
>JBNLFS010000030.1:0-42471 GCA_050305635.1 Candidatus Thiodiazotropha sp. | reverse complement strand
GACGTGTGCTCTTCCGATCTCATCCAGTGTCGGGTTACGCTGCGCTAACCCGACCTACCGTTGATCACTTCACTTAAGGATCAGCACGGCCAGTGCTTTCGGACCATGGACACCATAGGCCAACACCTGCTCGATGTCCGCGCTCTTCGAAGGACCGGAGATCAACAGGGCGTTCGTGGGCATCTGCCCGACCCAGTCCTGTTGGTGGATCAACTCATCAAAGGTCGCGACAATCCGCTCTGCTTCCAGGATCACAATATGCAAGGGTGGAACCAGGGACATCAGGCGGGGCTCCGCTTGCGAAGGCCAGAGTGCCAGACTGCCCGTTTCGGCAATCGCGCCCAGGCAGCCGGTCAGCGCGGCATCCACTTCGTGAAACAGCTGGTGTTTCCACTGATCGTACGCGCCTTCCCCGCTGACCGCTGAAACATTCTCAGGGAGATGATCCCGGATGTCCCGTCCCGGCCAGACCTCTGCGCCCATCCATAGCCGCCTGACCTGATGATCTTCAAGAATTTGTCTCACGGCATCCAGCCAATCCTCGCGTCCGGTAACACGTACTTCACCGTGCACCGCTTCCATCCTGCTTCGGAACTGTTCAATCAGTACATCTGTGTCTGTGGATTCAGACACATCGGTAGAGGGAATGGGTCTGAGTCGTTCCTGCGGCGCCCGTCTCAAACGCGCCAGAATGCGCGTGCGTGAATCACTCATCCTGATAGCCCCGCTGTTTCGCCCATTCATGCAGGGTCCTGGGCGCAAGCCACGGCGCCGTTCGATAACGGGTCCAGGCGCCCAGTTTGTTCGGCAGCAGTCCGCTCAAGCGGGATATCAGCCGGGTGGCCAGGCGGTACAGCGCCGGGCGTGCATGAATACCCGCCCAGAGCTTCCACACCAGGGCTTCCGGGCGACGGCGCAGAGTACCCGCCCCGAGCACCGGGCTGTCCGCCCTGCCCTGCACCGACTCGGCGCGGATCCGGTTGATCAGTTTCGGCAGGGGTATACCCACAGGACAAACTTCTCCACAGGCGCCGCACAGGGTGCAGGCGGAGGCGAGCGTGCCGATTTGGTCGATACCCAGCCGTTGCGGTTCGAGCACACAGCCGATCGGACCCGGATAGGTGGTGCCGTAGGCATGACCACCCACCTGAACGTACACCGGGCAATGGTTGATACAGGCCCCGCAGCGGATGCACTGCAGGGTCTGCCGAAAGGTCTCGTCGGCATGGATACGGGAACGTCCGTTGTCGAGCAATATCAGATGCACCGACTCGGGACCATCCCGTTCGCCGGGTCTGCGCGGCGCGCTGATCATGTTGAAATAGGTGGTGATCGGCTGGCCGGTGGCTGAGCGGGGCAGCAGGCGCAACAGGTGGGGCACATCGCTGAGTTTCTCGACCACCTTTTCGATCCCGGTGATGGCGATGTGCAGCGGCGGCACCGTGGTGCACATCCTGCCGTTGCCCTCGTTCTCCACCAGGCAGAGGGTGCCGGTTTCGGCCACCGCGAAGTTGACCCCGGAGAGGCCCGCGTCGGCCTGTTCGAACTTTTCCCGCAGGATGCGCCGTGCCTCCTGGGTCAGCCGGTCCACGTCTTCGGTGAGGGGGATGTCGGGATCGTAGCGGTGCAGCAGTGCCGCGATCTCATGTCGGTTCTTGTGCACCGCCGGCACCACGATGTGGGACGGCACCTCTCCGGCCAGCTGGATAATGAATTCCCCCAGATCGCTCTCCAGAACCTCGAAGCCGTTCTGTTCCAGGTAGTGATTGAGACCGATCTCCTCGGTGACCATCGACTTGCCCTTAACCACTCGGGTCGCGTTGTGCGACTGGAGCAGCTCCTGCACCGTGCGGTTGGCCTGCTCCGGAGTCTCCGCCCAGTGCACCCGGATACCGTTGCGTTCCAGGTTCTGCTCAAGCTGTTCCAGCAGGTCGGGCAAGCGCCTCAAGGCGTTGCCTCGCACCGTACGGGCCAGGGCGCGCTGTTCGCACAGGCAGTGTTCATCCGGAAACTGAACCGCACGTTTGTCGCGGAAGCCGTCCATCGCGCTGCGGAAGTTCAGACGCCCCTGCGTGTTCTCGAGGGCCCGCTGAATGCGCGCGTGAAATTCAGCGCTCTGGTTCAAGGCTTCGCTCCCGCAGAAATTCGGCGATATGCTGGACCCGGACGCCCGCTCGGGACTTATCCAGGGCCCCGCCGATATTCATCAGGCAGCCGCAATCCTGGCTGACGACCCGGCTCGCGCCGGTGTCGACGATCTCCCGGCACTTGTCTTCCACCATGGCCCCGGAGATCTCCGCCTGCTTGACGGCAAAGGTGCCGCCGAAACCGCAACACTCGGTCGCATGATGCGGCTCGACCACTTCGACCTGAGCCAGCTGTTCCAGCAGTTGCCCGATATGCCGCGCCACACCCATCTCCCGGCGAGCCGAGCAGGAGTTATGTACCGCGACCCGCACCGGTTCACCCTGATCAGTCAACTCCAGATGCATCACCTCGACGAGAAATTCGGTCAGTTCATAGACCTGTTTGGCAATCCCACGCACCCGGTCCTCTTCGGCTTCTCCGGCAAACAGTTCCGGCCAGTGGTGTTTGATCATCCCGGCGCAGGACGCGGACGGGACCACAATGGGTATGGGATATTTAAAACACTCCAGTTGCCGACGAACCACCTCTCGGGCCTCGTTGCGATACCCGGAGTTAAAGGCGGGCTGACCGCAGCAGGTCTGATCCTCGGGAAAGATCACCCGAATACCGGCGGATTCGATGAGCGCCATAGCGGCCTGTCCCGCCTGGGGGTAAACCAGGTCGACCAGGCAGGTGGCATAGAAATAGACACTGTCAGGTGTGTTCAAAGATCATCCTTTAAGCGGGAGCAATGCGGATACCTGTGATGACTCTAGATGATTTGTGGTTGGAACTCCATACAGGTGTAGCATATTCCAGTGCAGGGCTGACCTGAAAGCTAAATGGTTACAGCGATCCAATTTTACCAACGGATACGGGTATTCGCAGGCGCTGTTGTTATCGCTGAATCCCGATAACCACTGAAGATTTTTTGTGCCGTTTCCGAAAAGCCAGGATGACACTCGAGAAAAACACCCCAATTCCCAGAAACTTGAGAATCACTGCAATACCGGATAAGAGATATAAAATGGACGTTGAGGGTGGAATATCTGCTGCAAGCACCCAGTGAAAAGCATTTTCACACACGTCACATACAGCAGCCATGGGCAGAGAAGCTGTGAGAAACACTGTAAGCCATGGACCTGCCTGCAGCGGCTTTGAACAGCGACGCCCGAATTCGAAACCCAGCAAACCGTAGAGGAAAAGAAACATGAAATCAGCGATGAAATGGGTGCGGTAGCGTACGATCTCATTCGAGTCCCACTCGGAAATCACTTGAGTAAAAGACAATTCGCTGAAGGTGAACTGAAGACAGAGAAAACCCGGCTCCAATGGAGCCAGGTATATAAATATGCCAATTCCCAGAGCGGAGCAGACCGCTGTAGCCCCAAGATAGACGGGGCCGAGCATACTGAGACAATTATTGACCGTCAGTCCCTTGTACATCGGACACCCCCGAAAAGAGTCTTTGCGTCTCGTTTTGAACCGCTTTGGCGAGGTCGTTCTGAATACTGGACAAACTGAACTCCCAAGTCTTCACAGCCCAATACACTCCAAACACCACGACACCAGCCGCTTCTATATAAAAAACTTTGTTCGGCAAAGCGTCAAACAGGAATGCAAGCGCATAACCTATTAAGGGAAACACAATCATCAGACCACCCAGTGCCCGGTAGCCCCAAAGAAAAACATTTGAATTCTTGTCAGGCGGTAGATACTTGAGACTTTTATCAGCACAAAATAGGGCAACAAGGGCTAGAAATCCAAACAGCATATAAGCAGCTATGAAATGAACGCTTTGTTGAGGCAGCTCTGCCCAAACTTTTATCGCAGGACAGTTCGCAAACAGTTGCAGTATTCGGGGATCATTTGAAGAGGTGTTGATACTTTCCGGGTAGACGGCGATGGTAAATGCACAAAGTGCTGCCGCATTCAAAAAAGTATTTTCAAGCATGGTGACGCCTTTATAGGCATACAACAAGGCGCCTACTGCAAACAGATATCCGACAAAAATCGTACGCATTGGAAATGTCGCACACTGATCGCTGTTCGCTGCCCAGAAGTAGGCACTCATGGATGACTGATAGACCAGATCATGCCGGATGCTGCCATACAATGTCAGAACAAATGGCATGGTAAGCGCCAGCAAGACCAGTACCACTCTCATGGAGAGGTAGGTCATTGTAAAATGTTTACAGAGCGCAGCAGAATTCCTGCTCGGCGTGCTGTTGTTGATCTGAAACTGCAGCCATTCACGTGTTTTCGCAACGGCGGACTCTGATTTCTCTTCCGTGGTTTCTGTCCGCGTAGAATCGATCCTGCTTTTCATGGAGCACCTCCCTGATACCTGAAAATACCGAACATCCCCGTTGAATCGTCAATAAACTCTCACGTAGCGCAACACCTGTATTTTAGCCTATCAGCGCCCAAGCCAGTGTAAGGGTGTGATAGCTCCAATCTCCCTGCCTACCCCGAACTGGGATTGATCTATTTTTCGATCATAGCCCGCCACCCTCTCAACGCCTCAAACCTTTTCAGCCAGTTGCGTATCGCTGGATAGGGTTGCAGGCTGAAACGTCCCTCCTCCGCCAGTGAGGTATAGGGGTAACAGGCCACATCCGCCAGGGTCGGGTGATCCAGCGCCAGCCAATCCTGTTCCTTTAACCGTTGCTCCATGGCTTCCACCCCGAACAGGGCATCCCGGTGGCATTGATCGAGATCGAACGGCTTGCCCAGCACCACCGTGATGCGAGCCCGGGCCAACCCGTAGAGCAGTTCGTTTTCAGATACGGCCAGCCATTGCATGACCCTTGCCAGCGCCAAGGGATCCGTCGGCAGCCATGAGTCATTACCGTATTTTCCTGCCAGATAAACGAGAATCGCCATCGAGTCCCAGATGACTTCCCCATCATCGACCAGTACCGGGATCTGTCCCCGGGGGTTGATCCGCTTGAATTCAGCGGTGAGAGTCTCGCCCTCACGGGTGTTGATGGGGACCCGGGTGTATTCAAGCCCCAGCATCGACAGCAGCAGACGGACCTTATAGCAGTTGCCCGAGAGGGCCATGTCGTAGAGAGTCAGGTGTGTCATTGCGACTCCTTTGTGATTGTTGTTCAGACCCGCGCCAATTGCCGGTCGCGCTGGGTCCGACCGGCGTAACCCCAGTTTTCCGCCGGCACTTCATGAATTACGGTATAGCTCGCTTCGGTGAGGTCGCCCAGGGTCTCCTTGAGACTCAGGTGGACTTGCCGAATCAATTCGGCCTTTTCATCCGGGCTGTTGGTCCCCTCGGTAATCTTGATCTCCGCATAGGCCGTGGGTTGGGTGCAGGACTCGTTGCCGACCGTCCACAGCAGGACGGGCATACCACTGATATGTACTGCAGTGACAGCACCCCGCTTGCCCATGATGTCGACCATGGCCTGTGTGATCGCACGGGCCAGAGCTTTTGCCTGGGGTTGTGTGGGTAGCGGGTGAATTTCGAGAGAGATGTAGGGCATTTCAGGACTCCTTGACGGGTTTCGCTGAAAGCCTAAACTCGGTGGATAGATTTTATAAACGAATTATTCAAATACTATTTATCCATATCATGAATATATTTCCCCGCAACCTGGAACTGGATCTCCTGCGTACCTTCGTAGCGGTGGTGGACGGCGGCGGCTTCACTCGCGCCGCGGAGCGCCTGCACCGTACCCAGTCCACCGTAAGTCAGCAGATCAAGCGTCTGGAAGCACGCCTGAGCATGCCTCTGCTTGAGCGCAACACCCGCAACTTCACCCTCACAGGGCCGGGTGAGCTGTTGCTGGGATATGCCCGACGCATGCTGATTCTGAATGACGAGGCCTGGTCCCTGCTCAATGAGACCCACACTCAGGGTACGGTGCGCCTTGGCTCGGCACAGGAACTTGCCGACGGGGGTCTGGCGGATATCCTGGCGCATTTTTCCCGACTCTACCCAGGCATCACTCTGGAGGTGCTGGTGGATGCCAATAGCAAACTTCAGACCCTGGTGGAACAGGGTGAACTCGACCTGGCGGTGATATTCCAGGAGCCGGGTCAGCAGCCGGCCATGGGGGTCGGTTGCGAGGTCATCGATCGACTGAAACGGGTCTGGGTAGCATCACAGGAAGCGGTGTTCCCGGAAGCGAACCCCCTGCCTCTGGTATTGGCAAACGCCCCCTGCATCTTTCGCAATTCGGTGCTGAACGCATTGGACAGGATCGGCAGGCCCTGGCGTATTGCCCTGTCCACTCCCAGCCTCTCCGGCATGCGCGCTGCGGTACGCGCAGGACTGGGGGTGGGCGTGCGCACCGAGCGCTGGTTGGAGTCGGATCTGCTGATCCTGAGTAACCCCCTACCCCCCCTCCCCGACGTGGAACTGGTCATGCTGACCTCGGCCCATGCCGGTGAGTGGGTGGTGGAGCGACTGCATCGGGCGCTGCTTGCGGCGCTGATGCCTTAGGGTTCTTTTGATGGATAACTTTGTGACTGAGCCCTTGAGAGGTTTGTTTATGATCTGATGGCTCCCGGGTTGCGCTGCGCTCCACCCGGGCTACAAAAATCGTCGCATCACAGGAGTAGCCCGGGTGAAGCATCGCGTAACCCGGGAAACTCGCCGCAACGTCCCTGCCCCGGGTTGCGCTTCGCTCCTCCCAGGCTACATTGTCGGATTCCAAACGGCGCACGATGAGTCAGGACGACGCTTGGCCGGGCCGGATAGAATGCGGACGAAATCAGTAACAGGGTAACAGGACCGACAACATGACGGACATCTACGCGGAACGCTTCAGCCGCGTACTTGATCATATCGATCGGCATCTCGACCGGCCTTTGCCAATTGATGAACTCTGCCGACTTGCCTGCTTTTCGCGGTTTCATTTCCAGCGACAGTTCAGCGCTTATGTAGGTATGAGTGTCACCCGATATGTGCAGCAGATGCGCTTGCGGCGGGCCTCATATCAGTTGGTGTTCAGCCAAAACCGACGAATCATCGAAATTGCCCTGGAGGCCGGATTCGAAAACCCGGAATCGTTCTCACGGGCCTTCAAACGCAGCTTGGGACAGACACCCAGCGAGTTTCGCGAACAACCGGCCTGGGCACCCTGGAAAAAGTCCATGCCACAACCCAAACGAACAAGGAATACACCCATGCCTGTGGAAATTGTCGAACTTGAGGAGATCCCGATCGCCGTACTGGAACACCAGGGATCACCCGACCTGCTGTTCGATTCAGTGACGCAGTTCATCGACTGGCGAAAATCGAGTGGATTCTCACCCGTCACCAGCAGCCGTACCTTTGGAATGGTCTATAGCGACCCCGAGCAGACACCCCCCGAGCTGTTCCGCTTCGACATCTGCGGCGAAGTTCAGGCACCCGTGCCATCCAATCCACAGGGCGTGATCAACAAGTCGATACCCGCGGGACGCTTCGCGAGATTGCGTCACCTGGGCTCGACGGACCGGATCGCGGAAAGCGCCAACGCTCTGTACCGGGAATGGCTGCCCCTGAGCGGCGAGGAGTTGAGGGATTTCCCCCTGCTGTTCCACTACATCAAACGTATCCCGGAGGTTGCGGAACACGAACAGGTCACGGATATCTATCTGCCACTGAAATGAACCCAAAAGCAATATAAGCCGATATTCAGGCGGACTTCAGCCCATCAGCCGATCGCGAAACATGAAATAGACCGCTCCGACCAGACACAGTCCCGCCCAGAGATAATCCAGCTTCAGGGGCTCTTTCAGATAGAGCACCGAGAATGGCACGAACACACTGAGGGTGATCACCTCCTGCATCACCTTCAGTTGACCCACGTTGAGGGTGGTGTAGCCGATCCGGTTGGCGGGCACCTGTAACAGATACTCGAACAGGGCGATACCCCAACTGACCAACGCTGCGATCAACCAGGGTTTATTGTTGAGTTCCCTGAGGTGGGCATACCAGGCAAAAGTCATGAAGACATTGCTGCTGAACAGCAGCAGGACAGAGGTCAGGATCGGGTTCATACAGTCTCGGTGCGGGTGCGGAACACGGGCCAAGCGTAATCCCGATTTTTACACTTGCAACTATTTTTTCAGTGGTAGGACAACCCAACGTTTCTCATCCCCATCCGGCCATCCCAGGGCTCCGATTCCGCATGTCACCGATCTTGGAATCACGGACCGATACGAGCACTCAACTGGGTTGACCTGACCACAATGCCCATAGGCGAACAACAGATTAACTCAGGTCCATCTGCTGCCGCAGAATTGACAGTCCTTTCGCCATCGCCTCAAACCCGATCTGACCGAAATTCAGACGGATAAACGAGCGGTACTTACCACTGGATGAAAACAGGGGACCCGGGGCGATGCTAACCCCGGATTGCATCGAACGATGACAAAGGTCCATGGCATCGACGCCCCGGGGCAGTTCCACCCAGGCGATAAACCCGCCTTCGGGGGATGTCACGCGGCTGCCATCCGGGAGCAGACGACCCGCCAGTTCGAGGAATCGGTCGCGCCGCTCCCGGTAGGCTTTCCTCAGGGTGCGCAGATGTCGGTCATGGCCACCGGACTCCAGGTATTCCGCCGCCGCATAGGCCGGCAGGGTGGCGCTCGCCATGCTGTTGACCAGTTTCAGATGCACCACTTTATCCCGGTACCGACCCGGTAAGGCCCAACCGATACGCAATCCCGGGTCGAGGGTCTTGGAAAGGGAGGAACAGAGCAGTACCCGGCCACTTCGATCCCAGGCCTTAGCCGCCTTGGGACGATAGCCTTCGTAATTGAGATCCGCGTAGATATCATCTTCGATCAGCGGCACCTCCGCCGACTCGAGCAGGGCCACCAGTTCCCCTTTGCGCGCATCGGACATGCAATAGCCGAGGGGATTGCTGAAGTTAGGTGTCAGCAGAACCGCTTTGACCGGCCACTGCTCCAGGGCCAGGCGTAAGGCGTCCAGGCTGATCCCGTGACGGGGATCGGTGGGAATCTCCAGCGCCTTGAGACCCAGGGACTCGATCGCCTGCAGGGTACCGAAAAAGGCGGGGGATTCGATGGCCACGGTATCCCCCGCGTCCGCCACCGCACGCAGACACAACACCAGGGCCTCCTGACAGCCGTTGGTGACCACCACCTCATCGGGTGAACAGGCGATCCCAGCGTCGACAGCCCTGCGGGCGATCTGCAGACGCAGTCTGTGATTGCCCGGAGGCATATCGTAATCGCGCAGACGTGGGTCGCTACGCCGAGCCAGGCTCGCGAGTATACGGTGCAGCTGGGTCACCGCGGGAAAGTCGGTACGCGGTAAAGCAGTACCCATCTGAATCACCCCAGGAGAGTGATAGGCCTGCACCACCTGAAGCGCCACCCCGCTCACCGTAACCGGAACGGGATGGGCATTGGGACGGCTCATGGCGGGTACCGGGGGCCGGCGTGCCTGGATTCGCACAAAGAACCCGGATTGGGGACGCGGCTCGATCAGACGTTCGTCCTGGAGCAGACCGTAGCCCTGAACGACGGTGGAGACGCTGACTCCGAGGCGACGACTCAAGTCGCGCACCGAGGGAATCCGCTCACCCGGCCGCAGCACCCCTCGACGTACCTGATCACGGATGTGCGCCGCCACCTGCTCATATCGCAGATCACTTTCAGCCATACAGTTGACCCTGGTTCCAGTCATTACAGTTACATCTCTTCGATCAACTGTACTGTATATTTTCAATTAAGTCTGCATCTGTATTGGTAGGGATACTTACGATAGGGTTGTTAACAGACAAAACACTCACAGGAGACCCAATCATGACCCAACCGGCCTATTGGCTGAATGGTCGATGCGTGGACGCCCGCGACGCGGTGCTGCCGATCAACGATCACGGCCTGCTCTATGGTGATGGCACCTTCGAAGGCATCCGCTTCTACCACGGCGTGCCATTCCGCCTGGGTCAGCATCTGCAAAGACTCGAGGATTCCGCCCGAGCGTTGATGTTGACACTGCCCTACCCGCTTGAGCGCATCGCCGAAGCCATCGATGAGGTGATCACGGAATTTGCCGACCCCGAGGGGTATTTACGCTTGGTGGTGACCCGGGGGACTGGCAGCCTGGGACTCGACCCGACCCCATGTACCCGGCCCAGTTTGTTCATCATCGCGGAGCAGATGGCATTGGTCAGCAAAGAGAAATGCCGGACTGGCATCGACCTGATCACCGCATCCACCCGACGCGTCGACTCGACCATGCTCGATCCACGCATTAAGAGTCTCAACTATCTCAACAACATCATGGCCCGACTCGAAGCGCGCCAGGCCGGTGTGGACGAAGCGTTGATGCTCAATCCCCAGGGGTATGTCGTCGAAGGTAGCGCGGAGAACCTGTTCATCGTGCGTGATGGTTCCCTGTATACGCCTCCGGTGAGTGACGGCGCACTGGATGGGATAACCCGGGGCACCCTCATGGATCTTGCCCGAGAGTGTCATGTGCCCATGACCGAGCGCTCCCTGACCCGTTATGATGTGTACACCGCCGACGAATGCTTTCTCACGGGGACCGGGGCGGGTCTACTGCCGGTACGCGCCTTGGACGGTCGTGCCCTGAAACATTCGCCAGGCCCTCTCACCCGGCAGTTACAGCAGGCCTATCAACGATTGATTGATCGTGAAACCAACCCGGTCCGTTGTCCTGTCGGGCCACTATCATCGAGGAAAATGGAGAATGTCTGAGATTTTTCAAGTCGATGCCTTTACCGAAACCCCATTCCGGGGCAATCCCGCAGCGGTCTGCCTGCTCGACGTGGAACGGGACACGGATTGGATGCAGGCGCTCGCAATGGAGATGAATCTGTCTGAAACCGCCTTCTTACACCCCCGGGACGGAGGCTACGATCTGCGCTGGTTCACCCCAAAGACCGAGGTCAATCTTTGCGGCCACGCCACCCTGGCCAGCGCACATGTATTGAGAACCCATGCCCGGGTAACGGAGGAGGAAATCCGCTTCTTTACCCGCAGCGGTACGCTGCTGGCCCGCTACAACGAAATGGGTATTGAACTGGACTTTCCCGCCGACCCGGTCAATGAACTGGTCCCCGAGGTCGACCTGGCCGGGATACTGGGTCAGCCGATCATCGCGACCGGCCAGGGCCGGGAGGACTGGCTGGTGGAACTCGTATCGGAGACCAAGGTTGCCCAATGCCGTCCGGACATGGTCCGACTCGCAGCCCTGCCAGCCCGTGGCCTGATCATTACGGCCCGGAGTTCCTCGGAGGGCGATTTCGTCTCCCGCTTCTTTGCCCCCGCCGCCGGGGTCGACGAAGACCCGGTTACCGGGTCCGCCCATTGCACCCTGGCGGATTACTGGAGCGGACGATTGGGCAAACGCGTCATGCAAGCCCGTCAATTGTCCGCCCGGGGTGGCCGGCTTCAAGTGCGTCTGGACGCAGAGCGGGTCTATCTTACCGGCAAGGCTGTCACCATACTGAAAGGAAAACTCACCCTATGATCGCGGAAAACTTTGACCTGCAAACCTACTTCAAACGCATCGGCTTCGACCAGGCACCCGGCAGGGACCTGGACACCCTGACCCGAATGATGCGCCAACAGCTGTTCAGCATCCCGTTTGAAAACCTGGATGTGCAGGCGGGCAAAGAGGTTTCCCTGGTCCCGGAAGCCATTGTGGACAAGCTGGTGCACAACAACCGTGGCGGATACTGTTACGAAGTGAACGGTCTGTTCGCCATGGCGCTGACCACACTGGGATTCGATTACCAGTTGATTGCCTGCCGGCCGATGTTCTACCCGATCATGCGACCCCGCACCCATATGGCTCTGGCAGTTAGCATCGACAGCGACACCTGGCTGTGTGACGTGGGATTCGGCAGTCATGGCATACGCGCCCCCCTACCCCTGTCATCGGCGGGTGAGGCGGTGCGCCAGGATGACGACTGGTATCGCCTGGAACGCCCCAACGAACGGGAGTACCTGCTGCAGGCCAGGGTCGATGGCGTCTGGACCAATCAGTACGGATTCGACCTCTGGCCCCAGCACTGGATCGATTTCGCACCGGCCAACTATCTGAACAACCGGCATCCCGACTCCCTGTTCGTGCAGAAACTGGTGGTGGTGAAACAACACCCGGACGGCCGCAGCATCCTCTATGGCGATCAGTTGAAGACCGTGACCCAGGGAAAGGTGACCGAGCGGATCATATCCGAAGAGGAGAGAAACGGTGTGCTGAAGGAATATTTCGGCATTACACACCTGACAGACTGTTGAAATTCACTCTGAGAAGAACGAGACAAAGCGAAATTCGCCGAAAAAGCGCAGTTTACTCGGAGTAAATGTGCATTTTGAGGCGGATTTCATCGCCGGATCGTGCCGTCTGAGTAGAACTTCAACAGCCTGCTATCGTTCAGAGCTGACCCACAGGATGACATTCAAGTCACTGGGCATGCACTTGAGCGTAGAGTCCGGGGGTCACCCCGTATCGCGCTTTGAATGCGGTACGAAAAGCGGATTCCGACCGAAAACCGACCCGGTTCGATACAACGCCTGCCGGGAGACCGGACTCGATCAGTTGCCGAGCCCTTTCCAGCCTTAGTATTTCGAGGAATTTTGAAGGTGTTTGCGCGAATACCCGGGTGAATTTCCGATAAAAACTGCGTTCAGACATCGCCATAAAATCCGCCATGTCGGACACCTGGGTGACCTGATCGATTCGAGTATTCAACCAGTCAACCAACAGACCGAATTGATCGTCCGACTTAACCTGAGCGCTCAACAATTCGCTGAACTGGGACTGATAGCCTGGCCTGTGGGCATAGACCACAAGCTGTTTCGCCACCCGTGCTTTCAATCCCGCATCATGGTCTTCCTCCAGCATGGCCAACGCCATATCGATGCCTGACGCGACTCCGGCAGACGTCCACAACGGCCCATCCTTCACATACAAGGCCTGGTTTTCGATCCCGCTGCCTGGACAAGCCCTGTGGAGAGGGTCGATACCGGCCCAATGTGTCGTCACGCGCCTGTTGTTAAGAAGTCCTGCTTGTGCAAGCAGGAAGGCGCCGGTACAGATAGAACCGTATCGTTCGACTCTTTGCGAAGCCCTGACCAGCACACGCCGGACGGTTTCATCCTGCATCGCCCGGTTAAGGGATTCCGGGTACGCCCCAACCACCAGTACCGTGTCCGAGGCCCTGAAGCGAACCCCCTTGGTGGACTGAGCGATCAGCATAAGCCCCGAGTGGGTGGCAATCTGCCCGGCGCACGGGCTAATCACCCTTTGTTCGTACAGTAGCTTGCAGGAGATTTCATTGGCTGTCGAAAACACCGCAGCGGGACCGGCCACATCAAGCATTTCGATTCCAGGGTAGGCGATGTAGTAGATCCTGCGTGTGTCTGACATTGGCGGAATATAGTCTTTTATTGTCATTTACGCCAATCTGGAATATGCCCCAGGATAACCGGACAGCACACACAACAGGCAGGTGAAAATCATGACAAAGATTGGAACGGTTGAATGGCTCAATGCGGGAAAAGGGAGACTCTCATGGCGGGATAAGATGACTCTGCTGGCACATGGCATGCAGGCAAAGGCCTCGACGAGAAAACGTCTTTCAAGCGGTAACCGATTTTTAACTCCGGACCTTGACGAAATCCAGCCCCCGGATAGCACCATCGCCCGGGAAGCAATGGCCCTGTGCGGAGAGGCCAGCGCGCCTTTCCTGTATAACCACTGCCTTAGGTCGTATTACTGGGCCCGTTTACTGGACGACAGCTCCGAGCCGTTCGATGATGAAGCCGTATTCACCGCGCTGATGCTTCACGATATGGGATTGACCGAGCAATACCGGCTACACCATACCGAACACCAGTGTTTCACGGTAGTGGGCGCCCGAATGGCCGATGCTCTTGCCGAGAAACACCATTGGTCAGACAAGCGGGCAAACATCGTGGCGAACGCCATCACCCTGCATCTGAATGTCATCGTGGACGCATCTCACGGTAAGGAAGCCCGAATGGTGCGTTCCGGCTCCGGTGCCGATGTGGTTGGCATGGGTCTCAATAGGCTGCATGGCGAGCAGATACAAGCCGTATGCGGCAAGCATCCCCGACTGGGGATGAAGCGGCGTATGCGTTCCACACTGCGCATTGAAACCCAGGAGCGCCCGGATTCCAGAATCGCGTTTCTCACCCACAGGTTCCGATTTGATCAACTGATTTTGGCAACATCAGTGTTCGATGAGTAAGCTGCACGACCGATCAATTCACACCCCGGGTATGCGGCAGACCCGGCAGATCAGTCAACCGGAAAACCCTTACCAGGAAATCGGCTCGCCATGACGGAAAAAACCGCCGCTGGGCCCATCGTCCGGCAGCGTGGCCGCCCAAACGATGCCTTTGGCCCCTTGCACCACGTCCAGGGGCGCCTCTTCGCCCCCCATGTCCGTGCGCACCCAACCGGGACATACCGAGTTGATTTTCACCCCGGTGGCTTGTAACTCGTCGGCGAAGATGCGGGTTACCGCATTGAGAGCTGTTTTGGAAAGCCGATAGGCCGGACAGCATCCGTTCATTTCAGAAAGCTGCCCCATCCCCGACGAGACATTGACCACCCGTCCCCGGCCCTCCATCAGGGGAATCAGGGATTGACAGAGCAGTAACGGGGCCAGGGTATTGGTTTCGAAACCCTCCCGTATGCGTTCCGGAGCGGCATTGAACACGCTGCTCGCCTCACCATCGAATCCGGGGTCGGGAAAGATACCGGCATTGTTGACCAGGCAATCGATACGGCCGAAGGTCGCCTCCAGATACGCCTTCAAATCCGCCACGGAGATCTCCTGGGTGACATCGAGGGGATAGAACAGGACATCATGGCCTTCGTGACGCAAGGCCTCCACCGCCGCTTCGCCCCGGCTGGTGTTGCGGGCCGTCAGGACCACGGTATAGCCCGCCTCGGCCAACTGCCGACAGGTCTCACGACCCAGCCCGCGATAGGCACCGGTAACTATGGCAACGGGTTTATTGTTCATGGGAGCCTCCATCAATATTGTACGGATATATCAAAGCCTACCGGAAATTCATGAAATCTCCCAATCGAAGTGGATAGGGTTTTTCCTGTGAGCATTGAGATGACATACCCGACAAGTATTTCAGCTCAACATTTTGAAAATATGAGAATAATTCCGAACAGTCGGAATTCAGGCATGCGGCTGCAATAAACCGGTTTTCTTCAGATTTTCCATGTAAATGGAATTCAACTCACATGCAGATTATCACTTGGTGAACTGCCGGATTGACAAGCCAACAACTTGGTAACCATGGCGGTACGCGTCCGCACACCGAGTTTGCTATAGATGCGCCGGAGGTAGGATGAGACGGTCCATTCGCTCAGATGGAGTCTGTAGGCGATTTGCTTGTTACCGCGTCCCTGGCAGACCATCATCGCCACTTGCAATTCACGGCGAGTCAACAGATCCGATGCAGATACCGTCTCTTTGAGCACGGAACTATTGGCGTCCTGTCTTGATATCAGCACATATTGTTTGCCGTTCAGGGTGCAGCTACCGATGATATGGACGGTTGTTTCCGTTTTTTGATTGTCGTCGAGAGATTCCGTCAAGTGTTCAACCGGTAAGACTTGACAGACCACCCCGTGAATCGTGAACTCGGTCATCGATCCCTCCTCAGAACCTTCCGTTCCAACGTCACAACGGTAGTATGTTTGTTAACAGTCCGTTTGTATCTTTCAGAACTCTGCATGGGTTTCTGACGAGTTATGACATGCTTAAAATTGCAAAGACTCGCGGTCCCCTTTCACCATCATCATACAAACCAGAAAATCGATAACAACAGGTAAATTCGGTAGATTTACTGAATTGTGCTTGTTTTTCGATTTTAACACCTTCCGGTTCAAAAACCGTTAACTCCTCAATAAATCCAGAACGACGGCGGACCTTCTCTACAGAATCATTTGAATTCATTGTAGTGGATCAATCGCTCGGAACCTGTGAATTATTACCATCACGTTGGTGTGTTCATGAACACTCTAATGACAAATCGCATAGAGACAGAGCTGTGCCACGAACTTCTGAACATCGTTATAAATCCATGACGCTCACAATACCCGCACCATCGGTCCCGGGTCGTGACCCATGTGTTTAGGATTACGCAGATTGGATAGAATATCAGCAGTGATTCGCACACCACTGTTAAGGCTGCCGGGCGGAGCCATGACGGTGCCCTTGGCACAACCATGAGAACGGCCTCGCTCATCCAGTATGCCCGAAGTGTGCACAGCGAGAATACTCAGTGTTCCCTGATCTTTGACCCACACCGGACTACCACTATGGCCTGGGCAGGTATCAACGCTGTAGTACAGGCGCGTGGGTGAGAAGCGGCGCAGGACTTCACTGTGCTGCCATAAGGTACCGACGGGACGGTCAGCAGGATACCCGCCGATGATCAACCTCTTTTGCTGATGTTGCAGGCGCACGAGCATGGCATCCGAATACGCCACCACAGGCATATAGCGGGAAATACCGTCAAAGGGCTGCCTTAACAGCACCAATCCGTAATCATTGGCACGCCGTTCGGACTGATTTCTAGCTTTCAGAAATCCCCTGGGGACGTAGGCCTCCAGCGCAGCCTTGCGGCCAAAGGGAAAATGATCTCGATCCTGACGTCCCGGCGCGACCCACAATTGCTTCGGTGCCATTCCGAGTTTTAGGCTATAAAGGCAGTGGGCGGCGGTCAATAAACGTGTCGGCGAGATCAGTGTGCCGCTACAACCCCAGCGTATACCGACTCCGAAATCACGCCCCAGATGACACAGGGTATTGTAGGGAAACACCCGTGACGCTATGACCTGTATCCTGTTATCCAGTGGACCAACCAAGGCATAATCCATCGGATCATCCCTCATGGATGAGATCGTCCGATAGTAATTCATAGATCTTTACCCACAGGATCATTGGAACGCGAGTGCGCCTGAGCCTCAAAACCAGCAGATGACTGTTCGCCTGAAAGAGGCTCTGTATTGAGGGCTTCGGGATCAAAAAACCGTTCCGGATGATTTTCGGTAATTTGCTCCCAGATGCGCCCGAGTATTACATCCGCGTTATCACGTCCACTCAAAAACCCGATGGCCCGGTGCATGAAGGCCTCCTCCTCCGGCGTGAACAGTCTTGGCGGAGTCTGTTCATTGAGATCTTCACACTCCGGCTCCGTGTAGTGATCCAGCAACTCAGCCTCTTCACCAGTGAAATCCCGGTAGTGCTGTTCCTCACCCCGAATCGGAGTAACCTCCGAGGCTCTGGATGGAGTTTCCCCAGCGCCCTGTATCTGTTCTTGTGAACAGACTTCATGTTCAGGACTGACCGGGTTGTGTTGATGTCTGCCTTTTATCGATTCGATCTCAGCCAGAACCAGCGCATCCAGATCAGGGTACTCACCTCGTTTACCCATTACCCAACCTCCTTCTGATGGAGATCCACCCCTCACTGCACCCGTACATAACCGATTTCGTCGAAGGTCCGGTCATTGGGATTCCAGACCAGGGGACGCTCTTCCCGTTGCAGCATCTTCTCCATCAGAAATAGCTCGTTATAGTTAAGATCACGCTGGAAACGCGTACGCGCAAGACTTTGTTGCGTAGCAAAACCCAGGTGCAGGTAGATCGATGAAAGACGACGGTTCAGTTGTTGTGTGCGTCGTGTTCCCACAGGTGCCAAGGCATTGGGAAAAAGCCAGCGGTGCAGTGACATCGAACCACCTCGCAAACCGTACACATGCTTCATCAACCGCCCGACCACGTTGCCATCCTTGCTGCTGCCGATATAAACAGCACGATACTTGCGAGCTGCTTTGGGATTATGCCTAACCAGCCGATAGAGCAATGGGAACCCCGTGGCAATAGATACCTTCGCGTCGACACTCAGACGCTCGCGTAACAGCTGGCTCCGGGTTCTTGTCAGTTGCCCAAGACCCGGATTCCTGGTTGGAATACCTTGGATCAGGGTATACAGGTTACCCATGGGATACCATCCGCTGAAACCCGCCGCAAGACGAAAATGCCCGGCGGGTTTCGCTGAGTAGGCCGCCTCATCAAACGGCAGGAAATCCTTGTATCGGGTGTTTCCCGGATAGACACTTTTGAAGAGTTTAATCTGGATCTCATTCATGAATATCGTCTCACTCAGTTTTACCCGACCATTCAATAACCGTTCTCGAATCGTTGCCCTCGACGTCCCCTTTGCCAACGGCTCTGCATCGGTCTTGGCGGTGGAGTACGATGTTTGCGTATGCGCCCCTGTTGTGCCTGAAGACGTCGACGCCGGGTAACAACCCGCATCGCAACCTGCTTAACCGCCTGTTTCGGAGGTACTCGGTTCCGCGCGATCAGCAGGGCCGCCAGCATCGCAATACGAAGCAACAGTCCACGGGGGTTTTCCCGTAGCTGCTTCAGGGCAGATTTTGCCAGATCAATCAGGTAGGCTTTTTGTTGTGGCGGCATGCTCTGCCAAATCACGGATACGGCGTGCAGTGCTGGGCGAGCGGTATGTACGATGTCGGGAAGTGAAGCCTCATCCATGGCTTCTTCCCAGGCAGATTCGATCATCTGTTCCAGCATTTGTCTATCTCCTTCAGTCAATGGGGCTGCTTGGGATACAGTGTGTTTTGCAGCGCGCCCCTTCCAGGGTTTCATAGGGTTGATGTCTTACCGGTCTGGGTAAGGGCCTAAGCCCCAGCACCTTGGCCAGATTGGCCTGATCATCCTGCAGGGGTAGCAGATAGCGGCTTTCACCACTGATCAGGGTTACCACTCCGGGACCGTGTCCCGCTTTCACACTGTCACCATGAATAACCACGCCGATACTGGTATAGGCCCCGTGCCAGGAGCGACCGAAGCGGTTATCCGCATGTTGTATGGCAACGAGATCGCCAAAACGTAACCGGTCAAGTCGGAAGTGCCGACGTATGCCCGGGTCGAACAACTGAATGTCATAATCACCCCGCAAGGTGTTGTCCCGCCCCAGTCCGGAACCCATGATTGCGGCAGGTATGCGGTGTGTCACCGGAACCACCAGTCTGGGTGGTATCGATCTCAACCCCCAGGCTTTCAATAATTGCGGCGCCGCATTCACAACATGCAGTTGGGGATGATCGGTTAGCTTCAAACCCAGACCGTAGGTATAGACCTGTACCCGGTCGCCAATTCGCAGACGACGCAGAACTGTATAGGGGAAATCGATCAAGACATGATTCACCCCACCGTGCTTACCGGTTACCACCCCACTCTGACCCATGCAGGGACCGGTCACCACCAACGCCCGATTGCCTATGCAGGCATAACTGTTCAGGGCCAGATTGGCGCCGTCCGATGCGTTTTTCAGTCCCTTGTAACGGCTCTGGATGGAGACACCCGGTTCGAGATGGTCGGCAGCCAGCCCAATGCACGCATCCCCGACTCGATGCGTGACCACGATGCCACCCGGCCCCGGAAGCAGTTGGGGCACACCATTCCGGTCGATCCGGTAGGGCGATTTTCCTTGGCTCGGCGGGACGATTTCACCCTGGGTGGCAATCATCACTAGCTGTCTGAGATTCATACGCGGCGATTGTGCTGCGCGCCTCGGTCCGGCTAACCCAGACATACCGTCGAACCGTTTCATGGCAACTGATACCAATAGGCGGACGCATGAGACCAAGCATCAGGAAACGGTGGCTGAGCAGGGACTTCGAACACATCCCGAATGTTCTCATTATCCGGTGTCATGAGCAGCGCCTGAGGCGCCACCAGATGCACCATAGCGAGTTGTAGACCATCCCAGGCCAGTTCCAGCACACCACTACGAGTCAGCAATGGATTAAGGAATTCCCGAATGGGCAAACTCTCATCCTCGGAAACCTTACGACAGGGTAACCCCCCATCACTCAACAGACGACAAAGTGCCGGTGGCTCGTTGTCATTCTCACACAGGGTGAGAATGACAGGACGGTAGCGGATCATCGCAGCCGCCAGAGCAGCAGCATCTCGACTGCCTTCATCCAATGGATGATAGCCTGCTTTGTCCATCCACAGTTCTCCAAGACGCAGTGACAGATCTTCTGCCAGACGTGTAAATCGCTCTCCTATGCCCGGATCCACATCCTTCGGGAGAGAGGATTCATGCAGATCACCGCCTGCCCAGAAAATATGCAGAGCATTGAGTCCGAGATCGAGACGAGCACGTTCCCATTGTGACAAGGCCAGATTTGCCTCACGCGTAACCTGTTGATCCACTGCCTGGCCGGCCAGTTGTTCAGGATGACGATCCAGATAGGCCGTGTTATCCAGCACCTCCCAGAGAGCTGGAACCAGAAATACCCGTAACTCTTCCGCCAGTCGGGTCGCCATCATCAGTCCCAATCTGTGCAGGGCCAGGCGTACATCAAGTATCACGGACCAGCTTCGGGCATCCACGGTAACTTGCAGGGGTGGCAGCATTCCCATGGCGGTCTACCCTTAGGAGGCCAGGGCGGTACGGCGGGATTTACGCACCCCGAGAGAGTTTCTCAGGGACGAGTCTACGCCTTGGAAGCCTCGACCCTCTCCAGTCATCCGATAGGCTGCAATCCAGGCCTCAGCATGTGCGCCAAACGGCTGTGCTTCGGCTCGGAACACCAGCGGGTCCGCTGTGGTTTCGAAGTCCTGATCGGCAATCCACTGCAGGATACGACGTCCTCCCTCAGCCATCTTGGCCCGTTGGGAGAGTTCCGCCATCCCACCCAAATGTTGGTTGGAGACCCGTTCAATCACATCCCATTTGCTGTTGGCATCGAAGGATTTCTTGATATCGGGTTCATCGAACAGATCCAGCAGTGTCTTGAGGTAGTGCCCGGTCTCCTGGGTGAGTGCGAGAATGTTGCCGTAACTGGAGCGGTCAAGGGCGAATCGCAAGTCAATGCCCAGACGTTGAATACTCGCCAAGTTGCCAAAGGGCCTGTCATCGATATCCTGAGAGCCACGGATTACTTCACCCACCGTGAGATCGCGAAAATATCGGGCCATTGCGCTCATGAAGGCAACCAGTTGTCGATGAAAGGACTGGTTGACTACGGCACCTGCCGGCGCAGGCGCCGATCCGTAGTTGAACACCCGGCGGTAGGCAATCATGCGATCACGCAGGCTGTAACGCAGGGGGCGCCACTTTTCCAGAATATAGAGCCCCCGGGCGCCCGGGCCCCGCTGAATGCGCATGCGGCCATTGGTGAACAACTGGCGCAATATATCGGCCACCTGAAACACCTTCATGCGTTCGTGCTGATAGATGTAATAGAGCTCTGAAGCGGCGTGTAATTGACTGGGCATCACCGCTTCGTCGAAATCGGGCACCAGATGAGGATAAGGCAAGTCACCGAACGGCAGCACGCCATTTCCGTTAAAACCAATCATGTCGGCAAACCCATAGCTGCCGTCACCAGAAGCGCCCTGTTGCAGTTCACCAAATCGACGCTCGAATTCACCTTCCAGGTTCTTACGCTCTTCGGGTGGCAGCTGAGCCATTTGTTCACGCAGGAAACGTTGCCAAAGTCTCGTGACGGTTTCGTAGTTCTCGTATCCCATGGTTCTGTTCCTTGGTTAGTCTTGGACGGGTTTCTCAGGCGCTGTCAGCCACGCAGTATCGACTCGCCGATCAACTGCTCAATCAATACTTTCAACACTAACGAACGCTTTAGCACACCGACCCGATTCTGTTCTTTGTCGAACACCAGCAGGCTTCGAAAGCTGTTTTTATGAAACAGAACCAGGGCTGTTTTCATGGTCGCCCTCAAATCGATCTCGACGATCAGGTTACGGGGCGTGAAGAGATCCCGAACTTTCACTTCATCCTTGCCGATCACGGCTGCATTCAGCAACGGCCTGCGAGTCACCATGCCGCCTATGCCTCGACCGCGCATCACCAATACCACGCCATGGGGTGCCTGGTTTATGAGTTGCAGTGCGTCGATATAGGGCTGAGTGTCCTTCACGGAACACTGGTCCAGATCGATCCACTCCACCCAGGGTGAGATCGGTTGTGCCAACAAGCGCGCGCTGACGTCATCGACGAGCACCTGCATCTTTTCAAACATTGCGGGCCAGAGTGGTTGGGTCATGGTGCCTCTCCTTGCTATCGGGTCTGTCGGATTCGGGATGAGTTCAGCCTTCCGAGTTCAATCCATATGCAATACCGGCCAGACTCGTTTCGTAATGCGGCGGGATATGGGTCGGTTGCGGGCATTGGGTCTCAGTGGCAATCTGTCGAAACAGATCCATTGCTGATGTAACAAGCCTGTGAGATGGATCGAGGGGATCATCCAGCTGACATGACGGCGCCATCGCTTGCAACAGATGCTCCCACTGGCTCTGAGCCTCCTCTTGAGCACACAGTTCTTCCATCACCCGGTCCCGCTCCTGCTGATCGGCGCCGAAAGGCGCCACGAAGGCAATCGCACAGTCACCCGTGGGGGTAAACAACCCATCCCATAGCAGATCCCGGATATCGGTCACCACCTCAGGCAGTTTCGGATGACGGGAGACACAGCTGAGCGTGTCGCACAGAGGTTGCGCCTGCGCACAGTTCAGCGCTTCATTGGCCGCAACAAAACCACTGGCATCCGGGTCGTAGCAGCTAACCTGGCAGCTGTTCCCTTCAGCGCAACGCAACAGACGATCAGCAATCAGGCCATAGGCCGATGCACGCTGCTCTGCAGGTCCTGTACCCTGGGTACTTTGGCTCATGGCATAGAGGTCAATGGCCCGATCGGTATCGTAGAGCAACTTGTCGAGCATGATCTGGCAGCGCACCCGTTCCGCACTGCAGTCACAACCAAGGTAGCAGTCGAGTATCTGGGCCAGTTTGCCTCGCGCCTGAATCAGTTCTAGCAGTCGCTGGGTGGGATCATCCGGACCTCCAACACCGTAAAGCCCGTAGAAACTGATTGGTGGTCTGGCGATATAGAGCAATCGATACCCAGTACCCGCATTTTCAAAGGTATCGAGAAACAGCCGGATAGCCGACAAATAGGTGGCCAGCGCCGGAGCCTGTGGATCAACGCGCCGACGCAGCGTCAGGTCGAGACGACGGAACCGCTCCAGTGCGAGGAGTGCGGTAGCACCCAGTGAGCGAAGATCCTCACTGCTGCCCCGGGTGGCCCAGAACACTACATCATCCAGACTGCGTGCCACATGGTTCTCCTGAAACAGGGCCCGTAGATCCGTCAGTCCGTTGTCTTCCAGGTGATTGATCACCTCACGATAGGCCACCAGACCACGGGGCCAGTCGTTGCTCCCATAACTCTGGGTACTGGTGCCTACCAGGTTGCGCAGTGCATTGATCACAGCTTCGCGACGCGCCTGCAGTTCACTCGCCGGAGCCTGCAACAGGAAGCGCCCGCCACCATGCCCAGACTGGGCCACCGCCTCGCCCATGCTCACCAGAATCATGTTTCCCACCTCATCGAGACTCTTGGCCAGCTGGCGGTAGTGGATGTTCATGTTGGAGGTGAGCGCTCCGACATAGCGCGCCACCCGAGCATAGTCACCCAGTAGACGACGTGCGGCCATGGCCCGGTCCCTCTGCCAGGGATCGAGTGCGAATCGCGCCGCATTACTGCCTTCCGCCACTACTTGACGCAGATTATGTGCCCATCCCCGCAATTCGGGATGGACATCCTTGAGCAGTGCATTGTGTGTCAGTGCCTCCAGGTCCTGATCCACATCATTGCGCGCCTGACGGACTTCAGCGCTGCTGCTGCCTCCGCCACTGCAGACAGGTTCAATGCGGGTGACCTTGAAGAACGGCAGTCCGGCAGCCTCCTGTTCCAGTGCAAGCTGTTCGTCCTGATACCTTTCCCGCAGGGCTTTAGAGACCGCATCCGCATCGGTCGGGTCACTGACCCGCAGATGACGGCGAATCAGATTATCCAGGGCGACCGCTGCCTGGGTGCGTTCCTGGGGGAGTGAACTGGAAAGGGTTTGTTGGCTCATGGTCTCACCTCTATGGATCAGGCCGCGTTAGCGATATGTAACGGGGTTGGGCCGCCGGACTTGGCGGTATTTGCATGCATAACCAGATGTCGGGTTACCTGTTCCGACAGGGTTTTCACAGGGGCGCCGAGGCTCAATGCATAACGGCTTGCACTGACCAGAAAACGGGGTGGTAAATCATCCGGCACTTCACCCCGCACCAGATACCGGGCTGCGTTGCGAATTGATTGCTCGTCATCAAAGGTAAACGGAATGACATCAACCAATGCCCGCCCGGCCAATCCACGACGCGTCTGAAACGCGATCTCATCCACCACTTGCGGGATCGTTTCCGCCGCACTGCCGAGCAGATAGCCAGGCATGCGATGCCCCCGAGCGACAGGATAGAGACGTCGCCAGAGATCGCGGATGCGTCCCGCCTCCCGGGGGAAGCCGAGTCGATCAAGCATCTCTGCGAGTATGAAGGCACGAAGATAACCGGTGGGATGCGCCCCACCAGGCTTGAAGGTCAGGGTTTTTGGTGCAGGATGTGAAAGAAAATCGAGCATTCCCCACGCTGCTGCGGGCCCACCCAGCAGCACCGCGGCCAGGTCCGCGAAGATCTCTTTGCCCCAGAGACGATAGACACTGGATACACTTACAGCCGTTCGCTGCCGAGCGAAACGCCGCTCAAGCGCGTTTTGATTTTCATGCCACAGTCCCATATCCGCCTGAAGATTGTGGGAGATCTCGTGCAGGAAAACCGCCTGCCATGGATTATCCCGATCCCAGGGTATGCGAATCAGTGGAAACGGGTTGGCTTCGCCCAGGAGGCGGGACAGGGTGACACCGCGACGATATGTGGCGGGCGAGTAACCATGTTCCAGATAAGTCAGTGGGCGCACCAGGGGGCCGCGAAAGATCATCGGCGCCGTGCGCTGAATCGCCGCATAACAGTCGGAGGCGATCACGTCATGTGCCGCCAGGATTGGGCCATACCCGGTTCCCCGCTGACTGAAGACCTCGAAGAACAGCCCAAAGGTGCGTCTCGCCCGGTCGACTTCGCGCTCTACCATGGCCATGTACAGGAGCGCCAGACCGGGTGGTGCGGAACGCCATTGGGCACGGGCGAACGCGATACGCTTGGTGATTGATTTGTCGATCGACGCAAGGCGTCGATTGGCAGATTTGAAATGCGCGGCCGATGGCGCAAAGGCACGATCCCGATCATCCAGGCCCACGTGTTCCGGAGTCAGCTGAGAGAGCCGCCGGGCACGCGCTGTCAGAGTGTTGAGCTTGGATGCAAGAAAAGTTTTCAGCGTGCCTGAAGTCGCCATGACCGCGCGCTCCTGTCAAGCGGCCGATATCGTGATACGGGTCGGACCCTGAATCACATAGCTGCGACCTTTACCGCCCACACCCGCCTTCCTGACCAGGGATTTGGCCTTGGCTGAAGGCCGTGCCAGCTTGCGTGTGAGGGTTGGGCTCTTCGCGACCTTACTGGCCGTGCGACGTACCACTTTCAAGGCGGTAACAGAGGGGGTGCCCTTCGCCACGGTGTTGCGTTTGACGCTCTTGGCAATCTTCGGCAGCGCGCGAATCGCTTTTGGACCTTGTTTGTGTACCAGCGTCTTGGCTGCACCTTTCATCTGCTTGACGACCCGTTTACGGGCTGCCGGAGAGAGTCTCGCGCTCTTGGATTTGAGAATCGTCTTGGCAGTCAAACCCGCGACCATGGGAATTGCACGGGGGTCTTCAGCCGCCAGCTCTGCAAAAGCCTCGAGAGCCTCCTCTTCGCTCGCCCCCTCCATGCGTAAACGCTGTGCCAGCCGGGCTCCCTTGCTGACCACACCCGCCACACGACCGATCGCCTGAGCCGCCGGATGAGGAATCATACTGGCCACCCGGGAAATGCCGCCAGCAATCTTACCGACCACCGGCGCCGCCTTCTTGATTCCGCTTACGACTTTCTTACCGAAAGACTTGAGCTTTTTAAACAGCCTGCCAAAAAACTCATCCGCATCTTCAGCCCCCAAGGCATAGGCCATGATATCGTCCATCGCCTCATCGGCGTCTTCGAATGCGTACTCGTCGTAAGCCTCGTACTCTTCGAACTCATCGTAGAAGTCATCCACCTCGTCGAACTCATCGTCGAATTCATCGAAGGCGTAGACCCCTTCGTCCATTCCCTCATCGAAGTCGACTTCGTCATCGAACTCATCGTCGAAGTCATCCATTTCCATGTCATCGAATGCATAATTTTCATCCATCGCGGCCATTCCTTCCGCCTCTTCGTAAGCCAGGTCTTCAAAGAGGTCATCTTCGAGTGCAGACATTGCCATTTCTCCTCTGAATGTGAACCCCGGGGATGTTCAGCAGGTGGCGCGAATCCCTCTCCGTCGGGGGTGGTCTCGACTTAACGCCTTTCGCTTTCACGAGTGAATTAAATTCTTGGAGATAACTCCGCAAGCCTCAAGACACACATTCCGGGACCCGTTATCTGGGTAGCATGGATGTGTCACAAATCTGAACTTGACACGGCCACTGGCACTTTTTCTGCCGAGTGTCATACTATGGTCACATGGGGACGTAGCTCAGCTGGGAGAGCGTCGCGTTCGCAATGCGAAGGTCGGGAGTTCGATCCTCCTCGTCTCCACCATACAATCCTCTTGTGTCCTCTGTTACTGCGGACCGCACACGTTCGTCATGCGTCACTCGCCCCCCCTTTTCAATGACTACATCGGCATCGACTATTCCGGAGCGAAAACAGCCGATGACGGGCTTCCGGGCCTACGGGTCTACCGTGCAGGTCATACCTTCACTCCCCGGGAGGTCCCGCCTCCCGCCGGACGCAGCAGATACTGGACCCGGCGGGGTGTCGCCTTGTGGCTGGAGCAACACTTGCAAGAAGCCCGGCCGACGCTGGTCGGTATCGATCACAGTTTCTCTTTTCCTGCCAGCTACTTCGAACGCTATGGCATGCGGGACTGGCCCACCTTCCTGGATGATTTCCAGGCTCACTGGCCAACCGATAACGTCGGTGTAAGCGTGGAAGGGGTGAGACAGAGAGAGTACGGAGCTGGGACCGCCCGTTCGGGCAATGCCCGATGGCGCCGCATCACGGAACAGCGGGCGGGCGCCAAGTCGGTGTTTCATTTCGATGTGCCCGGTTCGGTGGCCAAGTCCACCCACGCCGGTCTACCCTGGCTGCGTTATCTGAGTCAGAGGCTGGGTAAGCGTGTCCATTTCTGGCCCTTCGATGGCTGGTCGGTTCCTGCCGGGCGTTCGCTCATCGCGGAGGCATATCCCGCCCTCTGGAGTCATGAGTTTCCCCGCAGCGGCCGGACCCAGGATCAACAGGATGCCTATACCATCGCCGCTTGGCTGAGACGGTCGGACCGGGCAGGCAGCCTGTGTGACCACCTGAAGCCCGCACTGCCCAGCCACGAACGCACCCTGGCCCACACAGAAGGCTGGATACTGGGCGTCAGATGATCGTGTTGGGTAAAACGGGTGTGATGCGATCAGTCTGGGGTTAGAATTGGTCAATGCAAATGATGATTCGTCCCAAGGTATGCAGAGTACCCCTTATGTAGTGGTTCAATTTGGCCGCAGAACGGACAGAGTGTGATGGAAGATCTAGAATCGAGACTACCTATTTCGTCCCGTGTATCGATTCCACTGGGTGAAATCGAGTTGGCGCCTATTCGTGCCTCCGGTCCTGGTGGTCAGCATGTCAACAAGGCATCGACCGCGATTCATCTGCGCTTCGACATTAACGCTTCCTCCTTGCCTGAATACTACAAAACCCGGCTGTTGGCGCTGCGAGACCGGCGTATCAGTCAGGAAGGTATCGTTGTGATCAAGGCGCAACAGGCACGAAGTCAGGAACAGAACCGGAATGACGCACTCACCCGGCTGGCAGAGTTGATTCGCAGCGTGGCAACTACGGCCAAACGACGCATTGCCACCAAACCCACGAAGGCAGCGAAGGAGCGGCGTATCGAGGAAAAGAAACGGCGAGGACTCAACAAGTCCCTACGCGCGAAGGTTTACGAATAGGGGATGGGGGGAGACCTGAATATCCGTCATCCTGGAGTGATGGCCGCGCTTGCCGCGGCATTGCTTTTTGGCGCGAGTACGCCTGTGGCGAAGCGGCTGCTGGAGGGGGTTGGACCCTGGATGCTCGCAGCGCTGTTTTATCTCGGTTCGGGAATCGGACTGATGTTGGTTCGACGCATCAATGGGGTCCGCCCGGTAAGGCTCCCACGAGGTGAGGTTATCTGGTTAGCGGCCGCGATTGTTGCCGGTGGAATCATCGGCCCCATATTACTGATGTCAGGCTTATCCCATATGCCTGCGTCCGGAGCGGCCCTGCTGCTGAATTCGGAGGGGGTCCTCACCGCACTCTTGGCCTGGATTGTATTCAAGGAGAATGTCGACACGAGAATAGTCATCGGCATGGCAGCCATCGCAGTCGGCTCAGTGATACTGAGTTGGCCCGGGAACGCGCAATTCTCCGGTACCCTACCGGCACTCTTGGTAATCGGGGCCTGCCTGGCCTGGGCTATCGACAATAACCTGACGCGCAAGGTATCACTGGCCGACGCCGGCTGGATCGCAATGATCAAGGGCACCGTTGCAGGAAGTATCAACCTCATCCTCGCTCTCGCCATGGGAGAACGGCTACCGCCGATGCCGGTTGTCTCACTGGCCATGGTCATCGGCTTTCTCGCCTATGGCATAAGCCTGGTCCTATTCGTGGTTGGCATGAGACACTTGGGCACGGCACGTGCCGGGGCTTACTTTTCGGTTGCGCCTTTTTTCGGCGCCATCCTGGCCATTAGCATGGGAGAGCCCGTCACCACGCCTCTATTGATGGCGGGTATCCTCATGGCTTTCGGGGTATGGCTGCACCTAACCGAGCGGCATGTGCACGAGCACCGGCATGAAGCGATTGAACACTGTCACGAGCACGTGCATGATGAACACCATCAACATCTCCATGACCCACCGGTTACTCCTGGAACCAAACACGCTCACTGCCATACCCATCAACCCATGGTGCATACACACAGACATTTTCCCGATGCTCATCACCAGGGGCACAAGCATTGAACAGCATTGTGGCGACCATTGCATCGTGAAGAAGAGATCGATGTAACCCAGACAGAGTACAATTATTCTAACTACCAAATATGTCGTCTTCAGCCGAAGCGGTCTGCCTGCAGCAAGGCAACAAAACGGCAAGAGGCCACACTACCACTGCATCCCGTGTTTAAATGCGATACGATCATGCGCAAACTCTTCAACCGGTAACTTAAATTGGCACTCAAGGCAACGATTTTCAAAGCGGAACTGCAACTCTCCGACATGGATCGCCATCACTACGATCACTATGCCCTCACACTCGCGCGTCACCCCTCCGAGACCGATGAGCGCATGCTGCTGCGCCTGGCCGCGTTTGCCTATCACGCCGATCCCAGACTCGAGTTCACCCGGGGCATCAGCACGGAGGATGAGCCCGATTTATGGCAGAAGTCCCTCTCGGACGAGATCGAACTGTGGATCGAGTTGGGTCAACCGGATGAGAAACGCATCCGACGCGCCTGCGGACGGGCCCGCAAAGTCATCGTCTACCCTTACGCGGAACGCAGCGCCCTGCCCTGGTGGCAGCAGAACAAGGATGCCTTTGCGCGATTCAAGCACCTCGAGGTGCGGTTGTTTTCCCACATCGATAGCAACGCCTTATCATCACTGGCGCAGAGAAACATGGACCTGACCGTCACGATCCAGGAAGGCCAGCTGTGGTTGAGCGATGGCCAGCACGACCTGACGATCCAGACCGAACCCTGGCAACTCCCGCACAATTGATCCAGTTCTGACGGACAGCCCCCGGATCACGACATCGATGCCTCGTTACTGATCCTAGTGGGCCGCTCGGTAAATTCGCTCAGACGAGTGCGAGACAAGGCAAAAACCGCCGAAAAATCGCAGTTTACTGAAGTAAATGAGCATTTTGAGACGGTCTTCAACGCAGGATCGTACCGTCTGAGTAGTATTTCAACAGCCTATTAGGGTTATCTCGTATATCCCCGGGTTGCATCCGCACCTATGATCACACGGACACGCTCATATTAGTGTCCTATACAGCAGGCTCGAAATACGCCATCGGACATCCCTCCTCAGTCAACGGATGGTTCTGCGGTTGAGCAGCAACATGAAATTAAAACTGAAACGATGGCTGGAACTTACCAAGTATCCCGTCACCGACCCGGCAATCTCCCGCTATATGCGGGGTTATCCCGCATTGCGCCCCCCCTTCCCGGGACCGGCGAGGAATTTGAACAGAGCGCAGGCTGAGGAAAATTTGCATTATCTCCTCGATATCCGGTTCGAACGGCTCGATCTATTACGTGGCTTGCTACGCCAGAGCGACGCCTCGGCCGTCTGGCCGGACCGCTTCTCCCGGGACAATATTGATCCATTCATTATCGCCTTGCATCAATGGGCCGGAGAACAGTGGCCCGCACTGAAGGCCCGCGTCAAAGGTGACCTCCTGGCTCGCTGGCGAGCCGGTGAACGCAGCGGTGAGTGTATTGGTTTCTCTGTCGTCGCGGACGTGGTCCTTGTGCTCGGTGAGTTGATTCTGTCACTGAGGCCATCCCTGAAATGGGGTATTGATCGGGATCCCATCAATATTCGTGACGGCATGGATACGGTCAATCGCATGGTGTTGTTGGGCACTTGGCGGGGTGACCCGGAAAAGCAGATCGAAATCGATATTGAAATGATGGTGCTCGAACGCTTCTTACATCCCGATGATATCAATGAACGGTTGGAGAATTCCTGGCTAAGGCTGATCCATGCCGCGATTGATGGGGGCTATGAGGGTGTGAGTGTGATTGATGATCTGCCAGCGAATGCACCCGGTTACCGTAGCCGCAACACAAAGATTCCTGTCCATTGATTGATAGCAGCATTCACATAGGTAGCGATCGAACCATCACACCCACTCATATTCAACCGCGTTTTCCGATAAGTTCGATGGGATAACCGTCAGGATCCTCGATGAAGGCAATGATGGTCGTGCCGGCATTCATGGGACCGGCGTCACGCAGGATCTTCGCACCCGCACTGCGTAATTGATCGGTCGCCAGGTAGACGTCATCGACTTCAATCGCCAAATGGCCGAATCCTTGTCCAAGATCATAACGGTCGGCACCCCAATTGTGGGTCAACTCAATCACGGAATGGTCGGCTTCATCCCCGTAACCGACGAAGGCGAGGGTGAACTTCCCATCGGGGTAATCCGTCTGTCGCAGCAACTTCATGCCGAGAAATCGTGTATAGAAATCGATCGAGCGTTGCAAATCGCCGACACGTATCATGGTATGTAACAAACGCATACAAGATCTCCATTGAATTAGGAATAGCAGACTCATTCGCATTTTCGATTGGACATCATTAACACAGGACCGCTCCTTTCACATAACGGTATTGTGACCGATTGCCGACTGGTGAGATTTATTCCCACATTTTTTATGCCGGTTAAGCTTGGTTTAAGAAAGCCTCCCTAGAGTACGCCCCATCGTCATACGAGGAGCAGGTACCATGTGGAACAGACGACCATTATTCCGAATCAAGCACAGCATGCCCTCACGGGTACGTAATGCACGACCGGACAGCCCCCGGCGCAAGGCTGCGGAGGACTTCGTACACCATTGTTTTCAGGAGCATTATCAGGCGGATATTCGCCATTTCATGCCCAACCTGATGAGTCTGAGTGATGATCAGGATCGGCTTCAGGCGGTGCTCGGATTCCGCCATGCCGAAGCATCCCCCCTGTTTCTCGAAACCTATCTGGACCACCCGGTCGAGGAGATGATCGCGGCGCGCGTGCAGCAACCAGTGGATCGTTTACGTCTGGTGGAGGTCGGCAACCTCTCCGTGGCCAACCCGGGCATTACTCGCTGGTTGTTCATCGCCCTCACCGGTTATCTGTCCACAACCCAGTGCGAATGGGTCCTGTTCACCATCGGCCCGGTTCTGCAGCACGCCTTCGAACGTCTGGGGTTCCGAATGATTGACCTGGGTGAAGCCCGCTGTGAACGTCTTCCACAGGCGGAGCGGGCAACCTGGGGCCGTTACTACGATCAGCAACCCCGGGTTCTGGCGGGTCGCCTGGACCAGGGCCTGCGGACCCTGGGCGCCCTATGTGAACAGGAAGTGGCGATCATGCATCTCTGGCAGAACGCCGCCGCAGTGGGCAGGGAGGCCGCATGACGCTGCTTTCCCGCCTGGCCGAACAGGCCGCGCGCCAACCCACCCGGCTGGCCATCCAGGGCTCCACCCAGTCTCTGAGTTATGCCGACCTGCATCGACAGGTGATTCAAACCCAGGCGTATTTTTCAGAGATCGGGATCGAATCCCTGGCCCTGGACCTGGACAACGGCCCGGCCTGGGCGGTGCTCGATCTGGCCGCTATGGCGCAACCGTTCGGGCTGGTGCCCATCCCACCGTTTTTTTCCAACCAACAGGTTCGCCACGCACTCACTCAATCGGGTGTCAGTCATGTGATCACGGACGATCCGGAACGCTTCCGGGAGCGGGTCGAAGAAGCAGCACTGATTGAGATCGCAACCTGGGAACTGTGCGGCAAATCGCTCACGCTTTTGCAGTCGACCAATCGGGAAACACGCATACCAGAGGGGATCCTGAAGGTCACCTATACCTCCGGTACCACAGCGGAGCCCAAGGGCGTATTGCTTGGCAGAGGGCATATCGAAGCGGTGGTTCGAGCCCTTGCGGAACGGGTGGCGGTGCGCGACGAGGATCACCATCTGGTGCTGACACCGCTCTCCGTGTTGCTGGAAAACATCGCCGGGTTATACCTGCCCCTTTGGTGCGGTGCCTCAGTCGCTCTGCCCTCATTGCGTGAAACCGGACTTCTGGGCGCCGCGGGTCTCGACAGTCGCATGATGCTGGCCGCCCTGGAATGCTATCGTGCCAGCAGTGCCATTTTCAGTCCGCAGATGCTTCAGGGCGCAGTACGTTATCTCCAGCAGACCGACACGCAGATACCCCCTAACCTGCGCTTCATCGCCCTGGGCGGTGCCGCGGTCTCCAAACGTCTGCTGCAGCAAGCCTCCGCATTGGGTATTCCCATCTTTGAAGGCTACGGACTTTCCGAATCCGCTTCCGTGGTCACACTCAATGCCCCCCATGCACACCGTCTTGGATCCGTCGGCCGACCACTCTCACACCTTGAAGTCCGTATCGCCGGGGATGGCGAGGTATTGATTCGGGGAAACCGCTTTGCCGGTTACCTCGGTGAACCCTTGTCAGGCTCCGCGGAGGATTGGTGGCATACCGGGGATCTGGGATATCTGGATGACGAGGGATACCTCTATCTACGCGGCCGACGCCGCCACATCTTCATCACCGCCTATGGGCGCAATGTCTCTCCGGAATGGGTCGAGCGGGAACTGGTGCTGGAACCGGTCATCGCCCAGGCTGCCGTGTATGGAGAAGCGCGCCCGTGGAATCTGGCGGTGATCGTGCCATCGGGTCCCGTTCATCCCAACGATATCGATGCAGCCATTCGCCGGGTCAACTTGAGCTTGCCGGATTACGCAAAGGTCAGCCAATGGTTTTTCGCCGAAGCGCCCTTCACGCCTTACAACCGGGAGCTCTCAGGTACCGGCCGACTGCGTCGCGACACCATCCATCAACATTACCAGAGCCGCATAGAGGCTCTTTTCGATCAGGAGCATGCCTCATGAGCATTTTTTTCAACCGTCTGTTGGCTGAAACCGAACAGGAGCGTCAAGCCCTCCTCAGCATACCTTTCGTGGAGCACGGCTGGCGCGGAGAACTCTCACTGCAGAGCTACATCGCCTTTCTCACCCAGGCCTATCATCACGTGAAACACACCACCCCCCTGTTGATGGCCTGCGGATCACGTATCCCCGGCGAAAAAGAGTGGTTGCGTGACGCCATGGCTCACTACATCGAAGAGGAACTGGGGCATCAGGAATGGATCCTCAATGACATCCGGGTCTGTGGCGGAGATCCTGAAGCGGTGCGTCAGGGTGAACCGGATATCCCGGCGGAAGTCATGTGCGCCTATGCCTATGACCTGATCCAGAGACGCAATCCGGTGGGATTTCTCGGCATGGTTCTGGTCCTGGAAGGCACCAGCATCAAACTGGCCACCGAAGCGGCGAAAAACACCCGCCTCAGTCTGGATCTGCCGGACAATGCCTTCAGCTATCTCACCAGTCACGGCGCTCTCGACATCTCTCACATGGATTTTTATGCCAGCCTGATCAACCGCATCGAAGACGAGGAGGATCAGCGCTTTGTCATCCACTGCGCAAAACGTTTCTACAAACTTTACGGCGACATATTCCGCGCCCTGCCCCTTTCACTCAATGACAAGGCCCTGGCGGCCTAGGAGCTATGCGTATGTCACTCATCAGTCACGCCAACACCTTACCCTGGCTGGTGCAGCCTGGCTTTTTCATGACCCTGACACTCCTATTGATCAACGGCCTGGCCGCGATCACCGTGGTCACCCTGCTCTACCGCATCCTGCATCGCCTGCTTGCCCATCCAGGATCCGCCCAAACCTCATTACAGCAGACCGGGGGCATCGGCGGCACCAGTCAGAGACTGACCTTTCGGCGGCATCCCCATACCCTGAATCCAGCCCAAACCGAGGATCCCTATCATGGAGATTGAAGGTCAACGTATCCTGCTCACCGGCGCCGGTGGCGGCATCGGCTCCCATCTGGCCCGCATCCTGGCGGCCAAAGGCGCTCGTCTGGCGCTGGTGGATCGTAACAATCAACACTTTGATGAACACCCCGATAGTTGCGACGACCCGCCGCTGATCCTATCGGTCGACCTGCTCGATACCCGGGCACGCAATGCCGCATTGGATCAGGCCATGACCCATCTTGGGGGGATCGACCTGTTGATCAACAATGCGGGGATGATGAGTTTTCGACCGTTTCACGAAGAGGATCCGGAGATCCTGCAACGGGTCGTACAGCTCAATACCCTGGTGCCGATGCAGCTGGCCCACCGAGTGCTGCCGCATATGCTGGAGCGGGGCTCCGGGCGCATCGTCAATGTGGGCTCAACCTTCGGCTCCATCGCCTTTGCCTGGTTTGCCGCCTATTCCACCAGCAAGTTCGGTCTACGGGGTTTCTCCGAAGCCCTGCGCAGGGAACTCGCTCATACCGGTATCGGCGTGACCTACGTGGCGCCTCGGGCAGTAAAAACCAAACTGAACAGCTCGGCCGTCTACCGCATGGCCGAAACAGTGAAGATGAACATGGACGAGCCCGACTGGGTTGCGGCACGCATCGTCGAAGCGATCGAACGGGAACGTGATGATGTCTACCTGGGCTTCCCGGAATCCCTGTTCGTCCGCATCAACGGATTGTGGCCAAGACTCGTCGATGGCGCGATGAAAAAACAGAACCTCAAAATGATGGCGTTTGCCAAAGGACCTACCTCATGAAAAAACTGACAACGATACTGCTGTGGTCAATCACCGGTCTGTTCTGTGTACCCGCACTGGCGGGCATGTCACCCGAACTGCTGTCCCTGAGCGAGCACTGGGCCCGAATCAAATATCAGACCCCGGAAGATCAACGGATCGCCGCGCTGGAAAGCCTGAGTCAGGATGCGCAAACCCTGACCAATGCCCATCCGGGTGAAGCCGCGCCACTGATCTGGCAGGGCATCATTCTCTCCACCCTGGCCGGGGAGAAAGGCGGTCTCGGCGCACTCTCCCTGGTCAATCAGGCCAAAGCCCTTTTGGAAAAGGCGGAAGCAATCGAGCCCGATGCGCTGGATGGCTCTGTCTACACATCCCTCGGAAGTCTTTACTACCAGGTCCCCGGCTGGCCGATCGGGTTTGGTGATGACGACAAGGCCAAGTCCTATCTGCAGAAGGCTCTGGCGGTTAACCCGGACGGCATGGACCCGAACTACTTCTACGGAGACTTTCTGTTGCAGGAAAAAGACTATGCCAGGGCCGCATCGGCCTTCGAACACGCCCTTAACGCACCTCAGCGAAACCGGCCTATTGCCGATGCGGGTCGACGTTCAGAAATCACCGCGGCACTCCAGAAAACCCGCCAGTTGATGCAGTAACACGTGCTTCGGTCTAACCCAACCGTTCACCGGGCAGCCCTCTCATTCCGGGAGGGCTGCGTCATTTCGCTCAATCTGACCAAAGCGTTCACATTCATTCACGGATTGCTCGCTTCACAATGCTTTCTTCCTGTACCCTCTCGGACTATCCTATCCAGGAGGAATCTTTGACAGCCAGAACGACCGCTCTCTGCATGAAGCGCAGGGAATGCCCCCCGGCATTCTTCACAGGACAGGCAAAGTTTCATCACTCAAATAACAACAACCACAAAAGGACTGACTGGATAAATCCTCATGGATTATCCCTTTTTCAGTGTCGAAGGTATGCAAAACCGCAAATCCACACCGACCGATCCGCCCGATTTTGAAGCCGACCTGAAACGCCGGCAGATCGAACTCTCCTATGCCGGCCTGCCTGCAGTGCTCGCGGCTATCATGATCAATGCCACGATCATCACAATCGCCCAATGGCAGGTGATTCGCACCGACATTCTGATCTTCTGGTACCTCTGCACATTGCTGTTCACCCTGTATCGTTTGATCGGATACCGCAGTCTTCAACAGCAAACCCCAAACCTGCCGGAGCTCATAATCTGGGGTCATCGCTCCATAATCAACAGCCTGATTTCCGGTGTCATTTGGGGCTCGGCAGCGTTTCTTCTGGTGCCCCTGGATCATCAGGTACATCAGACGATCATCATCGCCGCCTTGATCGGCATGGCCGCCGGAGGGGTTGTTACCCAGGCCTCCCTGCTACCGGCCGCCATCGGCTTTCTGTTGCTGGTTCTAGTACCGTTGGTAATTCGCCTGTTCATGCTCGGGGGGCTGGCCAATATCGGTCTGGGCGTCATGACCACCCTATTCATCTTCATCTTGACGACCGGCGCCATACGCAACCATCGCAACCTGACCCAATCCGTTGAACTGGGATTGCGACAGCAGCACAGCCGCAGGATCATCGAACACCTTGCCTACCATGATGCGCTGACCAATCTGCCCAATCGCCGCCTCCTGGTCGAACGACTCAGCAAGGACATCGCCCGCTCAAAACATCACAAGCACCATGGTGCTCTGCTGTTTCTCGATCTGGATAATTTCAAAAATATCAATGACTCCCTCGGTCATCAGCAGGGAGATGAGCTGCTCAAGCAACTTGCCCACCGTCTCAACCACTGCCTGCGGGATGAAGACACGGCAGTACGCCTTGGCGGAGACGAATTCGTGCTGTTGATGCCCGAGTTGGCCGACAGTCAGGAGATCGCCATAGAAGTGGCTATGAATATGGCGCTGGAGGTGCAAGCGAACCTGGGCAAACCCTTTCCGCTCAACGGGGAGCTGATCCACATGGCCGCCAGTATTGGTATCGCCCTGTTTCCCACCCATGGTGACAATGCGGATGATCTGTTGAAACGGGCAGACTACGCCATGTACCAGGCCAAGGCCATTGGCCGCAACACCATCAGCCTTTACCGCAACGACATGCAGGAACAGGCCAATCTGCTGATGAGCCAGGAACAGGGATTGCGTAACGCCTTGAAAAACTGCAGCCTGGTATTGCAGTACCAACCGCTGGTCACCACCACCCGAAGCCTTGTCGGTGCCGAGGCTCTGGTACGTTGGCGTCATCCGGAGAAAGGCTTGATCGCGCCGGACGAGTTTATCAAGCTGGCCGAGCAAAGCGGCCTGATCATCCAGCTGGGGAAGCAGGTTCTGGAGCAGGTATGTCAGCACATCAATGAACTCTTTGACAACGGGCTGCCCCGGACTGGGTTTCGGATCTCGATCAACGTCAGCCCCCTGCAGTTCGCCTCCCGTGATTTCGTGACAGAAACCCTTGCCACGGTAACCCAATATGCCATCGATCCCAAATGCCTGATCCTGGAGGTCACCGAAAACGTGCTGTTACAGGACATCCGCAAAACCGTTGCCAAGCTGGATCAGCTGCGGCGAGTAGGATTCACCCTGGCCATTGACGATTTCGGCACCGGGCACGCTTCACTGGCCTATCTCAAGCAGCTACCCATCGACACCATCAAAATCGATCGGATCCTGGTCAAAGACATCACCCGGGAAGAGACCGACGCGGTCATCGTCGAGGGCGCCATCCGGATCGCCAAGAAACTCGGTATCACCGTGGTAGCCGAGGGTGTCGAGGATCAGCAAACCCTGGAACGGCTCGCCGAGTTTCAATGCGACATCATCCAGGGTGACCTGATCGCGAAACCCATGGACATCGAGGTTTTCATGGACTACCTGAAAGACGCCACAACCGTGTGAGCCCGCTGGGCGTCTGAACTGTCCCGGAATCTCATCCGCGACACCCAGGGCAGTTCCAGGATCACAGGGATCTGCCATATTGCACCGCGTCAAATGCTGTTAGACTGACAGGGGTCTGAGCAGCATCGATACGGATCGGAATATGAGTATGAAACACTACGATGTCATCGTGATCGGCAGCGGTCCCGGTGGTGAAGGCGCGGCCATGAAACTGGTCAAGAGCGGCAAGCGGGTCGCGGTCATCGAAGCCCACGACAAGATCGGCGGCGGCTGCACCCACTGGGGCACCATCCCCTCCAAGGCGTTGCGCCACAACATCCAGCTGCTGCGGGACTACCGGCGTAATCCCCTGTTCCAGCATACCCAGGATCAGATCAAGGTGGAGTATTCGGACCTGCTCCAGGCCGCCGGTACGGTGATCAACGAACAAGTGCGCAGCCGCCTGCGCCACTATGCGAGAAACCGGGTGGACGTCATTCACGGCCGAGCCCGTTTCGTCGACACCCATGCCGTGGAAGTCAGTCCCGCCTCCGGGGTCAGCGACACCTACACGGCGGATCACTTTGTGATCGCCACCGGATCACGCCCCTACCATCCCCGGGACGTGGACTTCAACCATCCCAGGATCCACGACAGCGACTCGATCCTCAAACTCGATCACACCCCGGAATCGATCACCATCTACGGCGCCGGGGTGATCGGCTGCGAATACGCCTCGATCTTCTGTAACCTGGACGTCAAGGTAAACCTGGTGAACACCCGGGACCGACTGCTCTCGTTTCTCGATGACGAGATCACCGACGCGCTCAGTTACCATCTGCGCAACCAGGGCACGGTCATCCGCCACACCGAGGAGTACGAGCAGGTCGAGGGTCTCGACGACGGCGTGGTGCTGCATTGCAAATCCGGCAAGAAATTCAAGACCGACATCCTGCTGTGGGCCAACGGGCGTAGCGGTAACACGGAAGACATGGGACTCGAGTCGGTCGGCGTCGCGGTCAACCACCGCGGCCAGATCGAGATCGACAAACGCTATGGCACTTCACAACCACACATCTATGCGGTTGGCGATGTAGTGGGCCCACCCGGACTGGCCAGTGCAAGTTACGATCAGGGGCGATTCGTCGGCGCCCAGATTGCCACCGGTAGCGCCGATTGGCAGCTCATCGTCGATTTTCCCACCGGCATCTACACCCTGCCCGAGATCAGCTCCCTGGGGCGTACCGAACGGGAACTGACCGCCAGCAAGATCCCCTACGAGGTGGGCCAGGCGAGTTTCCGCACCATCGCCCGGGCGCAGATCACCCACCACGACGTCGGGATGCTGAAACTACTGTTCCACCGGGACACCCTGGAGATCCTCGGCATCCACTGTTTCGGCGAGCAGGCTTCGGAGATCGTGCACATCGGACAGGCCATCATGGCGCAAAAAGGCGAAGCCAACACCCTGCTCTACTTCGCAGAGACCACCTTCAACTATCCCACCATGGCGGAGGCCTACCGGGTGGCGGCGCTGAACGGTCTGAACCGAATATTCTGATCGTTCAGGAGTTGTGGCTATGGATCGAATCCAAGCCTTCGGATTTCCAACCGCTGTCCGCAACCCCCAGCATGCTGAGGATCTGCGTCTGGGTCGATTCGAGGATATGGCGCCGCTCCTCCTCCCGTGACAGATTCTTGGCTACCGCAACCGCGCCAACCAGGGAGGCGAGGATCGCCCGGGACTTGTCCGAAATCAGCTCGCGGTCGGGTTTGAACGGCAACTGCTTGAGTTTGATCAGCGCGGCGATGCGGATTTCGATCATCTTACGCAACCGGTCGTAGGACTCTTCGAACAGGCACTTAATGCTGGAATTGCTGTTGCCGATTTCATTGAACAAGATGGTTTCCGGACCCGGTTTGCTCTTATTCTCCAACTCGCTGAGGTTCCAGTAGTTGGTGACCAGAGAGGTCAGGTGTTTGATCGACAGGGGACCTTTGACCAGCCGGGCCGCCCGGCTGCGCTTCAGGGTCTCCAGGAACGAAGCCTGATAGAGCGCCTCTTTGGATTCAAAATGGGCATAGAATGCCCCGTGCGTCATCTTGGCCGCTTTCATGATCTGACCGATCGACACCTTTTCGAACCCGTAACGGGAGAACAGATCGATCGCGGCATTCAGAATCAAATCTTTGGATTTTTCTTTTCGGGCTTTAGGACAAGGCATGGGCTATCTTAATCCTTCACTGGTCATGATAGTACAGTACAGTGTTCGATATTATCTTGATCATATCACGGCGAATGGTATCTTCTAAGCTGGCATTCAGATCAATCAATTTCCTATGAATTCACCAATCGTAATCACGGGTATGGGTATCATTAGCCCGCTGGGTAAGGGTGTCAAGCCGGTCTGGCAGCGCCTCACCGAAGGACGCTCGGGCATCCGCCTGATCGACCGCTTCGACACGGGCAGCGACCCCATCAAGATCGCGGGCCTGGTCCCGGACATCAGCAACGACCCGGAAGCCGGACTGGACCTGGATCAGGTCGTGGAACCCAAGGAGCGGAAAAAGCTCGATCTGTTTACAGTCTATGCCCTGGCCGCCGCCCAGGAAGCCCTGACTCAGGCTAACTGGTTTCCCGAGACGGAAGCGGATCAACGGGCCACGGCCACCATCGTGGCGACCGGCATCGGCGGCTTCCCGACCATCACCCAGGCCCAGACCACCCTGGCCAGCCGTGGTTACAAGCGCATCTCTCCATTCACCGCGCCAGCCTTCCTGGCGAACATGGCCTCAGGCAACCTATCGATCAAATACGGATTCAAGGGCCCCCTGGGCTGCCCGGTCACAGCCTGCGCAGCGAGTCTGCAGGCAATTGGCGACGGCATGCGGATGATCCGCAGCGGCGAGGCCGAAGTGGCCCTGGTGGGCGGCGCCGAAGCCTGCGTCGATCCCCTTTCCCTAGCCAGTTTCAATGCCCTGAAAGCCCTCAGCAGCGAATCCGAACACCCGGAGAGGGCCTCGCGCCCCTTCGATCGCGCGCGTAACGGCTTCGTCATGGGCGAAGGCTCGGGACTCATCGTCATCGAGACCCTGGAACACGCCCGGCGTCGTGGCGCAACCCCCCTGGCCCGAATCAGCGGCTACGGTACCTCGGCGGATGCCTACCACATCACCTCCGGCAGTCCCGACGGCTCCGGCGCCGCCGCCGCGGTCCGCGCGGCACTGCGTATGGCCGGACTGGAACCCGAGGCAATCGGCTATATCAACGCCCACGCCACCTCCACTCCGGTGGGTGACGCGGCCGAGATCGCCGCACTGCGCGCGGTATTCGGCGAGCGTCTGCCTCAGCTGCCGGTCTCCTCGACAAAATCCGCCACCGGTCACCTGTTGGGGGCTGCGGGAGGCATTGAGAGCATCTTCACTGCTCAGGCGGTGATCAATGACCTGTTGCCTCCCACCATCAACATGGAACAGGCGGATGAAGGCATGCAGGACCTGGACTTCGTACCCAACCAGGCACGCGCCCAGACCCTGGAGCACGCCCTGTGCAACGGCTTCGGTTTTGGCGGTGTGAATGCCTCACTGATCATCAGCAAGCTTTAATCATTCCCTGATTACCCAGCATGATCCGCTTGCTGACACTCGATTCGAACTGTTGTTATTTTGATACACACAGGTAATTTGTCACATATTTGCAAATATTTCGCTAAACGCAGTTGTCTATTGCTGGGCTTGTGCTATCTTTAATGTTGTATATAAACGACACATAGAGACAACGAAGATGACCGGCCTATATAAATCAAAAGTCTGCCAGGCGTGTCCCCACCTGGTAGTCAGCGGAACTGCCTGTGACTGGCAACCCCACGAATGCCCGATCCAGAGAGAGAAGATGCAACGTCAGGAAAAGACCCGGGCGAAAGCGTTTTTTCTGACCAACCTTCTGATCG
>JBNLFS010000029.1:0-36090 GCA_050305635.1 Candidatus Thiodiazotropha sp. | reverse complement strand
CGGCCACGGAGACGCGGCCGTCGAGTCGATCGCCGAGGCATGGAATTACAGCGGTTTTCCCAAACCGTCAAGTCCTACTGAAACGGTCCCCAAACACACTCTGAACTACAAAACTTGAATGATCATTTATTTTGGATTCTGCTTCAGGTAGTTCATCAGCCAAGTCATGGCCGGACGCGGGGCACCATTGTCATAGATCAGGCCACTGCCATTTACCCAGGTCTTGCCGTATACATAGCCCCACAGAGTGATACCTTTTACAGAAGGGTGGTTATAAAACATTGGGAACTGCGTCTGCATGATTTGCAGTTGTTCCTGATCGTTGGTTTTGGCGACATCGTATTCTGAAATGTATATAGGCAGACCAAGAGCCGCGACTTTATTCAGATTACGCTCCAGGTCAGCATTAGACCAACCCTCTAAACCGTGAGCCTGCATACCGATGGCATCCACGACTCCCGCATTGACCGCAGGCCTGGCCATGGCAATAAAATCATCGGTGTTCCAGCTCAATACGTTGTAGTCATTCAGAATCAACGTCGCGTTGGGACAATATTTCCGTGCCAGTTGGAAGGATTTGATAATCCAGTCGTTACCAAAAGCATTTCTGGCAAAGTCTGCCGGAGCATGGCCAGGGGTGGCTTCATTGACCACATCGATCATATCCACATCGGGATAGCGACCACAGAAATCTCGAATCCACTCTTCAATTTCTGCCGCCTGTTCGGACGGACTCAGCGAATCGATCCATTGTGGGCGCTGGCCGCCCCAAATAAAGGTATGTTCTTTGAATAGAATGTTATGTTGCTTGGCGTAGTTATACGCCGCATCCAGGCCACTCCAGTTATAAGCATCCCGCGAATATTCCACGGAACCCCATTTACCTTCATTTTCGGGCGTTATCTGATTCCAATATTGGGCAAAATCGGAACGCACACTGCCCGTTGTCGTAATATTGCCTACAAAATACCGGCTGTTAGGGTTAGGCGTCGGGTTAGGGGACGGATTTGGAGCAGGCGTCGAGCCAACGGGGACAAATGACCACAACTGATTACCCCCACTCCACCAGGTATACATCTGGACATCCGCGCCAGCCTCCCTGCTCATACCCGATACGTCTACAGCTTTGCCACTGAAGGCCGAGGTAATGGAATAGAGGCCATTTCCCATATCATCGATGTGCCAGCGCTGATTACTGCCACCGGTGTAAGTCCATTGACGCAACTCAGCGCCGTCATTTGGATTCCAGTTGAATACATCGAGCGACTTTCCACTATGTGCGGGCCGAATTGAGTAGGTGCCATCACCCAGTGCGTGAACATCAAACTGCTGGTTCGTGCCACCGGTCTGTCTGTACTGGATAATATTTGCACCATCATCCGAGCTGCGACCATAGACATCCAGATACATACCACTCAGCGAAGACTTGATACTGTATCTCCCATCGTTAATTGCATATGCAGTTGAAGCTGATGACACAAGAAGTACCATCAATAGCGATTTTTTCAACATTGATTGCTCCTGAAATGCTAAACCCACATTCGCGAATAGCCGGGTAAAATAAGAATCGTCAAGCCAATCTGACGGGGCAGAATTAATTTTCTCTGGCCCCATCAGGGGCTCTTTAAAATTGCGAGAAGAAATCCCACACCTCTCCCTTGGTCCAGGTGACGTCGCCACCACCGTAGGCTGAGTTGCTCCCATCCACCGGCGCCGGGGTGTGACCGCCGCCATCGAACGCACACCAGCGGACTGGATACCCGTCCTGGCACCCGTTATAGGACGTACATATATGCGTCAGGCTGCCCCCTCTCGGCTCGGGAGGGCTCTGGGGACTGCAACCGTTCTTTGAGACGAACGTGTCGCGCATGGCGCGCCCACCAGCGATATGGGTGGTAGGATCACCTATGCCGTGAATCCCAATGTAGGGAATGGGTTTTGAGCCGTCGCTGCATCCACTGAGCACTGCGCCGGAGTAGGCCGCTGCCCCTCGGAATACATCTGCCCGGTCACATGCGATTGCGTATGTCATCCCGGCTCCATAGCTAAACCCCATGGAGAACAGGCGCGACTTGTCAACGCACAGGTTTTCCTCAATCTGAGCCGTCATATCGTCTACGAAGGCGAGGTCCTGGCCGCCGGAATTGGCCCAACCGTTACCCAGCCCCTGGGGCGCCACAAAGATCATCTTGTGATCGGCGCTGTTATCTGCCTTTTCCCTGAGTCCATAGTAGGACCAGGTATACCCACTGCTGCCGCCACCGTCGACATCCTGCATGGTGCCGCCGTACCAGTGAAACGCGAAGACCAGCGGGTAGGGATGGCTGCTGTCATAACCGTCGGGAACCAGCACAATGAAGTTGCGGTTCTGACCATTCACTCGAATGGTATGCTCGCCACTGGTCAGGGTCGGATTCTTGCCGCAGCCCGCTGAAGGGATGGTATCCCCTGGTACCGGGTTTGGATTCGGGTTCGGGTTCGGGTTCGGGTTCGGGTTCTGGGCATCACCTACCTTTACAAAGGACCACTGTTGATTGGACCCTCCCCACCATCCATAAAGCTTGATCTCGCCCCCTGCCTGCGTGCTCATTTCCCAAACGTCGATCACCTTATTGCTCAAGGCCGAGGTAATGGAATAGGCGCCATTGCCGACATCCTCAATACGCCAGCGTTGATTTTGACCGCCATGATAGGACCATTGACGCAGCTCCGCTCCATCGTTGACATTCCCTTGGTATACCTCAACAGCCTTACCGCTGTGGGCAGCGCGAATGGAATATGTGCCGTCCCCCAGCGCTACAACGTCAAACTGTTGGTTGGCCCGGCCGTTACCTGAGTATTGGATGACCTTCGCACCATCGTCCATCCGTGCGCCGTAAACATCCAAATACAGACCACTTAACGAAGATACGATGTTGTATCGGCCGGTTTCAATTGCTTGAGCACTTGGGTTCGGATTTGGAGCCGGATTCGGATTCGGATTCGGATTTGGTACCGGATTCGGATTCGGGTTTGGAACCGGATTTGGATTCGGGTTTGGAATCGGATTCGAATCCTGGTTTACATTGACGGTGAAATTTTGAGTGCTTTCGGCACCGCAGTTATTTGTATAGGTGGCGGTAGCCGTTACTGAACTTGCAGGATAAATTGTTTGTTCGCGGCTGGTACTGGATGTGCCACCGCCGTTCCACGACCATGAGGCGCCTGTTATGGGTTGAGGGCCAAATTTAACCTTTGCGCCGGCATCTACTGTTACACTTGCCGTTTGCTGCCAATCTCCATCGTCTACCTGTACGTACGGGGTAATGATAGATGGGTTGCATGTGGAACTAGATTGTGAATTAGACTGATACCACCATTCAAAAGCGGCTTGTGCTCCTTCCTTTGAGTTCAAGCTAGCATCTTCAGGCCGTGCATTGTTAATATCGAGCAGGTCCCCTATAAATCCGATCATATAGGAAACGTTACCTTCCTTATCCATGTTGGCCTTTAGGGTATTGCCGTAGTTTGCTGTACTACCCGAGTCAAGTCCATTATCTTCCGGAAACCAGAAATTCTCGGTAATAATCATTGGCCATTTATCTGTAGCCGGCTTGTAATTTCGCTCCCATAATTTGTTGTGACAATCGACATTGTCGTAACAACCGCCATACGCCGGATAATAGTGTGCCGCAATACCGCAATTGGTGCATCTAAAAGGGAACTGTGCATGTTGTTGAGGCGAACCCTGCCATTCTAGAGTCGGCACCCATATAACATTGTTGGCGCCTGTATCCCGGATCCCATCAATAACGGGTTGAATCCAGTCTCTAAATGCACTGAAGTATTTCGCCTCACCGTGGCCCCAGTCTCCATTGCCAGGGGAGGATTCAATATCAACCGGCTCGTTCAGAAGCTCGAACATGATATTGTCGGCGTTCTTTACCCCCGGGGCGTTGGCAAGGGTATTCCAGAACGCATGCAGACGCGAGTGTTCTGCTATTTTTTTATTGGGTGTCGTAACTGGACCGGTCGCACTAATTACCAGGTAAAGGCCACGAGACTTCAGGTGGTTGGCGTATGGCACAATAAAGTTCTGTATCCAGGCATCGAATTGTGTCCGGTCAACGAGTCCCGCTTCGTGTGTCCAGCCGCCAATTCCATCGAGATTGATGCGTACAAAGGTGGCATACCACCCATGGTCTCTACCATATCTCGGACTGGGATCGCTCATAAGGTCTGCGGTGCTTTTAAAAAAACTCAACATGCCCGCAACGTCATCAGGATTGGTCCAATCTGACGGATTTCTATACCACCTTCCCTGGCCATTAAACCAGCTATCCGTTGGCTGCATCCATCCCCCACTTAAAGTAACATTCTCTCCATTAGGATTTTTCAGGTAACGACCTTCCACATGTAACTTTGGGGTTGGCATTCCCAGCCATGCAAAGGCATTGACAGGACAAATCATCACTATCATTAATAAAATAAGCAATTTGGTCTTCATGATAAAAACATCCTTAGTACATCATGTATTCATAACCCAGCCGAACGCACTCCCGAACCAGTTCGCCGTCTTACTGCGGTATGCGCTCAATCGTCAATAGCCTAGGCTAGTGACTCAATCGCAAATCCATAGCTGAACAACGAAACCGGCACGAACAAAACGCTGCGAACGAAACATTTGTGACTGCATGACCTGGTGCTGATTTTGATACTGGGTTTTCTTTATGTCGCACTCTGAAACATAGAGAGGTAGACCAAGACCCGCTACCTGATTCAATTTGCGTTCGATATCCGATACGGCCCAGTCCGTAAGGCCATGAGCATGCAAACCGAGTCCTACGACAACACCAGACCTGACACTAGGCGCGCTTGATTGACGGCGTCAAACATGTCCACATCGGAGTAGCGGTGACACAAGTCGCAGATCCATTATTCAATCTACTCCGCCCGCTCGGAGGGACTCAGAGAGTCCATCCATTGCTGGTATTGATCACCCCATATGACGTTGTCGACTTGTGCAAGCAGGCCTTGAAAAACACATCATCATTGGCACTTGCCAAACATGCATTAATGACGCTAACCGACTCGATGTCTTGCAGGGTGGGCATAGCCCCACCCTATTGCACCGTATGTGACAGTTGCAGTCACCTTCGCGGCATGTAAGCCACGCTAAAACTGTTTAAAGAAATTCCAGATATCCACACCCGCATTGTCAGGCGTTACGTGCCCCCCAATGTGGGGGCACCAGACCACGGGCGCGCCTGCATCACAGTCTTGATACTCCACGCACCATGGAGCGGGATCGTACGTGACTGTGTTATTCGAGCAATGATTAGCCCTGACGTAATAGTCCCTCGCCTCAATGCCAACCGTATTGAAATTGACGAAGTCATCGTACATTCCATGGGCAATCCAGGCGGCAGTGGGTTTGCCATTGTCATTGAACGGCGTAAAGAGCGCTCCGGACATCGGCGCAATTGCTCGTATGGTACCCGCCATCTCACGTCCAACGGCAAGTGACATCATTCCGCCATAGCTCCAGCCTGTTGAAAACACGCGATTGTTGTCGACGCACAGTGAGCCTTTGATCTCATCGAGCATAGCGCGTAGAAACTGCATATCACGACCGTTCGTATTGGGCCAACCACTGTCATCCTGACCATTCACATTGTATCTATCGGGTGCAACAAATATCGCATCACCACGCGCTTGGTCTCTCAATCCGTAGTATCCGCCGCCTGCAACCGCACCCGCATTGCCACCCAGCCAGTGCCAGGCAAAGATCAGACGATAGGGTTTGTTTCTATCGTAGTTTTCAGGAAGGTCAATAATATATTCTCTATGCGCTCCATCGACCGTTATACTACGGCGTCCGGACGTAAGACCTGGATTCTCACCACATCCCGCAGAGGCATACTGGTCGGGATTGGGCACAGGGTTCGGATTCGGATTCGGATTCGGATTCGGATTCGGATTCGGATTCGGAACAGGATTCGGCGACGAGCCGACGGGTACAAATGACCATAGCTGATTTGGCCCTCCCCAATATGAATACATTTTGACATCGGCGCCGACAGCCTTGTTCATCTCCCACACATCCAGGGCTTTATTGCTGAAAGCGGAGGTTACGGAGTAGTTGCCATTACCCGCATCATCGATATACCACCGTTGGTTGCCGGTCCCATTGTAGGTCCATTGGTGCAGTTCCGCGCCGTCGTTCGGATTCCAGTTCGAAACATCCAGGGATTTACCACTGTGTACAGGTCGAATCGAGTAGGTACCGTCACCCAGCGATTTGATGTCAAACTGCTGGTTCGCTCCGCCATTGCTGCTCCACTGGATGACATTAGCGCCATCGTCCGTGCTTCTTGCTTGAACATCCAGATACATCCCGCTTAGCGCGGATACGATATTGTACCTACCGTCTTCCAGTGCATGTACACTTGAAACAGCCGTCATAAGGACTGCATATGAAAATAGTGCTTTTAACATGTTTTGTTCCATGATTTATATCTTCCATATTCGCATTCGTATCGATTATCAAACACCGGCTTGGTAAAGCTTTATTGATATTTGAGGGCTTGAATGTGAGCTTGCATATAGAACCATCAACAGTCCGCCAGAGAACACACAGTCATTAAACCGAAGCCTATACTCATCGGCCTGGTCACCATGTGCTGCCTGATCAGCAAAATCCTCTGGTCTCTTTATCTCTGTGCTCTAAATAGAGTTTTATCGGTGTTCTGGACAATAATGAGTAAACTCAAAGGACCGCTGCCCCCTTTCATAAACGCCGCAAATCGCATCACATGACTCTCTCGATGCAATCGCGACGTTCAGAAACAGGGAACAGCGAGCTTTAAACCTCGTGTATTAGTTCAGTATTCCGCTGATGGGACCGGCGCCGTAGTTCTGGTAGCCGGATCCATCGGCGGAGACACCCATGGCCAGGGCCACGGTGTCCAGAACACTGTTGTAGTCCGCACCGTTGAGGTTGAGCATTCTTCCGGTGGTCAAAACGCCACCGCCACCGCCTGCCAGCATATAAGGCACGTTATCACCGCCATGGGAACGGGCATCACCCATATCGGTAACCTGCAGGATGAGGGTATTGTCGAGCAGTGTTTTACCATCGACATCCTCCGTACCCGCCAGACTTTCGATCAGGTATTTCAGCTTTTGCGTGAAATAGGCGCGATACTGGTTGTAGTCCGCTGCTGGGCGACCGTGAATACTTGAGTGGTAATTCGTATCCACACCCGCATCGGGTACCGTGAAATCGCACTGATGATTACCGAACATGAGGGAAACCACCCGGGTCAAGTCACACTTCAATGCCAAGGTGGCCACATCGACCTGCAGGTCGGCGACACTGTCGAAGTTGATGTCCGTGTTGGTGGCACCGCTAAAACCGCCGGAATTGAATACGGGTGTGGTACAGGCCCCACCGCCCCCCGTGGCAGCCTGCGCCGCCGCATCCAGGCGGGCTTCGATGCGCTGGATCGCCTCGGCGTGCTGATCCAGGCGTGCCTTTTCGAAACTACCCAGATTGCTGCGCATCTGATTGAGGGCCTCAAGATTACAATCGAGCACACTGCGCTTACGCCGTGTATCGATATCTTCCGTCACTGAGGCGCCCGCGCCGAAGAGCCGATCGAAGGCGTTGAACGGACTGTCCTCGAAAGCGGGCTCATTCCAGTTGTTCCGAGAGATACTACCGAATCCGTTACTGATCACACCGAGCTGCAACAGGGAAAAGGGTGTCACCTGCCCCAGTGTCTTAGCCAGAACCAGATCCAGGGTCATGGTCCGATCATGGGTTCCCAACGCCTTCGAGACCAGCCCATGCCCGGGATAGCTCATGTTCACGCCATTGAGAAACACGCAGTGCTGCTTAACAGATTCCAGGGGAGCCGAGGCCACCGGTAAGGTGAAGTTCGTCTCTGTGCCGGTGGGCATCCATGCCTCGGGGATGGCGCCTCCGGCGGTATAGACAAAAATCACCCGCTTCGGTGCTGTCGCGGCAAACACGGAGCGAGCCCACAACAGGTTACCGCCCAACAGGGAGAGTTTGAACATCGCCCCGGAGAGGCCCACGCCTCCCATCTTTTTCAGAAATCCCCGGCGGCTTACGGATTCGATTTGATTTTTGCTTTTCATGTTGATTCCTCTGAACTGCTTGGGATTAACGATCACGTTGCTTTCTGAATCGAACCAGATCCAGGGTCGTCATCCTGGTGAAGAGGTCCGCCATGCTGTTGCTGGAAGCAAGCGTCGAGGTCAGATTATCAACAGAACAGCTGTAATCCCGTTTCTCTTCCGTGGTTAGTGTTCCAAGCTGCTCATTTGCAGCATCGATGGCGTCATGACCGACGTTCATCGCGTAACGGAACACGTTCGAGGAGAAACACGCCTTCACAGAGTCCAACTCGGCAAACTGATCGGACAGGTCCTTACCGCCGGACAAGCTCAGAGTCTGTCCATCGTACAGCGAGTTCACACCATACAGCGTGCCCGTGCTGTTGATCGATAGCCCGTTGTGATCCACGCTGCGGTAACGTCCCGAAGCATCATAGTCCTCCATGGAGAATCCCAGCGGATTGATGATCTCGTCATGACAGGCTGAGCAAGGCGATTCCTTCGTCATGGCCGCCACGAAATCCCGGTTCAGGATGGCCTTACCCTGAAGTTCCTGCAGTACCTTTTCCATCTCTTCGGCACGGAAGGTTGCGATATTCGCATCCGGCTTAGGGATGTCCTGGCACAGCATCCGCAAGCGGATATTCACCGCCCGCTTGATCGGTGAACTCTCGGCCAGATCCGCTTCGTTTGCGAGGAAGGCGCCCATGGTCAACAAACCACCACGATGCGCAGCAGTGGCGTCCACCTGGACGAAATCCGCCGGATCGCTGCTGTTGGTCCCGACACTGCCCAGTCCATAGAAGTTGGCCAGGGCGTTGTTCACGTACACATAGTCGGCACTGAACAGGTCGGAAAAGCCCTGATCCTGAGAGAAGAAGACATGGGTGAAGAAGGCCTTGACCTCGGCCGCCATGGCCTCTCTGACTTCCGGGGTGAAATCCGGGAAGAGGGTCATGTCCTTCTGGGCATTGATCACCTCGTCAGATCCCAGCCACTGGGCGGCAAACTCGGCCATGTGCGCTTTTGCCTTTTCCGTTGCCAACAGGCGCGCCACCTGCTGCTCAACCTGGGCGTCGGTCGACAATTCACCGTTTTTGGCCGCTTCCAGCAATGCACTGTCCGGCGTAGAGCCCGTCAGGGTATAGCTCAGGAAACTGGCGATCTCATAGCTGTTGAGCACGTAGGCATCGCTGTCCAGCGTACTGAGATCCAGCGTATCCGCAACGGCCGCATTGGACTGCGTGCCCGAGACACTGACCGATTGAACATACAGATTGCGGTCCTCACCATTCTCATAGTAATCGTTGGTGAAAACGACCTGTACCGTATGCGAGCCGGAATACCCGGCCACATCGAACGCATAGCTCTGATAGCTGCTCGAATCGACGGTTTGAGTGCCCACGACCGTCCCATCGATGACCAGTTGCATTTCCGGCCATACACCCTGGGCGGCATCACCCTTCATACTGATCTGGAACTGAGCGTTATCCGTCAGGGTGAAGCTGTTCTGAATGTAGCCGTCACTCCAGATGTTCCAGCCGCTGCCGTCGGCACCGCCGGTCGACTTGGTCTGGAAATCCGCACCGTTAACGGTAACCGCATCTCCACTGACCGACGTTCCGCCTCCCGCCTGCAGGACCGACACGGCGACACCCGCCTCTGAGCGATAGAGGAATTGCGGAGCCGTCAGCAGTGCCGTGACGCCCAATTTGAGACCCTCCTTGATATCGCCGCCCGTGAGACTGGTGTTGAACACCGCCTGATAGGAGGTCATCTCCGCACCACTCAGCGGACGCCGGAACACCCGAGCGCCGAAGTCATTCAGGAAGCGGCTTTGACACTCCTGATAACTCACGCTGGTATTACCGTTGCTGTCGAATCCGCAATCGACAACCCCTTGGAAGTTGCGTTGTGCGGACCAGTTGGCCACCTTCTCCGCAACCGCGATATAGGCATCCGCATGGCTCTCGGTAACCGGCACGAAGGCGTTATTGAAATAGCCTTCAATCAGGGCATCGAAAGGTATGCTGCCGGACACGTTGAAGTCGATACCGACCAGATCCTCAATCGAGTTCTGATACTCGATCCGGGTCAACAACTTCAGCGACCTGGGGCCATAGGTCGTCTCGCCGCTGCAGGCATCTGAAATCGGATCGGGATCCGGGATCGGGTCAGGATTCGGAGTAGCACCGTTGTCGACATTATCGCCATTCACAACAAACTGAGTCGGCATGGCAGACCCACCCGGTGTGGCAACAAAGCCGAAGCTTACCTGCTCACCCGCTGCGATGTCGCGGTTCCATCCGCTGTCCTTGATGACATACTTCGTACCACTGTGGGATACGATTTCCGCATTCCAGATCTGCGTGATTTCAAAACCGGCATCGAAACTCAGTGTCCAGCCGGTGAGATTGTTCGATCCGGTATTGCGAATCGTCCCCAAACCCTGGAACCCGGTACCCCAATCATTCGCCTTGCTCATCGACACCTGGGTGGAAACCTGTCCATCGGTATCACTGCCCGTGGTCCGCTGAAGATCGGTGACCAGAATCGATGCCGGCATGGTGCGATTGCCGGGCGCGCCGATGAATCCAAAACCGACTTCAGCGCCCGCCGAGAGGGTCTTGTTCCAATCAAGCCCCTTGATGACATAGGTGGTACCCGTATGGGAGACGATCTGCGCATTCCAGATCTGATTGATCGCGAAATCGGCGTCGAAGCTCACCTGCCAGTGACCGATCATCTGCGAACGGGTGTTCTTGACCACCACATCACCCTGAAACCCGCTGCCCCAGTCTCCTCGCTTGGTAATGGTCGCACTACCGGCGCTGGTGGTGTCTTGCTGAGGATTGTCAACGGTAACCTGTACGGTGGTCACATCGGCATCCATGGCGCCGCTGTCATCGTAGACGGTCAGAGTGACATTGTAGGTGCCTGCCTGGGTATAGGTGTGAGTGGGTCGGACGCCCGTTCCGGTGGTGTTATCACCGAAATCCCAGTCGTAAGCGACAATCGAGCCATCGGGATCGGTGGAACCACTGCCATCGAAACTCACCGAGGTATTTGCAATTGCGCTATAGGGACCGCTTGCATCCGCAGTCGGTGAAATGTTGCCCGTGCCTATAACAACGGTAACCGTGGCGCTGTCCATGATACCGTCATTGTCGGTTACCTTGAGGGTCACATTATAGGTTCCTTCCGCCGCATAGGCGTGAGATACCGCAACCCCGGTTCCGCTGGAACCATCACCGAAATCCCAGACATAGGAGGCGATCGTGCCGTCCGGATCGTTACTGGCATTTGCGTTGAACGAAATGGCCATGTTGGCGGTCCCCATGTAAGGTCCGCCCGCGTTGGCCACCGGGGGCTCGTTTGCAATATCACCAATCGTCGCCGTGGTGATCCCCGTGCCGCTCAAACCGCCATTATCGGTGACCCGCAGCGTAACGTTGTAGGAACCGGAACGGTCATAAGTGTGGGAGGGATTGGCGCCGGTACCGGTGCTATTGTCACCGAAATCCCAGACATAGCTGCTGATGCTCCCATCGGCGTCGCTGGAACCGGACCCATCAAAGCTGAGGGCGTCGCCCGCGGTACCGATATAGGGTCCGCTCGGATCGGCGATCGGCGCCTGATTGGGCTGCTCGATACTCACCGATGCCACATCGGAGTCCACCGCATTCTTGTCGTCCGTGACCGTCAACGTCACGTTATAGGTACCCTTAGCGGCGTAGCTGTGGGTCGGCTTGACGCCCGTTCCACTTGCGCCATCGCCAAAACTCCAATCGTAGCTGACGATCTGCCCGTCCGCATCCGAAGAACCGCTGGCATCGAAGGAGACGGACTGCCCGACGAGTCCCGCATAGGGCCCCATGGCTTCGGCAACCGGCGCCTGATTACCCGCACCGATGGTCACAGTCGTCATAGCGGTGGTTGTGTCACCCTTATCGTCGGTAACGATCAGCGTGACATTGAACGAACCCGTCGCGGAGTAGGCATGGGCCACACGCACGCCACTGGCGGTACTGCCGTCACCAAAATCCCAAGCGTAGGCGGCAATACTGCCATCCCCATCGGACGATCCCGAGGCATCGAAATTGATGGACATATCCTGGGTGCCCGCATAGGGACCACCGATATCCGCAACCGGCGCCTGATTGGTGCCCGCGGGATCAAAGCTGCCTGCGACGAGTTCCGTCGGCTCGGCCGTCTCAGAAATCGCACCGCCATTAATGATGTTATGAGCACCTTCCGTCCACCCCGGCTGAGTACCCGCCTCGATTTCGGACAGGTTATCGTTCGCACCGGGATCGCGATCGGAGTTCAATGATTCGATCGCGGTGAAGCTGTAACCGTTTTGCTTGAAGTCCCAGCCATACCCATTCAACTGACTGAATGCGCCGGTGTTATGACACAGGGTACAGGGTGTTTCGAGATTACTGGCAGAGGCGGAATCCGGATAGGTGGAGCGCCACGAATTCAGGAAACTGCTGGTAGCGTGAACGGGCGGGGAAACGGTCAGCACTCCCAGGGAAACCAGAGCACTCACCAAAGCCAGCCGCGACGGCTGCGGCCAAGCAAGCTTTGGATACATCAATACTACTCCTTGAGTCAGTTTTTCTTATGCCGGGCGACACTGAAATGTGCGAGGCATCCTGTTTGCACGAAACAGCCCTCACACGACCTCTCCCAGGGAGCGTCCAACCCTGGACACGGATGGATTGGCCTGACTTGTTGCGTCAATCCCTGAAGCAAGACATATCGATCACATCGCCCAGCGTGAAACCTTACACACACACACACCTCAAAACTTGGAACTCAATCACAGATATATAAAGCAACCTGACATCACATTGAACCAACACGTTCAGTGGCTTCACTCACGGCAATTTATTTACAGAAGCAATGCCGCTCGGCAAATAACGAAGGGCCATCCGGTGCGTGGATGATTCAAGGCAGACAGCCCTTGTAGAGTTCATCAATCAACCGGGAACGAAGTGTTATCGCGATCGGACACCCGGCCGCTCACCGTGACGACCTCTACGTCCTGCGGAATCGTCATACTGATCGCGTGTACATACAGCTCACCCTACGCCGCAAAAACAAGGCCGGGCGTCACTGTGTTTACGATTCGTGACAGTGTCGTGAAGTGTTGCGAAACCAGAGAATAGGCTGGCGATACGGGAAGTAGGGTATCCCGGCATACAGCGCTGCCAATGCCAGCTGCAGATGCTCGATACCATTCCCGGACAGGATCAACACAGGGCGATCGGCTGTCAACTTTCTATCGAGCAATGATTGGCCAATCCGCCGTACAGCCAGAAGCATTTCCTGATAGCTGACATGCCGCCAGCCAACACCTCTCGCATCGCCTCTTACAAGACATCCGGCCAAAATGTCAATTTTGTTGGTGTAAATATGTTATTAGATTCACACATATTTTGGTAACATGAGATAACTCACCGCCATCGACATGATCACAGCGCCTTCCCACGGGAAGCTTTTCAGGGTCGAAATCGTCAACATGATCCGCATCCGCACAGGAATGAATCAACCAAAGATCCATGAACAAAAAAAACCATGCGAAGGAAAGTAGCCAGCCCTTTGGCATAGCCTATCTGATAGGACGACTCGATCGCGCACTCAAGCGACAATTCCGCCTGATACTCGAACCTCTGGGATTAACTTTGGGACAATACACGGCATTGTCCGTTTTTTACCGCAATGGCACCTTATCCAATGCCAAGCTCGCTGAAAGCATCATGGTGTCGCCCCAGGCAGCAAACGAGCTGGTCAAGATCATGGATGAAAATGGTTGGATTGTACGCCATCCCGACCCACATCATGGCCGAATTATCAATATCAGTCTGACTGCGGAAGGCAAGAAACTATTGAAGCTCAGCAACAAGGCAGCGACCAACCTTGAGCATCATATGCTGAGTGATCTCTCATCCGACGAAATCATCGATATCCATGCTCAATTGAAGTCCGCTCTGCGCCTTTTGAAGGACTACACGGATCCTGAAGCAAGCCACACCCCAAGGAGATAACAAGGATAAGGCGAGCCTTCGAACTGACCGAGACATAGAGCCTGTTAAGCATGGATTTCGCTGAAAAGCACGCCTCAGATCACGACTCCCGCGACGCATCGTATCGGTGCGCCAAACGGACATAGTGGCCCGCGGTATAGCTGATGATCTCCTTTTCCTGCTCGCTCAGCGCCCGCACCCGTCGCGCCGGCCGACCCAGCCACAGGTAGCCCCCCTCGAGACGCCGCCCCTGGGGCACCAGAGAGCCCGCACCCAACATCGTTCCCGGCTCCAGCAACGCACCGTCAAGAATGGTTGAGTCCATGCCGATAAAACACCCGTCGGCGATCTCGCAGCCGTGCAGCATGACCCGGTGCCCCACAGTGACGCCCTCGCCGATAATCAGCGGACGCCCCCCGGGGAGATAGTAGCTGTCGTGGGAGACGTGCAGCACCGAGCCATCCTGGATATTGGTGCGAGCGCCGATGCGGATCCGGTGCACATCGCCACGGATCACGCACATTGGCCAAATCGAGGCTTGTGATGCAATATGGACATCGCCGATGACCACAGCGGTTTGATCCACCCAGGCATCGTCCTCGATGCGCGGGACGTGGGTTTCGAAGGGGCGTATGTTCGACATGTGACTGAAGGGGGTCCTGTAGCGATGGAGATATTCAGCTTTGTAGTGATCGGGACGATTGTAGCAATCCTGATCTACGGTGTGATGATTTACAACAACCTGGTACGGCTCAAGCATGACGTAAGCAAGGCCTGGGCAAACATCGACGTGCTGCTGAAGCAGCGTCATGACGAACTGCCCAAGCTGGTGGAGACCTGCAAACAGTATATGCAGTACGAACAGGAGACCCTGGAGAAGGTGATGAAGGCCCGCTCCGCGGTGCACAGCGCGGCCGCTTCCGGGGATGTAGGCGCTCTGGGCTCGGCGGAGGGCCAGCTGCGGCTGGGCCTGGGCAACCTGTTCGCGGTGGCGGAGAACTATCCCGATCTGAAGGCCAACGAGACCTTCCTGCACCTGCAGAGCCGCATCACCGGCCTGGAGAACAGCATCGCCGACCGGCGCGAGTTCTATAACGACAGCGTCAATATGAACAATGTCCGCATCGAGCAGTTCCCGGATGTGATCCTGGCCCGCATGTTCGCCTTCCAGCCGGCGGAACTGCTGGAATTCGACGCCTCGGAACTGACGGATGTGAATATCGGCACCCTGTTTCACTGATGCAGGCCGTCGTCAGCCTCAGCTCCGGCGAATTCCTGTTCTGGAGCAGCCTGATGTCATTGGCCGCCCTGGCCGGGCTGATCACCACCTTCGTCACCTTCCACCGGGCGCGCCTGATCGAGGACACCCCAACGGCGAAGATCCGCTCCGCCCCCCAGGGTTATGTGGAGCTGATCGGCGAGGCGGACATGATGCGCGGCGAACCGGTGATCGCGCCCCTCAGCAGCACCCCCTGCTGCTGGTGGAAGTACCGGGTCGAGAAGAAGAACGACAAGGGCTGGCGCACTATGTGCACCGGGGTCAGCGACAGCCTGTTTCTGCTGCGGGACGGCACCGGGGAGTGCATCATCGACCCGGAGGGAGCCTCGGTGAACGCCAGCGAGCGGCAGATCTGGTACGGTCCCAACCCCACACCATTCGCGGGACCCGACCGGGGCCGGGGCACCACCCACAGCCAGTTCAAGCTGTTCGGTCTGGCGGTCTCCGTCAACACCACCTTCGAGGGGGACTACCGCTACACTGAGGAGATGATCCTGCCCGGAGATCCCCTCTACGCCATCGGTCTGTTCAGTTCCCTGGGGGAATTGGACCGCAAGGCGATGCGCGATGAACGGATCCGTGACCGTCTGCGTCAGTGGAAAGCCGATCACGGGGCACTCCTGGAGCGATTCGATCGCAACCGTGACGGCAAGATCGATACTGCCGAATGGGAAGCGGCGCGCCACGCGGCGCAGCGCGAAGTCACCCGGGAGCAGATGCAGGAGGACCAGCAACCCCTGCACACCCTGAGCGGCACCGGTTCGACCCGGCGCCCGCTGCTGATCTCCACCAAGGAGGAGTTTGCTCTGGTGCGACGTTATCGCCTGATTTCATTTTTCAGTCTGCTGGGGTTTCTTGCCCTGGGTACCGGAGCGGCCTGGATGGTTACGCTCAGGCTCCTCTAACACGCATTCGAGCTGACCTAGACGGCGTTCATTGCTGCGGGCAGGTCGGGTTAGCGCAGCGTAACCCGACGTTGGCTGCGAACTTGGGTGCATTACGTCGGGTTACGCTGCGCTAACCCGACCTACGAGTGGGCCATCCCCCGGGACGGGAACCCATGGGCATCATCGGGTTCCAATCAGCAGCGCTTGAGAATTTTTCCCAACATCGTTACAAAGCAGGTTACCCAAGCCTCTGCCGGGCGCTGCACTGCAGCGGCTCCCGCGGACCACGACACAACCAGGAATCCATGTTGACTCGCCTTATCCCCCTCCTGATCGCCCTTTGCATGACCAGCACCACGGCATTCGCCGGGAATATCCTGCTCGATGACCCGACCGACATCAAATACACCCCCAGTGCGGAAGAGGACTGGAAGGAGGGCGAGGTCAAGCTGCCCGAGCAGGTGAACCGGGATGCCCTGCAGGCCTTCGAGGTGGGCGCTGGCGAGCAGCGCTTCCAGTACCTGATCGACACCACCAGCCTGATAACCGGTGAGGATGGGGTGACCCGCTTCCTGCTGGTGATCCGCTCCAATTCCGGGGTCGACAACAGCTCCTACGAGGGCTTCCGCTGCGGAGAACGACTCTATAAGGCCTACGCTTACGGCGACGCAAACAGGCTCTTTCCCGCGACGGACTCGGACTGGCAGCTGATCTCCAAGGATGAATCCACCGACTACCGTGCCGCGCTCTACGACGACATGCTCTGCAACCTCCTGACCGGCAAGCCGAACGATCCGGATGAGGTATTCCGGGCGATGCGCAGCCATCGGCGGGTGAGCGAGTGAATTGATCGTTACTGCGGATATTGGTAGCCACTCAAGTCGCAAGTTTCTCGTTCCCACGCTCTGCGTGGGAATGCATACCCGGGTTGGAGTCCAAATCAGACCGAGAATGATCGTCTGGTCTGGGTTCCCACGCAGAGCGTGGGAACGAGGGAAATTCCAGCCCCACCGGTTTTTGCGCGAATCACAGCAGTCATCCGTAGGTCGGGTTAGCGCAGCGTAACCCGACATGAATGGGTAGGGTTCCGCTATTTGTCGGGTTACGCTGCGCTAACCCGACCTACGGATACTTTGAGTAAGGAAAGAAGGGAAGCGCTTGGAGAGTTCCTAGGCTTCCGCTTCGCTGCAACCGGGCTACTTGGAGTGCATGCGCGGGTCTGACAGAGGCAGAGCATGGGGTCAGATGCCCCAATCTCAACCCTGCGATCCACCCTGTTTAGAGGGCTTTCCCCACCACCCCCAGATGCGATTTAATCGGAACATCAACAGAAACAGACCAGATCCAATGGGAACCACTGAAATGAACAACCCTTTGCTAGACATGCCCGGCCTACCCGCCTTTTCCCGAATCACCCCGGAACTTGTGGAACCGGCCATCGATCAACTCCTGCAGGAAAACCGGGCATTGACCGAGAACCTGCTGAGTCAGAGCGAAGCACCGACCTGGGAGAATTTCATTGAGCCCCTGGAAGAGGCCGACGACCGGCTCAGCCGCGCCTGGTCCCCGGTCAGCCACATGAACTCGGTGGTCAACAACGACGACCTGCGTGAGGTCTACAACGCCTGTCTGCCCAAACTCAGCGAATACGCTACCGAGATGGGCCAGAACAGCCGCCTCTGCGAAGCGTACAAGCAGGTAGCCGGCCAACCGGAAGAACTGGATGCCGCACAACGCAAGCTGCTCGAAAATGCATTACTCGACTTCCGGCTTTCGGGGGTCGATCTGCCGGAGGAAAAAAAGCAGCGATACAAGGAGATCAGCCAGGAGCTGTCCCGCCTGACCACCCGTTTCGAGGAGAACCTGCTCGACGCGACCCATGCCTGGAGTAAGCTGATCACCGATCCCCAGGCCCTGGCGGGACTGCCGGAATCCGCTCGGGCCCTGGCCAAGCAGACCGCCACCCAGCGGGATCAGGAGGGCTGGCTGCTGACCCTGGAGTTTCCTTCCTACTACCCGGTGATGATGTATGCCGACGACCGGGCGCTGCGCCACGAACTCTATGAAGCCTACTCGACCCGCGCCTCGGAGTGCGGCCCCCAGGGGGGCCAGTGGGACAACACCGAGGTGATGGAACAGATCCTCAAACTGCGCCATGAGCAGGCCCAACTGCTGGGCTTCGATAACTACGCGGAGCGCTCCCTGGCGCGCAAAATGGCCCGCTCCAGCGACGCGGTGCTGGCGTTTCTCAACGATCTGGCGCGGCGTTCCCGCCCCCAGGCGGAGCAGGAACTCCAGGCGCTGCGGGATTTCGCCCGCGCCGAGTACGGGGTGAGTGAGCTGGAGGCCTGGGACATTGGCTACTACTCCGAGAAACTACGCCAGTTCCGCTATGACATCAGCCAGGAGGAGCTCAAGCCCTACTTCCCTGAGACCCGGGTTGTGCCCGGGATGTTCGCGGTGGTGGAGCGGCTCTACGGTATCGAGATCCGCCCGGTGGAAGGGGTGGACGCGTGGCACCCGGATGTGCGTTTCTACGAGATCCGCGACCGTAAGGGCCATCTGCGCGGCCAGTTCTATCTGGACCTCTATGCACGGCCGAAAAAACGCGGCGGCGCCTGGATGGACGACTGCGCCACCCGCTTCTTCAGCGAGCGCATGGACCAGATCCCGGTCGCCTATCTGACCTGCAACTTCTCGCCCCCCGTGGATGGCAAGCCCGCCCTGTTCACCCACGAGGAGGTGCAAACCCTGTTCCACGAATTCGGTCACGGCCTGCATCACATGCTCACCCTGATCGACTACCCCGGCGTGGCCGGTATCAACGGGGTAGCCTGGGACGCGGTGGAACTGCCGAGCCAGTTCATGGAGAACTGGTGCTGGGAGAAGGAGGCCCTGCAGCTGATCGCCGGACACGTCGACGACGGACGACCGATCCCGGAGGATCTGTACGCTCGCATGTACGCGGCGAAAAATTTCCAGTCCGCGATGCAGATGGTGCGTCAGCTGGAGTTCTCCCTGTTCGACTTCCGTATCCACCAGGAGTACGACCCGACCCGGGGCGGACGGATCTACGAGATCCTTGAGGAGGTGCGCGAACAGGTGGCGGTGGTGCGCCCCCCCGCCTGGAACCGATTCCCTCACGGCTTTTCCCACATCTTCGCCGGCGGCTACGCGGCGGGCTACTACAGCTACAAGTGGGCCGAGGTGCTCTCAGCCGATGCCTTCTCCCGCTTTGAGGAGGAGGGGATATTCAGCCCACAGGCCGGCGAGGACTTTCTCCACGAGATTCTGGAACAGGGCGGCTCCCGGGACGCCATGGAGCTGTTCGTCGCATTCCGCGGCCGCGAACCACAGATCGAACCCCTGTTGCGTCACTGCGGGATCACCGGTTGAGCGGGTTTCAGCCGAACACGGCGCCTATGAGCACAGGCGGAAACACCCGACCCACAACAAGCCGATGGGGAGGCTGATCGCTGAATCAGCCCGACAGCCAGCAGGCGCCTGAGAGGGAGAGAAAAAAACCGGGTGACGTGAAACGTCACCCTGTGTTGGCAAGTCAGATGCCAAGCGCATCATAACCCCAACCAACACCACCTAATTCCACTTCCGGATGCTTGCTTCTGATGCGGCGTTCGGTCGCGTTGATCCGCCAGCGGGGCACATCCACCAGCAGCAGGATCTCCCCATGTTCCAGCGGGACGCTGAAGTCTTCCGGATGCACCTGAGGCACCACCCGGCTGGCGAAACGGTAACCCAGCGCCAGCGTGGTGATCATCAGCGCGCAACAGCCCGCGGCCCAGGCCCATTCCCCGGTCCACAGGGCCAGGGGCAACAGCATCAGCGCCACAAAGAACAGCAGCAGAATCACGTCCCAGAAGACGTGCTCCAATTGCGCGGTCCAACCGTTTCGCTGTCTGAGACTCGCCGGCGGCAGACCGGAGATATCGACACCCGGTTTGGCAATGGCGTGGATATGCGGACGCATGACCCGCTCGTAGATCAGATCCATGACCACGGCTTCCGCCTGATCCCGATCGGGTACCAGCAAATAGATTCGGCTCAGCAACACGGCGGCTCAGCCTTCGGCGACGTAGTCTTCCGTGTCGTTGCCCTGTAACACCTTGTGGTCCTCCATTTCCATTGCCAGGTAAATACGCTTGGTCTCCTCGCTCTCGAAATAGATCTCGACCCCATGATCCCCATCGCCTTCGTACAGGCAAGGGTGCTCCTGGGGATTGGAGACATCACGCAGGGTAATCGGGTCGGTGGTGGTTCTGATGTTCATTCTCGCTTCTCCTCGCTGTTTTTTACCGTGCTTCAACTTTAAGCTATAGAAATACCCATCAAAACAGTCAAGAAAACCGGTGTGATAAATCTGACAGGGAAAATGGGGGAGTTTGAGAGAGATTCGCGGATTCCGGGAATCAGACTGAAGGTCAGTGTGACCAGCCCTTAAACGGATAGGAACCGCTCGAAGAACAACCAGTAGACCAAACTCGCCAGGACCAGACCGATCAGCATCACCGGCATACCGGCACGCAACCAACCCAGGGGGGTGATTCTCGCCTCGGGCATGGCGCTCTTTTCCGACTCGGTCACCGCGATGATGTTCGCGGTGGCGCCCAGATGAGTACCGTTACCGCCGAGGCCGACACCCAACGCCAGAGCCCACCACAGGGGCGCGATGTTCACCCCGCTGGCCTCCAGTCCCAGGATGATGGGGATCATGGTGACCGTGAAGGGAATATTGTCCACCACCGCACTGAACAGCGCCGCGACCCACATCAGGGTCAGCCCGGTGATCAACAGCTTGCCGGGATCCTCCGCCAGCATACCCAGCTCCTCTCCCAGCAGTTCCAGCAGACCGGAGGATTCCACCCCACCGACGATCATGAACAGGGCGGCGAAGAAAAACAGCACCGACCAGTTGACGCTGCTGAACAGGGACTCAATGTTCGGCCGCATCATCAGCAGGGCCAGGCTCAGGCCGATGAACGATGCGTAGGCCGGCAGGATGTGCAGGCTGTGGTGAATGAAGAACAGCAGGATGACCACGGCCAGAGCGAAGAGGATCCGTTTCAGGCTTTTCATATCCTTGATCGCGTGGGTGTCCACCAGGCTGCGCGGATCTTCGACCGGCTGGGACAGGGGCTCACGGAACAGGTAGAGGATCATCACCACGGTGCCCACCCAGACCACCAGCACGGGCAGGCCCATGTGAATCAGGAAAGAGTTAAAGCTGATGTGACCCGCGCTGCCGATCATCAGGTTGGGTGGGTCGCCCACCAGGGTCGCGGCGCCGCCGATATTCGAGAGCATCGCTTCCGAGATCAGGTAGGGCATGGGATTGATCTTGAGCAAACGGCAGATCAGCACCGTGAGCGGGGCGAACACGATCACCGTGGTGACGTTGTCCAGGATCATGCTGATCAGACTCACCGCCAGACTCAGGTAGATCAGCAGCAACTTCGGATTGCCCCGGGCCCAGTGGGTAATGTGCACCGCCGCGTAGTCGAACGCGCCGGTGGGTCTGAGCAGCGCCACCAGCATCATCATCGCCGCCAGCAGCAGGATGGTGTTGGCATCCACAGCGAGAATGGCCGCCTCCTGGCTGTAGAAGCCGAACCACATGCCGATACCGATCATGGCGACCGCACCGACCAAGGCCGCGGTGGTGCGGTGCAACACCTCGGTGAAGATCAGGACATAGGAAACGCCGAGCACGGCCGCGGAGATCCACATCTCCTGGGTGATCTGGTCATGCATACTGCACTACCTCCTTGAGGATCCCAACGTCGCATTGCATTCCGATCGGTCGCGGAACACCCATTCGGTCCCGAGACCGACTCAATCGAGACAGCATCGCTTTTCCACCAGAGCCCGGGCAATGCTCATGCGTGTCACCACCCCCTGGTAACTGCCATCCTCCTCCGTAACGAACAGGTATTCGGTTGAATACTGTTCCATGATCGCAAGGGCCTTGATCGCCTGAAAATTGGGTGACAGTCGAATGGCGTCGGGAAAGATGAACTCGTCCACGAACTGTTCCATCAGTTCCTCGGCACGGATTTGTGGAAAATCCAGATGCTCGATATCGTCACCAAGAAGGTGTGCGCCGTGCAGGATATCATCGGGAATGCAGCACAGTAGAAACAGATGACGCAGGGAAAAGCGCCCGTTCAGTTCGCCCTCGGCATTCACATAGGGGATACCGGGAACATCCTTGTTGACGCACTCCTGGATCGCATCACCGACCTTCATGCCGGGTGTCGCTACGCGGGTGGCAATGGAAACATGTTTGATTTTCATGGGGGTGTTTCATCCATCAAGGGTTTCATCGCATGCAGCATGTTGGCAAACAGGTGACGGTTGCCCCGCTCTTCCCGGGCCAGCATCTGTTTCATATAGGCACGCTGGGTCGGCTTGGTGAAACAGGCCGGGCAGCTGTCGGGAATGATCGGCAGCCCCGCCTGCACAGCAAACGCCGAGGTCTGGGTCTCCCGGCAGTAGACCAGGGGGCGGATGATGCGGATATCCCCCGCATCGTTCAGGTAGTGCGCCTTCATGGTTCGCAGCTGACCACCGTGAAACAGGGACATCATCAGACTCTCCGCCAGATCATCCAGATGTTGCGCCAGTGCGAGCACGTTATACCCCTGGTCGCGGCAGGTGGTGTACATGATGCCCCTTTTCATGCGCGCACAGTAGGCGCAAAACGAATCGCCGGACATATTCTCCCGAGCCTCATTCATGATCGCCTGCTCCCGATAAAACCAGGGCACCCCCAGATCGTCGTAATACGCCTTGAGGGGCTGAGGGTCGAATCCCTCGACTTCGGGATCGACGGTGATCACGCCCAGGTCGAAATGCACCGGCGCGTAGGTTTGCAGGTGGTGCAGCACCTGCAGCAAAGTGAGTGAGTCCTTACCCCCCGACACGCCGAGCAGGATTCGGTCGCCTTCGCGGATCATACGGTAGTCGGCGATGGCCCGACCCACTTTGCGTAACAGGGATTTGGGAGGTTTGATCATTTCATGCATAACCTCATTTTGACATGAAGCCTCACGATCACCAATCCGCGCAAATGCCTGAAATTAGGACTACACTGCTAGGGTAGTGCGGTCATGTCACAGACTGGGTGTCACCCGTGCTGACACATATCAACGACAATCAAACTGTTAGGAAACCGCTTGAGCACCATGTGACATATCATGCCAGACACCCCACGTCCCAGGATCCTGTTTGTTGACAGCGATCCGAATCAGCTCCAATCGCTCAAACGGACCTTGCGCGACCGCAGGGACCGCTGGGACATGCTGTTCTTTGAACGCGCCTCGGGCGCTCTCGAGGCGATTGCAGAGGAACCTGTGGATGTCGTGGTTTCCGAAACGCACCTCGACGGAATGGATGGACCGGATCTGCTCAAGGAGATCCAATCCCTGCACCCTGCAACCATCCGCCTGTTGTTTTCCGGCGAGACGCTGCATACACCCGCCCGCGAAATCGTTCACCATGCCCATCAATTCATCGCCAAACCCTGTGACAATCAGCAGCTGATTGCAATCCTTGAACGCGTGATCCGTTTTCGCGCTCTGCTGCACAGCTCGGCTCTTTTGAACCTGGTCGGAGGGCTGGGGACATTGGCGAGTCTGCCGGCGGTATACCAAAGACTGATTCAAGCCCTGCAATCCGAGAACACCACCCTGGCGGAGATCGGCCGTATCGCGAGCGAGGACATGGGCATGACCGCCAAGCTTCTGCAACTGGTCAACTCCGCCTTTTTCGGTCTGCCGCGCAAGATCACCTCGGCCGAAGAGGCGGTCAGCCTGCTGGGCATCGAGATGGTCTCTAACCTGGTCCTCGGCGCGAGTGTTTTTACGCAACTCGATCCGCAAGTGATCGACGAATTTGAACTCGATCAGCTTTGGCGACATAGCCAGTCTGTTTCAGCTCTGGTCCGTCGACTGGGTCAGGACTTGGGCCTCAGCCGGCAGAACCTTGAAATTCCGATCATGGCCGGATTGCTGCACGATCTGGGCAAACTGATCCTCGCAAGCAGAAACACGGAAGAGTACCGGCGCATCGTGACACAGGCGAACACCCAGTCCGTACCCCTGTTTGAAGTGGAAGCTGAGGCGCTGTGGTGCCACCATGCCACCATCGGCGCCTATCTGATGGGGCTCTGGGGACTGCCCTTGGAAGCCGTGGAAGCCGTGGCTCATCACCATAGTCCTGACCAGCAAAGCCTGGAGCAGACCGGCGCATTGCTGGTCTTCGCGGCCAATCAGCTCTACCACATCGTAGTTGACCCCGACGGAATCGGCCATTCGACCCAACCGGAAGATCCACTCCTGCCACTGCTGGGTGAATCGTTATATCATCGCTGGCTCAAGATCACGCAAGAGTACCTAGATGGGCAAACCGATTGAAAAAGTGCTCATGGTGGACGATGACCGAAATCTGCTCGACTCGTTCCGCAGGCAATTTCACAAACGACTGAATATTGAAACAGCAACCAGCGGGGCCGACGGCGTCCAGGCGGTACGCGACGGCGGGCCCTTTGCCCTGGTCGTATCGGATATGATGATGCCCAACATGAACGGCATCGAGTTCCTGTCCAGAATCCGCGCCATTGCCCCCAACACCGTACGCATCATGCTCACCGGCAATGCCAATCTGGATGTGGCCATCAATGCGGTGAACGATGGCCATATCTTCCGCTTCCTCAACAAGCCGGTGGATACCGAGACCCTCTACAACACGATCATGGACGGTTTACAGCAATACCGCCTGGTCACCCATGAAAAGATCCTGCTCAATAAAACCCTCAAAGGCGCCGTGGACCTGCTTGCCGATGTATTGAGCGTGGTCAACCCGGATGCATTCAGCCAGGCCTCCCGCATCAAACACCATGTACAAAGTATCGTGAAAAGCCTCGCCCTGGAAGACGCCTGGCACTATGACCTGGCTGGAATGCTGTGTCAGCTGGGCTATATCGGACTGCCCGATGAACTCATCGCCAAACTCTCCACCGGTTCCGAACTGACGCATGCGGAACAGACGCTCTACCAGACTTATCCTGAAATCGGCGCCCGTCTGCTGAAACACATCCCCCGACTCGAGAGCGTGTCGGACATGATAGCCCGCCAGCTCGAGGATACGCCGCGAATCGAGTTTCAGGGAAAACTGAGCCAGGAGGATAAAGTCACCCTGGGCGGTCAGATCCTGAAGGTTGCCATCGCCTTCGACCAGTTAACCAGCCAAGGGTTATCGGAGGATGCCGCGACGGAACAGCTGCGCAAACAACCCAACCAATACGATCCGGTGCTGGTCGAAACCCTGATGCAGGGCTCAAAGAATCGCAAACTCGAAATTCTCGACCTGCCCCTCGATCAACTTGAACCGGGGCTGATCATCGATCAGCCGATCAAGTCGAATGCCGGCGCATTGCTGCTCGCGAAGGGCCAGACCCTGAGTCAGGCCATGGTGTTCAAGCTCAAATCGGCGGTTGAGAGCAAAGCGCTCAACGAACAGACAATCCGGGTGTTTCGCATCACGCAGCTTTGAGTCAGTGCAACCCGATGTTTGCTATTGGACGCCGTATAAATGATGGATCGCTACGTATCGACCTCGCGGATCGGATCAATATCGGTGTTCAGGGGCAAACGCACGACAAAAGTCGTTCCTTTGCCCACTTCGGTTTCAAAGAAAATCTCCCCCTGATGCTTGCTCGCTACGATATCCCGGACAATGGCCAACCCCTGTCCGGAACCCCGTCCCACATCTTTTGTCGTGAAGAACGGGTTGAATACATAAGGCTGCACCGTCTTCGGGATTCCGGTGCCGGTATCGCTCACACGGATTTCAACTTGATCTGCGGATTGCCGGGTGGAGATGGTGATACGGCCCTTCTCCTCCTCACCTCTCGATTCGATGGCATAGGCGGCATTGACGATAAGATTGAGCATCACCTGGGAAATCTCGCTGGCCATACAGGTCACGGGTGGCAGATGCTCGTCCAGATCCAGCTCCAGGATGGCGACATACTTCCATTCATTTTTACAAACCGTCGCGGCATTGCTCACCAGGCGATTCATATCGGTCAGCTCCTTGTTGACGGAGCCCGGGTGGGCAAACTCCTTCATCGCCTGAACGATCCCCGCCACCTGTTCGGCGCCGGCAATCGACTGCTCGATGGCTTTGGGCAGTTCATCCTCCAGGTAGTCGATATCGGCATCATCCGCAGCTGCACCGACCCATTCCACCTGTGGCTTGAGCATGTCGATCTCGGCGGCTTGACGATGCAGATCCTTGTAGCAAGCCAATAACTTTACGATATCGTTAAACGCTTGTTTGAAAAAACGCAGGTTATCCCCCACGTACTGAATCGGCGTGTTGATCTCATGGGCGATACCCCCAGCCAATTGACCCACAGCCTCCATCTTGTGCGATTGGTTAAGCTCCCGCTCCAGCCGAGCCCGCTCGGCCTCCGCCAACTTTCGCTGGGCGATATCGCGAAACATCACCACGACGCCATTGGGTCGATCATTCCCGACCAGGGGCGACACCGAGAAGGAAACCTCCCGCTTATTACCCCGCCGATCGAGGATACAATCTTCGAAATCCTTGCGTACAAGGCCATCTTCAAGGGTTTGCGCAATCGCTTTGCGCGCCGCTTTTGCTGATAGCGAAGCCTTCTCCGGATAGATCCGGGCGACGAACAGACTGCCTTGTAAATCCGATTCCGTCCAACCCAGCAGCCGGACACACTCCGAATTCGCATAGGTCACTCGCCCCTGCCCGTCCAGAACCACACAGGCATCGCTCATACTATTGGTCATGTCTGTGAGAAACTGTTTCTGCTCCATCATCGCCTGTTGCGCCAATCCCATCAGTCGCCAGTGCTCCCTCAGAAACCGCAGAAACAGGATGCTGATTGACGAGATGATCAAAAATCCAGCGAGATGCATCCCCAACATCGTCTGGCGTGAATAAGCCTGGGCCTCAATGATGGGCCGCGCATTCACGGCAATACTGATACCTCCCCGCACCCCACCGACATGAGCGTCCTGCTCCTTATGGCAAGAGAGACACAGCTCCTGCATGAACAGCGGTCCAACATAATGGTAGACATCGTCGAGGTGATCGAAATAGGGCTTGGGGTCGGTTTCGAACCCCGTGAGGATGGCGGATTCCCAGCGATTTGACCGGTTTTCCGGATTCATGGGGTGGTTGGAGATCACCCGATAGTGAATGTCCTCCAGGCTTTGATGCTTGAACGCTTCGGGATCGTACTGCATGACGAGCGGATTGATCTTGGTCTGACGCACCATCTCGTACATCACCCGCCCTCGTTCAAAGGCAATATCGGAGGCGGTCCGATCAAACATCGTCAGATTCCAGAGCAGAGACACTCCGGTGAGAGCGGCCCAGAACACCACCGGTAGAAGCCAGTAGTATCGGGATTGAACGATCTTGATAAACATACCACACGCAACCTGTCAGAGAATTGAAGCTGATCAGGACAGGTATCCTGCTCGAGCACCACCTCTGGACTGCACACCCTGTGAGGTCAATCGTGCTGGGGTGACAGCACCAGCTTGCCCTGCATCCGTCCCTGCTCGATCAATTGATGCGCCTGAACCGCTTCTGCCAATGGCAACCGTTCACCGACATGAATCTTCAGGCAACCACTGTCAATCATCTCGGCGCAATCATGAAGTATAGCGACCTGATTGCTCCTTGCTTGAGGCAGATCCCGCAGCATCGGGGTCAGCATCAGGGTAAATCCGATCCGCAGGTTGCGGTTGCGCGCCTCTTTCCAGTCGATCTCCGCACCGGGATCGAGCAGGGTCACCAGGTCCCCGTAATGAGCCGTGGCCTCGATGGACTGGCGAAACACCTCGGGACCCACGGTATCCAGCACCACGTCAGCGCCACGGCCTTCGGTGAGTTCCAGCACCCGGGAGACCAGGTCTTCCTGGGGATAGAGAATCACCTCGTCCGCGCCTAGGGTTTTAACGAAGTCCCGCTTCTCGGGGGTGCTGACGGTGGTGAGCACCCGAATACCCGCCTGCTTGGCCAGTTGAATCGCCACATGCCCCACCCCTCCGGCGCCGGCATGCACCAGCAGGGTCCGTTCGTCGGTCATGCGCGCCCGACCGAAGATCGCCTCCCAGGCGGTGATCAGCACCAGGGGCGCGGCAGCGGCCTGTTCGAAATCGGCGCTCACCGGTTTACGGCAGCACACATCCTCCTGCAACACGGCGAACTCGGCATAGTTACCGTGCAATCCCCCGAGCCCGCCATCGCAATACCAAACCTCATCACCGGGACGGAACAGGGTTACCTCCTCACCGATCTCAACCACCACCCCTGAGCCATCGCATCCAAGGATTGCCGGCAGCCCCTCCGGGGTCAACACACCGCGTTTGCGCAACTTGGTGTCGATCGGGTTGACCCCGGCCGCCATGACCTTCACCTTGATCTGGGTGGGACGGGTGATTTCAGGCTCCGCGATCGCTTCCAACCGCAGAACATCCGGTTCGCCCAATGCTCGTAACAGGATTGCTTTCATCAATCGCCTCCGATGGCTGGTGGTTCTTAAAGGACTCGGCCGCCCCCCCCAATAGTAACCTGGATCAGGATGGCGTGCAGAACCCACCCCCGGGAGGGGATTCGAACGATGCAGAACATTTCAAGCAGGGCTTCAAATAAATTGAAACAATAATTGGTTATCGCTGCCCTCAAACAGCCAACCCCAAAGCTCCAGGGGTTGTTCCCGGGTTCCGCTTCGCTGCACCCGGGCTACGCGGCTGAAACCTTTTGCGCAAATTTGCGGTGATTGACGTTTATTTGCGGCTCAATCATCTTAAACAAGCGCCATTCGGTTACGGCGGAAATATGCACTGCTCAGGGACAAGGTCATGATAGAGTGGCCCATCCCTAACCTCACCTCAGGAGTCAAACCATGGTTGAAGAAGTCGGCAGGTTCACCCTGCATCTGGAGCAGGAGGACGACTACGCTTTCCGGGTAAAATTCGATCTCAACAAAGCCCCGGACATCATCATGGACGAACCGCCTCCCCTGGGGGAGCGAAACGGCCCCAACGCCTCCCGGATGCTCGCCGCGGCGGCCGCGAACTGCCTGAGTGCGAGTCTCATGTTCTGCCTGGCCAAGGAGGACGCGCCGGCGCGTAACGTCTCCACGGAAGTCACCTGCACCCTGGTGCGCAACGAGAAAAAACGCCTGCGGGTCGGTCGTCTCGATGTTCGCATCACGGCCGGCGATGAACTGCTGTCGTCCAAGAAACGCGATCGCTGTCTCGACCTGTTCGAGGATTTCTGCGTGGTCACCGCAAGCATCCGGGAAGGAATCAAGGTGGGCGTCGAGGTGGTCAACCCGGCAGGTGAGGTCTTGCACAAAGCGGACTAGCTATCATGAAGGCCACTGAGTGGCGCAGGGTCGGCACGCGCCTGCCGAGCAGACGAGATGAACCGGGAGTACGCGACCCACAGCGAGACGATCAACAGCAGTACTGACAGGGTCAGCGACACGCCACCCCAAAGGGTTTTTTGAAATATTAAAATACGCTCCTGCTGTTCCTGAAGGATCGCCACCACCAGGCGATAGCTGCGCTCCTGACCAAAAGCCCCATACTTGACGGTGCGAAAGGTGAAGAGTCCGCTCGGGTCGTCGATCTGCCCCGTTTCCAGGCGCTGCATCTCCGCCCATACCCTTGGATAGCGGTCGTTGAAGCGCTGATGCCGCTCTGATGCCGGGGGAAACATGAACCCCCACTCCTGATCCGCGGTGAATCCTCGCAGGTAGTAGCCAGTAGCATCCAGCAACAGCATGCGGCCGTCGACCAGCTGTGCATGCCGCGCCAGGTTATCGAAGATGTAACTGGCCAGCACATTGATCACCAGCAGTCCGGTGCGTTTGCCTTCGCCGTCCATGACCAGGGTCGCCAGGCGCAGCATGGGTTTGTAGGGTTCCTCGATCACCTCATGTTCGATGTTCAGATCGATGGGTGAGGCATAGATCTGCCCGGGATAGAGGGTCAGAGCCTCCTTGAAATAGTAGCGGTCCGCTTTGTCCTGCAGCAGGCTCTGAGCCGCCCGGGAAGCGCCGTAAGGTGTCAGATTGACCCGAATGCGCTCCTGACCCTGCAAATCGATCAGCCGGACCTGGTCATACAGCTGCTTTTCCGCCACGAACAGCTCCCAGTCTGAGGCGATACGCTGGATTGTCTGCTCGTCAGGGTGTTCCAGCACCTCCCCCACTCCGGGGCTTGCCGCTAACAGATTCAGGTCGGCGCGGATATCGTTGCGCCGCTGCTCCAGGGCCATCAGGGTGGCATCGACGGAAAGGTTGGACATCGCCCGCCAGTGAGATTTCAAGGTCGAAGCGGACATCTGATAGGCGAGCCAGAAAATCAGGTTGGCGACCAACAGCATCGGCAACGCATACAGGATGCCCCGGGACAACACCGGGAGCAGGATCTTTTCGGATGTAGCTTTGGCAGCAGTCATACGCGTTCCCTGCGCTTCAGTTTCTGAAAGTTCACTGGACTCACGTCAAGCTCCTGACGAATCGACACATTCGCGGCCCGTGAGCACCATTCTCTAGGGATATAGCACATGTAGCGGAATTTGCAGCCATGCCGTTGCGATTCATGAATCGTTCATTGATTGGGATACTGGAGATCAAAATAGCGTCCCACGGCCTCGGCGTGAAGCCTGTACGAGACCTCAAAACCCGCTAAAAACCATTGACTTGGGATTTCCATTCCCTAACACTCGGGGTACCCACTGGACAGGCCCAGGGAACTGGAATTGTCAGGTAGGACAGCAGCGGCGATGTCGCCCGTGCCTTCAGGGCGATCATCTCTGCAATAACATCAAAAACCCAGGCATTCACCGGCAAGTGACAGGCTGTTGAACTGTTCGTTCGGTGAAAAGCCCTATCACAACAAAGGAGACTGAGGTGAATTTCAAATCATCACTCACACAGGCCAGCGCCCTGATACTGACCCTTACTTGCGGTTCCGTCTTTGCCGATGGCAACCGCTACAACCTGGAACGCTACTACCACTCGGAGATCAGTGCGGCGGAAGCCTTCCAACTGATGGAGCACCGCGGCGGTCACGGAGTGCCTCACGGCCGCAGCAGCGGCGTGAAACCGGTACTCGTTGATGTGCGCACCATGGAGGAGTACGCCGCGGGTCATCCGGACAGCGGTTACAACATCCCGTATCCCAGGATCTGCACCGGCTGTGACGCGCAGACCCCCGAGGTCTTCTACTGGGAGGTCCACAAGGCGGTACGCGGTGACACCGACCGGGAGATCTTCACCCTCTGCCGGACCGGCTCCAGAAGCATCGCCGCCGGTAACATTCTGGCGAACCCGTCCGAATACGGCATCGATGGCCCGGCCTTCACCCAGGTACGCAATATCTGGGAGGGATTCGTGGGCCAGTACAAGTTCGCCTATGATGGCTCAACCATCATGCTGGACACCAACAACGAACCCTTCGCACTGGATCTGGACAACAGCGGAGATCTGGACCCGGATACCGCCGACGTCTACGTGGAGCGCAAGGACGCCAACCCGGACAAGGATGGCTGGCGCAACTTTCAGAAACTGCCCTGGACCACTGAAATCCAGCGCAAATTCGCCTACATGGGGAACAGCGCCCAGTACCGGGACCTGACCCTGACCCCGGTTGACTGATACCGCGACCGACCCATCGCCCGTCGGCCCAGGCCGGCGGGTCGATGCTCCCGCAGGGGATCACTCGGGAAAACGCACCCCGGTGCCCCCCAGACCGCAGTAACCCGCGGGGTTCTTGGCCAGATACTGCTGATGATAGGCCTCGGCGTAGTAAAAACGGACGGCCGGTATGATTTCGGTGGTGATCGGCGCCGAGGTGATCTGCGCCAGGGCGTGCTGATAGTCGTCCCTCGAGGTCATCGCCTGGGCGATCTGCTCCTCATCGAAGGTGTAGATTCCGGAGCGGTACTGGGTGCCCACGTCGTTGCCCTGTCGCATACCCTCGGTCGGGCTATGGGACTCCCAGAAACACCGCAGCAGTGCCTGGTAGGTAATTACCTGGGGATCGTAGACCAGCAGAACGACCTCGTTGTGGCCGGTCATGCCGGTGCACACCTCCTCATAGGTGGGATTGGGGGTGAATCCGGCCGCGTAGCCCACCGCCGTGACATACACCCCCGGGAGTGACCAGAAGCGCCGCTCGGCGCCCCAGAAACAGCCCATGCCGAATATCGCCTTACGGCAACCTTCGGGAAAAGGGGGAAACAGGTTTTGCCCGTTCACGTAGTGGGTGGCTTGGGTCAGGATGGGCGTCTCCCGCCCGGGCAACGCCTCCTCCTGAGTGGGCATCTGGGTCTTTCGGCCTAGTCCGAACATGGATGGATTCTCTCCGCTTGGGCGCCCTGGATCAGGACCCGGTTTCAAGAAACCTGCCGGTCAGTGCATGACGGTAGACGGCTGAAACGCGCAACCGTTCACCTGCGGCAGCAAACACCTTACAGGCTCGAATCGGAACGCTCCGGTTCCCTTGAACCGACCGGGAATCCGCACAGAGGTTCCCTACAGCAGATAGTAGGCCCCGCCCGCCGAGGCCAGCAGCAGCACAACGAGCAGAACCCAGATGAGCTTACTTCCCGACTCCTTCGGTTCCTCGATGCTTTGCCGGGCAAGATGCTGTTCGAGCATCTGTTCCACGGTCTCGGTAGCCACCGAATTGGCCACTTCCTGAGCCACCTGGGTCGCGGTCTCGTGAACATGGGCTTCCAGAGAGCCCTCCGTGACCACCCGGATGTGTTCGATCATGTCGTTCTTTTCCGGCACCTGGGTGAGGATGCGCGCCTCCTGATCCTTCATGCGCTCGTCGATGTCCTCTTCCACCTGGGTGATCTGGGCGAACACATTGGCGTGGATCAGCTCTTCCAGATCCCGCTGGTTGATCTGCCGGATGGAGTCTTCCAGGTCCTTGTTGACCCGGTTCACCACCTGTTCCTCCAACGCATCGGTATCGAACTTCGGAGCGGGTTGACGGGCCAGTTCGCGCTGTACCAACTCCACCACCCGGGGCTCAAGACGCTCGGAAAAGTAGCGATCCAGGGCGGCCTCGAGTCGGGACTCGAAGGATTTCTCCAACGCCGCCTCGACACTCTGCGCCACCGCCTGCCGGGCGACCTCGGCCGCTCCCTCGGCGACCGCCTGCTCGGCGATGCGGCGCGCTTCCTGCTCACTCACACCGCTGATGGCCGGTGTTTCAACCGACGCCGGGGTCGCCGCCACAGGCGGCTCGACAGGGGCTTCCTGTGCTGCCGGCGCCGGGCGCTGGCTCTCCATCAGTTTGACGATTTCACCCAGGCTCTGTTCGGTCGGCGGTTTCACCAGAATGCCCAGGGCGCCGTGCTCCACGGCGGCCTTCACATACTCTTCCCCCTCGTTGGCGGTACACATCACAATGGGTGTGAATTCGAAGCGGGGATCCATCTTGATCCGCTTGATGGTTTCCAGGCCATCGATACCATCCATCAGGAAATCGACGAAGATGGCATCCGGACTGAGTCCCTGCAGCAGTTCCAGGGCCTGCTCACCGGACTCCGCCATTTCGACGCTTTCGAAACCGCTCTGCTTGAGCATGCGACTCAGCACGATACGCGCGGATTTTGAATCATCAACCAGAAATGCTTGTTTAGACACGCCTAATCATCCTTATCGTTTGATCGGTACCAGAGCCACAATGAACGCCTCGCCCTTCGTTCACGATTGGGATCAAATCCCCGGCAATTCATGCGATTGCAGAGCTCAGAACCTTTATTGTCTGTTGTTATCCGGCGCTTGTGGGGCGTTTGACGCAACCCCGGGACCGATGCATTCAATCATAGGTCAGTCCCGATGGCTAACCCAACGTCGTTAACCCTCCCGATCGACAGGAAATTCCGACACGCCGTCCTTCACCGGGCGGAACCGGGTGAAGAATTCGCCAGTACAGCAACAGGGTCTTATAATTGGCGACCGTTTGACCCGAAACCTGAGATGCTTGATGCCCGCCGCGAACCCGACACCCAACCCGCACCCCATCGAAACCCGCCTGCAACAACGTATCCTGATTCTCGACGGCGCCATGGGCACCATGATCCAGCGACACAAGCTGGACGAAGCCGCCTACCGGGGCGACCGCTTTGCCGACTGGGCGAGCGACCTGAAGGGCAACAACGATCTCCTGGTCCTGACCCAGCCGGAGATCATCCGCGGGATCCATGAAGCCTATCTGGAAGTGGGCGCGGACATCGTCGAGACCAACACCTTCGGCGCCAATCGCATCTCCCTGGCCGACTATAACATGCAGGCCCTGGCCTTCGAGATGAACGAGGCCGGCGCGCGTCTGGCCCGGGAAGCGGCGGACAAGTTCGCCACCCCCGACAAGCCCCGTTACGTGGCCGGGGTGCTCGGCCCCACCAACCGCACCGCCTCCCTCTCCCCTGACGTGAACGACCCGGGGGCGCGCAACATCGATTTTCACACCCTGGTGGAGGCCTATACCGAGGCGGCCCGGGGCCTGATCGCGGGGGGCAGCGATCTGCTGCTGATCGAGACCATCTTCGACACCCTCAACGCCAAGGCGGCGATCTACGCCTGTGAGCAGGTGTTCGAGGAGGATGGCCTGATCGGGAACAGGCGCCTGCCGGTGATGATCTCCGGCACCATCACCGACCAGTCGGGGCGCACCCTCTCCGGTCAGACCACCGAGGCCTTCTACAACAGCCTGCGCCACGCCCGGCCCATCTCCATCGGCCTCAACTGCGCCCTGGGTCCCGACCTGCTTCGCCAGTACGTCGAGGAGATGTCGCGCATCGCCGAGTGTCATGTCTCCGCTCACCCCAACGCCGGCCTGCCCAACGAGTTCGGCGAGTACGACCTGGATGCCGCCCACATGGCCGGCTACATCAGCGAGTGGGCCGACCGCGGCTTTCTCAACATCGTCGGCGGCTGCTGCGGTACCACACCACAGCACATCGCCGCCATCGCCAAGGCCATGCAGGGCAAGCCGCCCCGCGCCTTACCCGAAATCCCCCCCGAGTGCCGCCTCTCCGGCCTGGAACCGTTGAACATCGGCGATGAGGCGCTGTTCGTCAACGTGGGCGAGCGGGCCAACGTCACCGGCTCGGCCAAGTTCAAGCGGCTGATCCTCAACGACCAGTACGACGAGGCGCTGGATATCTGCCGGGAGCAGGTGGAGAACGGCGCCCAGGTGGTGGACGTCAACATGGATGAGGCGATGCTCGACGGCGTGGCCGCCATGCGCCGCTTCCTCAACCTCTGCGCCGGCGAGCCGGAGATCGCCAAGGTGCCGGTGATGATCGACTCCTCCAAATGGGAGATCATCGAGGCCGGCCTGCAGTGCGTGCAGGGCAAACCCATCGTCAACTCCATCTCCATGAAGGAGGGTGAAGCCAAGTTCCTCCAGCAGGCCGAACTCTGCCGCCGCTATGGCGCGGCGGTGATCGTCATGGCCTTCGACGAGCAGGGCCAGGCCGACACCCGGGCGCGCAAGGTGGCGATCTGCACCCGGGCCTATAAGCTGCTGACCGAACAGGTGGGCTTCCCGGCTGAGGACATTATCTTCGACCCCAACATCTTCGCCATCGCCACCGGTATCGAGGAGCACGACAACTACGGCGTCGACTTCATCGAGGCGACCCGGGAGATCAAGCGGACCCTGCC
>JBNLFS010000028.1:0-12274 GCA_050305635.1 Candidatus Thiodiazotropha sp. | reverse complement strand
TATTTCATCACCTATCTGGTGCTGTTGCCCGCGATCGGGTTCAGTGCCTGCACGCTGTGTAACTTCATCACCCTGCCGCGACTTTTCGAAGCCCTGAACGGCGATCTTCGCGGCATCGCCTATCTGATCTCCACCATCGGCGCGGTGAATCTGGGATTGTTGGTACTGCTCGGGTTCTTCGCCAAACTGGGTCGGGGGTACTGTCAGTTTCTCTGCCCCATCGGCGCGATCGACGGACTGGTGAACCGTCTGGGCGCGAATCTCCCCTTCGTGCGCCGGGTGCGGGTGGAGCGCAGTCGCTGCACCGGTTGCCGCGTCTGCGCCGAGGTGTGTGTGTGCGGCGCGGTACGCATGGTGGATCGCATCGCGGTGGTGGATCAGCTCTCCTGCATGTCCTGTCGCGAGTGCGTGGTGGCCTGCGAGTGGGGCGCGATCGACTGGTTGCCCATGCCCTCCCATCTGGAACCGAAACGTCTGAAGAAGGGGATCGAACTGGCTCCGACTCCGATCTGGACCGCGGTATCTCCGGTGAAACCGACAAAACGTTTTCGCCTGCCCCGCCGGGGAACCGCCGCCATCGCGTTGCTGCTGGTCTTGTTCCTGGCCGGGTTTCACCTGCGCGATGCCTGGAGCGGTGAACGCATGTCGGACCCCGACGGTTGTCTGGTGTGCCATGCGGTTCAGGGGTTGGCCTATCGGGACGACAACGGCATGCTGCGCAATGCGTCGATCGACTCGGAGCACTACTTCTCTTCGTTGCACGGCAACGTGCCCTGCCGCGACTGCCACAGGGAGATCCGCGAATATCCCCATCAGGAGGAAAACGGCGCGGTCGATTGCGCTGCTTCCTGCCATCTGGAAGAGCCCTCTCAGGGGGTGGCTTACAGCCATAAGGAGGTCGCCGATGAGTTCATCGATTCGGTACACGGTAAAGGCGCCGTGGACGGTTTGACCGCCGCGAATCGTTGGGACGAAAACCGCAACGATCGCCCCCCGTCCTGCCGACGCTGCCATGCCAATACCCTGTATATTCCCGAAGAGAAACGCGCCCTGTTTCAGGATGCCTTCGAGCATGAGGAGGCGGTCTGCGGCAATTGTCATCAGGGCGATGTCTGGCAGGGGCAGATGGGTGGACATATTCTGCGTCGATTGCTGGGCGCGCGCTGGAATCCGCAGGAGGAGGTCGCGATGTGCAACGAGTGCCACCGGGATCGGGCGGCCATGGCGAAGGTGGAACGCCAGGAGATGCCGGACGGGAGCGCCAAACCCAGCGACACACATTTCGTTCATGCCTCGGAGAGTTACGACATGACCCTGCACGGCCGTCTGGTGGAGGAGGGCAATGCCTTCGGTGTTTCGTGTAACGGCTGCCATGCTCCGAAGGGTTTCCGTCACGGCGTTCTGCCCACGGAAGATCCCGACTCCGCGGTCAATCCGGAAAACCTGGCGCAAATGTGCGGTGCTTCGGGTTGTCACGGATATGTGGCTAACGGGTTGAACAAAAATTTCCTGTTGAGCGATATGCACGATCTGGATTGGGTGCCGGGGATGTTCGCCAACACTTCGATGCGGGATCTGTTGCGCGGCTCGAATTGGAACCGGCTGCTGTTTATCGTATTGCCAGCAGCGGGTCTGTTTATGCTCATGAGCGTGGTGTGGTCGATTTTCATGCGACGTGACCGGGATGCCTTGCCCGTACTGGGGGGGCGGCGCTTTGAGCGCCTGTTTCTGTCGCGCAAACAGCGTCCGAAAAAAAACCAACCGGCAACCGAAGCGGCGGTGTTCGAACGTTTGCGCATTTTGCGCGGTCAACGGGCATGGCTCAGTAAGTTGAACGGATTGAGGATGCGCAATCGGCGCAAAGGAGATCCGTCATGAAGCGGATATGGGTTTTGCTGTGGATGATGCTTTTGCTGATGGTCGCGCGGGCGCAGGCGGAGTCCCTCTATCTGGATCGGATGGCAGCCGCGCATTGGGACGAGCGTGAGTTCGAAGAGACGTTGAGCCTGCTGCAACAGCACGCAGAGCCGAAACCGGCCCCTGTGATGAAACTCGCTCCGTTCCACCGGCAGCAGGATTCGCGGAGCGCGCTGCAACGGGAATTTTGCGTCGAGTGCCATACCACACTGCCGCATCGCGAAAGCGAACGGTTACGCAGCTACCTGAATCTGCATGTGAACCGCCTCGCCTGTACCAGTTGTCACTTCCGTCCCCAGGGGATCGAACTCAGCTATCGGCTTTGGACCCCGACGGAGGGAGAGAACCCGGACGAAGCTCTGTCGTTGATTGCGCCCTTTTCCCACGCGGGCGACGAGACGTTCACTCCGGAGCTGCCGGCGATCGCACGTCTGTTGCAGGCGTGGAAACAGGCGGACGATCAGCAAAAGGCGCAACTGCATCTGCGCATCCATACGCCTCTGGAGAAAGAGGGTCCGGGTTGCAGGCGTTGCCATACGCGGGAAGATCCCCTGTTGGATCTCGAAGCGCTCGATTACGATGCGGAGCAGATCCGCAAGATTCAGGAGGATCGCATCGCTCGCTATCTGGGTGACGAATCCCTTGAAGATCAGCCCATCAAACTGATTGATCTGCTGCGATGAGCCGATCGTTTCGAGGCTGTCTCGGGCTGGCGCTGTTCCTGTTGATGGCGGCTCGCGCATCGGCGGGAGTCACCGCGCGCTTTCTGTTCGACCTCGAGGGCGGGATGAATCAGCCCAGTGCCGTGAGCTTGTCCGATGAGGGTAGCGCCTTTGTGCTGGACGGCCTGAACGGCCGGGTGGTGCGGTTCGATGGCGAGGGACGCCGCTTGAGCGATTTCACCGCGCCCCCGGACGAGTCGTTGGAATTGCCCATGGATCTGCGCTGGAGCGGAGATTCGCTCATTGTTTCCGATACGGGCAACCACCGGCTGGTTCAGTTCAGCCGGGACGGCAGGGTGCAGCGTTCTCTGCCGTTACCGCCGAGCGGCGACAAAGCGGCGGAACCCACCGGCCTGGCGTTGCTCGACGGGGTCGTCTTTTGGAGCGATCGGGCCAACGCGCGGCTTTGCGCAACGGTTTTGGAGACGGGAGAGTCGTTGCGCTGCTGGAGTGACTTCGGCTCCTCGGAAGGGGCGTTTCGCTATCCCTTCCTCATGACGGTTGATCGGGATCGCTATCTGTATGTCGCGGACGTGTTGAACGGCCGGGTGCAGGTGTTCAACGAACGGGGCCGTTCCTTCGGTGCAATCGCCCGCTTCGGCGTCACGCAACAAAGTCTTCTGCGGCCCAACGGTGTGGCGGTGGACGCCCAAGGCACGCTGATGGTGAGCGATGCCTATCAGGGGCGCATTCTGATCTTCAAGGGTCGCGGCTATGCCGGATTGCTGACGGATCAGACGGGCGATCCGCTGCGTTTCGATCAACCGGTGGGTATCGCCCTTTGGCGGGACCGTCTCTACGTGACCGAAATGGCGCAACACCGGGTTCGGGTTTTTCAGATCCTGGACAACTCACCGGAGTTGCCGTCGGACGCTCCCGCGGCCTTTTTCACAGAGCCCACCCGGCGCGATTGCGTGACCTGTCATCTCAGCTGGTCCGAGGCCTATCGTCCGGATGAGGCGCCGCCGAGTCCGGTATTGCCCGTGGGCAGTCGCAGGATGTGCATGAGTTGCCACCACGGCGCGGTGATCGACTCCCGCCGCGCTCTTGAAAACGGCGAGCAACACCCGGACTACCATCACCCCGATAAAGCGCACTGGTTCGACGCCCGTGAACCCCGGGAAGAGACGCTGCCCGAGGCGTTTCCCCGGGTGGAAAAAAACGAACCCTATTGCGGAAGCTGCCATACTCCGCATCGCTATTCCGAAGACGAGACCGGGTTGACTCGCCACGGTGAAAATCTTTGGATGCGCGACAGCAACGCAGCCAGTGAAATCTGTCTGCGCTGTCACGAGAATCATGCAGACGCGCCGGGCGGTTCGACAGCAACCGCTCATAACCACCCGCTCGATGTTTCGCTCAGCAAGCCTCCCGACGGCGTGCATGAGGGTTACGCCCGGGATGAGTTTCTGCAGCGGGGGTTGCCTGAAACGCTGGGTCATGCGGGAGCGCGCCTCGACGATGGACAACGTCTGATCTGCGCCACCTGCCACCGCGCCCATGGTGGAGAAGGGGATGCCCTGACCCTGCTGGCGGATGAACAGATGTGCACCGCCTGTCATCGGAGACAGGCCAGCACATCCCCGGATATGGCTCATGCGAAAGGGGTGCATCCCGTCCATTTCAAGCCGGAGCGCGGGATAGAAACGGACGGAAAGCCCCTGGAGTGGCTCTCCTGCGAGAGCTGCCATGATGTACACGAGGCGCAATCGGAAACGGCTCTGCTGCATGAAAAGGATTCGCTTGCCAGTTGCCGTGTCTGTCATGATGACATCTTCGCCGCAGGCAAGGAGGAAGCGCGAAAGCGCGGCGTGCATCCGGTTTCGGTTGAGCTGGACGATCCGGTCACCCTGGGCGGCGAATCGGTCAAGCGGGTCACCTGCGAGACCTGTCACCGGGTTCACGACGGGGCGGCCGACAGCGCCGCCCTGGTGGTGTCGCAGACCGAGGTGAGCGAACTGTGCGCGACCTGTCACCCGGGACAACACGCCGAGAGCGAGGACGAGGCGCGCCGCAAGGGCATCCATCCGGTCAATATCGACCTGGACGAGCCGGTTGTGATCGGCGAGCGGGAGCTGACCCGGCTCGATTGCCTCAGCTGTCATGCGGTGCACGCGGGCAAGGCGGATACCCCGAGTCTGATTGAAGCGCATCGCGACGGCAGTCTGTGCAAGCATTGTCACGAAGAGGCTCTTGCGGTGCGGGGTTCCGATCACGATCTGCGCGAATCCGCGCCCGAAAGCCGCAATCTGTTGAAAGAGACGCCGTCAGAGGCCGGATTGTGCGGCGCCTGCCATAGCATGCACCGCAATCCCACAGAGCGCCCGGCTCTGGTGATGGCGGATGAACTGCCGTCCGCTGAAGCGCACGCTCATCTGCAGCGGGATCGTCTGTGCGAAAGCTGTCACCGCAAAGAGGGTTTGGCCAAGGATCGGATCGTGACCGACTTCACCCATCCCCGACGGGATTTGGTGATGGTGAGCCGGGATGCCCGTATGCCGCTGCTCGATCAAGGGGAGCGCAATGCCGAGATCGGGGAGATCGCCTGTGTGACTTGTCACGATCCCCATGTCTGGACGCCCTACTCGGAGGCGGAGCAAAAAGCCTTGCGAGCGGTCGATGCTTCCAGGGATGATCCCCATGAGGGTACTGTTTTGAATAGTTTTTTACGGCCAAAGCACATCGAGGATGAGTTTTGCGCCGAATGTCACGGCTTGGAGACCCGGATCAAATACAAGTACTACCATGACCTGAGGAGCCGACCGGGGCGGGCGGAATACCTGAAATAGCACCTGCCCGTCCGCCAACGGGCGGGTTTCGCAATCAGTGCAGACAACACTTGCGAAACGGCCGGCCGCTGCCGCAGGGGCAGGGATCGTCGCGTCCGGCCTGAGGCTCGACGAACTGGATCGGCGCAGCCGGTTTGTCCTCGTCGGGTGGCTCGTGAGGCCAGAAGGCATGGATCAGCGGTATGTTGCGCAGGATCGCTTCGTGGAAGGCCTCGATTTCGTCGTCATCATATTGATAACCCGCCCAGTCGGTCGCTTCGGTGAAGGCCATGATGGGGGCGACCAGTGAGGTGATGCGCTCCCCGCCGGCTTCCCATTCGTCCGAGGCCAGTTCGATGCCGTAGCGATAGCCCTCACACCAATTGTCCACCAGGGTATAGACGAAGCCGTCGATCTCCCGTTCGAGAAAGATCGGCTCGAACTCTTCGGAATGATCCTGCAGATTGTCGATGACGTCGTTCATGTGGCGCATCATCAGGGTGACGATCTGCTCGAAGTCCTCCTCGTCATCCCATTCCGGTTCGGCATCGCCCCACACCGCGGGAATCCAGATCGAGGGGGGAATGGGAACCGGCCCGCTGACGATCGCGGTGAAAAATCCGTCCAGCATGGAGAGGTCGAGGATGCCTGAGTCGAATGGCTCGCCCTCCTCTAGAACCTCTTCCAGCGCCTCGTCCTCGACCCGGTTCAACAGAAACTGGTCGAGCATTTCAAGTTCTTCGGGGTTGAGCGACAGGGGTGTTTCGTGCATGGATCAGGGGACTTCCCGGGGAAAACGTCAGTAAACAACGTCCCCCCGATTATTTCAATTGCAAATGTTTCAGTTCGACCCACTCCTGGGGCGATAGGTTGGAGACCCGAGCCCAGTCGCCCGCCACTTCATAGACGAAGATGCTTTGTCCCTGCCGATAGTGGCCGGTGCTGAGTCGGGATTGCGGGGCCTGCCAGGCGGTTACGCTGTCGGATACCACCCGGTAGACCCGGGGCATTTTCAGGCGGGAGAGACGCAGTACTCCCGGGTCGTGGGTTAATCGCACGGTCTGTGAGTCGGCGGTGCGCGGCTGTGGGTCGATGCGGCATTGCTTGTTCTGAGCGATGCAGCCGTTGCCGCAGGGTTTTCCTTTGACGCAGTTGCGCGCGTCTGTCGATCCAGGGGCTGTTAAGAGGCAGGCCGCGAGCAGCCAGGCGAAGTGAAAGCAGTCCTTGCTTGTCATGGGATGAATCCTTGCGAGATGTTGTTAAGGGGCGACGGCTCCAGTGGGTAGACTCATGTTAGGTTATCACTGAACGCCTTGAGGGATCGAGTCTCAGGCTGCGCGGGATGAAAGGCATAGCACACGAGATGCAGCATCAGGGCTGTCAGCCCGCCGATGATATAGATGCCGCCCAAGGTAAACACTGAAATAGCCAACACTGAAGCTAACGGCATCAGTAAGATCCATAGGTTGAGGCTGCCATCGAATATTCCCACGAAAGTTATCATCAGGCCGAGGGTGGCGGATGCCAATGCCGGAATGGCGACACCGACACCCAGGCTCTTAACCCAACCCTTGGTTTGATGCGCGTAGCATTCGCAGATCCGGTGGCCTAACAGATAGCCCCAGATAGCGCCGGAAAGGAGGATGGCTGAGAAGGGAGACAGGATCAGGCGCCCGGTGTTCCCTATCGAGAGCGTGGGAGACGGATGGGATGAGATAAGCCAATCAAATATGGGCAACACCAAATGCGCTGCGATACCGAATGCCAGTGCCGCGATCAGTCTGTGCCGGTTCATAACCACCTCCTGATGCTCAGTCTTGTCCTGAAACCATATTGCCACGGCGTGTGTGTCTTTTGCTGTTTGGATGGGCGTATCCGTCCTTGGCATGGGCCGGGGCGGGAGAAGCGTTGACACCGCAGCTCGTGTCGCAGGACGGAAAACGCGAGGGGAACAGCCCGCTGAGACGGCGTGAGATCGAACCCCGGTGGCGGGCGAACCAGGCGTAGCCGATTTCGGTGACCTGGGTGATCAGAGGCCAGCGGGTCGGTGCGGCCAGCCACCCCATGTCGACGGCCTCGAGGGCGAGGCGGAAGACTTCCGGTCCCTCGACGATCACCCCGTCCGCCCTGCGGGCGTGGATCCGGGCGAGCAGCGCCTCCCGTGTGCGTTGATAGCCCTGGGGATCGAAATCCTCGGCAGTGATATCGATGAAGACCAGCCGCTGATGGCGATCGGCCTTGCGCAGACGGGCCACGTCGGCACAGCAGATGGGGCATTGACCGTCATAGAGAAATTCGAGGGGGTAGTGTTTCGGATCCATGATATTCTCCCTTATGGTCTGTAATTTCTGTAAATAGTGAAATTTCCAGATAAAAAAACCCATGACTACGACTCGTGACGCACCCGATTGCCGATTCGAGCGCCGAGCGTTTCATGGCCTAAGTATAAAATTACAGACATTTCTGTCAATAGAGAAATTTCTTTTACGCCTGCGTCACCCTCGGGTGGCAGCGCGAATAAAACAATCCGTTACAGTAGATACATGGATTGATACGCCATTGTAAGGATAATGATTGATGGCGATACAAACATGGAAGATATCCACGACAACAACTGGGGATGGGTGTGTTGAAGCATCGGTCCCTCACGAAAGGAAAGGTAGTGAATACCCGGTATCACAAGGATTTGAAACTCTCACGTTCACTGCCGCTTGTTCTCATGATGCTCAGCAAAGCCGTATCAGCTGATGACACCGAGCAACTGCAGCAGATCACAGTCACCCCGGACCGGGAGCCCTCGAGTCTCGAGAGCGCCCCGCCCCTCGGCTACCGAATCGACAGTAAAACCCTGTCCTCAATCCCCGGTGGGGGCAGCGATCCCTTGCGCGCCATGCAGGCGCTGCCTGGGGTGATCGTCAATAACGATACCAGCGCCGCTCCCGCCATCCGCGGTTCCCGCCCGGAGGACAACAGCTACTTTGTCGATTTTCTACCCTCGGGTTACCTGTTCCATGCGGGCGGCGCGGTGAGCGTCTTCAATGCGCAATTGGTTGAGAGTTTTGAATTCTACCCGGCCGCCTACGGTGCTGAGTATGACGGTGGCGCTGGTGCGGTGATCGATACCCGTCTGCGTGATCCGCGTAGCGATGCCTTGAGCGCCACGCTCGATGTCAGCATGCTCCAGGCAGGTGCGCTGATCGAAGGGCCGGTGAGCGAAGGGCAGTCATTCTATCTGGCCGGGCGCATGAGCTACATGGATCTGTTGCTTGAGGGCATGGTGGAAGACAACGAGGACGGGGTCGATTTTATTCAGTTCCCAAAATACACGGACTATCAGGGCAAATACCTTTGGCGCCTCGACGGCGGCAGTCGCATCCGGCTGCAGGCCAATGGCGCCAGCGATGAGATGGAATTGAGCCTGGACTCCGATGCCGAAGCGGCCAACAACGAGCCCGTTCTGGTCGGCACCCACAGCAATGACACGGCCTACCACAGCCAGGGGCTGGTTTGGGAGGCATCCCCGGGGAGCAACGACTCGGCACTGGCGAGTGGACACATGAGCAGTACAATCAGCGCCCAAGCCGCCTCGGCTGGGGATTGGGATGTGAACACCGATACCTGGTACGTCAAAGGCCGCTGGGCTCAACCCCTGGGTGCCGATCATCTGGTGGCCCTGGGTGGGCAGGTCAGTCGAATGAAGATTGACTATGATGTCAATTTTCGCGACACCGGGTGTACTGAATTCGAGGTCGATTGCAGCTTCACCGATTCGGATATGCTCAGCAGCAATACGGAATTGGATGTAAATTCCGAGCAGGTCTACATTGAAGAGAACTGGTATCCCAATGAGCAGTTCGCTGTAACCGCAGGCCTCACCGGAAGTCATGAAGACTATCTCGATGAGCGATTTGTCGAGCCGCGCCTGCATGCAGAGTACGCCATGGACTCTGACTGGACTTACAGTGTCGGCTATGGCCGATATCATCAAATCCCCGATTTTATTCAGATCGAAAAGGTATTCGGTAATCCGCAGTTGAGTCATTTTGACGCCACGCACTACGTGGCTGGAATCGAGCATATCGCGATGGATGGCTGGGAGTGGAAGTCCGAGATGTACTACAAGGTTCTGGATAATCTGGTCAGCAGTGATCCGCTGACCCGCTACAATAACTCCGGTGAAGGCACCGCCACCGGGCTTGAGCTGTTTCTGCGCAAGACCCGCACGGATCGCTGGTCGGGCTGGCTCTCGCTAAGCCTGTCCAAGGCAGAGCGCACCAACACCGCAACGGGTGAAAGCTTCCCATTTGAGTATGATCAGCCGGTGGTGGTGACCCTGGTCGGCGATTACTACTTCAACCACAAATGGACGCTGGGCGCGAAATGGTGGTACCACTCGGGCGCGCCCTATACCCCCATCGTCGGTTCTGCCGCCGATCCGGATATCGAAGGGCGCTACCAGCCGGTCTATGGAGACATCAATTCCGAGCGCATGCCGGACTACCATCGCCTGGATATCCGCCTGAGCCGCAGTTTCAGCGAGAAGACCACCGCCTATGTTGAATTGATCAACGCCTACGGGCATAAGAACGTCAACGGTTATGAGTACAACGCCGATTACTCCGATCGCGATCCCGTCTATCAGTTGCCCATGCTGATTTCGTTTGGAGTCACGGCCAGCTTTTGATAGTCGAGAAACCGATGACTCAACGCCAAAATGCACGCGCATCAGATCCGCGAGTATCGCAGCTTTACGTGTCGGAGATTGTGTGTAAAGCGAGAGAACAATACAACGTGCCAGCAATAGCTGTTGCGGTAATGAGTGCGGAAAAGATTTATCTCCAGGAAGTGCAGGGAGTGAGAGTGGTTGACCGGACGGATAAAGCCACACTTGATGACTATTTTCACATGGGTTCTTGTTCAAAATCCGTGCTTGCCGTGATGGCTGCGCGTCTCATTGAACAAGATAAGATCACATGGCAAACGAAATTCTTCGATGTGTTTCCGGAGCTAAAAGCTGACGCAAATGCTGCGTACAGCGATATTTCATTGGAAGACCTGTTTCTCTGCGAGGCGGGAATTAAGGCATATACGAACGCAGAATCAGACCCTTTGCCAAACTATGATCATTCTGTCAGGGACAGGAGATTGGAGTTTGTTAAGCACTTGATCGCGCAATCACCCTGTTCTGAAAAGAAGGAGGGCCGGTTTCAGCACCTGTACTCCAATGCGAGCTACACGATGGCCTCCGCAATGCTCGAAAGGGTCTCCGGTCTCAGCTATGAGGCTCTTGCAAGGAGGACATTGACGGATGATTTGGGTTTGCCGGTGCATATTGGCTGGCCTAACAGCATGGGGGTTGATCAGCCATGGGGTCACCTGATTGCCAGAGACAAGGTCGAACCATTCCCCCCTGATCACGACTACAAGTTGCCCGACTTGATCACCCCTGCGGGGGATTTAAGCTTGACGCCCAAAAATTATGCAAGATACACGCAGCTACACTTGCGTGGCCTGGAAGGCATTGATAACTATATTTCCAGTAGCGCATATCGCCATATACACTTCAGCCGCGATGGATTTTCACTGGGTGTCGCCAATGGCACGTTGGGGGGCAAAATATATTCCGGGTTTGATGGTTCGGCCGGGACATTCTTCTGTCGTTCAATCATGGTTCCGGAATCGAATTTTGCCTTTACCATCATGACAAATGCTGGTTTTGGCTCGGGCTCGATGAAAGCGGTGGATTGGTTGACCGTGCGGCTTGTAAAAGAGCACTTCAACTGGTGGTGGAAATTCTGGCTGTGAATCCTAAGCTTTCAAATCGCGACGCACCAGATTGCTGATCCGCGCGCCGAGTTTCATCACCTTCATCAGGGTCTCGGGTTCCAGTCGCAGCATCTCGTCCGACCAGTGGGTCATGATGCTGATGAACTGCTGGGTCTCTTCGATGCGCTTGCGGGTTTCGGCGGACTCTTTTTTCAGATCGGGGCTGTCCAGCAGATCCTTGAGAACCTCCCGGGTGGGTTCGATTTCCCGCTGTTTGCGGCCTTCGACGATGAGTTTGAACAGTTCCCAGACATCCTTGGAGGTCTCGAAATGATCCCTGCGGTCGCCCAGGATATGCACCACCTTGACCAGGCGCCAGGAGAGCAGTTCCTTGAGACTGTTGCTCACGTTAGACCGCGCCACGCCCAGGGTATCGGTGATCTCCTCGGCGGTGAGCGCCCGCTCCGAGAGATACAGCAGGGCGTGGATCTGGGCGACGGTGCGATTGACGCCCCAGCGGGTGCCCATTTCACCCCAGTGGAGTACGAAGCGTTGAGTGACCGGTGAGAGTTCCATGGGGGTAAGTATAAAAATTCAGTAGTTTCTGTCAATAGTGAAACTACAGCGGCCTGTTACATTTTCCTGATTACCCATGATTCTCAGCCATGGAATCCACCGCCAGGAGAGGTATTGCGTGTTGGGTGGTGTTGGTTGCGCATCTCCCTCGGGCCATACGGGAACATACAAAATTCTCCAAGCGCGACTCTTATCCCCCCGCGTAGTGATCAATGCAAGAGGGTATTGCTGATCCTTGGCGATAGCTGCTACTTTATAAAATCAATCACTTGGAACAGGTTCCTGGGTAGGCCCCTGCAGCGTGACGTTGCTGACTTTTTCCCAGGAACTTCCGGCTCATAAATTCAATCGATTCCGTGCGTCCTGGATAATGGTTGGGAGAAGGGGGGAAAGTTCGGCTTGCCGTCTATCGTTATTTTCCTCATGCCTGAGATGGCCGGTTTCGCCCTCCTGGGCGAGTCACTTTTCTTTTTCGCCAAAAGAAAAGTAACCAAAAGAAAGGGCGCTGTACGATACACATTCATC
>JBNLFS010000027.1:0-10459 GCA_050305635.1 Candidatus Thiodiazotropha sp. | reverse complement strand
CTCGCCACTGCCTGTCGGGTTACGCTGCGCTAACCCGACCTACCCGCTGCTCCGATTGGCCGGGGTATGTATTCCCACGCAGAGCGTGGGAACGAGGAAAATTACAACAGGGGGGATAGCTTATCCGTAAGTTATTTGCGTAAAGGTTATCAGTCGAACTACGGAGACTTTTACAACGACAACAAGGGGAGAGGGGGTCTACTCGGAGAGAACAGAGTTCATCCGCACCCTATATTGTTCTGCCGAACCCGGGATCAGCTTTCCCTATCCGGACCACTCCTTTTACGCCCAGAGCGCTAGCAACGCTTGGGTTAACACTACATTTTGATACAATCCAGACTAAGGCCTGAGCATGGACCACTCGAAAAAAGCCATGTAACATCCGGAGTGATGTTTTCTTCGGATAGTTACGTGCCATGGAGTTAATACGTAGAACCCGCCTTGTATTTCAGGAGGGAAAATCCGACAAGGTCTACGAGGTCGATCTGTGTGATCTGGGCGCGAAGCAAGGCGAGTCGCGCTATCTGGTGAATTTCCGCTACGGACGGCGCGGAGCCTCTCTGCGGGAGGGTACTAAAACCACAGCACCGGTGGACCTGACCGAAGCGCACAAGCTGTTCGACAGCGTCGTGGTCTCAAAGACCAACAAAGGCTACCAGGTGGTCGAAACCGAAGGCCCCCCAGGCATACCGGAAGCATCCCCGGACAAATCATTCGCAGAAGTTCCGGACAACCCGCAGGCAAGTATCATTCTGCAGCGATTGCAGGACGCCGCCCGCACCGGTCAGATTTCCGAACGGGTCAAGCGGGCGGTTTGGCGGGCCGGAGAGCTGCGTCTGCCGGATGCCGCCGCATTGATCGAACAACTGGCGGGATCGGATGACGAACTGCTCGACTACTGCATCGCCTGGTCATTGGGGCGGTGCGGCGACACCCGAAATCTTCCCGTACTCGCGGGGTTCAGACAAAAGTACGGCGAGAATTTTATCGGCACCATGGCGCGCGAAGCTCAACTGGTTCTGACCGAACCCCCTGAGCGCGACACGCTGCTGGAAGAGATCGAATCCAGGCTGCCCGATGAACTCCTTGCTTTGATCGAGAACAGCCGTCCCGAGGAGATCGTCCGGGAACTGAAATCTCTGAGTCGGCGTCCCACGCCTCAAACCGCCGCGCTTCTGAGCGACCTCTACGCCCTGTCGCTGAAACACGAGGCTTTGCGCCAGGCGCTGCTGGAACTGCTCCCCGAACTGAAGCCGGCGCCGAATACATTCAAGGCCCTGCGCCGGTTGTTCAAAGCGGCGGAATTTCGCCAGGACACGCAGATCTTTGCCGGTATCGCGCACCTGATCGACATGAGCTTCCCCTACTACCGCGCGCCGGAGTATCCCGAGTACCGCAGTACCGCTTTCGATCCGGTGTCTCATCGTCACCTCGAGGTTCCCGACGAACTCAGAAAAGCGACATCGGCGCTGGCCTTCTCCAACCGCACCCGCAACTATCTGCGCCGACGCGCCTGGAGAACCCTGAGACGTCTGTCCGACCATAACCCGTCGCTTTACATCGATTTCGCGGTCGAGATCCTGCTCAGGGTCAGCGATGACGACGCCCGGGCGGAACAGGTGGTCACCCATTACGATTACACACACAGAAACTATGTAACGCGCACCTACGATCGTTACAGCCACCTGTTCGTTTTCAACCAGATTCTGAATCGTCACAATCCTCGCCTCAAACTCTCGGGCAACGGTATGCATTGGTTGCGCGACGACTCGGCCGAGGCGATCCCCGGGCTTCGCTGCGAAGCCTATGGCGCGTTGTGGAACGACGCACCGCAGGCGCTGCTGCGGCTGCTGATGGAGAGTCGATGCGAGCGGGTGCACGACTTCGCGCTGAACGCACTCCGAAGCAATCAACCCTTCATTCGCGAAATCGACACCCCGGCGGTCTGCGCCATGCTGGCGGCACCCTATGAAAACACCCTTCGCTTCGCACTTGAGATCGCCGGATCCCTGGTGCGCACCAACCGGGTCGACACGCCCCTGATTGCGGCCCTGCTCAACGCGTCGCTTGAGGACGCACGTCGGCTGGCGCAGGAAACCCTGCGTTTCAAACCGGAACTGATGCAAAGCGATGCGGACCTGATCTATGCGGCCATCACCAGCTCCCATGAGGATAACCGGCTCTGGATCAGGCGTTTTTGCGCGGACCACCCGCTCCCGGAAGCCAAGCTCACCCCCCTGATCGGCCGATTGATCGCCGGCGCGATGGCATTCGGTCGCGCCCCGGATGACCATGAAGCCCTGATCGACGACATCGCCTGGATGCTGATCAACGGCTTCGGCGCCGTGACCCGGGAACTGGGCTTCGACATAATCGGCGATCTACTCAAGGAAAAATCGGTCCCGGTCCAGCGGCTCGGAGCCGGCCTGCTGCTGAATCACGCCACTGGCGTGGAACAGCAACCGGCAAACCTGTTACGCCAGTTGCTCGAATCGAAATCTCCCGACATCCGCACGCTCGGCGCGCAACTGTTCGGCCGTCTCTCCGACGAAACCTTGCTGTCGCAACCGGCTTTGATTCTGAAGCTGGCCCTCTCCCACGAAGCCCAGGTACGTCAGGCGGCGCATCCGATCATCCAGCGGCTGGTTCAATCCAATCAGGCGTTCGCAACATTCGCGCTCGAGCGCCTGATGGACAGCCTGTTCCGCGGCGAACCGGCGGAGGGTTTTCACGACGACATTCTCCTACTGATCAAGGAAAGTCTGGAAACCCCGGCGCGTTCCATCGACCCGGCTACCACCTGGCGCCTGTTGCAGGCCCGCTCGAAGGGTGCGCAACGTTACGGCGCCCATCTCCTGAACCGCTGGTCCCACGAAGATTTCAGTATCCGGCAATTGGGCCGTCTGGCGGGCAACCCGATTCTCTCGGTCAGGCAGTGGGCCTGGAACGGTTATGAACAACAAGTGGCCCGTATCCGATCGGAAGCCCGCGAAGCCCTGGTGATCTTCGATGCGCCCTGGGAGGACAGCCGTCAATTTGCGCGAGACTATTTCGAGCGCCATTTCGGCGCGGAGGACTGGCGTCCCGAGCTGTTGGTCGCGATCTGTGACAGCACCCGCGAGGATGTTCAGGATTACGGACGCGAACTGATCCTGCGTTTTTTCGATCAACAGCAGGGCGTGAACTATCTGCTGAAACTATCCCAGCATCCCTCCACCAAGGTTCAGCTTTTTGTCAGTCAGTTTCTCGATCAGTACGCCTCGAACAACTTCGAACATCTGCAACAGTTGCGCTATTACTTCATGAGCGTGCTAGCGCGGGTCAATCAGGCGCGCACGGCCAAGACCCGCATCATCGGCTTTCTGCGAAGCGAGGCGCTGAAGTCGCCCCAGGCGGCGGCGTTCGTACTCGACATTTTCTCGCGCCACTCGGTGACCAGCGCACTGATCGACAAAACCGCCTGCATCGAAATGCTGTTACTGATCAAACAACGGTATCCGGAATTGAAATCCCCACTCGAACCGATCGCGACACCCAGCTATCCCATCGGGAGGGCGGGCTGAGATGGAGTTCACCTACCGCTACGCCAACCCATCGAAGGTCAGCAACGACAGCGAAAACAGTCGGATCACCTTCGAACCGGATACCCTGCGTCCGCCCACCTATTTCAAGGCCGAGCTGAGTCAAACCCTGCCGTTTCGCGAAGCCATCTCGGCGCTGCACGACGTGGTGATTTCGGACCTGCGCACGCAACCCAAAGACCGCCAGGCCTATTTCGAATGGCTGGCCGCCCACGAATCCGCCCTGCTGGCGGAGTTCATGGCGCAAAAACAGAGTACCGAAAAACGACTCGACGAAGTCCGCCGGGAACTCAACGAAATCAACACCCGCTATCAGAAAGCGATGGGGCCTTTTCTCAAAGCCCGACAAAACTATTTCAACTACCTCTACGCCACCGACTACGATGCCTGGTTCGTGCTCGACCCGGTCATCAGCATCCACCCGGACGAGATCTTTTTCGAGTGCTTCAGCAACGACGAATCGACCTACGCCCGTCTCAGCTGCGGTTACGAGGTATTTCGCAACATCGGCGAACAGGCCTGCGGCACCACGAACATCGATTACTCCGATGCGTTGTATGCTGAGTTTCAAAAGCTGCGGGACTACAGAACCTCCCACTTTCAGATCGATCCGGGCGGCTTCGAAATCGCCACTTCGAACGAGGAAACCTACCTGGAGGAGAAGATCGATCTGCCCGACAGCTGGGTACGCGGCTTCCTGCAGGTCAGTTCCGCCATGGGTCTGCCGATGACCGAATTCCGGCTGCACCCCATGGATGTCTACAACATCTGCCTGTTTCTGCGACGTCACAAAGAACAGCTCGGACCGCGCTCCATCCGATTCCAGCTGACACCGGATCAGCCGGTAAAACTTCTGTTCGAACCCTGGAACCACACCCTGGTCTGCAAACGCTCGCCATTTCCCGGCGACCGGGAAATGGAAATCCGCTTGTGGGGACGCCGCCGCCTGTTGACCCTGGAGCGCCTGATACCGCTTGCCGACCACTTTACCGTGCGTCTGCTGGGAACCGGACTACCGGCCTTCTTCATTGCGCATATGGGGGCGATGAGTTTTACCCTGGGACTATCGGGCTGGACAGCCAATGACTGGTCGAGAATGGGGCAATTCGACTTGATGGCGCCCCGCGCCGAGGTCGACGAACTGACTCACCGGAAAGTTTTCGATGCCCTCAAGGAAAACTGGTGCGAAAGCAGCGCCTCTTTGAGTACGCGTCTGCAACTGGACAAGACATTGGTCGAGTCAAGCCTGGGACTCTACACCCAGGCGGGACGGGTGATCTACGATCTGGCCAAGGGGGTCTACCGGGTGCGGGAACTCAGCCGCGATCCGCTGCCCATGGAGCATTTGCGTTACGACAACGAGCGCGAAGCCCAGGCCGACAACCTGATCCAGGCAGGGCTGGTGTCCATCAGCGACATTGACGTCCAGGACGGTTACACGCGGATCTCGGGCGAAGTGCTCGACAACGCGGTACGCTATCGGCCCTCCATCGTGCTGGACAGCGACCAGCGCCTGGTCGAAGCCCGTTGCGAATGCCACTACTACGTACATAACAAACTCTACAAAGGTCCCTGCGAGCATATGCTGGCCATCCGTCGCCGGCATGCCGCGAACCAGGACACCACAGTCAACGCAACCCTGTGTGAATCATGAACCCGCGTTTTATTAAACCGCCGCACAGGTTACAATCGTTTATGGGCCGCAGTGACGGCGTTCCGCCTTGCAACCCGGGCGGCGCTTCGCCGTCCTTGCCAACAGCCGTCACACGCGTCACTGGTCCGCTCTTCACTGGGCGGGGCTGCCTACCTGTGCACTATTGCGGTATGACTTCCTTGAAGTCAATAGATGCACAGGTAGGCGCCCCGCGTCGAGTTGAGCGGCCCAGTCCCGAGATCCGTACGAAGGGATTATCGCCGTCACTGCCGCCCGCCCATTTACCAAGACTACGCCACGCCCCGCAAACGCGCCTGAACGTCTCCCCCCGCTCCCTTGGACCGAATGCAATCAACGCCGGTCCAGCCACGGACGCCCGCATCAACCCCCGCGTCAGTGACAGGACAGATCATGAGTCATAACAAACGTCAGGAACTCTATGACCGCATTCGCGCCTCATCCAAGGACGAGGTGATTCTCGAAGAGATGAAACGTCTGGGCTTCTGGCCGGCAGACCGGGAACAGGCGGATTTCAGCGAAACCCTGATTGAGCGCAAGGGCGAATTGCAACGCGAACTGAACCAACTGCTGCAGAAGCACGCGCTGTATTCCGACCCGGCGGAAGCATTGAAAGCCATGCGCAAGCAGCGCATGGCCGATTCGAAGCAGCGCCAGAAAGAGCGCCGTCAGCGGCGCCTGAGCGAACGCCACGAAAAGGCATTGAAATGGCACCAACGCCGACAGCGCGAGATCGTCTATCTGGGCGACAACGTATCGGCCGGACTCAGCGATACCGAGTGCGATGAAGCGAAACTCTCGCGCCTGGGCTTACCCCTTATCGCCGACGCCGAAGGACTCAGCGCCGCCATGGGAATCTCCCTGGCCGAGTTGCGCTTCCTGAGTTACAGCCGGGACATTGCCCATATTCATCATTACCGGCACTTCATGCTGCCGAAAAAGAGCGGCGGCGAACGGGCGATCAGCGCCCCCATGCCGCGATTGAAACGGACGCAATACTGGATACTGGCCAACATTCTCGAAAAGATGCCTCTGCACGACGCGTCGCACGGATTTCGCACCGGCCGTTCCATCGTCAGCAACGCCCTGCCTCACTGTCGTTCCCATGTGGTGCTCAACTACGATTTCAAGGACTTCTTCCCCTCCCTGAAATATCCGCGCATCAAGGGGCTTTTCCGCAGCTTCGGCTACAGCGAACAGATCGCCACCCTGCTGGCGCTGCTGACCACCGAAGCCGAGGTTCAGGAAGTCTCACTGGATGGGGATCGCTACTTCGTCCGGCAGGGCGAACGCCACCTGCCCCAGGGCGCACCCAGCAGTCCGGCGCTGACCAACCTCATTTGCCGCCGTCTGGATGCCCGTTTGCAGGGTATGGCCCAGGCCCTGGGATTTCGCTATACCCGCTACGCGGACGATCTGACCTTTTCAGGCGATCGGGAGAGCGCTCGCAATCTGAAGAAATTGCAGTGGCGGTTACACGCCATCGTAAAGGGAGAGGGCTTTCAGATTCACCCGCAAAAGAGCCGCATCATGCGCACCGGCAGCCAGCAGGAGGTCACCGGTATCGTGGTCAACGAAAAACCCTCCATCGACCGTAAAACCCTGCGTCGCTTCCGCGCTCTGCTGCATCGGATGGAACGCCAGGGTCCGGAAGGCTGCCACTGGGGCGATTCCCCCAATGTACTCAGCTCCGCGACCGGATACGCCCGCTTCGTCGCCATGGTCGATGCGCGAAAAGGCCGGGAGTGTCTCGAACGGATCGCCCGAATCAAACAACGCTACCCGCAATCCTCCGCCCGTTGCGAGCGAACCGCTCTGAGTCCGGTGCTGTTTAAAGCCGCATCCGCCTCGGGACGCGCCCCGAGGGAAAACTGGTGGATCGCCCAAGAACCGCCTCCCCCCGAAATGCCCCGCCTCGAGGAACCCGGCCGTCCTTCCGCGACATCGGCGGCCCGTCCCAACCCTTCCGAAGCTGAGTTTTCCCATAATCGGCAAGCTCCCGACGAAGCGACCACGGACGCCTACCGCAGCGCACCCGGTTTCTTTCGCAGAACCCTGGGGCGACTGATCGGCGCCGGCGTCTGGGTGTTGGTGATTCTGATCGGTCTTGCCCTGTTTCGCTTTGCACCGCTGCTGGGCGTGATCCTATTGGGCGCTATCATCTACTTCTACTGGGTATTGAAGAATAAGCTTCAGTGAACCGGTTCAACAGCCTGCCTGCAGGTTGTTGAAATTCGCTCAGACGCGCGCGAGGCAAGGCGAAATCCGCCGAAAAAGCACAGTTTACTGGAGTAAATGAGCATTTTGAGGCGAATTTCAACGCAGGCTCGTGCCGTCTGAGTAGCATTTCTACAGCCTGCTGGCGGTTCCCGTCACTTCGCTACCCACTCAACGCCCGACAAACCGATTCAAAACCATATAACGGCTCGGGGTTTACCCGAACTCTCTGATTCGGCGCTTTTGCCTGGTGAAGTCGTATGGTGTATTTTCGGCGCATGCCGACGCCTGCCCTGTTGATCCTCTGCACCGCGCCCGACCGGAATACCGCCGAGCGGCTCGCGGGTCTGCTGGTGGAACAGGGTCTGGCCGCCTGTGTCAGCCTCTCCTCCCCTGTCATGTCCATCTACCGATGGCAGGGCAGCACCGAAACGGCGGAGGAGATTCTGATGATGATTAAAACAACCAAGCATCGCTACCAGGCATGCGAATCGGCGCTCCGGGCGGAACATCCCTATGAACTTCCGGAAATCATTGCAGTCCCTGTAGAACAGGGGTTGGATGCCTATATCAACTGGGTGGAGAGATGCACAGACTAATCAACAAAATCATCCTGCTCCTGTTGTTGGCGGGTACCACGGGCGCGGGCCTGTATGCCTTCAATGAAGAAGACCTGCTGATGCCGGACCAGGCCTTTCAGATCTCGGGCAAGCCCCTGGCCGGGGACCGTCTGCTCATCGAATGGGAGATCGCCGACGGTTACTACCTCTACCGGGACAAGGTGCGTTTCGAAACCGATGCGGTCGGCATCGAACTCGGTCAGCCCCGTCTCTCCGAAGCCAAGATCAAAGAGGATGAGTTCTTCGGCAAGGTCGCCATCTACCGCAACAAGGCGAGCGCGGAGATTCCCATCCAGCGAGCCCGGGGCTCCCAGGAGACCCTGCTCCTGAAGGCGCGCTCCCAGGGATGCGCCGATCAGGGCATCTGTTTCCCCCCCCATATGCAGGAGATTCGCCTGGCCCTGCTGCCGATGCCCGAGACCGCGGAACCTCTGGCCGTTGCCGAGCCGGTGGCGGCCGATAACCTGCCCCTGAGCGAAAACGACAACCTGCTCAACGATGCCGCGGGGGATGAACTGCTCGACCCGGAAGAGGCCTACCGGCTGAGCGCCAGCGTCGAGGATGGCACCCATCTGCGTCTCTACTGGTCGATTGCCGAGGGCACCTATCTTTACCAGGATAAGATCCAGCTCTCACTGCTCAAGGGCAACGGGGTGGAGATCGGCCGCCACGAACTCCCGAAACCGGAGATCAAGGAAGACTCCATCCGTCCGGACGGCTCGATCGGAGATGTGGCGGTCTATCACAACGAAATCGACCTCAACGTTCCCCTGGTTCGCAGCTCCACAGCCCCCCAGGAGATCGTCCTGGAGGCCAAGTTCCAGGGCTGTGCGGAGATCGGGGTCTGCTATCCGCCGATGACCCAGCAGTTCACCCTGGCCCTGCCGGGCATTTCCCAGGCCCAGGCCAGTGAGTCCGTCGCCCCGCTCGGCACCGTCCCGGTTCAATCGGAGGCGCCGGTCCTGTCCGAAGTCGACGAGATCGCCAACACCCTGAAGGGCAGCTCCATGCTGGTCGTTGTCGGAGTCTTTTTCCTGCTGGGCCTGGGACTGGCCTTTACACCCTGCATCTTCCCCATGATCCCCATCCTCTCCGGCATCATTGCCGGACAGGGGGACAAGATCACCACCCGCAAGGCCTTCGTGCTGTCGCTGGTCTATGTGCTGGCCATGGCGCTCACCTATACCGTTGCCGGTGTTCTGGCCGGACTGTTCGGCGGAAATCTCCAGGCCTATTTTCAGAACCCCTGGATTCTCTCGACCTTCGCCCTGGTCTTCGTCCTGCTGGCGCTCTCCATGTTCGGCTTCTATGACCTGCAGTTGCCCAGCAGCCTGCAAAGCCGCCTGACCGAAGTCAGCAACAAACAGAAGGGCGGTTCGCTGATCGGCGTGGCGATCATGGGCCTGCTCTCGGCGCTGATCGTGGGGCCTTGCGTGGCGCCGCCTCTGGCAGGGGCGCTGATCTACATCGGCCAGACCGGCGACGCCCTGCTGGGCGGCCTCGCGCTGTTCGCACTCAGCATGGGCATGGGCGCACCGCTGATCGCCATCGGCACCTCAGCGGGCAAGCTGCTGCCCCGGGCGGGCAGTTGGATGGATGCGGTCAAGGCGGTGTTCGGTGTCGCCATGCTGGGCGTAGCCATCATCATGCTGGAGCGTATCGTGCCGGCCGAAGTGGCCATGCTGCTGTGGGGCGTGCTGCTGATCGTCTCGGGCATCTACATGGGCGCACTGCGACATTTGGAGATCGAAGCCAGCGGCTGGCAGAAGCTGTGGAAAGGTCTGGGCTTCGTGCTGCTGGTCTACGGCTCCCTGATGCTGATCGGAACCGCCGCCGGCGGCAAGGACACCCTGCAACCCCTGCGGGGCATCGCCTTCTCGGCGGGCGGCGGCACCGCCTCGGCCCATCAGGGACTGGTCTTCCAACGCATCAAGAGTCTCGACGACCTGCAGCGCGAAGTGGCCTCCGCCTCCGCCAATGGCGAGACGGTGATGCTCGATTTCTATGCGGATTGGTGCGTCTCGTGTAAAGAGATGGAGAAATACACCTTCAGTGATCCCCAGGTGATCAGCGCCCTTGCCGGCACCCGCTTGCTGCAGGCTGATGTCACGGATAATGACGAGGTGGATCAGGCCCTGCTGCAGAAGCATTTCGGCCTGCCCGGCCCGCCGGCGATCATTTTCTACGGCCGCGACGGTCAGGAGCGTAAGCCGTACCGGGTGGTGGGTTTCAAACCCGCCGGGGAGTTCGCGGAGCATGTGCGCAAGGCCACGGCTCCTTAAGAGAGTTTTGAGTTGTTAGTTTTGAGTTTTTAGTTGTGGAGTGCGCTTTGCGCACGCCTGGATTACTCGGGAATTGTAGGTCGGGTT
>JBNLFS010000026.1:0-17043 GCA_050305635.1 Candidatus Thiodiazotropha sp. | reverse complement strand
GCCGAGATCGAACGCCTGTGGAAGACCCGCAAGGCCCTCTCCCCCGCCCTGAGAAATATTGCCCCGAAGAAGATCAATGAGGATGTGGTGGTGCCGGTTTCACGCATCCCGGACCTGATTGGCTTCCTCGACAAACTGTCCCGGGACACCGGCATCACCATCGTCAATTTCGGCCATGCGGGCAATGGCAATATCCATGTCAACCTGTTGCTGGATCCCGATGACCCGAAACAGTTGAGCGCCGGTGAGGTATGTCTGAAGTCACTCTTCGAACAGGTGCTGAAATTGGGCGGCACGCTCTCGGGGGAACACGGCATCGGGGTCGTCAAACGAGCCTTCGTAAATCAGGAGATCGACCCGGTGGCCATGAACCTGATGCGCGCCATCAAGGAGCGTTTCGACCCTCACCAGATCCTCAATCCCGGAGTGTTCTTTCCCTGACCCCACCCAGGGCGGTTTTCAGGGACCGGCCAGCGGATCAAGGCTCCACCACGTCACAGGCGGCCCCATCCTCGATCAATCATTTGATCGCTGGACTCCAAACGGATCTGAATCCGTGAAATTTTCAGGATCGTCCGGGTGGGAGGGTGCGCCTCGATTCAGCCTGTTGCGCATAAAAAACGCACTCTCCGCCAGAGACGGAGAGTGCTACCCAATGAGGAGGTCGAGTGACTGATTCGAACGATGCCACCAGTCCAACGCCCGTCCCATGGCGATCACGGACGGAGGGCCGGCAACACGCGGGATCGCTCCCGCTCGGTCAGAGAAAGCAAACCACTCACTGACAAGTCTATGCCGGGAGGAAAATTTCGGCTGTGACTTATTCACACTCCGAATGTGACAAAAACACCACTCCCGGGCTTCAATAGCGAGCGGGCAAGGGTTTGTTGATGGTGAACCGGTTATGACTGGTGGAGATATACCCACCTTTGACCAGATCCTTGAAAATCCTGCAGACCATCTCTCGGGAGGCGCCGATGCGGTTCGCCAGTTCCTGCTGGGTCACATGGCCATCGATCACCCAGACGCCTTCTTCCTGTTCGACCGCCAGGCTTAGAAGGGTCTTGCTCAGGCGACCGTACACATCCGACAAGGCCAGACTTTTAACTTCTTCGGTCAACGCCCTGACCCGGTGAACCAGGTCCTTGAGCAGATGAATCGCGATATCCGGATTGGCTTTCAGCACCTCATGAAAAGCCTGCTTGGAGATCACGCCCAGGGTCGATTTGACCACCGTCATGATCGAGGCAGAACGCCGGCTCTCGTCGATCAGTGAAAGCTCGCCGAAATATTCGCCGGCCTCCTGATAGTTGATGATTGCCTCTTTTCCGTTCTCGTCGTTGAGATAGACCTTGACCTTGCCCGTCAGGATCACATACATAGAGTCGCTCTGATCCCCTTCCGAGAGCACGATGGTATTGCGTGGATAGGTTCGGCGCACCATGCGCTGTTCGATCAATGCCAGGGCATCCGGATCCATACCATGGAATATGGAGATGTTCTCGATCATCTTGATAGTTCTCTTGTTATGTACCATGAAAGGCGAACTCTCCCTAAAACCTTTCACTCCTCCGACGGCAGACACTCCGTCTCCTGGCGGCATCCTTTTCCGTGTGCGTGATGTACACTTCAATCAATCCGCGCATCCCGGGTGTGCCAATAACGCACCGGCGGCGGGCAACACGGGATCACTGCGGACCCATGCAGCCCCTAGTAGGCTGTTGAAATTCTACTCAGACGGTACGATCCTGCGTTGACAACCGCCTCAAAATGCACATTTACTTCAGTAAACTGCGCTTTTTCGGCGGTTTTCGCCTGGTCTCGCACTCGTCTGAGCGAATTTCAACAGCCTGTTAGGCCGTGGACTTAAGATTAACTTTAACAGAAAAAACAAGGACTGACAGACGCGGGGCCGCCCCGGTATCGAGATCTTGTGACGCATGACCTATCCGGCGACACCCCCCCACAGTTGCCGTGAGGAATAGACTGAGATCGATTTTCTTCAGCATGAAAGTGGAACACAACAAGCTGACAATCACCCTCGCGCTGGGTCTCATGATCGGACTGCTCGGGGTTGTGGTCAACCAGCTGCCGGGCAGTGCGAGGTGGGAGGAACAGGTGGGACTCGACCTGCTCTTCAAGCTGCGCGGCCAACGGCCACCGCCCCGAGACGTGGAAATCGTATCGATCAATGGCAAAACCTCATCGCAACTGGGACTGGGGGAGGAGATCCCGGAGTGGCCCCGCTCCCTGCATGCCCAACTGATCGAACGGCTCAATGCCGCCGGCGCCCGGGTAATCGCCTTCGACATCTTCTTCAAAAAAGCACGTAATCCCGATACCGACGCCGAGATGGCCCGGGCCATGAGGGAGGCCGGCCGGGTGTTGCTGGTAGCCTACCTGCAACAACAAGAACTCAACGATGGCGAGCGCAACCACCAACTCGAACAACTGATACCACCCGCCCCCCTGTTTGTGGATGCCGCGCTCGCCACCGCGCCCTTCGTACTGCCGAAGATCCCGGTCAGAGTAAGCCGTTTCTGGACCTTCAGCGGCGCCCAGCAGCACATCTCGCTCCCGGCGCTGACGCTGCAACATAGGGTCGACCCCCAGGGTAAACGTCTGCGACAGCTGCTAACCCAGTCAGAGTCACAATCGGCGGGCCTTTCCGACCTGCCCCACGAGCCGTTGAGGCTTGCGCAGCAGCTGCGCAGAAATCCCGGGCTGGTCCGGCATCTTGAAGAACTGCTGCAACAGCAAGTCCGGCATACGACGGACCCTGACCAATACGAGGATCTGCTGGCCCTGACATCGTTATATCTGGGCCCCACCCATCCCTATCTGAATTTCTATGGCCCCCCGGGCAGCATCCCAACATATCCCGTCCAAAACCTGATCGGCCCCCAGGACGAGGCGGTCGACTGGAGCCATTTTCGCGACAAAGCCGTGTTCGTCGGCTACTCGGGCGATTACCAACCGAGGCAACAGGACGGTTTCTATACCGTGTTCTCCCAGCCCAACGGACTCGATCTGAGCGGGGTCGAAATCGCCGCCACCGCCTACGCCAACCTGCGCCATCAAGAGACCCTCAAGCACAACCCCGTCCTGGCCACGACCCTATTGCTGGTTTTTGGACTCTGCATCGTTCTACTGTTACGCAATCTGCCAGGGCTCAGCGGAATCGCGGCAGGCGGTCTGTTCAGTGGCGCCTGCTTTGTCGGGGTGTATGCGCTTTTCTGTCTGCAGCATCGCTGGCTGCCCTGGTTCATACCGCTGGCCGTACAGATGCCGGTGGCCATGATCACCACCCAGGTGAGTCACTACCGCCAGATCCGAAACAGCCGGGAGCGTTTGCGCCAGCTGTTCGGTTACTACCTGCCAGGAGATGTCATCGACCGCCTGATCAAGGACAACCGCCAACCCCACAACCAGGTCGATTCGGCTTTCGGCGTCTGCCTGGCCACGGATGCGGCGAACTACACGGCGCTGGCCGAGAACATGGCGCCTGAGGCGCTGCAACAGTATCTCAACCGCTATTTCGAGCTCCTGTTCACCCCGATCCGTTATCGCCAAGGGGTGGTTTCCGATGTCATCGGGGATGCCATGCTGGCGATCTGGCCCGCCAACGAGGCTGACCCGGATCTGCCACAACAGGCGTGCCTGGCAGCCCTTGAGATCGACGAGTTGATCCGCATCTCCGACCTCGAGCCCAAGCTTGTCACCCGCATGGGGCTGCACTGTGGGGATATTGTGATGAGCCATGTGGGAGCCATCGACCATTTCGAATACCGCGCCGTCGGCGACATCGTCAACACCTCCTCGCGGATCGAAAACCTCAACAAGCAGCTCGGCACCCGAATCCTCGCCTCTGATGATTTCGTCAGACACCTGCATGGCATCGTCACCCGGGAACTGGGCCAGTTCATGGTTGCCGGAAAACAGCAGCCGCTCACCCTGTATGAAATCGCCGCCACCGAGTCCCAGGCGGATCCCGAGACCCTTGAATTGCACGAGGCGTTTGCCCGGGCCCTGAGCGAATGGCAAAACGGGGATCGTGAGCGGGCGAACCGGCAGTTCGAGAAAATCCTGGATGCGTTTCCCAATGACGGTCCCAGCCAGTACTACCAGCAGCAATTCCGTGAACGCCGAAATGCCCGGCGAACCGTTCTGTGAACGTCCAAACACTCGGCGCATCGGCAAATATGAAATAAATTCACATACTTAACATTATTCGATACTATTGGGCGAATTTACCCTTATAAAGGGAATGCCTTTTAACCCAACATCCCACCGGGACGCCCCAGGCAACCTGGGCGGTGACTGTCACGAAACGGATCCAGCGGTCGCGTGAGTCCGGTTAAGGGGGGGGCAGGCATTCCATTTTCCCAGAGGATTCCCATGTCCCGTTTCCGACTCCACCCTATGCTCGTGAAATGTTCCCTGGTCGCTGTAATCGGCCTGAATGCGGTTCAGATTCAGGCTGCGGACTGCACCCCCATCGCCCGACTGATTTCAACCGAAGGTGTGGTCGAAGCGAAAGCGGTCGACCGGGATGACTGGGAACCGGCGCAACTGGATGCGGCCTTTTGCGCGGGCGCGGTGGTACGCACTTTGAATGAAAGCCGGGCCGCACTGCGTCTGGACAATGAAACCCTGGTACGGCTCGACGCCAATTCGGCGTTGACCCTGACCGAGGTGGAGAAATCAGCCCCTTCCCTGCTGGACCTGATCCGCGGCGCCCTCCATTTCATCAGCCGCACCCCGAAACGCCTGGACGTCAACACCCCCTATGTCAACGCCTCGATCCAGGGGACCGAGTTCGTGGTCCGGATCAGTAACCAGACCACGGAGGTGACGGTTCTGGAAGGCCAAGTGATCACACGCAACGACCAGGGCAGCCTGAGTCTCGCCACCGACCAGGCCTCCCGCACCGCGAACGGTCAGGCCCCGGTCAGCATTGCCGTTGTCCGACCCTATGACGCGGTAGCCTGGGCACTCTACTATCCACCGCTACCGGATCAACCCGGCGCCGCCGACACCCTGGCCAGATCGTCCATCGAGGCACTGGTGCAGAATCGTACAGAGGAGGCCTCCGGGCTCGCGGAACGTGCGCTCCAGGCCGATCCGCAATCCGCCGCGGCCTACATGGCCCGCTCCTATGTGAAGCAGGCTCGCTTCGATATACCCGGCGCGCTACAGGACAGCCAACTGGCCGCGGAACGGGCGCCGCAAAGCGCGCTGGTGCTGGCGCGATTGGCTGAAGTTCAGCTGATGTCCGGGAACCTTAGTGAAGCCCGCATGATTGCCGACCAGGCCGTCACCCAACAACCCGAACTGCCCCTGGCCCACACGGTGCTGGGCTTTGCCTCCCTGCGGGATATCGACCTGCAACGGGCCAGAAAGAGTTTCGACACCGCCCTTAAACTCGACTCCGAATCGCCCCTACCGCACCTGGGACTGGGCTTGGTGAAGATCCGCCTGGGAGAACTGGTACCGGGACGTGAAGCGATTGAGACCGCGGTGCTGCTCGATCCGGGCAATGCCCTGCTGCGCAGCTATCTCGGCAAGGCCTACTACGAAGAGAAACGCGACCGGCTCGCCTATCAACAGTTCAGCATGGCCAAGCAGCTCGACCCCAACGATCCGACCGCCTGGTTCTACGAGTCCATCCTGCTGCAATCGGACAATCGTCCCGTCGAGGCCCTGCAGGCCCAGCAACAGGCCATCGCCCTCAATGACAACCGGGGCGTCTACCGCTCCCGACAGCTTCTGGATCAGGACGAAGCGGCCCGCCACGCCGCCCTGGGCCGCATCTACAGCGACCTGGGGTTCGAACAGCAGGCCCGCCTCCAGGCAATCGACGCCCTGTCCCAGGACCCGGGCAATCACTCCGCCCACCGCCTGCTGGCGGACAGTTATCTGGGCATCGCCAACCGGGACTCTGTCCGACTGAGTGAACTGCTGCAGGCGAAGCTCTCCCAGCCCTTGAGTCTCGACCCGCTGCAACCGCAACTGGGCAATGCCAACCTGGGACTCCTGGACGGAGCCGGCCCGCAAGACCTTGCCTATCAGGAATACAACCCTCTTTTCACCCGTAACGGCATGGCGCTACAACTGGATGCCGCCCTGGGTGAACACAATACCTGGAGCGATGATGCCATCGTGGCGGGACTCAGCGACCGATTTGCCTTCAGTGTGGGGCAATACCATTCCGAAACGGATCTGGCTGACAACCCCTTCGACTATGAGCAGGATATCGTCAATGGGTTTGCCCAATTCGCTTTGTCGAACAGCACTACGATTCAGATTGAAGCGAGTAACTCAAAGGAAGATAAAGGAGATGCTTCTCAGAGACTGGTTCCCGAGCTGATCAATAACAACATGCACATTGAGAATGAAGTATCCACTACCCGAATTGGCCTCAACCAGTCACTTCCAGCGGACATAAAGCTATTGTTGACGGCCATACGACGAAACCAGGATACCAAAACAGCCCAACAAACCCCTGATCTAGTGGATCAAAATGACGCCGAAAGAAAATCCGGGCTTTATGAATCCCAAATTCAAGGCAACACTAACCCGATTGTTTGGCTAGCGGGAATCAGTCGACAGACCCTGCATGATAAAGCCACATATACCTATGACTATCCTGAATTCCCCGGGTTCGGCGACGTTTATTCCTATGATGACGAAGCATCACAAACCAGACTCTATGGATATGCTTATTACGATATGCATTCGCTCCTCTCTGTTTCAGGTGGCATCACCCTGCTCAAGGAAAACCAAGAAACCGTTGATGACACCCAAAAAGCATACCCCAAAATCGGTCTTAAACTTTCTACTGGAAATGGGAGTGAGTTTCATCTGGCAGCATTCCGCAATCGAACCAGTGTCATAAGAGCATCCCAGTATGAAACACTGGAACCTTCGCAAATTGTCGGTTTTAACCAGCTTTTCGACGACATCGACATGACTGATTCGTGGAACTATGGCCTTGCTTATACTGGTAGATTTTTGGAAAACCTCCATTTGGGAGCCTCCTCTATGTACCGAAAACTCACCACTCCGCTTGAGATAAGCGACACATCAATGCCAGGCCTTAGCAGCATTCAAGATCTAAAGTACAACGACAGATATTCAAATCTCTGGCTGAATTGGACACCATCACGATCCTGGGCACTTGACATCGAGTATAACTACAATCGATACAACCTTGAAAAAGCAGTTCACTCTCTCGATGAAGCTCAAATTGTTTTTTCCCCAGACGGAATCCTCAAACTAACAACTCACAGATTACCTGTCACACTTAGCTACTTCCATACCGCCGGTATCATCACCTCACTTTCGACAACGTATATCGACCAGAAAGGGAGCTTTGTTGACCTATATGGAGTGCCTCACGACGGAGAAGACAACGGTTTTGTGACCGATCTAGCCGTCAGTTACAGATTCAAGGATAGATATGGATCAATCTCTATCGGTGTAAAAAATCTATTCGATCAGGATTTACAATATGAAGATCGTAGTAGCTACGATACCGATGATCCGAGCGCTACTAGTGCACCGTCAACGTTCACTTCGGAACGAGCCGTCTATGGCACTATCTCTTTAAATTTCCGATAATCACTTCAAACCATTTCTTAACAAGGGGAATACCTCAATGAAGCGCAAACCTGAGCATCATGAAGTCGATAAAAACCATGAACACGGCGAGCATCATTGCAGAAACACTTCAAAATTCGACTATCACTTAGTACTTAAACCTGATGGTTCTGTCGACATAACGGATTGCCATGGAAAATGCATAGGAGAGGAATGCTCGACAGAACACCCCCCCATCAAACAGATCATCAACACCAGAACCATAACAATCATCGAAGCCACAGGCTCTAGATGGATTTACGTCAATCCACCAGGAATCTGGCGCAGAGTCTGATCATGTTCCCTCAAGATTGGAGGGAGGGACAGGCATAGAAGTTAAATGCCTGCAAACTAAAAACACAGCGGTAGCGCGAAGACTTAAGTCAAAAAGGCATTACTTGACTGAAAGCACGCTATACTTGGCCTGCTCCATCTAACCAATTTAGACTTGGGAAATGTTCTCTTTGTTTTCTGAAAATCCATTTCTGCAATCCTTAGCTTAAAGGTTCAATTATATGAGTGACAACCAAAACCAGTCCACACCAGATTACAATCTAACATTAATGTCTGATGGGACTGTAGAAGTTACGACTAAAAGTGGGAATCGTGTTACAGATAAAGGGACAGTTGAACATCCTCCTATCACGAAAATCATGAAAGTCCGCACCCTAACAATTACAGAAGCAGCCGATGCACCATGGATCTACGTGGACCCTCCTGGCATGTGGTATCCCATCGACTAAGGTGGTTCCCGCGCTCCGCGTGGGAACGCAGCCCCCTGGGTAGCTGGAATTCAACCCAAGCAGGGGCAGTACCATACGACTAAGACATGCATTCTCACGCAAAGCGCGGGAACGATAAAACGTGACAACACTCCATTCAATTCTCTTGACGTGTCACACGGACTGTCCAAACCAACCGACAGGCATCCCTCACCGCGCTCCATGCCCGGTCAACACCACCGGAATGGTTCTCAGCAGTATCGTCAAATCCAACCCGATACTGTTTTTGCGCACGTAGGTCAGATCATAGAATAGCTTGTTGGCCGCATCCTCCACCGAATCCCCATAGGGGTAGCTGACCTGAGCCAGACCGGTGATGCCCGGTTTGACCTGATGCCGATACGCATAACCTTCAATCTGGCTCTGGAACTTTGAGACGAATTCCGGACGCTCCGGACGTGGACCGACCAGGCTCATATCACCTTTCAATACATTGAGCAGCTGGGGCAGCTCATCGATTCGGGTCTTACGGATGAAACGCCCGATACGGGTCACCCGGTCATCGTTCCTGGCGGCCATGCGAGCACCATCCTTTTCCGCGTCGGTGCGCATGCTGCGGAATTTGAGGACGTAGAATTCGAGCCCTTCGTACCCCACTCTGAGCTGACGGTAGAATACCGGGTCACGACCGTAGCTGCTGAGCCAGATCAGCAGTCCGGTGGTCAGCATGATCGGGCTTGCGAGGACCAGTAACAGCAGACTCACAACGATATCCAACTGCCGTTTGGTGGTGTCATTGCGCATCCGGCCATCATCCAGCGCCTGGAACAGCCGGGGATGGGACAGGGTGAGCGATCCCGAAACGTCGAGATGATCGAACTCATAGTCTGTGCGATGAGCGCGATGCACAGATTCGCGTGTTTGTTGAACGGTCATGTCCTCTCTCCTGGTAGTTGTCGTAATGGATGAACCGCTTCCATGGTTATATGATTTCAAATCCCAGGCTTTGGGCTGTATCGAATGCAACACGCCGGATGTGTGACTTTTTTACTTGTCAGGTGGGAAGTGGATTCACCGGAATCGGGCTTTCCACGGTGCGTCCGACCGATTCAATACCGGAGGGCAAGGTAGGGCATGGCGAGTGGGTTGCCATCCCTGGGTGAAAGGCGTTGCGGAAATCAGCCCACGGTGATTTGACAAGGCAGCCGATCGCTTGACGTGACCGGACGCTGCATGGGGATCTCAAAATGCGCCAACAGGGCTCGTTCCGACTCCACACTGATCTGCGAATCGACCCGATTGCCGAACACCGGGCGAAACTCCCGATCGAGCCCCGGCAGTTGATTCCAGGAGAGGATCGCGCGCACCTTGGGCTGCCGCCCCTTGGCCCGGGCGTCCAGATAGCGCTCACCCTCAAACGGCACCGAGACCAGATGGCAGGCCGGCACCGGCTGTTCAGACCCAATCAGTTCCATATCCCGGACCCTGAATTGACACAGGCCGCTGGAATGAGACCCGGAATCATCATCCCAGTCGACGAAGAATCTCACATATTCGATGGACCCCTGCTGGCGCAGCAGGCCACTGTAACCATCGGTCTGACGTCGGATCACCACCGCCACCAGCTTGTTGGCTTTGGGCAGGAAAGCCGCACACAGCAACGCCTCCCAGTCGGTCACCTCGGTATAGCGCTGCGCGGTACGCACCACGTCCCAGGGCATCGTCCGCTCATCTGAGGACTGGGACAGCAGGATGTTTCGGGTCAGGTGCAGTTCATGGTAGTTGTACCTGGCTTTTTTTTGATCAATGTTCTGATATTCCATCAACGCCCCCCGGATATCCTCGAATGCGATCGCGTCATCGCCAGCATCCCATGCTCCGGATAACCCCCCCATGACAAGTCACATCAATTCGGTGTGACTTTTTCACTTGACTGGGCTCAAAACACTCCAAGCGTTTCCCTCTCGTAAACTGTTGACCCTGTATCCCGCATCCTTGAGAATCCCATAGATTGTGTATGAATATCGACCAACCGAATGAATAGGGGTAACTCCGTGAGAATAACCTTCAGCCTGCTCCTGATGCTTTTCCTTCCCACGCTCGCAGCAGCCAGTGGAGGAACGGGAGACCGCCTGGACCTGACCAACCATTGGGTGGGATTCACCTCTATAGCGATCTTCGCCCTGGCCTACCTGCTGGTGATGGCGGAGGAGTTCACCCACCTGAGAAAATCCAAACCGGTCATCCTCGCGGCCGGCGTCATCTGGGGCCTGATTGCCTGGTATTACCATACCCACGATATGCCCCACGCGGCGGAAGAGATGGTGCGCCACAACCTGCTGGAGTACGCGGAACTGATGCTCTTCCTGCTGGTGGCGATGACCTACATCAACGCCATGGACGAGCGCAACGTGTTTGAAAAGCTGCGTTCCTGGCTGGTCAGCAAAGGGTATGGCTTCCGCCGGTTGTTCTGGATCACCGGCCTGCTGGCGTTTTTCATCTCCCCGGTCGCCGACAACCTGACCACCGCTCTTCTGATGTGCGCCGTAGTGCTTGCGGTGGGCGGCGACAACAAGCAGTTCGTTCTTCTGGCCTGCATCAACATCGTCGTGGCGGCCAACGCCGGCGGCGCATTCAGTCCCTTTGGCGACATCACCACCCTGATGGTCTGGCAGAAAGGGATACACACCCCGCAGGGTCTGGTCGACTTCTGGTCCTTCTTCGAGCTCTTCCTGCCCTCACTGGTGAACTGGCTGGTGCCCGCAGCCATCATGAATTTCGCCGTACCCAACGAGCAACCCAGCGGCGGCGGTGAAAACGTTGAGATGAAACGCGGCGCCAAGCGCATCATCATCTTTTTCCTCGCCACCATCATCACCGCGGTGAGCTTTCACAATTTCCTGGGCATGCCCCCGGTGATCGGTATGCTGACCGGTCTGGCCTACCTGCAGTTCTTCGGCTTCTACCTGAAGAAGACCTATCATCTTGACCATCCTCACCTGAGCCGGGAGGAACTGACCGAACTGGAACACGACGGTCAGATGGGCGACATGGTCTCCTTCGATGTGTTCAACAAGGTGGCGCGGGCCGAGTGGGACACCCTGCTGTTCTTTTACGGTGTGGTGCTGTGCGTCGGCGGCCTCGGCTTCATCGGCTACCTCACCGTGGTCTCCGAGGTGATGTACACCCAGTGGGGCGCGGCCCTGCAACTGAGCGACGCCATGAACGCGACGCCGGCCAATGTCATGGTCGGTATCCTGTCTGCCATCGTCGATAACATTCCTGTGATGTTTGCGGTTCTGACCATGATGCCCGACATGTCCACGGGGCAGTGGATGCTGGTCACCCTTACCGCGGGCGTGGGAGGTTCCATGCTCTCGATCGGATCCGCCGCCGGTGTGGCGCTGATGGGTCAGGCCCGTGGCAAATACACCTTCTTCGGTCACCTGAAATGGGCTCCTGTGATCGGTCTGGGTTACGCGGCGAGCATCCTCGTGCATCTGTGGGTCAACGCCAGCTCGTTCTGACCCTCCGATCCACTCAGAGGTGGCGTCCGGGCGCCACCTCAGACATGCCTCCCGTTCTGATCAGATCCGCCTTGTCCCCGGCGCAAACTCTCCCATCCGCCCCCTTTCAACGTTCGAGCTACCGCGGCACCGGATCCACTCAACAAATTCCCGACGGCATATGCCTGACAGACCCATTGCATTGGGATAGGCTATAGTGCCAAGCCGCGATTGAGCACATCCAATCCACAGGGCGGTCACTCGGCGAATACCAGGTGTCATGATTAAAGCAATACAAACAGCTGCGGTTACGGCTCTGCTTCCCGGTACTGCCTGGGCGGATCACATGTCCGCAAGCGGATACAGCATCAGCACACATTGGGTGGGTCTGCTAAGTCTCGCGGTATTTGCCCTGGCCCTGGTGGCGGTCAGCATCGAGGAGTTCATCAACCTCCCCAAATCCAAGCCCATGCTACTGGCAGCCGGCATCATCTGGGGGCTGATCGGGGGTTACGCCCACCACTTTCATCTGGGCGGCGTCGAGGCGGAGACGGCCCTGCGCCACAGCCTGCTGCAATACGCGGAACTGATGCTGTTCATCCTGGTCGTCATGACCTACATCAACGCCCTTTCTGAAAGACGGGTGTTTCTCGCCCTGCGTACCTGGGTGGCGCACCGACGCTACACCTACCGACGGCTTTTCTGGACCACCGGGGCGGTGACCTTCCTCCTCTCCCCCTTTCTGGATAACCTCTCCACCGCGCTGCTGATGGGTGCGGTGGTACTTAACCTGGAGCGGGACAACTCCCGATTTGTCTCCCTGGCGTGTATCAACATTGTGCTCGCGGCCAACGCGGGCGGCGCGTACAGCCCATTCGGTGACATCACCACCCTGATGGTCTGGCAGCAGGCGATCCACAGCACCACGGGAGCGGTGGACTTCTTCTCCTTTTTCCACCTGTTCATTCCATCCCTGGTCAGTTACCTGGTGCCGGCGAGCCTGATGAGCCTGGCGCTTCCCCAGGGACGCCTGAGTCTCCCCTTGGAACAGGTCTACATGAATCGAGGCTCCAAACGCATCATGGGGTTGTTTCTGCTGACCATCGCCACGGCGGTGGTTTTCCAGGGCGAGTTCGGCCTGCCGGCGACCATCGGTATGATGACCGGCCTGTCCTACCTGCAATTCTTCGGCTACTACCTGAAAAAAACCCATGAGCCCGGGCCGGAGACTGTGGTGACTTCGGAAACTCCGGATTTTTCGGTGGTGGTAGAGAGCCGACAGCCCTTCGACGTGTTTCTGCGGGTCGCCCGGGCGGAATGGGATACCCTGCTGTTTCTCTGTGGGGTGATCCTCGCCGTAGGGGGCATTGGCTATCTGGGCTATCTGACGATCCTCTCCGAGCTGCTGTATGTGCAATGGGGCGCCACCACCGCCAATGTTTCCATCGGCCTGCTCTCAGCGGTATTGGAAAACATTCCAACCATGTCGGTGGTACTCAACATGGCGCCTGAGATGTCCCTGGGACAATGGTTGCTGGTCACACTCACCACCGGTATCGGCGGCAGTCTGCTGTCCATCGGCTCGGCGGCCGGGGTGGCCCTGATGGGTCAGGCGCGGGGCAAATACACCTTTTTCAGCCATCTGCGCTGGACTCCCGTGGTTGCCCTGGGATTTTTTATCGCCGTACAGACCCACCTGTGGCTGAATAACGCCCTGCTCTGAGCCGGCTCGGGAAAAACCTATATTCACTATTGATATCAGTAATTTAGACCGGGAGAGATGACCCCAGTCCAATCCGACTCGAGCGCATATCCCCTCAGAATTACGGGTTTTCTCGCCCATTAGGGGTCAGATCGACGATTTTGACCCACTGGTAATGGCCGATTGCCGTGTTATAGTTGGCACCAATTTTTTCTCAGGACCCTGTCCTTGAGTCACATTACAAGGTCCCATCGCGGGGTCCTGATCATAACTATACAAGTCTGAGATTTGGGAGAAGCCTATGTCCAAGAAGCATCCTGTGGTAGCCGTAACCGGTTCTTCAGGCGCCGGTACGACCACGGTCAAACGCGCATTCGAACACATTTTCTATCGTGACGGGATCAAACCGGCGGTCGTCGAGGGTGACAGCTTTCACCGCTACACACGAGTTGAGATGCGCAGCAAGGTTGCCGAGGGCATGAGTCACTTCGGCCCGGATGCCAACCATTTCGAAAAGATCGGCGAACTGTTCAAAACCTACGGCGAAACCGGCAGTGGCGAAAAACGCTACTACCTGCACAGCCCTGAAGAGGCCGAAGAACAAAACGCCCGCCTGGGTTGTGATAAGAAGCCGGGTGAATTCACCCCCTGGGAAAAGATCGAGGAAGGTACCGATCTGTTGTTCTATGAAGGACTGCATGGCATGGTGGTCAACGGTGACGTGGACGTGGCCAAGTATGTGGACCTGGGCGTTGGCGTGGTGCCGATCGTGAACCTGGAATGGATCCAGAAGATCTTCCGCGACAATGCCGAGCGTGGTTACAGCGAAGAGGCGATCGTCGATACCATCATGCGGCGCATGCCCGACTACATCAACCACATCACGCCGCAGTTCTCGCGCACCGACATCAACTTCCAGCGCGTGCCGACCGTGGACACCTCGAACCCGTTCATTGCCCGTGACATCCCCACCCCCGATGAAAGCTTTGTCGTGATCCGCTTCAGTCATCCGAAAAAGTTCGACATCGACTTCCCCTATCTGCTGTCGATGATCGACGGCTCGTTCATGTCACGCCGCAACTCCATCGTGGTGCCCGGCGGCAAGATGGGATTCTCCATGGAGATCATCCTGCAGCCGATCATCGAACGCATGATGGACGCACGCAACGTCTGATCACCTGAAGGTCCGGACAGCTCCGGGCCCGGGTTCGTAACAAGCCGCCTGTGCCATCCGGCCTGGCGGCTTTTTCGTGCCTGGGTGATGGCGTAACAGCGTGACCCGGCAGCTATAGCGGAGGCAGTGACCGGTGATGGGATCACTGAGTGATTACCCTATAATTTTCAGGGCCTAAGACTTTCAATTGACAGGCTCTGATAAGCGCATCCTGAACTTCGTTTGCGAATTTTCAATGTTCCGCGCAGGCTCTTAACATACTATTCCACTCAAGATTTGCTGTTTAATAGGCGCTGGATATCACAATGAATCACAATTCTCGTCTTCCCTATTTTCCCATCTCTTTCTTTGCCATGGTCATGGGACTGGCCGGCCTGTGCATCGCCTGGGAAAAGGCCCAGATCGGCTACCACCTGCCGTTCCGACTGGATCTCGCCCTGATCCCTTTCACCACTCTGGTGTTCACCCTTCTCGCACTCATCTATCTGATGAAACTGTTGCGCTACCCCGGGGAAGTGGTTAAGGAACTCAACCACCCGGTGAAACTGAATTTCTTCCCGGCGGTTTCGATCAGCCTGATTCTGCTTTCGATCACCATGCTGCATACCCTGCCCGGGGTCTCACATGTCCTGTGGATCATCGGCAGTTCCCTGCATCTTGGTTTCACCCTGTATGTGATGAACATCTGGATCCATCACGACAAGTTCGAGGTCCATCACATCAACCCGGCCTGGTTCATTCCGGTGGTGGGTAATGTGCTGGTTCCGGTGGCTGGAACCGCTCATGGATACCATGAGATCTCCTGGTTCTTCTTCAGCGTCGGCATCATCTTCTGGCTGGTGCTGTTCACCATCATCATCTACCGGGTGCTGTTCCACAATCCGCTTCCGGATCGGCTCATGCCCACCTTTTTTATCCTCATTGCGCCACCCGCAGTCGGCTTCATCTCCTACGTGAAGCTCAACGGAGGCCTCGATAATTTCGCCCACGTGCTCTACTACAGCGGACTGTTTCTGACCCTGCTGCTGTTTACCATGGTATTTCGTTTTTCCCGTTTGCAGTTCTTTCTCTCCTGGTGGGCCTACTCTTTTCCTCTGGCGGCCATCACCATTGCCACCCTGCTGATGTTCGAAAAGACGACCAACCCCGGTTTCGCCGCCCTCGGCTGGATCCTGCTCACCGTGCTGACCCTGGTGGTGACCTACCTTTTCTACCGCACCATGCGGGCCGTGGGGGGTAAAAAGATCTGCATGCCGGAGGAGTGATGCGGAGTTGAGCGGTATCCGGTTCAACCATGGCTCGAAATGACACACGGGTTCCCCACCCTTTGAAGTGGGAACCCGCTCAGGGCAAGCTGATTGGGAATCTGTCCTGACGTGCGGCACCGGTTGAAAGGCCCTGGCAGGCTGTTGAAATTCGCTCAGACGAGTGCGAGGCGGTTTTCAACGCAGGATCGTACCGTCTGAGTAGAATTTCAACAGCCTGCTTGGCAATCAGTCGTATTCCCGGTCTTTCCACTGCCTCAGGGCCGTGAACACTGCCGCCGGACTGACAAGCTTGTGACCGGCTTTGGCTTCCGCCATTGCGACCACGCCCGGGTCCCGGGTACGCAGGAAGGGGTTGGTCTGCAATTCCGTGTCGAGACGTGAGGGCAAGGTGGGTTGCCCCGCCTGCCTGAGCGAACGGTCCGTGCTGAGTCGCTGCGCGATGGCCGGGCTGTGCGGCTCCACCCACTGAGCGAACCCCAGGTTGTCCAAGGTGTATTCGTGGGCGCAATAGATCCGGGTCTCCTTGGGGAGATCCGCGATACGCAGCAATGAATTCGATAACTGCTCAAAGGTGCCGTCGAATACCCGCCCGCACCCGGCGGCGAACAGGGTGTCGCCACAGAACAGCGCCCCATCGCCGTAGTAGGCGATATGCCCTGCTGTGTGACCGGGAACCTCGAGCACCCGCAGATTGGCATCCAGACCCGGAATCTCCGGACGATCTCCCTCGCGGAGGGGATGGGTCAGTCCGCGAATTTTTTCATTTACCGGACCGAACACGGGCAGCCCCGGAAAGGCCTGGGCGAGTTCCGGCACCCCGCCGACATGATCGTAATGGTGGTGGGTGATCAGCACCGCGCTGAGTTGGGACGCGGTCTCCCCGAGCCAGTCCAGTACCGGGGTCTCATCACCCGGATCCACGACCACCACCCGGTTACTCCCGGGATTCCTCAGCACCCAGATATAGTTGTCATCAAACGAGGAAAGGGGGGTGATCTCCAGCATGACCCTTACACCAGCTGCAGTTTGC
>JBNLFS010000025.1:0-11185 GCA_050305635.1 Candidatus Thiodiazotropha sp. | reverse complement strand
TGCGGAGCGCGAGGAGGCTTCCCGGGTTTCGCTGCGCTGCACCCGGGCTACCGGTGCCCCCCTCACACGATGCCCTGAATCACGCTACCCTCAATGCACCCAGAACCCGTATTCAAACATCCAGATTGTAACGTTTGATCTTACGCCACAAGGTCGACTTGTCGATACCGAAAATCTCCGCAGATAGGGTACGGCCGCCATGGGTTTCGCGTAATGTCTTGCGGACAAAAAGGCCTCCACATCTTCCAGGCTCTGGGGTGGTTGATCATCGAGGGCATTGCCCCCGCCTCTCCCAACGGGCGCATCTTGGCAGGCAGCACATCCGTATCGAGCTTGTCGGATTCGTTCAACATCACCATGCTCTGTAATCGTTCAGAATTGACGCTTCTCGCCGGTCCATTGGGGGTCAGACCTTGAACTGCTCTATCAACCCTTGGAGTTCCGTCGCCATGTGGGCCAGATTTTTACTCGCGTCGGCTGTCTCCTTGGCCCCCTCGGCAGTCTGAACGGACATGTCATTGATAATCACAATGTTGCGATTAATCTCCTCGGACACCGCCCCCTGTTCTTGTGCCGCGCTGGCAATCTGTGTGGCCATCTCACTGATTCTTTCGACGGCCTGGGTAATGGTCGTCAAAGCCTCCCCGGTTTGAGAGGCCAGCTCGACCGCCGATTTCGCCTCATTCTGGCTCTGTTTCATGACTGAAACAGCCGCGCGGGAACCCGACTGGAGTTTGTCGATCATGTCGTTGATTTCGTCCGTCGACTCTCGGGTACGACCGGCCAGCGTACGAACCTCATCCGCAACCACTGCAAATCCGCGTCCCTGTTCACCCGCGCGCGCTGCTTCTATGGCGGCGTTGAGTGCCAGGAGATTGGTTTGATCGGCAATACCCTTGATCACTTCCAGCACCGAATTGATGGACTCACTGTGCTTCTCCAACTCGTTGATGGTCCTGGAGGAAGACTCCACCTGCTCAGCAAGGACATTGATCTGTGAAATCGCCCGCTTAACGATCGCTGCACCTTCACGGGTCTGACTCTTAGCCTCATCCGCCGCACTGGCGGTGTGGTTGATGTTAACCGCAACTTCCTGAACGGTTGTGGTCATTTCATTCATCGCGGTTGCAACCTGTTCAGTCTCGGACCGTTGATTCTGGATCGTCTCGCTGGTTCGCACCGTAACGGATGACATCTCCTCCGATGCGGTCGACAGTTGCGCGGTGGTATCCGATATATCCGAAAGCATCTGCAGCAGCTTCAAGCGCATACCATTGATCGCCTTGAGCAGCTCGCCGATTTCATCTTGGGTGGTAATCTCGATCTCCTGGGACAGATCACCGGAGGCGGTGACCGTCGCCTTGCGTATTGCGCGGACGATATAGGATGCGAACAGGACACTCAAAACAAGACTGATCACGATGCTGAACAATGCGACGATACCGAGGACAGCGATTGCGGCCTGCTCGTGCTCCTCCGCCCGCATGGCGCTCTCACTGGTGAAAGTTTCGACTTCACCAAGCAGAGTTTCCAGATGCTGGATCAGCGCCTCTTCCTCTTGTTCCACTTTTTGCGCCAGCTGCTCCGCTTCATGCGCTTTGTCTTCAGTAAATACGACGAAGGAATGGTGGGCATGCTCCACATAGGATCTATGCGCCTCGACAATCTCAGACAATGCCTTGTCGACCGCCTTGAATTCCGCCACCTCCTCTTCGGATCCTGTTTCCATAGCCTTTTCGATCAGCTTCCTGACGGTTTTTATTTCGCCTTCAACCTCCTCCGATCGGCTATCGAAACTCTCGATTGCTGCACGAAAATGCGACAAGGCGTTCTCCTCTTCATGCAGCACACTGCCATAGTGAAGTACTCGCTCGAAAGACACGGCCTGTTCCAACTGCATCGTAGCCACCCGAGAGAGGGCATTGGTCAGCGGAATATCCTCTTCGGCAATAGTGGTCAACTCTTTGCCGATACTCTGCATGGCAAAGATGGCATAGGAGGAGGCAATCACAAGCAGTGCGATCAGAATGCCTGCAAATCCCATCAATTTTGCCTTGAGCGATAATTTACCCAGTAGTTTGTTCATTTTGGTTTCCCCGGTAAAGAATATGGATCATTCAGAGGTCAGCATGGTGCGCCAATGCATGGGCTGCAGCGGACGGGCATTTTCCCCAATCAGGCGATCGAATGCCTTGACCTGGGCATCTGAAACCTCTACTGGGTTTTTCATAACCATCCAGTTGACATTTTCGCTGCAGGGTGGCGTGGTCAGGGAACCACTGTAGTAAAACACTTCACGATCGGCAGGCAGTAGATCGGAAGCATTGAGCGTAACGCCTTTGACCCGTTTGACGGCGTTGATCTCACCGGAGGCATTATCAAGGATTTTTTTCAGTACGGGATTTTCTCTGCCCCTATCCAGCAGCACACCGACAACCGCCAGATTACCGTCGGCGCTCTTGTGTACGAGATGGACTTCCATGGCGTAGCGAATTCCATTGCGAGCATGTTCACTGGGCGTGTGAAAATGCAGCTGCAATAACTTGTAGGAGACATCACCCAGCTTAAGCAGGCTGTTGTAAACCGGCTTCGCCTTCACAGGATAGGGCTTTCCACCGATATTGACCGTAACATCCGGACCGGATGTATCATAGTTGGCCTGCAGGGTATGGCCATTGTTCAACACCTGCAGGGGGATATCCTGGTATTGAAAAACCAAGGGATATAAATCAGCAGGTGTCTCACTGAGGATATCCACCGGGGATTGACGTTTTCCGCTACCACAAAGGACATACTCTTCAGCCAGACCGGACCATGCTTCGGGGCCGGTCGAACCTGTATATCCCCAATGAGCGCCATGTCCCGTCCCCGCAGATTGATGGGGACCGGCAACGAGGCGACTCGCGGGTGTCAGACATAAAGAGAGCGCCAGCACGAACGTACTGGTTAAGAACGATGCAGGTCGTTTCATACTTTTATTCTCAGGACAGGGGGCCCGTCTCAGAGAATAGTACTCAGATCGATCCATCACGGCTGGTATAGGCCGCGATGCGTGTTGATCAGGTACCTGATAGCCGCGCGGTGAGTGCGAAAGGCGCCATGAGAGCGCTCATCACAGTCCTGTCACACACAGGCCATCACAATGAGAGGGACCCACCAAACGATACACACGGCCAACCATGGATTTTAGCGGGCCGCACCGAGGCCTAACGAAGCTCCATGGCATGCAACTTCCGTCTATCTACAGTATCGACCAATATTAGCGTGTTTTAATTTTTTGAATCGTTTTATTCCCAACACCCGCCCGCCCTGCCATCGGAACAAGAGGAATCCCATTCCCATGCCCACCAAAGCGCCGTTCATGCGGCTGAGGCGACGGTGCCACACACAACGGTACCACCGACGAACATCAAACCGGTGCGTAAACAGACGCCAGGATCAGACAAACCGCCCCAGCACTGACACAACCCAGAAATCGCCAGCCATCATCCCTTCCGCACCGGCCCGCGCCGTAAAGGGTGATTCCGCATCAGTCCCAGTAACACCAGGAGCAGCAGACTCCAAATCGTGACAGCACCGCCGCCACCGCCGCCTGAGGAGGTGCCGGTATCCGCATTCCCACCTCCATCTTCGGATGATGCGGCAAGCGTCACGCCACCGTGATCCGAGATACCGCCATCCGCTTCGCCGTCCGCATCGTTGGGGCCTCCATCCTGAAGGGTCAACTCAACACACCAGTCTCCCGGGTTCAACCCATCCACATAGGCATTGTCCCCCGGGGAGGGGCAATGTCCTTGAGATCCCCGGGCCGACTTGAGCGTATTGGCGCTATCGACAATAAACTCCTGCCAAGCTGTGGGCATCTGTTTGCGATAGACCGAGTCAGCGGCAATCGGCTGCAATTGGGGAAGCACCACCTTCACGCTCGCACCAACCCCGGCAATCCCTTCGATTCGAAAATCAAACAGCCCCGCTTCGTAGACATAGTCATCTGAATCCAATACGCCACCCTGCCCGCTCGCGATGTAATGCTCGATGTCGCTCACGCCAATCCCCGCGCCGCTGCGCTGATTGAAAAATGCCACATCGCCCAGACTCAGACTCAAACCCGGTTCCGTTTCGATGAGATATTCCCTTGGATTCGCACCGCTGCGAGCCAGGACATTACCCGGTAGGTCATCAGGGTCCAGATAATCCGCGATACCGTCTCCATCCTGATCGCCAGCACCCTCATCGAGATCGGAGATCCCGTCGCCATCCAGGTCGCTTCCAGGCTCAAGCGCGGGGGCTTGATCCACAACAAGAAGGGTCAGTTCAGATCTTGCGAGCGCGGAGCCGTCGCTAACCTGCACCTGTACCCGATACAACCCGGAGGCCATCTGCTCAGGATCGAGGGTCAGACTGCTTGGTTCATCGTCGATATCCTCCAACAATAGGTCAGTGCCACTCCAATCATAGGTGTGGGTGTCATCCGCATTCAGATCCTCCACCGAGGCGCTGACCGTAACCGGACCGTTGGTCTTGGCCACGATGCGGTGTACGGTCCCATTTTGTTCTACGGCCAAGGTGACATCCGGTGCGAAATTCTCGTTGCTTAAGGCAATGCGACAGGCTGGTTTCTCACCCAACACCGCATTCGTGGGTTGATCCATGCTCAACAGCAGACTTTGGTACTCCGTTAAACGGGGCAACATATAATCCGGTATACGGATTGTGGGGGGCTGCTCTTTGCCATCGATTATCAGGACGTCATGACGTAGCGTGCGCTGAGTCTGGTCGGCCGCCAGTTCCGCACTCAGGGTATAGGGCACTCTGACAGGATATCGGGCCGGTGCGCCATTCATCAGCAGGGGACACTCGAACGGACCCGCCGGAGACGCGGCGCGGTCCCGGTCGAACTGAATGATGGGATCGACTCGTACAATCTGGATCGCCTCTCCCGAGCGTATCTCCCCATCATTGACCGACCAGGTGAGCAGATGCGTCCCCGGGACCAAATAGAGCCGGGTTGGATCAGAGGGCGGCGCCTGTTCGACCCCGTTGCTGACCAGACGCTTCAAATAGGTCTCCAACTCACCGCCCTGATCATCCCGGGCGGTCGCCCGGCCCGCATCGACCTCGGTCAGCGTTCCGCTTGCAGGGCGGGTAAAGTCATCCGGCGCGACCACCACCGGTTGTCCCGCGGGCGCAACCGGTCCCGTATTGATCGCTTGCGGGACGACATGACAAACCGCCGTGCCTCCCGAGCGATATTGGACAGTCGCCGAAATCTGCAGATTCACATCATATACGGTTGGCACATAGGTATCGCTGTCCGCGATAATTGCGGCTCGGTTGTCTGGGTTAGCCGGGGAAACCCGTTCCCACTGAAACGCAACCGAACAGTCGTCATCCGCATGATATAAACTGCTGGTATCGATGCTTAACACAGCACCTTCGGCGACCGAACCCCGAAGGTAGATTGCGCCAACCGGCGTATCGTCGACATTCAAGACGGGGTCCATCGTACGCAGCGAGCTCAACTGTTCCCGATTACCCGCGCCATCTTCAAATGTCGCCGTTACGGACAGAATGCCGCCAACATCGGCATCCGTTAACCGATGACTGATATAGATCGCGCCATCGATGGGCTCACCATTGCGATACCATTGATATGAAAGTTCTCCCATGCCATTCCGATCAGACAGGCTGGCATTGACCGTCAGCAACTGATCTTCAATAAGCTCACCACTGATCTCGACACGCCCCGCCGCAGGTTCATTTTGAGTGACTTTGACGATCTCGATGGGTTTGGAATCCTCCAGAGAAAACGGCGCCGCATCGCCATACCGGGTATATCGATAGTAATTGACGGTATAATTTCCGGATGGAAACGGACCGATTTCAACCACCTCATCATAACTTTGCGGCACGGAAAAAATGCCGCCATCCACATTGCCGTACACATTGATTTCGCCCCCTTCCACGAAGGCGCCCAGGTACTCGAAATAGGTGGGAGAAGAGCCTCGATAACCCGCGACTCGGATCGAAAAGGCAGTTTCGTTGGTTGGCGATTCCGATGGAAGTGTGAGTGTATCGGACCATGCACTCTGCATAAAAATGAGAAAAACCAATCCGATCAGTATCGTTCGCGATGGCATTCAGCCTCCTTCATATCCTAGCAGGCTGTTGAAATGCTACTCAGACGGTACGATCCTGCCTTGAAAACCGCCTCAAAATGCTCATTGACTTCAGTAAACTGCGCTTTTTCGGCGGTTTTCGCCTGGTCTCGCACTCGTCTGAGCGAATTTCAACAACCTTCTTGTTCCATTCAACGCGGTAGCTGAATTGAAAAACCCACTCCGGATATCCAAGTGATATCTGGATGCGGGTAATACTTTAGCATTTCCCGGTTGGTCCTTAACAACTCACAACTCTGGCGAACGAATCACCATCATCTTCTCAACCTGCATATCCCGCATGGTGTGGGGTATCCCTCCAACCCCGAGACCCGACTGGCGCAACCCGGCGAAGGGCATCCAATCCACCCGGAAGGCGGTGAAGTCATTGATCATCACTGCCGAGGCATTCAGACCTTTGTAGGCCTTGAGGGCCTGGGACAGCTGATTGGTGAAGATCGCCGATTGAAAGGCGAACGGCAGGGCATTGGCTTGGGCAATGGCCTGTTCGATCTCATCGTAGCTGTAGACACAGACCACCGGTCCGAACACCTCCCGGGTGCTCACCCGCGCCTTGAGGGGTGGATCGAGCAGCACCGTGGCGGGATAGCAGGTTGGCGAGAGCGGTTCACCACCGCACAGCAATTCCGCGCCCAGTTCCACGGCTTCGCGGACCCACTCGTGCACCCGCTGGGTCTCCCCGGGGCGGATCAACGGGCCGATCCCGGTGTCCTCGAGCGTGGGATCCCCCACGCTCATCTTCGCCCCTTCGGCGGCCAGTCCCTCGGCCACCTGGTGGGCGATGGAGCGATGTGCAAACACCCGCTGCACCGACACGCAGACCTGACCCGCGTGGTAGAAGGATCCCTTGGCCAGCAGCGGCAGGGCATCCTGAAGATCCGCATCGGGTTCTACGATCACCGGCGCCACACCCCCGTGTTCAAGAGCACAGCGGGTGCCCGGGGCCAAGCGGGAGCGCAACATCCATCCGACTTTCGCGCTGCCAATGAAACTGAAAAAATCCACCTGTGCATCGGACACCAGGCGGCTGGTCACCTCGTGATCATCGCAGAGCAGGGCCTGGGCCCAGCCGGGCGGCAGGCCTGCTTCCCGCAGAATAGCGATGAAGCGCATGCAGGAGAGTGGCGCATCCTCGGCCGGCTTGATGATCACCGGGCAGCCGGTGGCCACCGCCGGAGCGACCTGGTGTACCGCCAGATTGAGGGGATGGTTGAAAGCGCTGAGCGCCACCACCACGCCGATGGGCTCCCGGTGGGTGAAGGCCAGGCGTCCCTGGGATGCGGGGTTGACCCCCATGGGTATCTCACTACCCGCCTCGGTGCGCAGGGTCTCGATGCAGATCTGCAGCCCGTCGATGGCCCGTGCCACCTCGACACGGGAATCGGTGAGGGGTTTACCGCCCTCCCGGGCCGCCTCCAATGCCAGGGTCTCGGCCCGCTCGGCCATCAGTTGGGCCGCCCGTTTGAGAATTTCGATACGCCGCGACACCGGCAGCCACGCGCCTTTGTCATCGAACAGTCCCCGGGCGATCCGCAACGCCCGCTCGACACCCTCCCCGTCCACGGTGTCAATGCTGGCGATGACCCGCCGGTCATAGGGCGCCGCCACCTCGATCCGGCCCGAGGCCTTGACGGTATCGGCGATCATATGGGGAATGTGTTCACGCTGAGACATACAAAAACCTCACTGTTTTTGAGATACGGGAGCTGCTCAGGTTAAGCAAGCGGTTGAAATTTGCTCAGACGAGTGCGAGACCAGGCGAAAACCGCAGAAAAAGCGCAGTTTACTAAAGTAAATGAGCATTTTGAGGCGGTTTTCAACGCAGGATCGTACCGTCTGAGTAGAGTTTCACCAGCCTGCTAGGAATCTTTACCCTTACCCCCGGTCTTGTTGGGTTTGCGCGTCACCATCACGGTAAGCGCCAGGGCGCCGAACAGGGCATAGTAGACCGCATCGCCACGACTGGCTCCGAGAAACAGGGAGCCGTATCCGCCGATGGCCGCGCCCAGCCCGCCGAAGGCAAGCCCGCGCATCACCCGGCACAACACGCAGTTGCGGGCGTTGACCATCAGCCCGCCAACCTGCGTACGCACTCCAGGTAGGCGTGCTCGTCCGGCATCGTCCCGGCCGACTGCGCCTCCCACAGGGCACGCCCCAGGCACTCCATCATCTGGTGATCCGCTTCATGGGCATCGCCCAGACGCTGGCAGAGCCTGCGGTAGAGTTCGCTGATACCGGCCGGGCGATCGGTGCTGATCTGCTCCAGCAGGCTGATGTGCATGCCCATGTGCAGGAAGGGATTGGTTTCACCCCCCTCGGGGAGGAACTCCCGGGAACGTCCGGATTCGGGTTGATCGAGCATACGATGATACTCGGGATGATGCTGGATCACCTGGGCCACCATCTGCTCCACAGGCTGCATCGCCTCACCCGACTGAAACTTGCGCCAGGCCTCGAAAAACACCTGACGCATCTGATCCCGATCACCGCTGTACATCCGCGCTCCCGTCTATTCCGCGGCCGATGCCGCGAACTTGCCCAGTGCCTGGGTAATTTTCAGTTTCACCGGATCGCGCCCCTCGATGGAGAAACGCCCGAACAGGTAATCCGAACTGTTGTAACTCACCCAGACCTTATTTTCCGCATCCTGCCAGACCAGGGCCTTCAACGGCAAATCGATCCCAACCCGCTGATCCGCGTTCATCAACGCGGTACCCACCTTGGGACTGCCGAAGATAATCAACTGGGTCGGGCGTAATGTCTCACCCACCTGGGCGGCCCCCGCTGCATGGTCGATGCGGGAGAAGACCTTGAGCCCCGCCTGTTCCACAGCGGCGACGAATCGGTCGGCGGTGGTATCCACATCATGCGGGCTCGCCACGTTCACCAGACCCGTATCCGCATGGGTCGGGTTGGCGAAAAACCAAAGTAAAACCAGTGCTGTCATAAAGAATCTGTGCATGGTCATCTCCTGGAGTAAGGATTGTCGGGGTTACTTCAGGAGAGCACTGGCACCCTGCCGCCCGGGTGCGGGCACCGGTACTTTCCGTGCCCTTCAGTTTAACCCTTTTTGGGTCGGACAACCCCTGTGCCGGTTGTTTTCGATTCAAACCCTGTGGGTATTTTTTCGAAACACAACAGAGTGATGAGCCGCAAACTGTTCTGTTGCCCCCCTCTCCCCGACCCTCTCCCGCGAGGGAAGAGGGGGGATTGCTTGGTGAGGATTGTGTTGTTCCCACTTGCTTTGGATTCTGATGGATCCCGGGTTCCACTTCGTTTCACCCGGGCTACGCGGGTTGATGCCTGCTTCTGTCGAGATTCCCGTGTGTCCCGATCGACGTAGCCCGGGTGCAGCGAAGCGGAACCCGGGAACAACCCTCCGGGACTCCGACGTTCCCGGGTTCCGCTGCGCTTCACCCGGGCTACTGGGGAGGTTGATCCCTGCTTTGGATCAATCTGAAAGGAATCAGATTTTCAGGTTTCCGTCTTGTCCCGGAACTCGCACAGATCCTCGATCACGCAGCTGCCGCAACGGGGCTTGCGCGCCACGCAGGTATAACGTCCGTGCAGAATCAACCAGTGGTGGGCATCCTGCAAAAAGGCTTTCGGTGTAAAGCGCAACAGTTTCTTTTCCACTTCCAGGGGGTTTTTACCCGGAGCCAGCCCGGTGCGGTTGGAGACCCGAAAGATATGCGTATCCACCGCCATGGTGGGATGGCCGAACGCGGTGTTGAGGACTACGTTGGCGGTCTTGCGCCCAACCCCCGGCAGGGCCTCGAGGGCGGCCCGGTTCTCGGGCACCTCTCCCTTGTGCCGATCGATCAGCAGACGACACGCCTCGATGATGTTCTTCGCCTTGTTGTTGAACAGGCCGATGGTCTTAATGTAGGACTTCAAGCCATCGACTCCCAGATCGAGGATCGCCTGTGGGGTGTTCGCTACCGCAAACAATTTTTCGGTGGCCCTGTTCACGCCCTTGTCGGTGGCCTGCGCGGACAGGGTTACCGCCACTAAAAGCTCGAAGGGAGTGGAGTAGTTCAGTTCCGTGGTGGGATGCGGGTTGGCCGCCTGCAGGCGTTCGAAGATGGCCTGGCGTTTTTCTTTATTCACGAAAAATTTCTAATAATTATGAATTTTGAATGTTGAATTATCGCGTTCGCTGCGCTCACAACTATTTCAAACTAAAGTGTCTTCCCATGCAACGCATGGGAAGACCTCCTCAATTCAAAATTAAAAATTAATAATTCAAAATTACCCCTTAGGCGCCGCCGCAAGAATTTCGGGCGTGACCTCGCTCTCGTATTTCCTGAAATTCTCCCGGAACATGCGGGCCAGTTTATGGGCCTGGGCATCATAGGCGGACTGATCCTTCCAGGTGTCGCGGGGAAACAGCATCTCCGCCGGCACACCGGGCACCTCGGTGGGAATCTGAACACCAAAGATCGAGTCGGTGCGCATCGCCACATCATCGAGTTTGCCATCGAGTACCGCGTTCACCATAGCCCGGGTATGAGGGATCGGCATGCGCTCGCCAACCCCGTAGGGTCCGCCGGTCCAGCCGGTGTTGATCAACCAGACCCTTGAGTTGTACTGGTTGATGCGCTCACCCAGAAGCTTGGCATAACGCTGGGGATGCAGAGGCATGAAAGGCGCCCCGTAGCAGGCGCTGAACACCGGTGAAGGTTCGGTGACGCCTTTCTCGGTACCGGCCACCCGGGCAGTGTAACCGGATATGAAATGGTACATGGCCTGGGCCGGATCGAGCCGCGACACCGGGGGCAGTACGCCGAAGGCATCCGCGGTCAACATGATGATAGTGTCGGGATGGCCGCCGACTCCGTCCAGCGTCGCATTGGGTATCGCGCTGATGTGGTAGGCGCCGCGGGTGTTTTCCGTGAGCGATCCGTCATCCAGGTCGAGGCGGCGGGTGCTGGCAGTCATGGTGACATTCTCAAGCACGGTGCCGAAACGCATGGTGGTGCCGAAGATCTCGGGTTCGTTTTTCG
>JBNLFS010000024.1:0-110939 GCA_050305635.1 Candidatus Thiodiazotropha sp. | reverse complement strand
ATCCACGCGCCCGTGATGGGCGCGACAGGTTTTGTTGAGTGACTTGTCCAGCTTCTCGCCGGTTTCAATCCACGCGCCCGTGATGGGCGCGACATCAAGGACACCAATGATTTTGGTGAAACCTATCTGTTTCAATCCACGCGCCCGTGATGGGCGCGACACCATAGTCCCGATGCAGCTCATCACGAGTCCCAGGTTTCAATCCACGCGCCCGTGATGGGCGCGACTGGCAGGATCCCTCTATGACACTCGTGAAGTGTCGTTTCAATCCACGCGCCCGTGATGGGCGCGACCTGGGTCACCACGACCACGTGATCTTTGTACTCGTGTTTCAATCCACGCGCCCGTGATGGGCGCGACCCTTCATCGGATTCAACGCTTTCTCCTGATCGCTGTTTCAATCCACGCGCCCGTGATGGGCGCGACTATTGTTACCCGGGCTTGGGTCGCGGGGTTCCGTAGTTTCAATCCACGCGCCCGTGATGGGCGCGACGGACCACATGCACCGTCGGCTTGTGGCTCTGGACGTTTCAATCCACGCGCCCGTGATGGGCGCGACTCTCGGCCGCCATGGCCATGTTGTAGCCCATGTAGTTTCAATCCACGCGCCCGTGATGGGCGCGACATCGAACGCTACATCGGCCCAGGATTCCAGCGCGTGTTTCAATCCACGCGCCCGTGATGGGCGCGACTGTTTTTGTGCAGACCCTGCGCATGATGACTGTGTTTCAATCCACGCGCCCGTGATGGGCGCGACATGGATCACACCGACAAAGGGGGGGCGTTCCTTTGTTTCAATCCACGCGCCCGTGATGGGCGCGACTGATCACTGTCGGTGATTCCGTCAACGCGACTATTGTTTCAATCCACGCGCCCGTGATGGGCGCGACCGCTCGAGTCTAACTTACTGAAAGGCCCAAGCAAAAGCTTAATCTTCCGCTAGACTCAGATGTAATGTTTCGAATTGACAAAGAACAAAAGAAATTAAGTATTTTTTTCTTTACTATCTATACGTTATATACCCGCTAACCCCTCACGTTTTCATGAGAACGACCGGTTAGCGGTCAGAGTATCAATGGATCAGTAACAGGGTCCAATACAACTTTTGCGCCTACATGCTCCACTTTTTGGCGCCCTTTTTTGCCCAGCATGTAAAACCTGAGACTATCTTTGAGCGGATCAAAGATTTCGAGCAATTCATGCTTCAAATCCACATACTGCGCAGGAGTGACCTCACATTCAAACACGGAATGCTGTACGCGCATACCGTAATCCAGACACACCTTGGCAATATTGCGAAGGCGTCGCTGTCCACCTTCTGATGCGACATTGACATCGTAGGTAATCAATACCAGCATTTCTATTTCACCAAATAGGGAGGGTAGTATTCGGTATCACCTCGTATATGTCGGGCAAGTAGCATCGCCTGACAATGAGGCAACAAACCCATGGCCACTTTCTCTTCTAGGTACGGGTGATTAACCTCTACCTGTTTGCGTTCCTGCCAGGCAATCAACACCCGCTTTCTGGCATCATCGGTTAGACGGACGGCACCGCTGGCCTCGGTAATGAAATCCCGCAATTGAATCTGTTTCCTGTTGATCAGAGTAAGCACGAATCGATCTGCCCAGGTTGCGCGAAATTCTTCCAACAGGTCCAGTGCGAGACTGAGACGACCCGGGCGATCCTGATGCAGAAATCCGACATAGGGATCAAGCCCTACCCCTTGCAGGGCCGAGGCGCACTCGTGAGTGATCAAGGTGTAGAGGTAAGACAAGAGGGCATTGACCGGGTCGGTGGGTGGTCTGCGCACCCGTCCGTTGAAATGGAAACCGCTGTCACGGAGCAGTTCACTGAACACACCAAAATAGATGCTGGCCGCATCGCCTTCGATCCCCATCGCCTCAGCAACGGATTGCGCCTGTTTCACTCGCCGCAAGCTGACAGCCAGCCTGGACACGGCCTCTGAAAGCACAGGGTTGTCTCCATGATTGCGAATCTCCCGCATCAATACCGCGCGCCCGTTGGCAATCTTGGCGGCGACCATCAAGCGAGCCACGGCAAGCGCCTTCTCATCGCTATCGGCCCAACGATATTGAGCGCGCCGCAACAGCACATTACCGGTTTGCGGCCCCTGCACCCGGGCGAGAAACTTACCGTATTCCGAATAGAAGGCCAGTCCGATTCCCTGCTCGCCACAATAACCCATCAGAAAGGGAGAGACGCTGACCTGACCGAAACAGAGGATATTGGCGATACTGATGGCGGGAAACTGTCCCAGCTTATCCCCTTCCTGCTTGATGACGATCGTCTCCCGTTCCTTGTGCAGGTAGCTCTTCTGGCGGGTGACATAGAGGGTGTTGAGTAGCTTTTTCATGGCAATGATCCTTCACAACTCAGCATCGTCAAACAGTGCTTTGATATAACGCGCGGAGCGATCCATGCGGAAGGCTTCCGGCTCACAGAGGTCTAGCAAAGAACAGGCCCGGCAACGCTGTTTCATGGGTGTGGGCATGGGGGTTTCGCCCGATGCCAACAGGGCATGTGCTGCTTCGATAGTCTGTAGCGTGATCGCGCGCATAGTTTCATCGAACTGGACGGCCTCCCGCTTCCTTACCTGCCAGTACCACAAAGCGCCGCTATCGATGCGGATTTCCCTCATCTCCTCGAGACAGAGCGCCTGAGCGCAAAGCTGTATTCTGTCCCAATCCTCAGTCTTCGATTTACCCCGTTTGTACTCTACCGGAAAATAGCTTTTGGCAGACTTGCCGGCAATCTCCAACAGATCAAGCTTTCCCCTGACACGCAGCCGGTTTGAGCGCACAGAGATACTGCGTTCGTAACGGAGATCACCCCGTTGCTCCGACTCATAGCTGTCGACTCGTTCATGCAGCAACTTGCCTTCAGCTGTGAAGAAGTTCTCGTCCCAAGCCTGCTCGACATGGATCAGCGCGAACTGGCGCGGGCAGTAGGCGTAGTGCTGGATGGCCGAAATCATCAGCCAATCGGGTTCCGTTTCAGTTTGTAGACTCATCTTCCCGCTCTTCCTTGTGGTGCCAGATCCTGAGAATCAGCAATGATTGTGACAGCAGGGTATAGCGCACTATGTAGGGTGGCAGTATCAGATCACGAATTTTCTCAGGGTCTGGCGCGACCATCACCGGATGACCAAGCCGAGGTTCCCGCGCCAGTCCTTTGATCCCGGCAGGGAGTTTTTTGCGGTCTTTTTTTGCCGCTTGGGGGTTGTGTTCTGCAATGAAAGCCCGCAGGCGTATCAGATCCTGTATCGCTACGCCCGTGTATTCGATCCTCATGCTTTCGGCAGCACCTTCTCAGTCTCCGCACCCCAGCTATCGATCCATTCATGCACAGCCTCTCCGGTAACAACCTGCCGCTGCGGGCGGACTCCAGTGCCACCTCGGTTTCCTGCCAGCGCTGCTGCTCAAGGGCATCACGTTGCAAGTACTCTCTTACCACCTGATTAACAAACCAATTTTTACTTCTACGCTGACGATCTGCAGCGGCTTTCAACGGCTCTTCAAGGTCAGCCTGCAGACGGATACTGGTTACAGTCATGCTCATCTCCCCAGATAGACCACAACGTAATACATCGTGGTCTATCTGCTGACTTATATGCTAGACAGTCAGTCTCCGTGCTCAGGACAGCACTTCCTGTACGCTCACACCGTTTTCAGCCAACCCATTGCTGTCGATGGCAATCCGGTAATCATCAAAACCTCCAGCGGGCGTGCCAGACTCACCATTCACACGCTCGATCGTTACCCGGTCAAAGAGTTTATGGGATGGCATATTGCCCAATGCATCCTTGTGTTTGAAAACGACAAGCTTGCGTGCAACCATCTCACCCCGGGCTGCAGAGTGATCGTGCTCGAACATCATCTGCAGCGCCTGCCACAGTTTTTCCAAGTCAGATTCCGAAAAACCGGTTTTCTCCGCCAACTTGGCCGAGATGAAACCGTGTACGCGATAAAGCCCATAAGGCACAATGCTCTTGCGCCCCATGGTGCGCTCTTTTTCGAGATCCTTCTCATTGGTAACCGCCATGCGAGTGATCGACACTTCGAGCGGAATGATCGGATCGATTGATTTAGCGAAGGCAAGCTGGACAGGTCCACGTACCTGGCCGCTGTTGACCTCCGTGGTCATGACCGCACCAAAGGTACGCACATCGAAGAAGTTAGCGCACATCCATGCCGTCACCTCTCTGGCTTTCTTTTCATCCTTCGGCAATTTCTTAGCAACTGGCTCAATTTCAAGGGCATCATAGGCCTTCTGGTTTTGATGATTCAGCACCGATTTCTCTTTGACATAGATATCGTGTCCCGGTGTATCCCCTTCCGTGAGTTCGATGAAGTTGCGAATTTTGCGCTTGAGACAGACATCGGTCACCAGTCCCTTGCTCGACTCTGGATCGAGACGAGGCATGTTGCCTGCATCCGGGTCACCGTTGGGATTGCCGTTGGTGACATCAAACAGATAGACAAATTCGTAGCGGTTTTGAATAGTCATGATTAAGGTCCTTGAAACTTTAGTTGTTATCGCCCGAGTTACTTTCGGCAGTTTCGCTGCTGGATGCAAAAAACGTCTCGCGCTGCTGGTAGTAACCGATAGCGAATCGCCCCTGGTCTTGAATGGAGAGATGTTTCGGAAAGCTTTGCGGGAGTTTCCCGATAATCTCCGTCAAATCTTTATCGAGATTGAATGCGAATCCCGGCATGGTTTTACGGATTTTGGATAGATGATGCTTGCCACCGGTGACCAGTCTTGGGAAGACAGAATAGGGAATGGTCGAAGCGGAACCGAAATAGCGATCTGTAATGGTCGCATTGGCATCCTTGATAGCTGCCGATTGAATACGCTCCAATACGGCAAAGAGCCTGCCTAGCTGATAGGCATCATTACTGAAATTTTCATCCAAACTCATGGGAGGCTTCTCCTTTATAAAATTCTTCCGGTAGTCTCTCTGCAAAACAGCTTTGATCATTGCGATTCGAAGCGAATTGATATGGCCGTCGCAACGGATACGCAGCAGCAGTTGCGATAAAAGGGCTCGCGGATAACGCACACCGGTCAGCACCGAGCGCATCAACTCCCCGGCCAGATGAGCAGGAATCTCATCGGCCTTGGGTTTCTGCCCGCCACGATGCGGCACCAACTGGATCAACAATCGGTAGATTGATGGTGGACGCTTCCAGGGAAGCGGGTCGAGCGCCAGATCCTGGAAGTGCTCGCCTAAACGTTGCGCCAGTTCGCCAAAACTGCTGTCAAGCCAGAAACGGATAGAGATCCTGGAGGCGTTTGGGGCCAACCCCAGCAGATAGAAACGGGTCGACGGATCGATATCGGGACTGATTTCCGCCAACGGCCGTCCCAGGGAAAGTTGTTCGACAAACGGCCTGAGCTGAGCAGCCTCGCCCTCATCGCTCGGCTGAACGATCTGCATAAAGAGCTGTTCCGTCTGATGCGCCTGATCACTATCGGCGGCAACGGCCCAGAAGACGGTACTGGCATCGCCGACCGTGAGACAATGACGATTATCCCGATTAAGGAGGTAGTTGAGCGCAGTGGTGTATTTAAAGGCCGCCAGTTCAGAGACCGGTGCGTTATTGCCCTGCACCTTACCGTAGGATTCGAACGAATCGGCATTGAAGGAGACGATGGACCCCCCCGAACTCTGTCCTCCATAGACCCCCTTGATAGCGGGATGCAGACGTGCGATAGCATCCCAGTTACCCGTCACCAGACAGCGGCCTTTTTCTCCCGCATCCGATTCGCTCAGCAGTTTTACCCACAGATCCTTGGCGGCTTTGCGTTCATGGAGAAGATTTCGATCTCCGTCCAATTGGAAGACAATATTGGTTCCAACAATCTCCGGATTCCGCAAATCCCGATCAAAAAAGACAGGCTGCCATTTATCCAAAAAGGCCTGGAATGCCCGCAATCCCTCATCATCCGTACCGGCCAACTGCTTTTGGTTAAAGCGCCTGAACGACATAAATGGCAGCTTGGCTTCAACCCAGGCATGCTCAGCCGACTTGTCGCTTTTGTCTACACCCAGTGAGTAGGCGGTTTTATCCCAAAGAAAAAAGGCGTTATCTTTACCCGATTCGAAGCTTTTTTCGGTGTATTGTCCCGAGCGTTTAAAAGAGGCAGGCACAAACAATGGCCTCGGCCTGGTTTTATTGCCGACCTGTTCAGTGAGCGGATAGCTGTCGACAACGTCACCTTCGGACGTAATAACGACAACATAACCGATCTTCTCTTCCGTGAAGCCGAAAACCGGCACGTTGAATCGGCCGCTATCCGGATCCGGCCGCTCAGCCAGCCGGTCGTAGTAGTGGTTCAAAGCCGCGAACATCATGAAATCACCCCCTCGCCATCGAACGGCGGCACCCGGATGACGCCATCCTCCATCGCGGCCCGAAAGAAGCGGGGGGTGTTATTGTCTTGGAAGTCGATATCATGAAGCATCCAGCCCAAGTCACCGTTCTTCTCTTGTGCGTTCAGATTAGAGGTCGGCAAGGTCTCATCTTCGATCAATGCGAATTGAGCGGGAAACTCGCGGGTACCGAGATAGGGGTGGTGGAAACACTGCCCCTTCCTGGCGCGCCGGTTAAAGATATCGAGGTGCTTCCCTTCGTTGTCCTCCGACGTGGCCTTCTCAGTCAACTCGAAATGCGCCTCAATCACGTACGCAACGTTGCGCAGCACGGTAGCCGCCCGCTGCTGCCGCTCCTTACCTTCATCGACCAGGAGATAGAGACCGCTAGTCGACCCTTTGCGCATCGCGCCGATGGCTTTAGTGGCAGAGATCTTGCTGGCCACCTCGTTGCGCCGGATCGATTCGAAGCGGATTGGCTCCAACACATGAATCCGGTCGATCACCCAGTGGATCGCCGGCTTCCAGTGGATCGCCTCCAGAATCCCCCTAGCCGCCGATGGGGTCATCACATCGTAGGAGACCCGCTCGACCTTCATCTCTGGCCTGGTCCAGCAAGCATAGTCGCCCCAGACGTGTAGTTTTATTCCATATGCCATAGATTTTCCTGTTAAATTACCTAAATGACACAATCCTCCGGTCGTATATGACTCGGATCTTCCCAACTCAACCCCGCATCATCGTCATACAACCCCAAATGGATCAGCTCCCAAAATTGCCCGCCGAATCGGTCCGCCCCGATCTCCGCGATGGCCCCCGCCGACTTCAACGATAGAAACACCTGCTCAGGCACCTGCACCAGATAGGGTTGCAAACGCTTGGCAAGACCACCGACAAACTCTGAATAATGAAGTCGTTCTATCCCTTGCTCCGCTTCTTTGTCGAAAGGAATAATGATCGGACGCATGAAGCTCTCGATGATCCGATACTCGCTTGCAATGGTCTGAAATGGAAAGCTGAATCGCTCATAGTGTTCACGGTGAAGTGGGAGGAGCTTTTTCGCATCCAACCGTCCTGGGTCACGCCAGAAGAGATCCTGGAAATACGCCCTGATCGCATCCGGCGCGAGCAGGTCCCCTTCATGGTTACGCAAAACCATGCGCATGCTGGCCGCCTGCTGCTCCAGTTCCGGCGGTGCCGGCCAATCCGGCGAGCTGAAAATCAGAACTTTGCTTTTCGATTTGTCGTACTTACCCTCGCGATTGCACCGTCCCGCTGCCTGGGCGATGGAGTCAAGCCCGCTTTCCGCCCGCATCACCCGAGGAAAGTTTACATCGACTCCGGCTTCTATAAGGGAGGTGGAGATAACCTTACACGGCTCCCCTTCAAGCAGTCGCCGGCGAATCTCCTCCAGTTTCACCTTGCGGTGCTTGGCGCACATCAGGGTTGTGAGGTGAAAATGACCGTCTCCTTCGCCGATATGATCGTATAGCGCGCGGGCATGGCGGCGGTTGTTGACGATAACGAGCATTTGCCGATTGGCGTTCAATTGCTCGGTGAGTTGCTCGTCCGTTTGAACGCCCATATGCCGCACACTGACCCGGTCCAGTAGACGATATAGCTGCTCTGGTTCAGGCGCAATTTCGCGCACCTGCTCAAAACCGTTATGAAACTCGTCGGAACGCAGCAGCGCCGGCTGAGTGGCCGTGCAGAGCACAACGGAGCAGCGGTAGTTTCTGGCCAGTTCATCGATGGCGGCCATGGTCGGCCGCAGCAGCTTCTGCGGCAGCATCTGCGCCTCGTCAAGGATGATGACGCTGCCGGTGATATTGTGCAGTTTTCTGCATTTGGATGAGCGGTCGGCAAACAGAGACTCGAAAAACTGCACCGCCGTCGTCACCACCACCGGGGCATCCCAGTTCTCCATCGCCAGACGCAGCTTATCCTTCGCCTCATCCCGACAGTCGAATCCGCTGTCGTCAAAGGTACTGTGGTGTTCGAGTACGATATCCTCGCCCAGCGCTTTGAACAGATCCCGAAAAACGCCCGCATTCTGTTCGATGATACTGGTGAAGGGGATCACATAGATCACCCGGCGCTGTCCATGGGCGATTGCGTGATCGAGCGCAAACGCCATGGAGGTCAGTGTCTTGCCGCCACCTGTTGGCACGGTCAGGGAGAAGAGGCCCGGCTCAAGCTGCGCCTGTGATCTCGCATGCCGGAGTATCCGCCCCCTGAGTCCGTTGACGGACTCCGGATCGCAGCTTGCGTTTTTCGCGAGCAAATCAGTCAGGTGATGATCGAGCCTTTCCCTTAAAGCTTCGAGTGGCGGATATTCACCGCGTTGCTGCTGTTTCCCCTCCAGCCCCAGGTAAAAGCGTTCGGTATCGAGGTAGTCTGCATCGACCAGGCAGGCGTAGAGCATCCTGACCAGGAAGGCGGCTTGAAAGCCTGGGTTTTCAGCCGGTTTGAAAGCAGGAAAAATGAGTTGTCCTGGAAGTCTTATCTCAGCCTTCCATACATCATCCAACGCCGGAATTGCTCGCTCCAGTCGCTCTTCAAGACTTGCCCGCCCGTTGCCCAGATCTACCCCATTGGTCAATCCCGCATGATGACCGGCAACAACATAGGCCAGCAATTTACCCAAGCGGGTCCATTTCTCAACGGCGACTTTCGCACCTGCCGTAGCATGATCCACACGCTTGCCGCCTTCGAGACGCTTTGCAAAGTCCTCGCTATATTTACCAAGGTCGTGCAACAAACCGCACACTGTCGCCAGTTGCTCAGCTCTAAAGTAACTCGCGTTCTCGCCAGCTAAACGGGCGACTCGGGTTAGATGATCCGAAAGCAGCTGCCAGTCAGACTTCGCCGGGTCATGCCCCGAGTGTGCATAGTAGATTTTGTCCATCTTCTCCTGCTTGATCTTATTTTACGGGAGTCTCCAACCTATCCTGCACCGCCCTCTGGGAACCCATCTTCATGATTCTACAGCTCCACAGGCTCAAAAGATGAGCCTTTGAGGCCCTTGCGATTGTTTCTCCGGCACCGGGGAGTCAAACCGTCTTTGCCCGATTCCCCGCAGCCCCTGCATATATGACGTTGAATTCGAAGCTTTTTCCCTCGACCGAATTTCCTTCGCATGGCAATCCGCCATCCGCTACGGAGCGGCCCTGTTAACTTGAGAGGATCATCAGGTGCGTCATATCGTGGGGATCCCGGGATTCCGCACCACGGCCAAACTTACAACGGCTCCGTTGCCGGTCCTCACCAAACAAGGACCAGAGTTTGTGCAGAGAGTCAGGCGGCAGGGTCGTGGGCACATACGCCCGGTAACTCTCGCCTGTTACCGGTTAAGTCACGTACTTCCCCACTTTACGTTTCATTATTCCCCTGGCGTCCACTTGGTATGTAACGATCCTTTCACTCAGGTCGTAACATTCTCCACAATGAAACGATAGTGCCGTATCGTTTAATAAGTAAGTCCAATTTGCCTTGAAAATAATTCGGATCCTGCAGATGGTCGACGAAGTCCCGGTTGCTGTAGATGTCGGCGTGGAAGTGGCGGAACCTCCCGAGGAAAGCCCCCTCGGCCTCGGCATAACGCGGGTTGAACTCCCGCACCTTGGCATCGAGCAGGTCATCGAAGAACAGCGATCGGTTTTTGGCGCACTCGGCAGGCGGTACGTCCGGATCAAACGCGTGCCGCTACTCGGCTTCCTTGCGGGACACAAGCATCCAACCGATGACCTCGGCATATGCGAGGATGGAGGTTTGGACGGTTTTGTGTTCTCCGGGTGTAGGCATCCTTGATCCCCCGTCAGCGCCAGCTTTCCCGCCATGTCCGGTACTCGGCCGGACGCAGCCGGTAGCGTGCGATGTTGCCTTCATGGAGGCTCATGATCTCGGTTTCCACGACTTCGACGAATCGTGTTCGGTCCACTGGCGGCACCTGCTCTACAGCACTTTGCCGCACTCGTGCAGCCGCGCCTTTTCTGTCCATTCCAGCCCGAACCACGGCGGCGACCACCTCGGCGATGAGCGCGCGGTAACGCAGGCGGAAAGGGTCAGGCTCCCCCAGGGACTGGCGCACCGCCGAGTAGCGGGCGCTGGAGCGCTCGTACGCCCATACGAAGACGTCGCGCAATAACTCGACGCGATTCAGCTCATAGATCCCCAGCACGCCTTCGACATAGGCGCGTTCCGGGACATCCACGAAGGACAGCGGACAGAGGTTCCCGCGTATCAGCGGAATATTCGCAGCAAGGCGGGATACGCGTTTATTGACGTCCTCGAAAGCCTGCAAGTAGGCGAGATGCACCAGGGCAAAGAAGGCCTGTTCGAACGGATCGGCAATCACGGCCGCGGTATTCAGAATAATGCCAAAGCACTCTTCGATGAACTGCGGCACCTCCAGCGGATGGTAGACCGTGCCGCCGACGCCCACTGGAATGCGCCGTAGACGACCGCCGGCCTGCGGGTCGGCAAGTAGATTTTCCGCAAGCAGGGCGTGCAGGTTCAGGATAGTGTAATGATTGAAACCGATCTCCTCTGCCTGGTCGACGAGCAGCTCGATGGCCGCCTTGTGGTTCAGGATCATCTGCGCTTCCAGCGCATCCTTACCTTCGGCGGCCTCACCCAGATCCAGCAGACGCTCGGTTTCCAACAGTGAGTAGGTATTACCCTCCAGACGGCTGGAGTTCCATGAGAGGTCAATGAGCAGCCGGCTATAGATGGTGCGTGCGTAAGTGCCGGCCGGACGCTCACCGTCTGGCGGGCGACCGATCTCCAGCAAGCGCCGGCGTGTTTCCGCCGGCAGGTAGTAGGTGACGTTGGGCTGGTAACTTTCCAGAAACTCGCGCCGGTAACCTACCGGCTGCCGGTTCTGTATCGGCGCGCGAACCGCCTGCCTGATCTCATTTGCCTCGGGAGAGAGCGGAACGTAAACCTCACCCAGCCCCTCGACCATCACATCGCCCGCGATCAGATTTCCTGCGTTGGTACTGGTGGCAGAGGCGCGATAGCGACGACCCTTGCCCTCGCCTTCCGCGATCAGCCGCTTCTGCTCGACCAATAGGGCGAGGCGGCGCTGCAGTGTGCGTCTCTCCAACTCGGCGGGCAGAACCTCGAGGATGGCACTGACCGGCACAGCCCCGGGCCAGGCCGCTACGACCGCGACAATGGCATCGAGCTCTTTTTCCGGGATTCGCTTCGGCATGGGGCGGATTATATGTCACAAAAAAACGATATGCGACAGATAAGGCGCTCTATTTGTCGCATATTCGTTGTTCTGTCGCTCAAGATGGCTTTCTGTCGCGAATTTTGATTACGGCAATCCTTTCGACACCATGCGTCCGGAACAGGAAAACCGTCAAGGCTCTGCTGCCGCACTGGGCACAAATATCCAACCGATGGCCTCGGCGTATTCGAGGATGCAGGCTTGGAAGGTTTTGTGTTCGGAGGGTGTGGGTATGTATCCGCGCTAGCTCCCAGACTATTGGAATTTAAAACCCATCTCCACAAGGACGTCACGACATTGTATCCGTCTAAACATAGATTGATTCCGGCTCTCTAATCGCCCAGCAAATACGCTCTACGGTCGTCGAGCCTATCCCCTCGACCGACTTCAAAGCCTCTTCACTGGCCGAGAACACCGCCTCGACGCTGCCAAAGGTCTTGAGCAGCAGACGCGCCCGTCGCGGCCCGATCCCCGGCAGCCCCTACAAAATATGAAGTTGAGTCCGTAGCTTTCCCCTCGGCCGCCTTCCCTTGCGGGGTAATCCGCCCTCCGCAATGGCACAACCCTGTCGCGCCGCATAGACCATCAGAAGTGCTGTCTCGTGAGGATCCCGGGAGCGCAGCAATGGGATACCGAAGTAGAGTGTGAGCGTAATCAGGGCACCCTGTATGGCTTGCCGATGCATACCGCTCGATTTCAGGGATTCAGACGAACCTTCCAGTATGACAAGACTTTTCAGAGGCGGCGCCACCAATCGACAGGCCTGGCGGAACAGACGACCATCCTTGATTGACTGTGCGAGATCGGGCAGCGTCTTTCGCTCTACCAGCAAGCGTCCATCCACTTCATAGTCACCGACGACGAGTCGTTCTATCTGTACCGTTACGCCCGCTATTGCTCGCAACTTATCCGGAACATTGCCACGCGCTTCCCGGTCATCGACGACTATGTTGACTTCCTGAGTCATGACTCCAGCACTCCATCCTTGGCTAATATTGATTCCGCTAAATTTGCTCCAATGTTTTCATGGAGACAAACAAGCGCATGGGATTATCCGTGAAGGGTTTGAACAGGTCGAAGTGTTGGTAAAACCTCAACGCCTGTTCATCCAGAACATCGAGTATCAATCCGTGAGCGGGTAAACCTGCCCGACTCAGATCAACGGCATGCCTCAGTGCCGTGATCAATGCTTTGGATCCCAGACCGGAACCCTGCCGCTGAATACGGATTGCCAGTCTCGCCAATAAAATTACAGGAATCGGATACCTTGGAAGGCTTTGCTCTATTGGAATATCCGACCGGTGTACGGTTGATGCCGTCAGGGTATAGTAAGCCGCAACAGATTTTTTCGAAGCCGGCATACCGCTCGCCTCGCACAAGACGAAGGTTCGACTCAAGCCTAATCGGGCGTGTTTGATTGCAAAGCGTGGCAGAAATACATTCATTTCCTGCTTACCGCAATCAAACGCCTTCAGGTCGTGAAGGCGGTGGTCCGCAGCGACAAAAGCCTGCTCCAAGGACAATTAAAATCCCTCTTGATCCAGCTTTCGAGCCACCTCGCGTATCTTTCTACTGGGCGGATCGGCTGCCTCGCACGCCTGTACGAAATGGTCAAATTGCGCATTGGTGAGATCAATTTCAGCCTGCGCCTTCAATCTTTTTGGCGCGTCATTACGCACCAGATTCACAAGATAGTCTGTCAGTGTAACGCCACTGGCCACGGCTGCACGTTCAGCCAGTTTTTTTAAATCCGCAGGAAACCTTGCTTCAACCCGTTCAGTTTTAGCTGCCATAACTGGATATCTCCGCACAATCAACAATTGAGCTTATAGTATACGTCAGACTGCCGTACAATCACAGTTGGTCAATTCTGTCGAACCACTCTATCCTTTCACCCATGACACCGCGCCTGATCATGCACGTCGACCTGGATGCCTTTTTCGCCGCCATCGAGCAGCGGGACCATCCGGAGTACCAGGGACGCCCCCTGGTGGTGGGTGCGCAACCCGGGCAGCGGGGCGTGGTCGCGACCTGTTCCTATGAGGCCCGCCGCTTCGGTGTGCGTTCCGCCATGCCGATCAGCGAAGCGGCTCGACGCCTCCCCCCCGACGCGGTTTATGTGCCCCCCAGGATGAGCCGTTACCTGTCGGTATCTCAACAGATCATGTCAATCCTCCACCAAGTCTCTCCCCTGGTGGAGCCGGTTTCGGTGGATGAGGCGTTTCTCGACATCAGCGGTCTGCAGCGGCTCACCGGTTCCCCTGAACAGATCGCCCTGCGGACCAAGCAACTGATTCTGCAGACCACGGGGCTGACGGCATCCGTGGGCATCGGGCCCAACCGGTTGATCGCCAAACTGGCTTCGGACTTTCGCAAACCCGACGGCCTCACCCTGGTTACGCCGGAGCGCGTGCAGGCCTTTCTCGACCCTCAGCCCCTTACCGTGCTGCGCGGCTTGGGAAGAAAAACCGCCCCACTGCTGTTGAAGCGGGGTTTGCGCACTGTTTCAGATGTCAGGAATCTGGGTTTGACGGAGCTGCGCAGGCTACTGGGCGATCTGGCCGGGAGCCGCATCCACGAGCAGGCCCGGGGCATCGCCTCGGATCGAATCGTTCCCGGACGGGCACGCAAATCCATCTCCAAGGAGACCACTTTCGGCGAAGATGTGACCGATCCCGAGACCCTGCGGGACACCCTGCTGTGGGCCGCGCAGGAGGTTGGGCATATCGCCCGTCAGGAGGGCCTCAAAGGCCGCTGCATCAGCTTGAAGATCCGCTTTCGGGACTTCGAAACCCACACCCGCAGCTGGACTCTGCCCACCCCCACCTCGGCGGACCGAACGATATTTCGCCAGGCCTGGGAGGGCTATCAGGGACAGGCCTGGACCAGCCGATCGGTGCGCCTGATCGGGGTGGGACTCAGTGGCTGGGAAGCGGGGGAAACCGATGAATCGGGTCAAGCCGATCTGTTCGGTGGCGAAACGAATGCGCAACTCGACGGTCGGGAGGAGCGCCTTTATCAGACCCTTGACGAAGTGAGCGAAAAGTTCGGCCGTTCCTTCGTACGCTTTGGACTGCAACGCAATAAAAAGTAAGTGGCCATATTTGATGACCCGACGGATTACTGGTGACGGGACGATTCAGGCGTCGTTTCGTGTGGGACCGCGTCGATTGGACCTGGGGATATTCCATGCGTCATGGATACATCAGCTCAGGTATGCATTCCCACGCTGAGCGTGGGAACGAGACGATCGCGCTTCGTATTTTGCCGGTTCCCGGGTTCCGCGATGCGCCACCCGGGCTACACGGGTTGCGGACGGGCACGATGCATGCGGCATCGGCCTCAGCCATTGGCCATCCTCACTGAGGATCACTCATCCACCCAAACCCTTTCCTTGGATTCACCAAAGATCCAGGCGATGGCCAGACCGGCGGCGGCGAAACTCTGTTTCTCCACCAGGGGACTGTCCTCGAACTCGGCGCCTTTGAGGGTATCGTACCGGACGAACGCGCCAACCCAGGTGTGATCGAAACGCTTGGAGAGGGACATCAGGAACTGACTGCCGCTGTAACCGCCGTCGGCCTGGTAGGCGGGACGGGTGGCGGTGGCGTACTCCGGCGCGACACTGTAGAAATAGTCGTGTTGATCCTCGGTGGCGTAGATGGGTCCGGCGAGGAAGCCGAGATTCCAGCCCGGCAGAGCCGGCAGGTCGGTGATGTCCAGATTCAGGTTGGGCGAGAAGATCCAGCCCACCTGCTCCGGGGAGCTTTCCACCGTGAACGCAGCGCGCACCGGCATACGCAATTTGAGGTTACGTTTCTGGTTGTCGCTGCGCCACAGGGTCAGGTCCAGTTGAGGTCCGAACTCCAGGGTGGAATCCAGATCCGGCATACCCTCCCGGACCTCCACATCATCGCTTTTTGTCGGCGGTGAGGCCGAGAGACTCAGGTTCAATTCGATGCGATCGGACTCGAACAGGTTGCCGCGGATGCCATGCCGATCGGACTTGAAGAACTCTCCTCGATACACGAAGTAGGGTGTCGGCAAGAGAAAATTGTGGACTTTGTCCGATCCCCGATAAGCGGGAAAGCTCACGCCTCCCACCCCGAAACCGACCTCCCAGAGCGGTTTCTCCTCCGCGGCCGGAGTCTGGGCAGCGAAGCTCAGCAGGGTTAACAAGAGTACGCAGGGGATGGACTTGAATCGGATCATGTGACTTCCTTCTGGGGCTTCCAACCCCGGCGGCGATACCTAAACCCTTTCAGGTCATGACGGTTCGCTCGACTTCACCGGGGGAAGCAGGAAGAATAATGACCCGCAAGGTTCAGGTCCAGCTATCGACACCGGGTATGGAATCCATGACTACTTCCTCACGGGACCTATCCCGTACCGCTCAGCATCCACTCATGACACTCAGGACCTGAGTCCGGTGATTCCCGCCGATCTGCTGCTAAGCTTTATCCTGGCCTCAACCCTGTTGTGCCTCGCCCCCGGGCCGGACAATCTCTTCGTGCTCAGTCACTCCGCCCGCTTCGGCTACCGGGGGGGCTGGCTGGTGACCCTGGGCCTGTGCACCGGCCTGATGGTACACACCACCCTGGTCGCCGTGGGTCTGGCGGCCCTGCTCCAGACCTACCCCATCGCACTCCAGTTGATCCAGTGGGCGGGCGCCCTGTATCTGCTCACACTGGCTTGGCTGGCGTTTACCAGCGATCCCCCGGACGCCCGGGATCGTCAACCCGAGTTCCGGGGATTTCAGCTCTACCGCAGGGGCATCATCATGAACCTGAGCAATCCCAAGGTGAGCCTGTTTTTCCTCGCCTTCCTGCCCCAGTTCGTGACCCGCGATGCGCAACCCATGACCTGGCAGCTGATGTTCCTGGGCGGTGTGTTCATTCTGATCGCACTGATCGTGTTCGCAGCCATTGCCTACCTGGCGGGTGGCCTCGGACGCTGGCTGACCCGCACTCCCGGGATAAGCCTGTGGCTGGAACGGATTACCGGGCTGGTGTTTGTCGTCATCGCCCTGAATCTGATGCTGGGGTCCCTGGGGATACCTGACTGAGTCACAACCCGGGCACTCCGGGTGTCTAGAGGATTTCCGGCATTTCAGTGAACCGGCCGTTGTGTGTGATGACCCGGTTTCGGCCGCTGCGTTTCGCCTGGTAAAGCGCCGCATCGGAGCGTGACAAGGCACTCTCGACCGTGTCACCTTCACAAAACTCCGTCAAACCGATCGAGATGGTAATGACCTGGCCGACGGGCAGCACCTCCCAGCGCACCTTTTCGATCTCAGCGCGGATACGCTCGGACAGTCGCAGCGCATCCGGCAACGCGGTCGCGCTCATCACCAGGAGAAACTCCTCGCCCCCGTATCGCACCAGAATGTCGCTGGCGCGCAGGGTTTGTTGCAGTTCCCTGACCAACTGCTGGAGTATCCTGTCTCCGGTGACGTGTCCGCAATCATCATTAATCAGCTTAAAGTGATCGATATCGATCATCGCCAGTGAGCAGGGAATACCCTTGCGGGCATGCAGACTGAGTTGCTTTTGCAGCATCACATCGAGGCCTCGGCGGTTATGAATCCCGGTCAATGGGTCGTGGGTCGCTTCGTTCTCAAGGACCAGGCTGTGTTCAAACATCCGTTGACGCATCGACTGGGCATAGTAGCCGAGCCCGATCACCCGCAGCAGGATCAAAGCGAAACTGACCGCGACCAGGAGGTACTCCACTTTGCCGCCATGTATCAGGGTCAATTGCACATGAGGCTTGAGCAGGACAGTCACGGCAATCGCCAGGATGGTCACCAGCCAGACTCCGAGCGCTTCCCTGAAATCGATTTTCAGGGCGCCGAAGGAAAAAATCACAAACACCATGGCGAGAAAAAAAGGGGTAATCTGCGGTGCGAGAAAAATCCCCAAAAGCTGTACCCCGAGGGCGTACAGCATTTGCCAGACCGTCATGTACCGATTGCGGTAGCGCTCACTGAACCCGGTCATCTGCAGGGAACCGAACAGGACTACGTGACCCAGACCGCCGAGACCGTAGTACAGGGGGGCCTGAAAGGAAATCGTGTCCGCCGCCGCGAACAGGGTTAACAGCAGGGTATCGAGCAGGTAGCTGCAGCCCACGGCGATGACCACCGCCAGCCGGTAAAGACGGCGTTTTTTGCGCTGTGGAACCTGACTGAGTCCTTGGATCGTATCTACCCAGACATCATCGGGATCGAGACTCATACCTAATCTCTTTCAGTCATGGGAACGACTCCGGACTGCCCTGCTACGGGTTCACTGGAAAATTGTCACGGCATACAGGCAAATATAGCCACATCAGCCCCAAACGTGGCGACAGGCATCCTATTATTTATAGCGACGTTCAATTATCAGCCTTGAGACAGGACGGGAATGAAAAGCGGGGTACCCTGCCAGTCTGAGAAAGGGCTTCCCGGCGCACGGTCATCGGTCACTGATCAGGCCCCAGGTAACCCTGCACCATGCGGGACCACTCCGGTCCTTCGATGACGCTCAGGATATCCCGGTTCAGGGTCTCACGCAGTCGTGAACCCGGCGGCAGGGCGATCCCGTAATCCTGATGAAGAAAACGGTTCGGCAGGACTCTCAGCGTCTCCGCAAACCGGTTGCTCACCCAATAGCGCAGGATGGGCAGGTCGTAAAACACGGCATCCGCCGCTCCGGAGGCAAGCTGCTCAAGGGCCTGCTCGATACTGGTAACCGTATGATAACGCACCAGTTTTTCATCCAGGAAAGCAGCGCTGGTACTGCCTTCGACAGTCAGCAGGCGCTTGCCGTGAAAGTCTTCGATCGAGTTAACCGACTGTTCCAACTGGCCCACAGTGAGGGAAGTGGCGATGGCTGCGGTAAACCCGGAAATAATGATAATACTGGCAAACATCCAGATCAGACCGAGTATCCGTCCGACCAGGGTCGCGGGCGCCTTGTCACCATAACCGACGGTGGTCATGGTCACGGCCGACCACCAGATTCCCGAGCCGACACCCTTGACCGGGTGAGCGGGAAATTGATCATTGCGCCGGCGCTCCGCCAGCCACACCAGGATCCCCACCAGGGTCAAAACCCCCAGCAGGGCGCCGGCGGATTGCAGAAAGGCCCCGGATCGAATGCGCTTCAAGGCATCCAGCCAGGTCAATGCCGCTTTACGGGGCACCGCCACACCCAGCCCCGAAGTATGGAACGGGTGGGTGAAATCCACATGCTTCTCCCGCTCCGCGGTCACCGTCAATGCCGCGGCGGCCATGTCCACCTCTCCCTGCGCGGTCAGTTGCAGCATCTCCCGCAACCCGGTTTCCTGAAATTCGAGTGTCCGCCCACGTTCCCCGGCGATCCGCTCCAGCAACTCAATGGTGATCCCCTCCCAGCCATCCTCCGTCCTGATGGCGAAGGGCGGCGCCATGCGGGTGGCCACCACCCAGGTCTGATCCGTCGTTGCCGCAACACTGTTCAGCGCGGCCAGTTGCCCGGCCAGAGCCAGTAAAACGGGTATCATCAAAACTCTCATCTCAGGGTCCTATATACGGCAGAGACACTCCAGGGCTGCCGGCCAGCGCAGCATGAAGCTCGGGCCACGATTCACCCTAACACGAACGTCACAGGGTTTCGAATCACCCGGGCCGCGTATTCAGCTTGGTTTCATAGGGGATTGCTAGAGTGATATCCAATGGCGCCATACCGGAGTCTTTCGAGGCAGCAAACGGACTGACCGGGAAGGACTCAGGATCGGCCCGACCCATCACTCATCAAATGCCATTCCTGGAGGTGGATCATGCCTTATCAACCTACTTTGCGGACGCTGATGCTGTCACTGGTCATGATGATCCTGATCAGTCTGTCGCTCGCATCCCTGGGGGGATTGCTCGAATTACCGCTCCTGGTGCATTTCTGGCACCTGGCCCTTTACGGCATCCTGGCCATGGGATTGTTGATCCTATGGCTGGGGGTCGTGTGGATCCTTTGGCGTCTGGGCCGACTCGGACACCATATGTTGCTCAAGCGGAGCAACCCCGATTCTGAACCAAGACTCTCTTGAGATCCCGACCGGGGGCGCTTTGGCGACGCCCCCGGGACCGATCTGCGACCCGGGACACAATCAAGCACTGACGGGTTGAAGCGATCAATCTTTTGTCATAGTGGCCGCTATCCTCTTCATAAAGCCATCATAGAAATGTGTCACCCCCATGAGCAGAGTGTCCGCGACCACCACTCTTGCGCGGGTTGTGTACCTGACGGTACTCGCCTGCTGCGTCCTGTTTACGCCCGGCGTACACGCCAATACCACAGCCACCCGGCCGGTCACACTGCAGTTGAGCTGGCATCACCAGTACCAATTCGCAGGCTACTATCTCGCGGAAATCCTCGGCTACTACGAACAGGAAAACCTTAAGGTCAACATCCTTGCGGGGCGGCCCGGGCTGTCCGCGGTGAATGAGGTGATGTCTGAACGGGCGGATTTTGGTATCGGCAACTCCGACCTGCTGCTGCACTATGCCGAGGGCAAACCGATCCTGGCCCTGGCCGCCATCAGCCAGCACGCCCCCACCGTTCTGATCGCCCTGAAAAGCAGCGGGATCCAGACCATCGGTGACATGAAGGGAAAACGGGTGATGTTGCAACCGGGTTACACCAGCCTGTCGCTGATCGCGATGCTCCGGCAAACCGGGGTGATGGATCAGGTGCAGCGCATCGACTCCAGCATGGAGATCAATGATCTGGTCGAAGGGCGGACCGATCTGTTCAACGGCTATATCAGTAACGAACCCTATCTGCTGGAGGAGCGCGGCATCGACTACACCGTGTTCAATCCCTACGACTATGGCATCCAGTTCTACAGCGATGTGCTGTTCACGCGGCAGGAACTGAACCGGACCGAACCCAAAAGGGTGGAAGCCTTTGTCAGAGCCAGTCTCAAAGGCTGGCACTATGCCATGGACAATCCGGAGAAGTCGATCAACCTGATCACCCAGTTCTATCCCGTCGACAAGACCAAACCCTGGTTGCGCTACGAAGCCAACAAACTGCGGGAAATGGTTGTCCCCGATCTGGTCGAGATCGGCCATATGAGCCAATTGCGTTGGGAGAAAATTGCCGATCAACTGCAGCTCATGGGGCTCATAGACGGAATGATCGATCTGCGGGCTTTCAGCAATGCATCCGCTCAACGCCCGCTCATCGACTGGGACGCGATCACACCCTATGTCATCAGTATTCTGATCGTGCTAACCGCCGCCGCTCTCACGGTGATTCTGTTAATCAAGTTGAATCGCAACCTGCGCAAGGAAGTGGACACCCGGATCAAGGCCGAGCACCAAGCCACTTACCTGGCCACACACGACCCGCTGACCGGACTGCCGAACCGCATTCTGTTCATGGACCGTCTGGAAAATACTCTGCAGCGCGCACGCCGGGAGGGTAACAGTCCCGGACTGCTGTTCATCGACCTCGACAATTTCAAGGTCATCAACGATGCCTATGGGCACTACAAGGGGGATGAGGCACTCAAACGGGTCGCGGACAGCGTCAACTCGGTGATCCGTGAAAGCGATACCTTTGCCCGTTTGGGGGGTGATGAGTTTACTCTGCTGATCGAACACTGCGAAGAGCACAGCTTTCAGATCCTTGCGCAGAAAGTCCTCAGCACGATCCAGGAGGCGCTCTATGAAATGCACACCGACATCGATCTGGGCGCGAGTATCGGCCTGTTGGTCATCGAAGACCCCATGACAGATGCAGAATCGATCCTGTCCCGCACGGACAACCTGATGTACCGGGCCAAGTTCAACGGCAAGAACCATATCGAATCAGGCAAGACATGACGGTCAAATCCGCTCACCCATCCCCGCCCCTCCCAATGACCGCACCGGGACAAACCCGGGGCATCACCCTCGGACGCCTGATCTTCTGGATCTCCGTGGGCTACATCGTGATGGCGCTGGTGACGATCCTGATCATCTCCTACGCCGCCGAGCACCAGGCAATCGACGATCTTGCGCGCAACGAGGCCCAGCACGCTTCGGAACTGGTGTTCCAGTCCATCTATACCGTGATGCGGGCCGGGACCGGCAAAAAGGGGATCGAAGACACCATTCGACGTCTGGGAGACACCCAGCACGCGATGAAGATCTCGAATATCCGCGGCGAAGCCGTGGCCCGCCAGTTCGGGGAACTGCTAATCAGTCAGAAGCGGCGGGAGCAGGATCCGGATATCCGCCAGGCCTTCGACACCGGGAAGGAGTGGCGCGACTACGCCAATGACCGGATCCGATTTCTCTACCCGGTCAAATTCGCGGATGAGTGTTTGAACTGCCATACCCAGGCACGCAAGAATGATGTCGCCGGGGTCATCGACATCACCTACCCGATCGAGAACCTGAAGATTTCCCTACAGCTGATCACCCGCATCATGATCGCCTACTTCCTGTTCGCCATCGTGCTGCTGTTTCTCCTGCTGGGCTGGAAGCTGCGCACCTCAGTGGCGCAACCCATCGACCGGTTCGTCAACGTGATGCGCGAAATCACCCAACACCCGGATGGATCGCGTCGCGCGCCAGTGGATGGGGGTATTGTCGAACTGCAAAACCTGGGCAGTTATTTCAACAACATGCTGCAAACGATCCAGGACTATCAGCGTAAGCTCGATGAATACTCCAACATCGATCCCCTTACCGGATTGTTCAACCGCAGGCGGTTCCAGCAGATGCTCGGTTACGAAGTCTCCCGCGCGGAACGTCACCAGCGGACCCTGCCGCTGATTGGCATCGATCTGGATAATTTCCGCCACATCAACGACAGCTACGGCTATCCGGTCGGTGACCTGGTATTGAAAAAATTCAGTTACCTGCTGCGCAACCTGACCCAGCATCGCGGTGTTGCCGCACGCCGTGGCGCGGATGAGTTCGCGATTCTCCTGCCCGAGACCAGTTACAGTGAAGCCGAACAGCTTGCCCGGGAGATCGTACAACAATTGGAAACCACCGACTTCAAGGTCAACAGCGACCACCTGCGGATTCCCGCCAGCCTGTGCATCGTGGCCTATCCCAAGCACGGCACCCAACCCAACAACCTGGAAGCAGCCATTGAACTGGGGCTCTACAAGGCCAAACGGCTGGGCAAGAACCGCATCGTCACCCTCGACGAGAGTGACCGGGATCTCTACCAGGAATCCCTGCTGCGGGGTGAATTCCTGCGCAAGGCGATCGCTGAGCAGCGGGTGGAACCTTTCTTTCAGCCGATCTTCAATCTGCGCGACGGCAGCATCTACGGCCATGAAGTCCTGGCGCGCATCCGTGATGGGGATGCATGGATCACCGCCGCCCATTTCATTCACGAGGTTGAAGAACTGGGCATGGACGAGACCTTTGACAGCCTCATCTTCCACAAAGCCCTGAACTACCGCAAACTGCACAACATCGAGGGGCGTCTGTTCATCAACCTCTCACCGAGGACCTTCTCCAGCCAGGAGACCCTGTGCGGACTGGCCAACAGCGTTGAACAATACGGCGTCGAAGGCAAGGACATCGTATTCGAAATCACCGAGCGAGAGGCCCTGCCCCGACTGACCGAACTCAATCAGGTGATTGCGGATCTGCGCAAGAGGGGTTTCGGCTTCGCCCTGGACGACTTCGGTTCCGGGTTCTCATCCTTCATCTATCTCAAGTACCTGGACGTGGACGTGATCAAGATCGAAGGGAGCTTCGTGCGTAAGATGGTCACTGACGAACGGGACAAGGTCATGGTGGAGCACATCGCCTCGATGGCAACCCGGTTCAACATCCTCACCCTGGCGGAGATGGTCGAAGACCCGCAGACCGACGCCATGCTCAGGCGTATGGGTATCAAGCTCGGTCAGGGTTTCCACTATGGACGACCCAAAAGCTGTGACGGTGCCTTCGAGGACCTGGAAGGAGAGAAAGAAAACTACTGATCCGGGCCGCCGGATCAGCGAGCCTACATTCTCCCATCCGCAAAACCGCCAGCCCACGGGTAACCCGGGTGAAGCGCAGCGCAACCCGGGAAATTCGCAGCGGCTCCACAATGACGATTAGGTAACCCAGAATGGAATCGCATAAGCGGCTACAACGTTTCGTTCAATTCGTGACTGTCACAGTCGAATAGTCTTGTTACCTGTTCAATGTTTCTATGTTCCGAGCATTCAAAAGACGTACCTGCTCCTCCAATTCTGCGATTCGCAGATCCCGTTCTTGCAACAACGCCTCAACATCCTCTGTATCAATCCGTTGCGGGATATGTTGAGGACAATTACTGTCCCAGGCCTCGACGGTAAAGAGGATTGCCTGTTCCGCATGCGCTCGATAGGCATCAGGCTCAGGCATCAGTTCCGCCATCAAAGCCGGTTGATCCTCTATCACTTTGGCGCTACCCCAGATTTTGACTCGACTCCTGTTAACGTAATCAATCAGGAATATGAAGGCCTTAGGATTCTCCGCTAAATTTCCTTGCGTGATGTACTGCCTGTTCCCCTTGTAGTCTGCAAATGCGAGGGTATGCCGATCGATGACCTGAAGGAATCCCGGCGGCCCGCCGCGATGCTGTATGTAAGGCTGTCCTTCGGCATTGGTGGTCGCCAGAAAAAAACTTCTCTGCGCAGCGATATAGTCCGCCAGATCCGACGTAACTTCAGTCAGCCAACCCCGGCTCTGCTCCATTTTGGCGTAGTATTGTCTGGACCCCTTTCGAGACTGAATCGCCTTTACGCGATCAGTGAAGGCGATATCGCTTGCATAGGTCATCTTTCATTACCTCTTACTTATTAGCCCGGTGACTCAGTATGTCGTCTCCAGCCGAATTGCGCCTGTTTGGAACAGGACATACTCCGACCTGCATTTTTAACGATCATTTTGTTCGGGGCTTCAAGTCTACCCTTACCGGTGTTGTGACCCTTGAGGAGGGGACGAGAGCGCCCCCTCCCCGATACAGCTCTAGGCCGCCAGCTTATCGACCGCCGGAAAGTCGATTTCGGTACCCAGCACTTCGTTCATGTAGTTCGTGAGTGTGTTCAGTGCGACATGACCTACGATCTCGACAATTTCCGCATCGCCATATCCGGCAGCGCGCACAGCCGCGAAATCATCGTCAGTGACCTTGCCGCGACTCTTCGCAATCTTGACGGCGAAGCCGACCGCAGCGGCGGCTTTTTCGTTGCCGGAGGTGCCATGGCGATTGGCTTCAATCTCGACGGCGCTCAGCCTGGCCAGATTGGAACCGAGATACTGATGTGCGGCAAGACAGTAATTGCAGCCGTTGACCTCAGCAACCGCGAGGGCAATACGCTCGCGCGTCTGGGTGTCCAGAGATCCTTTTGCGAGCGCGCCATTCAGTCCAAGATAACCCTCCAGCGTATGTGGACTGTTGGCGATAATACGAAACAGATTGGGCACGCTACCCAGAAGCTTATTGACCGCTTCAAGCGGTGCTCTGGAAGCAACCGGTGCGGACGTGATGGTTGCCGGTGTAGGTATTCGAGACATGATGAGCTCCTTTGTTTTTCGGATGAGTGAACTCAGCATACAATTAATTGCAATAAATATAATTGGAGTTATACGTAATTTATTATTACGATTATTGCAATAATGTGGCGAACTGCGGGTCAAAACGATGGATAAACTGGAAGCCATGCGGGTTTTTGTAGAGGTCGCGGAATGCAAGAGCTTTGTCACGGCCAGTCGAAAGCTGGGCCTGTCGGCTCCGGCGGTTACGCGAACTATCGCTCAATTAGAAAACACATTGGGGGTGCGTCTGTTCAACAGAACCACCCGACATGTCCGCCTAACGGATTCCGGGTCGCGTTTCCACGAGGATGCCAAGCGGATATTGGAGAACGTCGAGCAGGCCTTGGCCGCTGCATCAGGAATCTATGCAGAACCCAAAGGCGTCTTAACCGTTACCGCCCCTGTCCTGTTCGGACAGATCCATGTCACGCCCATTCTGACGGAATATTTACAGCAGAATCCCTCAGTGGCCGTGAGCGCCGTCTTCTACGATCGCATCGGCAATCTTCTCGATGAGGGACTGGACGTCGCGATTCGCATTGGTCATCTCAAGGACTCAAGTGTCTACGCCACTCAAGTCGGTAGCGTTCAGCGGCTGCTGTGCGCTGCGCCTGCCTATTTGAAGAAACACGGTCGGCCCAGACAACCGTCCGATCTTAAGGAGCATGAGATCATTCAGGCCTCGACCGTCGAACCTTCGACTACCTGGCAGTTTGAATCATCGGCGGGTAAAGAATCGGTAAAAGTCACTCCACGCCTGAGCTGCTCCCAGAATGGAGCGGCGATCACTGCAGCCAAGCAAGGGTTCGGAATCACCCGACTGATGTCCTATCAGGTTGGGGAAGAGCTGAAAAATGGCTCCCTGATTCGCATATTACGCGACTACGAAACCAAGCCTCTTCCGGTCAGCATTATTCATCTCGAAGGGCGTCTGGCCAATGCAAAGATCCGCTCGTTCATTGACCTTGCTACCGTTCGATTGAAGACCAATCCCTACATTGATCACTCTTGAAGGGCATTTACTGAAAACAAGTAACCCGCTCCGGCTATGCCGGCGCAGTGGATATGAACAGGATGAACACCCTCCATCCCGCGCTCTCAACGGAGGGATTCAGGGAGATATCAACAACCTGATCGAGGTAAACTCATATCCCCGACTTTAGTCGTAATCCTGGATATCGTGCTTTCCGGCAACCAATGTGCCTTGGGAAAGGGACATCATGAGCAAGGCAATCATTTCGTGCATGATGACCGTGTGACGATTGCCACTGTCCTGGAAGTGCTGGCGCAACTGATTGCGTAACGTCGCCACCCCGGTCGTCTCGATAACGATGTCCACGTCACCCCCCATTCGGGCGATATCCATGAAATCGTTAGTGGTCATCACGCCGCGCTCATGCGCAAGTTGCATTCCGGGCTGATCATCGGACAGGTCTGCAACGCCCACAAGTGAAACGAACGGGGCGTCCAGAAGCTGGCGCAGCAGGGGTGTACCGGTTTCGCCGGCTCCGATCATAGCGATGCGGATCTGTTCCATGGGAGTTCTCCGAATTCAATGGAAGCCATACGATCCAACCGCATTACACGGATGTCACGCACACTGAGCCCGAGCCTTTACGGATCGGCACCCATAGAAGATCGTCCGATGTATTGGTTTCTTTAGGGGGTTTTATTCCCAGCTTTCGGGATGACAATCTCGCAGCTGCGAGCGACTTTTCTCCCCTGTGAGTTTCATTTCCCTTTGCCGACCTCGGCAACGGCATTCAGTGCAACCCCTTTGGCGCGGTTCGTTATTTAAAGTTTGGCTTGGCACACCCCACAACATCGGCGCTCCGCGCCATGGGAAGTGGCGCCTGTCGACCTGGAAATATTGCCGTTGCCTAAGCTCCTGTGTAACATTTGAAACCGTACATGGTTTTCACGATCATGATTAGGGCCTGTTAACACTAATCCAATATGCCCTGCTGGGGCTGAAAAAGCGTATTTCAATGCCGGACCGTACCGTCTGAGTAGAATTCAACAGCCTGCCGGCACGCCCAGAATCAGGCGCCACTGGAGCAGTGACCAAGCAACCCTAAAGTTTGGTCTCTGCTTGAAAAATACGGATTTTGAGTGACTGCAACCGATTCAAGGATGTTTACTTTGACCTCACTAATTAGATGCTCTCTCGCCCTGTTGTTTCTTGCGCTTGTGCTTGCCGGCTGCGGCGACTCGAACAGCGATACCTCGTCGACCGACCCTATTGTCGAAACCCCTGAGGATAGTGGAACGACTGAGACAGAGGATCCCGTCGACACCGAGGATCCCGGTGACACAGAGGATCCGGGGGAAACCGAGGATCCAGGCGATACGGACACCGTTCAGGACCCAACCATCTCTAAAGTGAGTGACATCCGGACATTAGCGACGCCAAGCGCTCCCAAGGTGGTTTTCAATAGCAATGGCGATGGAATGGCCATTTGGTCCGTTGCCAGCAAGGGCCACTGGATTTACTACGCTCACTACGATCACGTTTCGGGCAGTTGGTCTCCAGCAGAAAGACTGGCGGCAGTGACAACAATTGACGGGTGGTCCTTTAATCCTCAATTGGTTTCCAGTAGTAATGGATTTGCCGTCGCTTGGGAGGATGCCGAGTATAAACTCTTCTACAGTCTGTTTCATAATGGCGGATGGGTAACTCGCCAAACCACAAATGGCGATGGCTCTACCTATCTCCAGTCCTTTCGATTGGCATCCAGTGCACAAGGATACCTGGTGTCCTGGCACTCTTGGACAAGCAGCAATAACCGCTTCGATTGGAATGTCTCGGTTTCTCAGGATGGCGCATCATGGAGTGATACACAGCAAATATATTCCTCTGACAGCAGATCCTTATCATCGTTAGATGCCGTTTCCGATGGCACTGGTTACCTGGTGGTTAGCAAGGAATCGACGGGGGATCACCTCCTGGGCGCATCTTTTGATGGATCGACTTGGCAGGAGTTAGAAGAGATACTGGGTTCAGCCGATTACAGTAGCGGGCGCGCAATCAGAATTGCAAGTAATGGCGAGGGATACTCCCTGGTTTGGACCAAGGAAACAACCAACACAATAAGTATACTGAATCGACGCTATACGGCTTCAGAGGGCTGGAGCAATGCCCATCAAATCACGGATCAGGCAGTAGAAGTTCTGGATTTTGCATCCAATGGTACTGGATATTGTGTTGTACTATCCTCTTATGAAAATAGCTGGAGAATCATTACTCTTGTGGATTCCCTAGGCGACGGAAACTGGGGGACAGAGCAGACCGTGGTTTCCGGTTTAAATAACCTGCAAGCCACTTTGGTGTCCGATGGTCATGGGTATGCCCTGGCGTGGCGCAGCAGCTACGTCTATTCCGAACAAGAAAGCGGATACCACTATGAGTACTTTGCCAGTATTTACCAGAACGGGTTATGGGAGAACGCGCAAAATCCGTTGGCATCCATTTTTGAAAAGGCGGATGAGGATCTCGATTTCGAAACACCCAGAGGATTTTCCGGCCAGGACGGGATCTATGTTTTTGCCCTGAAGCAGAATCTTGATGGCCACGACAGCATTGCAGCGGTTAATTACAATACCTCCGACGGTTGGAGTGAACTGGAAGTGTTGGAAAACGATTCGGGCGCTGTCAGTGATCCGGCGATTGCCGCCAGTCCCCAAGGAGGTATTTCGGTTGTCTGGCATCAGGTTAGTGATGATGGCGTTGATATCTCTACCTACGCAAATCAGACACTCGGCAACCAATGGCAAGGCAAGCAACAGGTAAGCGGAGGAAGCTATTGGCTCGGCAGTAGTTACGACACCAAGTTGATTGCCGCCGGAGATGGTTCAACCCTGGCCGTATGGTCCCAGGACAGAAATGGCTATCAAGCGCTTTTCGCGAACCTAAAGGAGGGTGATCAGTGGCGGCAGCCTGTTATCCTGTCAGACTCAATAACTCAATCCAAACCACATATCATTACCAATGGCAGTGGCTATGTTATCGCCTGGGAGGAGCAGACCTATGATGAGAACTATCAGTTAAAGGCGATTAGTTTCAATAGGGATGAGTGGAGTGAAACTCTCACGCAAGGCATCAGCCTGCTTCATCAGTCACCTGAACCCATCCACGCAGCATTTGCCTCTGATGGCGACAGCTACATGTTGCTGTATGCCGATCCTGTTGGTTGGGCCAATGTAAATCTGATCGCGCGTTATTTTGATGGCGCCGGCTGGAACGAACCCGCCACCATTGCGGAAGGCAGTTACAACTACTCTGGATATCCGCAAATTGAATCAAATGGCAGTAACTATATGTGTGCATGGCTACAGTATGATAATGGCGCCATGAATATTTACTCCTCAATTTTTGATGGTTTGACTTGGGGTACCCGGCAAGTCGTGACCACCAATTTACAGTCTGTAGGCGTTATCGATGTATGGAATGGCTACCCGGATGTTCCGCAATTGGCGAGCAATGGCCAGGACTACGCTATCTTCTGGTTCGATGAAGGCATGGTTCATAGTAGTCTTTACTCTGGAGAGTGGAGCGACGCCATACAGATTGGAAACATCGAAACATCCTATCTGGCATTTGGCCAATCCCCACAAGTCGCCACAAATGGAAACGGCTATGCCGTTGTTTGGATCTCAGAGCAGGGCTATGACGCCGCCCACCAATCTACCTTGTTCGCAAATATCTACGATGGCACGTCCTGGCTAGGCGCTGTTAACTTAAGTCATGTCACCGGCAATAACGACATCATGTTTGATATGACAGATGGCAATAATCTGGTCACGGCGTCTGGTGATAAATATGCCATTATCTGGGGAAAAACCTCAGACTACTCACGAACTGCTTACGCTTTATTCGCGAGAGTCTTTGATGGTTCGGACTGGCTGGAGGGTACGGTGCTTTCAAATTTATCGGAAACCACCGACTTTCAGATCGCCGGCGATGGCGATGGATTTTTAGCTGCCTGGTTACAGAAGAATAGTAACGATGTAAATACGCTTATAGAACGACGCTTTACAGGCAATGAATGGAGTTCCAGCGAGGTTGTCGGCGATAACAGTTTAGGTAAATATGACCTCTCGCTACTGGGCGATCCCAATGGCTATCAAGCGATCTGGAGCAGCGCCGAGTTAGGTGGTGATCCTTGGGTGCGGGTACCTTGGGCGAAATCAGAGTTTTAACTTATCAATCTGTTGAAATTCGCTCAGACGAGCACGAGACAAGGCAACAACCCACAGGCGACCTGTCATTTTGTTGCCGCGCAGGTCATCAGGCACAATTAATCTGGCTCAATGTAAATCCGTTAGAAGTTGGCGAAGCCCGAAGGGAGCCACTCGAACCTCCCGGGTTACGCTGCGCTTCACCCGGGCTACCGGCACGGATGCCCATGCCGATATTCCCAAGTGCTATGCTGATCCAGCAGCCGTCCCATCAGAACTCCATCCGCAGTCCGATGTTGATAGTATTCGAGCTCCAGTCACTGTGTGCCATCAGAGTGCCGTAGTCGAGGAAGAATACCGTGCCTTGCTGGAGCTGGGCCGATGCGCCCAGTCGCAGACGCAGGTAATCCCGATCCGGATCGTCCGTCTCGATGCGAATGGTGTTACCGCTGGGATCATCGACGAAATAGGCGTTGATCACCTGGGCGTCATCCTTGAACTCATGCAGCCAATCGAGCCGAGCGTAGGGAATCAACACGCCCCAGGAGGTGCTCTGGGTGTAGGCGAGTCGACCGCCGAAATTCACTGTCAACCAGCTTTGATCCGTGGCATCGACCCGGGTTACCCAGCCCCCGCCATCCGCATTGGGATCCGAAGCCTTCTCGGTAAAGCCGTCCACATCCGATTTGATGTACTCCAGATCTGCCCGGGGACCGAAGGTCCATGGCCCACTCTGGAAATCGTAACCAGAGCCGACGAACAGGCTGAACAGGTTACCGTCGTAGTCCGTCGACATCTCCTGATTTACGTTCGCAAGGTTGTCCAGTTGGTACTGAATGTTGCGGCGCTGTTCGAAGCTGTTCGAACCGTAGCTGAGTGAAAAGTCGACAAAGTATTGCTGCTTCGCATAATAGGTACCATACAGACTGACGCTGTAGCCGGTCGTGTCCAGTTCGCCCAGATCGTTATCGACGGTGGTGTTGGTATCAATATAGCCGACCGCGCCCCCGAGAATGAACTGATCGGAGACGCGATAATCGGCACCCAGGGTGATGCCGTAGGTGTCGAAATCGAGCCCTGACTCCACATCGGTCCGGTCCTTGCTGCCGGAGGTGATGTCACCGGTAAGGAAGACACCGAGGCGGCTCTCAAGCAGCGTGTTATCCGCGCTGGCGCCGGCACCCCGATTCCGCTGTTTCTCATAGGCTTGGGCGAGTCGTCCGATCGGCAGATTCTCATTGTTGATGTTCAGATCCAGACCTTGGAAAGAGAGGCCCCGTATCCCGGCGCGCAAGGCACTGATCCGGGTGCCGAGATTTCGCGTCTGGGTTTCGCCGCCCTGGCGGGTGGTCTGATTGGCCTTGGTCGCCGATTCCGGCGTAATCTGGTAGAGCGCCCAGCCCGTACTGGAAACACCCTGAGCGGCGGCCGTGACCACGGCGTCGCAGTCTGCCTGCATGCGTGGGGTGATCTCCCCACTCAGACAGGCCGCCGCAATGATCCGGCTGGTCGATGCCGCGCTGGGATCATCCCCGACATAGGACTGCAGCAGATTGGCCACATAGTCCACTGAGGGCGTTGCGGCGCCCGAAAGGGAAACCCCCGTGGTGTTGGCATCGGTCGAGATGGTGAGTTGACCGGTGAGGGGACCGGGAGACTCGGGGGTAAAGGTCACCGTAATCGTGCACTGGTCTCCTGCGGTGAGCTGGACTCCGCAATCGTTGGTCTGTGAGAAATTCCCTTCGGTGCCGATGCTGTGGATCGCGATCGAAACATCATTCAGATTGGTCAATGTCACGGACAGGGGGGCACTGCTGACTCCGATATCGGTTTGCGGGAAGCTCAGCGATCCCGGGGACACCGAGGTTTCCAGGGCGGTGGCGCTGACACTAAGTGGGATGAGCTGTTCGATCTGACCACTGTTGGTGGCTCCCAGGATCCGCAGATCGCCGGTTTGATCGCCTGCCATTGTGGGGGATGCACTGACCTGAACGGTACAGCTGGAGCCCGCGGCCAGAGTGGCGGGGCAGTTGTGGCTGTTTTCGAACGGCGCGGTGGTGGTGATGGCGTCGATCGTAATCGGGGCATTACCGCTGTTGGTCAGGGGTACGCTGACAGGCTGGCTGGTGCTATTGACCGAGAGGGTGCCGAAATCGACATCCGTTACCGAGGACGAGAATTCGCCATCGAGTCCCGTGCCGCTCAGCGCCACACTGATGTTGACCTGTCGAAATTGTGGGGGGTTGGGGGGTACGGGGACGTCAGGATTATCCAACGCAGGGTCGTTGGCAGTTATCAGGAGTTCACCGTTCTGATTACCCGAGGATTGGGGGGCAAAGACAACGCTGACCTGACAGTTCTGATTGGGTCCGAGGGAGGTGCTACAGGTGGAATTCGCGACAAAATCCCCCGTGGCCGCAACGGAGTAAATGGTAACGAAATAGGTGTCTGATGTGTTGAAGAGGGTGACGGTTCGCAACACACCACTTGTACCGACATCGACTTCACCGAAGTCGATGTCGGTAGGCGAATAGTTCAGTAGGGCCAGCGCGTTTCCAGAGCTCCAAAGGAGTAGCGGCAGCAACAGCAGTCTGAGTGAACGATGATAATGCCTCAAACCCGAGAGAATAAAATCGATGGGGGACATGATGCTCCTATCCCTGAGGTAAAATGAAGAATTCTCCCGCTTCATGCCATCCGTGTTTGATCGGTGCTTATTACGGTATCTGATCGATGCCGAATCTGGAAGCGGTCTTTTACATTTTGACTAAACTGCGAAACAGACTATGACACCGAGTAGAATATCATCATTGTCCTGCGATGACTTCAGGAAATTTGGGTGCTTCTGATTTCCTGAAGCAGCACAGGACATTACACTGGGATAATCGAACTCCCGGTTCTTTTGTATAAACAAGGCCTGATTTCTGCCCGCAGCGGTGGTTTCTATATGTGCTTAATTTCCCGCCTGATCAAGCACCTGCAGAATTACCGGGTATTCAAAATTGTCGGCAAGGGCTTTCAGGGAACGAGCCAGATTGTTATCTATTTCACCAATAAAGCTGATTACCTCTACGATGCGATCGCTGTCCAGCGTGAGCAGCGCCTCGCGGAGTGCCGTGCGCAAGGTATCATCAATGCCGGCAAGCATTTCAGGGGTCAGGTTGGCGGGCGCTCTGTCCTTCACGGCGGAGTCGTCGCTATAGAAGAATCTCAGTCCCAGGTGTTTTTCCAGGCTGCCGTAGATCTCGCCGAAACGGTAAGGCTTGCTAACGAAGTCGTCCATGCCCGCCTCAAGCAGATCCGCCTGTTGTTCCAGGAAAGCGGAGGCGGTAACGGCGACGATCTTCACCTTGTCCCCACCCGGCAACTGCCGTATCTGCCGGGTTGCCGCCACGCCGTCCATGATCGGCATGCGCCGGTCCATCCAGATCAGGTCGGGATTCCACTTGCTGAAAAGCTCAACACACTCCTCGCCGTTCTCCGCCAGTTTCACCTCCAAGCCAAGATCAGTCATTAACCGGGTGAGCAGCAATTGGTTGTCCTGCTGATCTTCGGCAATGAGGATACGGTAAGACCGTTGTCCAGGTGCGAGACCCGCCACCTCTCCACGTCTTTCACAACTCAGACGGAGCATCGCTGTCGCGTCGGCCTCATGTAGCGGCAGCTCGACGCGGAACAGCGACCCTTTGCCCGGCTTGCTTTTGACCGATATATCACCTTGCATCAACTTCACGAACTGGCGCACGATGGCAAGGCCCAGGCCGGTGCCGCCCTGCATTTTACTGTCCAACAGCTGGACGAAAGGCTTGAACAGGCGCCGCTGGTTCTGTTTGCTGATCCCCGGCCCGGTATCCTCGACTTCAATCAGTAAATGATGTCGGGCATTACTCTTCACATAGAGACGAATGGTGACACCACCGGTATCGGTAAACTTGACCGCATTGCTTAACAGGTTGACCAGTATCTGGCGCAGGCGGGCCTCATCACCTTTGATGTATCGCGGAAAGTCGGATGACTGATCGAGCTCAAGCCGTAATCCTTTTTGCTCGGCCCGCAGTCGCATTGTGTCGCTCACTTCGCGAACCAGTGCGTGCAAGTCGAAAGAAGCGTTCTCAAGTTGCAATTTACCCGCCTCGATCTTGGCGATTTCCAATACATCATTGATCAGCTTCAGCAGGTGCTCGCCATTGGTGTTGATGATGTTCAGGATTTCATGCTGACTCGCATCCAGTTGCGAATCCAGTTGCATCATCTGGGAGAAACCAAGGATGGCATTGAGCGGTGTACGCAGCTCGTGGCTCATGTTGGCAAGGAACGCACTCTTTGCCTTGTTGGCAGCTTCAGCCGCATCGCGAGCCAGGCGCAGCTCTTCGGTGCGCTGCATTACCGTCTCTTCAAGATGATCGCGATAACGGCTTAGCTCAGCCTCCCTGAGCTTCTGCTCAGTGATATCCTGCACCGTGCCGACCGAACGCAGCGGCTTACCAACCGCATCATAGAAGGTCTCACAACGTTCATTGACATATTTGATTCGCCCATCCTTCATCAACAGGCGGTGAATGATGTTATAGGGTTCTCTGCTGGTGAGTGAATCGGTATAGGCCTTGTTGACCGCTTCCCGATCGTCCGGATGGATCGCATCAAGGAACGCTTCGTAGGAGGCGCCGAACTTTTCCTTGTCAATTTCGAAGATACGAAAAGTCTCATCCGACCAGGCCAGCACATTCCCGATCAGGTCAAGTTCCCAACTGCCTGTATGAGCGAGGCGCTGCGCTTCAATAAGTTTGCGCTCGCTTTCGCGCATATCGCGCAGCACTAGCAGGCTGGTAAGGCCGTCTGTGATGCGACGACCGATCTCTTCCAGCATTTCAACTTCTACATCGGTCCATACGCGATCGTGTGAGCACTGATGAATACCGAATTGCCAGGCTCTGCCAACCTTGGGGTGGAGAGCAATTGACATGAACGACTTAAAGCCGAAGTGTTGCGAAACTTCTTTCGGCAGGGGATGATCGGTTCCCGGACCGAATCTGATAACGCCGTCACTGCGCAATAACAGCGCTAATGTCGCCGAGACATCCTGGTCCATCGGTATCTCTGCATTGATGACCCCGGCACCCGGATACTCTGGACGGGTGCGCTCCATCGGTACGGACCAGGATTTGGCATCCGGGTCACAAGGGTAGACCAGGAAGGCGCGATCACATGCAAAAGTAGTCAACACCTCATCAAGCACGTTGCGCATCATGGTCTCAAGATCGTTGCTGCCCTGTATGGCACGATTTATCCGATCCATGTTGGCCAGTTGTTCTGCACGCAGCTGTCGCTCCTGTTCGGCCCGTTTCAGTGCGGTGATGTCGTGGGAGACGACCATAACAGCGGCCACTTCGCCGTCAGGATCGAACTCGGGGATGAAACGTGAGCTGGTCCAGCGGATATCACCATCCGGGGTGCGATAGGTGTGCTCATCGGAGAGTTCGGCAGCTTTATCAAGCACCCGCCTAATGTGGTCCATATAGCGCTCGGTATCGAGCAGCGGCGAAGTCGATTCGAGCGGGTTGCCGAGTGCCTGCTCTGCCGGTATCGCAAACAGCTTCTGCAGTGCAGGATTGATATAAGCCCGGTGCAGTTCCCGGTCGTAGCGCATGATGTAGTCAGGGGAATGCTCAACCAGTGAACGGAACAGTTGCTCGCTGGCCGCAAGCCTCTCCTCCGCATTCTTCCGCGCAGTAATATCAGTGAGCATGGCAAAGGAGCCAGCGAAACGATCGCCATCGAATACGGGCGAGGCCGAGATCAGCAACCAGACAGTGCTGCCGTTTTTGTGGCGCATGCGCCGCTCATAGACATCGGAAATATTCCTGCTTCGCTCCTCCATTTTGAACACATGATTGCCCGCATCCTGCTCGGACATAAATTCGATGACCTTGTGCCCGACCAGTTCCTCAGCGGTATAACCAAGCATAGCGGCCATATGCTCATTGACGAAGGTGGTGACGAAATTTTCGTCCTGGATCCAGATGCCCTCGTTGGCGGTGTCGAACATTCGCTGGTAGCGTGCTTCGCTGTCGCGCAAATCGCGAAATATGAGCAGACTGGTCAGACCGTCGGTCAGGCGTCTGCCGATCTCCTCCAGCAGATGTTCCTCCGCGCTGGTCCAGATACGTGCGTGTGCGCACTGCTGAATGCCGAACTCCCAGGCCTTGCCCGCTTTCGGGAACAGTGCGGTCGACATGAATGATTTGAAGCCGTAGCGTTCGGAAGTTGATGCTGGAACAGGATGGTCCGTGCCAGGACCGAACTGCAGCACGCCGGGGGTGTTCAGTAGCATTGCCATCGTCGCCGAGACCTCGGAATCTACCGATATCTCTCTACCTGTGGTACCGATGCCTGAAAATTCCGTACGAGTGCGTTCCATCGGTAGTGAAAAGGTCGCAGCGGCGGGATCGCAGGGATAGAGCAGATAGGCGCGGTCGCAGTCGAATATATCCAGCACCTGGTCGAGCACGGTGGACATCATGGTATCCAGATCATTGGCTGCCTGAATAGCACGGTTAATCCGGTCCATGTTGCTGAGAAATTCGGCGTGCTGGCGGCTCTCCTTTTCGGCTTGTTTGAGTTGGGTGACGTCCTGAATGACCCCGGTGACCTTCAGCGGATTGCCGTGCTCGTCGCGCTGTAATTCGGCGACAGAGGTGATGGTTCTCGGTGCTGATCCATCCCTGGGATGGATTTCGAACTCGAGGTTATACGGCTCCTCTTTTTCGACCAGGTCAATCAGCGCCTGGTGTACCCGTTCTCTGTCAGGGATGCAGCGCTCGACCTCATCGGTGGAGAAGTCCTCTTTCGCCGGGTCGAAGCCGTAGATGCGCTTGGCCTCATCCGATCCCCAGAAATAGCTGGTTTGCAGGTTGTACTCCCAGTTGCCGACATGGCCCATCGCCTGGGCGATGCGGTAACGATGTTCACTGGTACGCAGCGCATTCTCTGCCTGTCTGCGATCGGTAATGTCGCGCCCTTCGGGAATCAGCTGGATGACCCTGCCATCGGTATCGGTGACCGGCTTGAGCGAGAAGTCGATGTAGTGGATGTTGCCGTCCTGACCCGGATGCTCCGCCTCAAAGCGCACAAATTCTCCTTGCGCCGCTTTATGGGTGGCATCGCGTAGTCGTTGCTGCAGTTCAACCGAGTGGTTCCACCAGGGCGTTTCCCAAAACGGTTTACCCAGTACCTCGTCTTTATCGACATCAACCACTTCCAGCGATGCCTGGTTGGCTTCGAGCAAGGTGCCATCGGTCGACAACAGGCCGATAAGCTGGAAGCTGTTATTGAATATTGCATGAAAACGCTGCTCACTGGTGCGCAATGCGCGATCACTTTGTTCGCGCTGTAATTCAGCCGCGGCACGAGTCGCGACAAGCTGCAGCACTTGGACTGCCGGAGTATCTTCAGGAAGCGGCTTGCCGTCCAGGATGGCGATCAAACCGACAGGTTGATCAAATGCATCCCATAGCGGGATACCGAGATAACTCTCCACGCCCATTTCAGCCAACAGGGAATCTTTCGGAAAGCGCTGCTGGACGTTGCGCGGATAGAAACAGAGTTTATGCCCAATGACGTTTTCGCAGGGGGTATCTTTAAGGGCATAGGTGATGTTCGGGGCGATCTTACCCTTGGCATACAAAGCCACAGTCATTGCAACGTCGGCGCTTTCACCCAGCTTGTCGACGATGACGTAATCGGCATCGAACTTTTTGCCGAGAAACTGTACCAGCGCATCGAAAAAGTTATCACCATCGGTTCGCCAACCGTGTTGCGCTATAAAAAGCAGGGTATCGTCAATCAGCTTAAGCTCAGTTACATCACGACCGATGGCAAGTACATGGGTGATAATTCCATTGCCGTCCCGTTCAGCGGCGAAACGAATGAGATGGGTATGAGGCCTGCCATCGGGGCCCTCCACGACCATTTCAAGGTCGCTTGACTCACCACTTTCCAGAACGCGTCGGATGTGTCCTTCGTATTCAGCGCTGGCCTCCAGACCGCCGAAGCCAACCTCAGTCGGTGTTTTACCGAGTAATTTCTCTGCATCAAAAGGCAGGGTTTGCGCCATCGCCGGGTTGTAGTAGACAAGGCGGCGCTCTCGATCGTATCGAACGATGTTGTCCGGTGAACTTTCCGCCAAGCTACGATATTGCTGTTCGCTTTCCTGCAGCCTTTTTTCAGATTCCTTCCGTTCGGTAATATCCTCAATCGAGGCGACCATTCCATCGAACCGCCCTGTTTTATCAAATAACGGCGTCGCGTTGATCGATAGAATCACCTGCCGTCCATCCGGCCATTGAATGGTGTGTTGGACATCTTTTACCGGTTGCCCGGTCGCTTTGACGCGCGCAAAGGGTAGCTGGTCATCAGGAAACGGTAAGCCATCAAGGCCGGTAATCCTCCAGGCAGGGGTATTGTATTGAAGCTGCAGTATCGCTTCTCTTTCCAGTCCAAGTACCTTTTCCGCCTGGGGATTGGCATTGATAATCTGCCCGTTACGATCAATCATGGTGATTCCGACGGGACTGGTCGCATAGACGTTGCTTAATTGATCACGTTGGCTGCGTAGCGCCTCTTCCGCCAGCTCGCGCTCGCGCAGCAGATGAATGCGGTCCAGGGTGATCGCCAGATTGCTTGCCAGCGCCTTAAGGTATTCCCTTTCAGCATCTGTCGGCACCCGTATCCCCTCATCGCCAAAGGTGCCCGTACCAAAGCTGCCCAGGTGCCGGTCGAGAAACAGGATAGGTACGTTGATGATGGTGCGGTTACCCTGTGCGGCTACGATCTCCTTGTTGGTACGTGGATCGGTGCGTGCATCCTCGACCACCACAATATCTTTTGCGCTGGCAATCTCCTCCATCATCGGATCACCCTGAATGACTAATCGGGCGACCTCGTCACCGTGCATGATGGTTTGCGCAGCGGCGCCATCCGCGGCAAGGGGATAGGCGTAACGGCGGTCTTCGGAGAAGAGAAAGACCCAGATGGTGGGATAGCCGAGGGTTTCCGATACTTCACGGCGAGCAGCCAGGAGCACCTCGTTGTAGTCTTTAGCCTGCTCAAGCGCGCGGGAGAGGCGCAGCAACGACTGACTGTGCCGGTAAAGTTTGTGTAGCGCGGTTTCCTGCCCGCCGCCACTTTGTTTCTGTTTCACCATGGGCGGCAACCTCGTACAAAGTAGGTAATGCGGTGTTAGCTTGGCATTAGCAGTGATTCTATCCAGTTACTGCGCGGTACTAACCGTAGGATTTATGAGGTCAGAGCGCTTTATATCTCGACCCGGAGGTGTTGTGTTCCGGAACCGGCTCACGGAGATCTCCATGGGTTTCCTTGTACCACCCGCACTGCCATGGATTTGCGGTTATCCATCGTCAGGCGCCAACCAGGATGTCGCAGGCATATTTCAAACCTGGCGACCACCGCCTCGAAAATACGGAACGAGTTCTAGTGGCCGTAACGGTTCTGGGGAAAAGTACAAGGAGAATAGTCGCAACACCCCTCTACATCAAGGCTGAAAATTGGAGCCCAGGCATGCCTGAAACACTATAGGGTCTGTTAACACTAATAGATCCGGTGGCGAAACAACCACCCGGCGCTGACCAGGGTCGTCAGCGCAATCACCACAAGCGGCCAGAGCTGGTCCAGCAGCAGCTCCAGCGGCGTCCCCTCGAGGAACACCCCGCGCAACAGGATCAGGAAATACCGCAGCGGATCCCCATAGGTGAGCAGTTGCACAGCCTCTGGCATATTGGCGATCGGAGTGGCGAAACCGGACAGGATGACCGCGGGCACCATGAACAGAAAGGCCCCCAGCACCGCCTGCTGCAGGGTCTCGGCCAGGGAGGAGATCATCAGGCCGATGCCGATCGCCGCGAGGACGAACAGCACGATCCCGGCATACAGGGTGGTCAACTCCCCGATCAGCGGCACCCGGAACCAGAAATGCGCAATCAGGATCACCAGGCTCGCCTCCACCACTCCGATGACAAACGCCGGCGCGGCCTTGCCGATGAGGATCTCCAACGGGCGCAGGGGCGTTACCAGCAGCTGATCGAAGGTGCCATGCTCCCGCTCCCGGGCCACCGACAGGGCCGTCACCACCAGGGTCACCACCAGGGTCAACACCCCCACCACCCCGGGGATGAAGAACCAGCTGCTCTCCAGGTTGGGGTTGAACCCGGCGCGCATCACCAGTTGCGCCGGGGGACCGCTGACGCCCTGTTCCCGGCTCCAGCGCTCGTTGAATGCGGCGACGATCTCGCTGGCGTAGTTGAGGGCCACCTGGGCGGTGTTCGAGTTGCGCCCGTCGAGCAGTAACTGGACCTGGGTGCTGCCCCCGGTCAGCAGCGTTTCGGAAAAGCGGGGATCGATGCGCAGCACCAGGATCACCTCCCGGGCGTCGAGCAGCGGGGCGATCTCCTCCTCGCTGTGGATCACCCGGGTCAGCTCCAGGGTGGGTGAGCCGTCGAATGCCGCCACCAGTTCCCGCGCCGCCTGCCCCCGGTCCTGGTCAAACAGGGCGAAGGGCACGTGATTCAGGTCGTAGGAGGCGGCATAGCCGAACACCACCAGCTGGATCAGCGGCGGTACGAAAGTCACGACCCGGCTCTTGGGGTCCCGCAGCAGTGCCAGGAACTCCTTGATGATCAGGGCCAGAATCCGTTGCAGCATGGACCGGTCACTCCAGGCGCTTGTGCAGCTTCTTGCGCACCAGGCCGAAAAAGATCAAACCCATCACGCACAGCGCCAGGGCATTGGGCAGGATCACCGACCAGACATCTCCGGCGAGGAACAGGGATTGCAGGATGGCGATGAAATAGCGCGCCGCCACGATATGCGTGATGCCCTGCACCGGCAGCGGCATGGAATCGATATCGAAGAGGAATCCGGACAACAGGAATGCGGGCAGGAAGGTGGTGACGATGGCGATCATCCCGGCCACGAACTGACTCTTGGCCACCACCGAGATCAGCAGTCCCATGCCCAGGGCCACCAGCAGGAACAGGGCGGAACAGAGCAGCAGCAGCCAGGGCGAACCGCGCAGCGGCACATCGAACTACCAGATGGCCATGGACACGGAGATTCCCATGCCCCCCATGCCGAGCAGGAAATAGGGCAGGATCTTGCCGATCAGCAGCTCCTTGAGGGTCACCGGGGTGGCCATGAGGGCCTCCAGGGTGCCCCGCTCCCACTCCCGGGCCATCACCAGGGCGGTGAGCAGTGCGCCGACCAGGGTCATGTTGATCGCCACCAGTCCGGGCACCAGGTAGTTGCGGCTGCGCAGCTCCGGGTTGAACCAGATCCGTGGCTGCATCGCCACCGGCTTGGAGAGGGTGCGGGCCCGGGCGGCCAGCTCACGCTCCAGCCAGCGCTCCCAGGTGCCCCGCACATAGCCCTCCATGAGCCGTGCGGTGTTTGCGTCCACGCCGTTGACGATGAGCTGGATCGGGGCATTCCGCTCACCCTTGAAACGCGACGCGAAATCCCCGGGCAGCACCAGAAACCCGTCCAGCTGTTTTGCCGTGAGCGCGCTCTGGGCCTGTTGCCGGGTACTGAACAGCCGCGACCGGAAATAGCTGGAGTGTTGAAAGGAAGCGGTGAAACTGGCCGCCTCGGCGCTGGCCTGTTCGGTGACGATGCCCAGGCGCAGGTCCTTGGCGTCCATGGAGACCCCGTAACCGAACAGCAGCAGCAGGGCGGCGGGCAGCAGGAAGGCGATGGCGATGCTGCTCGGATCCCGCAGCACCTGCAGGATCTCCTTGCGGATCAGGCCGCGCACCCGCCGGTTCATGCCGCGGTCCTCCCCTCCACCAGGGCCAGGAACGCCGCCTCGAGGCTCTCCGCGTCACCCTGCTGGTGCTTGATCTCCCGGGGTGTACCCATGGCCAGGAACTCCCCCAGGGCCATGATCGCGAGCCGGTCGCAGTACTCCGCCTCCTCCATGAAATGGGTGGTGATCAGGACGGTCACCCCGGCCTCGGCGAGGCGGTTGATGCGCGCCCAGAACTCCCGCCGCGCCAGGGGATCCATGCCGGAGGTGGGTTCGTCGAGAAACAGGATATCCGGCTCGTGCATCATGGCGCAGGCCATGGCAAGGCGCTGTTTGTAGCCCAGCGGCAGGTCGGAACTCTCGGTCCCCGCATAGTCCGCCAGATCCAGGGATTGCAGAGCCCATGCCACCCGATTGCGCCGTCGTTCCCCCGAAAGACCGTAGACCTTGGCGAAAAAATCCAGGTTCTGCTGCACCGTGAGATTGCCGTAGAGGGAAAACTTCTGCGACATGTAGCCAATCCGCGCGCGGGCCCGGGCCGGCGCCTTGCGCAGGTCCTTGCCCGCCACCTCGAGATGGCCGCTGCTAGCGGGGAGCAGGCCGCAAAGCATGCGAAAGGTGGTGGTCTTGCCCGCCCCGTTGGCCCCCAGCAGACCGAACACCTCGCCGGAACCCACCCGGAAATTCAGATCCTTGACCGCGATAAAATCGCCGAAGCGGCGGGTCAGGCCTTCGACCCGGATCGGGTCGCCTTCGCCCGCCGGGTGAGGGGCGCTGGCTGGGGGCCGGGCGGTTGTCTCCTGCCCCCCGGACAGATGGGTGATGAAGGCGTCCTCGAAACGGGGCGCCACAGCGACCAGATCCTCCGGGGCCACCCCCAGGTCCGCCGCCCGCAGTCCACCCGGTTCCCGCAATACCAGCCTCAGGCCGTCTCCCTGCAGGGTCGCATCGATCACCTGGGGGTGTTCCGCAAGACGGAACTGCCACTGGCGCCGCTCGCTGTCCGGCACCGAGAGCCGGTAGGTGCGCCCCTCCAGAGGTTGGGAAAAGCTCGCCGGGGTGCCCTGGCCGATGATTTCGCCCTTGTGCAGCAGCACCACCCGGGCGCAGCGCTCCGCCTCGTCCAGGTAGGCCGTGGAGAGCAGCACGCTCATCCCCTCCTGGTCCACCAGACGGTAGACGATGGCCCACAGCTCCCGCCGGGATACCGGATCCACCCCAACGGTGGGTTCGTCGAGCAACAACAGTTGCGGAGCGCGCACCAGGGTGCAGGCGAGTCCGAGTTTCTGTTTCATACCGCCGGAGAGCTGACCGGCCAGGCGCCGGGTATAAGGCGCCAGCCCGGTCATCGCAAGCAGTTCCCGGTAGCGTTCGGTCCGAGCCTGGGGGGCCACCCCCTGCAGGTCGGCATACAGATCCAGGTTTTCCTGTACCGAGAGATCCTCATACAGGCCGAACCGCTGGGGCATGTAACCGACCCGCGCATGCACCTGTTCCGGCTCACGGATTACGTCCACCCCCGCCACCGAGAGATCCCCCGCATCCGCCAGCAACAGCCCCGCCGCGAGCCGCATCAGGGTGGTCTTGCCGGCCCCGTCGGGACCGATCAGGCCGGTCACCTCTCCGGGTCTTATGTTAAGACTGACCCGGTTCAGAGCCCTGACCTCACGGCCTCCGACCCGGAACCCCTTGCTCAGTCCGGAGGCGGTCAGCACCGCCTGGGTCATGGCGTGTCCGGGGCTTTACAGTCCGGGCGCGGGCCTGTGTCACCCGTTAGGTCAAGCGTTACGGTGACCGGCATGCCGAGCCGCAGCTCCTCCCGGGGATCGCAGACGAACACCCGGGCCTGGTAGACCAGGTCGGTCCGGGTATCCTCGGTCTGCACCGATTTGGGGGTGAACTCCGCACTGGGTGAGATATAGCCGATCCAGCCCGGGTATTCCCGGCCCGGAAAACTGTCGCTACTGAGGGTGGCGCTCATCCCGGCGCGGACCTGTCCGAGATGGGGCTCCGGCAGGTAGACTCGCGCCCATAACGGCTGGGTAAGCGCCAAGGTCAGGAGCGGACGTTCCGGGGAGGCCATGTCGCCGGGCTCCAGGATACGGCTCTGAATGATGCCGTCCGCCGGGGCATAGAGCTCGGTGTCCTTGAGGTTACGCTCCGCCAGGGCCGCCTCTGCCTGCAAGGCCGCCAGGGTTGCCCGGGCGGCGGCGATCTGCTCCTCCCTTGGCCCCGCCTGGGCCAGGGCCAGGCTCGCCTCCACTGCCCGCACGTTGTCCCGAGCCGCTTCCGCCGCGGTACGCGCATCCTCCGACTGCTGGGCGGAGGCCAGGCTGCGTTTCTCAAGATCGCGGATTCGCTGAAAGCTGCGATCCAGGTTATTCGCCTGGGTATGCGCCGCCGCCAGCTCCGCCTCCAGCTTGCGAATCTCCTCCGGACGGGTCCCCGCCTCCATCTCGCGCAGTACCTCCTGCTGGGCTCGCACCTGGGCCTGAGCGGCATCGCGGGCCAGTTCGGAGCGCTGCTGATCGAGCCGGGCCAGCAGATCGCCCTGCTTGACCCGCGCCCCTTCATTGACCGTGAGTGTAGCGATCCGGCCGCTGGCTTCGAAGGAGAGATTCACGAGCCTGACATCGATGTTGCCGTAGACCCGAAGCTGCGAGCCGTCCTGCTCCGCGGTGTGGTTCTGCTTCCACAACCAACCGGCTGCTGCAGCCACGCCGACGAGTAGAACGATGGGAATCAATTTACGCTTGTCCATAGCCTGCAGTATACGTCTCCCACTGATCTAATGCTTGAGGCACCCGCGGTGGATTTTTTAGTTTTGAGTTTTGAGTTCTTAGTTTTTAGTTGAGGTGTTCGCTGCGCTCACGGTTTATTGGATTTCACCACTCCCTGGAAATCTGTCCCCTCGTTCCCACGCTCTGCGTGGGAATGCAGACTGGGCTTTGACGCCCCTATCAGATCCGGCAATACAACATGGCTTAGGTATTCATTCCCACGCGGAGCGTGGAAACGAGAAAAAACCGTGAGCGCAGCGAACACCTCAACTCAAAACTAACAACTCAACACTTGAGTCCTCTCATTTGTGATTCACTTGGCATTCAACCCTTAAGAGTCCGCGATTGATTACCCCCCACGACGGGATTGTGATATATCCAATGCATCGGTTCGTGTTTTTGGGAAAAAATTACCATGTTTCAATCACACTTCAAATTCCGCGGCCTGTTGTCCTGCCTCGCCCTCGCCACCCTGCTGACCGCCTGTGGCGGAGGAAGCTCCTCGTCATCTTCATCGACCGACGACAGCGGCGGAGGCTCGACCACCACACAGAGCGACAACACCGGCTCGGTGAGCGTGATGCTGACCGATGCCCCGGCGGACCTCGAGCTGTTCTCCGCCATCAACGCCTCGATCGAGCGCATCGAACTGATCGGCGGCGATGAGAACCGGGTTCCCCTGTTCGAGGGACCGACTCAGACCATCGACCTGCTCTCCCTGCGCAACGAGGCGATGCCCTTTGCCTACCGTGACGATGTGCCGGCGGGCAGCTACTGCAAGATTCGTCTCACCCTGAGCCAGCCGGACGGCCTGGAGCTGGTGCTGGCCGAGGACAGCTCCAGTGAATACCCGAACCTGCCGGGCAACGGCAAAATCGACCTGCTCGCCCGGGGCTGCTTCACCGTCGCCGAAGGTTCCCCCATCACCGTACAGATCGACCTGGATGCGGGCAATTCCATCCATGTGGTGCGCACCGGAAACCGCACCCGTTACAACTTCCGTCCGGTGGTCTTCATCGATGTGATCGATGCGGAATTCGCCGCCAAGCTGGTGCGCATGGAAGGGGTGATCCGTGACACCGATACCGCCGCGCAGACCCTGCTGCTGTGCGACACCCTGCCCAATGCCCAGCTCGACGCAGCCGACTGCATCACCCTGCAGCTGGGTCCGGACAGCGCCTATTTCGACAACCTGACCGAGCAGGGCGATGCGCAACCTCTGAGCGATCTGCTGCTGCCGGAACTCCGGGGCACCTCGGCCACTGCGGTGGGCCTCACCAGCAGCCAGCCGGTACAACTGACCCCGGTGGATGTGCCGGAGGAGGCCTGGCCCGGCAGCGGATTCTGCCGTCTGTGGGAGCCTGGGGTGGAACCCGGCTCCCAGACCAACGGCGATGACCAGGACTGCAGCGATGCGGACCTCTACATTCCTAGCGGTTGGGTGCTGGTGGATGACCAGGGTCTGGTGGTGGTGGATCACCGTCCGCGCATGACCCTGGACACCCTGGCCGTGGAAACCGGGACCTTCGGCAGCTACGCGGGAACGGTCACCGTTAGCGCCAGCGATTCCCAGTTCACCCTCCAGGATGGGGCCTCGCCTCTGCTGGTCAATCTGCAGAACCCCCAGGGCTACAACGGCACCCGGATCCTCAGCAACCTGGGCGAGGTGCTCGATGAGACCGCGATCCAGGCGCCTCTGAACCTGACCCTGGACGGGGTGGCGGAGTCGGACAGCGTGGTGAAGGCCGCGCTGGTGATCATCGATCCCGACCAGCTTAACCAGATCGCGGCCAGCGGCGAGATCGGATCGCTCAGCACAGGCGGCTTCATCCTCGTACCCGAAGCAGGCACCACCCCCTGTGAGATCAGCGGGGATGTTGCGGTGACCACTTCGACCGAGACCGTCTACACCACCGTCACCACCACCGCGGATCAGGTGGAAGTGACCCCCGGCGGGGACCTGGAAGCGGGCCAGAGCGTCACCGTTAACGGCAGCTGCAGCGCCGCCGGACTGAACGCCACCAGCGTGGTGATCCTCATCGATCAGACCCTCTGATCGGCGCCTCACCCGTCACCCGGACTGCTGCGGGTGACGGGTGGCGGCATGAATCCGCCAACCCCACAGCAGCAACCCCAGACACAACACCCCACCCACCGAAACGCCCCATCATTGCAAGCAGTTCCGGCAGGTGGCGGCCGAAAAAGTAACCGATCAGGATGAACTGACCGATGCCCAGCGCCACGCCCAGGGCATTGAAGCGGGTGAACGCCGCGTAATCGAGACGAAACACCCCGGCCAGGGCCGGCATCACCCAGGACAGAGGACCGCTGAAGCGGGCCAGTAATACGGCCCACGCGCCCCGGAGACTTTACCCCAGATTGATGGACAACCACCGGCGAGGCATGCCAGTGTAGGCCCGATGAATCCCGCCATCCTGTATGCCCTGCTGAGCCTGTTCTTCGCCGGTCTCAATGACCTGGTATTCAAGCGCTATGCGATCAAGGCCCGATCCCGAGGTACCGTGATCGCCCTCATCGGCGTAGTCTGGGCGGGACTGCAACTGGGGTTCAGCCCGCCCGGGGGCGGCTGGGCGGGGTTCACTGCAAACGACCTGCTGTATGGCCTGGGCGCCGGGGTGGCGCTGACCCTGTCGAATCTGCTGTTGATCGAGAGCCTGGCGCATATCGAGGTGAGCCTCGGCTCCACCCTCTATCGCCTCAACACCCTCGGGGTGGTGGTGATGTCGGTGTGGTTCCTGAGGGAGTCCCTGAGCCTGCTGCAGGCCACGGGTATCGCCCTGGGTATGCTCGCGGTGCTGTTGTTGCTGCAGACTGGTCGGATGCAGTCCCATGACCGGCTGTTCCAACGTTTCCTCGCCGTGGCCATCCTGGCCTCGCTGCTGCGGGCGGTCTACGGAGTATTGACCAAGGCGGGTTTGAACCAGGGCGCGGACGGGGAACGACTGCTGCTGATCGCCGCATGCTGCTGGATCGTCGGTGGAGCGATCTATGCCTTGATCCGTGAAGAGGGCTTCCACCCACACACCAAACCCCTCCTGTACGGTCTGGTCTCCGGGGTGCTGGTCACATTGATCGTAAATTTCCTGGTAATGGCCATGGCCCTGGGGGATGCCAGCCTGGTGATCCCGATCGCCAACCTGAGTTTCATCGCCGCCCTGCTCTTCTCGCTGCTGCTGGGCTGGGAGCGTCTTAGCGGTCAAAAAATCACTGCCATAGTTTGCGCCGTGGTTTCGATCCTTCTATTGTCTAAATGACCTCATGAAATGGTTGTCACACTGATGTCAGTGCTTTCGCATTCTGCCGGATCCCGGGTTCCACTTCGTTTCACCCGGGCTACAGGTGACGCTCGCTCCTCTTGAGATTCCCGTGTGGCCGTAGCCCGGGTGCAGCAAAGCGGAACCCGGGAACAACCCTCCGAAACTCCAGGGCAAGCTGTCTGAGCATAGCGAGTTCCCGATTGCCAACCTGAGTTTCATCGCCGCCCTGCTGCTGGCGCGCTGAACATCAGGTTAAGCTCGCAGGCAGGACCAGGAAGCGTCGCGCTTCTAGCCTTTGGCCAACTTGGCGAAAGCGGCGGCCATGGCCCCCGTGGGCGGCTGGGATTTGGGTTTACGCTCAGGCTTGCGGGATCTGTCCGCTGCGCGGTGCTCGGCGCCCCGTCGTTCCTGCCCATCCCGGGATTGGGCGGAGGCCTGCTCGTTGAGCCGCATGCTCAGACCGATCCGCCGACGGGGAATATCCACCTCCATCACTTTGACCTTGACCAGATCCCCCGCCTTGACCACATCGTGGGGATCCTTGACGAAGCGGTCCGCGAGAGCGGAGATGTGCACCAGGCCGTCCTGGTGAACCCCGATATCCACGAAGGCGCCGAAGTTGGTGACGTTGGTCACCACTCCTTCGAGGATCATGCCGTTCTGCAGGTCCTCCAGGGTCTCGACCCCCTCCTTGAAACTGGCGGTCTTGAACTCCGGACGCGGGTCGCGGCCCGGCTTGTCCAGCTCGCGGATGATGTCACGCACCGTGGGCAGACCGAACTGTTCATCCGTATAGTCGTTCGCCGCCAGGGTGTTGAGAAACGGGGTATCGCCGATCAGCTGGGTCATCGGGCGACCGGTTTTGGCAAGAATGCGCTCCACCACCGGGTAGGCCTCCGGGTGGACCGCGGAGGCATCCAGGGGATTGTCCCCGTTCATGATGCGCAGAAACCCGGCACACTGTTCGAAGGCCTTAGCCCCCAGTCTCGGCACCTCGAGGATCTGCCTGCGGTTATGGAAACGGCCATGCTCCTCCCGGTATTTGACGATATTCGCCGCCAGACCGGAGGACAGCCCGGCCACCCGCTGCAGCAGCGGCACCGAGGCCATGTTGATATCCACCCCAACCCCGTTGACGCAATCCTCCACCACCGCATCGAGCTGACGCGCCAGTTTCACCTGGGAGACATCGTGCTGGTACTGCCCCACACCGATCGATTTCGGGTCGATCTTCACCAGTTCCGCCAGCGGGTCCTGCAACCGTCGGGCGATGGAGACCGCCCCACGCAATGAAACATCCAGGTCCGGAAATTCATCCGCGGCGAAGGCCGAGGCGGAGTAAACCGAGGCCCCCGCCTCGCTGACCATGACCTTGGTCAGCCCCAGCTGGGGGAACTGACGAATCAGGTCCGCGGCCAGTTTGTCGGTTTCCCGGGAGGCGGTGCCATTGCCGATACTGATCAGTTGCGCCTGATGACGCCGCGCCAGGTCGGCGAGCAGACCGATCGATTCCTGCCAGTGCTTTTTCGGTGCATGGGGGTAGATGGTCGCGGTCTCCAGCAGCTTGCCGGTCTGGTCCACCACCGCCACCTTGACCCCGGTGCGCAGCCCCGGATCGAGGCCGATGGTGGTCCGCGGTCCGGCCGGCGCGGCCAGCAGCAGGTCATGCAGATTGCGCGCGAAGACCTGGATCGCCTCCTGCTCCGCGGCCTCCCGCAGGCGGGTTTTGAGATGGGTATCCAGATGGGTGAGGATCTTGATCCGCCAGGCCCAGCGCACCACACCCTGCAGCCAGGCATCCGCTGCGCGACCCTGGTTGAGGATCCGGAAATGGCTGGCGATCATGCCCTCCGCGATACCGGAATCGGTGGGTTTCAGATCCTCTTCACCGGGCAGCACGATGTCGAGGGTCAGAATGCCCTCCTGACGGCCCCGGAACATGGCCAGCGCCCGGTGGGAAGGAATCCGCTGCAGGGCCTCTGAGACATCGAAGTAGTCGGAGAACTTCTTCCCCTCCTGCTCCTTGCCCGGGATCACCTTCGAGACCAGCAGTCCCTGTTCCCACAGGTATTCGCGCAGGCTGCCCACCAGCTCCGCATCCTCGGCGAAACGTTCCATGAGGATCTGACGCGCCCCTTCCAGGGCCGCTTCGGCATCCGCCACCCCCTTGTCCGCGTCCACATAGGCTGCCGCAGTCTGCTGGGGATCCTGGGCAGGATCCTCGAACAGGCTTTGCGCCAGGGGTTCCAAACCTGCCTCCCGGGCGATCTGCGCCTTGGTGCGGCGTTTGGGTTTGTAGGGCAGGTAGAGATCCTCGAGGCGGGTCTTGGTATCCGCCGCCAGGATCGCGCCTTTCAGCGCCTCGTCCAGTTTGCCCTGCTCATCGATGGATTTGAGCACCGTCTCCCGACGCTCTTCGAGTTCGCGCAGGTAGATCAGCCGTTCGCTCAGGTTACGCAGTTGGGTATCGTCCAGGCCTCCGGTCACTTCTTTTCGATAACGGGCGATGAACGGGACCGTGGCCCCCTCATCCAACAGCCCGATGGTGGCATCGACCTGGGGAACGCGAACCTGTAGCTCTTCGGCAATACGACGGGAAATGGACATCAATCAGGAAACCTGTGAGGTAGTGGATAAGGGAATGTGTGAATCTCACGCACCCGAGTGGATCCACTCCCGGATGCGTGACCGTTGAGCCCGGGGATCAGTCGCCCCGACCGATGGCGTAGTAACTGAAACCCGCCGCCTTGAGCCGGGCCGGATCGTAGATGTTACGGCCGTCGAAGATCACCGGGGCGCTCAGAGCCTGCTTGAGATGATCGAAATCGGGACTGCGGAACACCTGCCATTCCGTGACCACGATCAGGGCGTCCGCGCCTTGCAGGGTGTCATCCTGATCTTCGCAGTAGACCAGGTCGTCGCGTTCGCCGTAGATCCTCTGACACTCCTCCATGGCTTCCGGGTCATAGGCCCGGACCTTGGCGCCGGCGGCCCACAAGGCTTCCATCAGCACCCGGCTCGAGGCCTCGCGCATGTCGTCGGTGTTGGGCTTGAAGGAGAGGCCCCATAGGGCAAAGGTCTTGCCCTTGACGTCGCCCCCGTAGTGGCGCTGAATCTTGTCGAACAGCACCTGCTTCTGCCGGTAGTTGACCGCTTCCACCGCGCTGAGCAGTTCCGCGTTGTAGCCCACTTCCCGGGCGGTGCGCTCCAGGGCCTTCACGTCCTTGGGAAAACAGGAGCCACCGTAGCCGCAACCGGGGTAGATAAAGTAATAACCGATGCGCCGGTCCGCACCGATACCCCGGCGCACCTCCTCGATGTCGGCCCCCAGGCGTTCCGCCAGGTTGGACAGTTCGTTCATGAAGCTGATCTTGGTGGCGAGGATCGCGTTGGCCGCGTACTTGGTCAGTTCGGCGGAGCGAATGTCCATGGCGACCAGACGATCGTGATTGCGGTTGAACGGGGCATAGAGGGCGCGCAGCAATTCGGTGGTGCGGGGGTTGTCGGTACCGATGATGATCCGGTCCGGCTTCATGAAATCGTCGAGGGCCGCGCCCTCCTTGAGGAATTCCGGGTTGGACACCACGTCGAACTCCACCTGCTTACCCAGGGCTTCCAGGGTCTGGCTGATCCGATCACGCACCTTGTCCGCAGTACCCACCGGCACCGTGGACTTGTCCACCACCACCCGGTACTCCTGCATGTGGGAGGCGATCGATTCGGCCACCGCCAAAACATACTGCAGATCCGCGGAGCCATCCTCATCCGGCGGGGTACCCACCGCAATGAACTGGAACAGTCCGTGGGACACCGCATGCTCCACATCGGTGGTGAAACTCAACCGTCCGGCCTTGGCGTTGCGCATCACCATGTCCTCGAGGCCCGGTTCATAGATGGGGATTTCACCCTGGTTGAGCATGTCGATCTTACGGCTGTCAACATCCATGCAGACCACGTCGTTACCCACTTCGGCAAGACAGGCGCCGGTTACCAGCCCCACGTAACCCGACCCAAATACTGTTACTTTCATTATCAATCCTTAACAAGCAAGAAAAAAACTGGGCGCCATGATACTTGCTCAAGAGATCGGAAACCACACTAACGCCCCTGTTTACGGTACTCCGACACACCATCGAGCAGACCCTGAATCCGCTGATTCAGCGCCGCGGAATCACCGGCCCAGGATTCGACCACCGGCAGCACCTCGATCACCGCCGCGCCACGCAGGATCAGGGGTTTGAAGATATGCCCCTGAGCACGCACCCCACGGATCCTAATCGGCACCAGAGGCGACCCGGTGATACAGGCGAGACGCGCGGCCCCGGCCTTGATTTTTCTTGGGGGATCCGTGTCCAGATGAATCTTGCCATGGGGAAACAGGGCCACCACCTCACCGTCCCGCAGGGCCTTGAAGGCCTGGCGCATCGCCTTCTCGGGATTGGTGGCACGATCCACCGGGATGCAGCCCACTGCATGGAACAGCCAGCGCAGACCGAAGCGCTCATACTGCTCGCGGGCGATCATGAAACGCAGGGGACGGCGACTGGCGGCGATCATCAACAAGGGATCCAGACCGGAGATGTGATTAGAGACGACGATCGCCGCACCGGACTCCGGTAACGGCAGGCTAAGCGGAGGCAGATGCTGAAAATGCCGGCAGTAGAGCCGATTGAGACCGTCCAGCCGGTTCAGCCAGAACCCGCCCCAGTCCGCCCCCTGGGCAGACCGGCAGGTCCGCTCCAACCACAGCAACAGAGCCGCCGCCAGCAGTATCAACAGAGTTACCGTGGGGAGGCTTGTCATGTCGTGGGATCCATTGCAGCGGGCGGCGAACCGTGTCGGAAGGCTATTTTTTTCCCTTACTGTAGACCTTGCGCTGAAACAGGTCGGTACGCCGGCTCACCAGCCGATCAACGAACAGCAGGCCATCCAAATGATCCACTTCATGCTGCAGCGCCCGGGCCTCGAAGCCCTCCATGGAGAACTCCAGCCGCTCGCCGGCGGGGCTCTGGGCCCGCAGCTTAATGCGTTCCGCGCGGATCACGTTGCCGGTGTAGTCCGGAACGGAGAGACACCCCTCGCGTCCCAGTTCGAAACCGTCCCATTCGGTGATTTCCGGATTCACCAGGATCAGGTGACCATGGTTCGGCACCGGTTTGCGGGTCGTGGAACAGTCGAGGATGATGATTCTCTGAGCGCGTCCCACCTGGGGCGCGGCGATGCCCACCGCGGCGGGACCCGCCTGGCGGGTCTCCTCCAGGTCGTCGATGAATGCCAGCAGTTCCTCATCGAAAACGCTGACCTCTTCCGCAACCTCTTTGAGACGTGGATCCGGCAGTGTGAGGATTTCCAAAATAGCCATGACTCGGGATCTATCGGGTCCGTGTTAGGAGACCTCAGCCAATGAGGGTCTCGATGGAGGATACGTGGACATCGATCCCCTGGTTTTCCAGGGCAGCGAGGGCCGATTCGAGGGTTTCCAGGGTGGTGTCCGCATAACCTTGGATGGTCATGATGTAGACCGGTTTGTCGGCGCTCCCCACCACGTCGGATTCGAGTTCCAGGATATTGAATCCACACGCCGCCAGGGCTCCGGTGACATTCGCCACGATGCCGGCCCGATCCGCGCCGTTGACCCGTACCTGGAAGTTCGGAACCCGGTGCTGATGCAAACCGCCCTGCATGGCGTCCAGGTGATATCGCAAGCCCAGATGCTGCGCCACCGGATCGAGTATCCCGCGCAGTCCAGCCTCCTCTCCCTGACTGCCGACCATCATCATGATGGTGAAATTGCCGCCCAGACGGATCATCGAAGTCTCACCCAGGGTGATGCCTCCGCGGTACAGTGCGTCGGTCACCTGGGCGACGATGCCGGGCTGATCTTCACCCACCAGAGTCAACATTTGCCAATTCATTGTTCACCTCAGTTGTTCACACCGCGAAGCCTGTTCCAGGTCGCATACGGATTACCTTATCTCCATCAGGACTCTCGAGAGACTGGATCCCCAAGCCAGATCAGGGACGCCATCCGCCCGGTCACACCGTCGCGCCGGTAGGAGAAGAATCGCTCGCGGTCGGTCACTGTACAGTAATCGCCGCCGCCGATGAACCCCACACCGGCCCGGGTCAGGCGCCATCGGGCCAGCCGGTAGAGATCGGCCCGCCAATACCCGGGTTTTGCGGGCTGAAAAGCCCGTGCATCCTCCGATTCAAGGTCGATGAATGCCTGCCGGACCTCATCGCCCACCTCGAAGGCCGCCGGCCCGATGGCCGGTCCCATCCACGCAAGCAGGGAAGCGGCGGGCGCTTCGAAGCGGGACACCGCCTGTTCGATCACCCCGGCGGCGAGCCCCCGCCAACCCGCATGCACCGCGCTCACCGCCTGCCCCGAGCGGTCGCTCAGCAGCAGGGGAAGACAGTCGGCCGTCAGCACAGCGCAGACCACCCCGTCACGGTCGGTAAACGAGGCATCCGCCTCGCAACCCGCCTCGCGGGCATCCACCACCTCGCAGCCGTGCACTTGTTTCAGCCAGACCGGCTCGGCAGGCAGTCCGGCCGCGGCCGTCAGGCGCTGCCGGTTGCGTTGCACGTTCCGAATGTCATCACCCACGTGGTCCCCCAGGTTGAGACTGGCGTAGACGCCCTGACTTACCCCGCCCCTCCGGGTGGTCATCACCGCATGCACCCGGGGGGAAGCCGGCCAATCCGGATAGAGCAGTTCAGGCGGCATCAGCGGCATCCCGGGCGAGTATCTCCAGCAGGGTCTGCATGTCCTGGGGCAGCGGGGCTTCCCAGCTCACCAGCTCACCGCTCAACGGGTGCTGCAGTCCCAGTCGGGCGGCATGCAAGGCCTGGCGATTGAAGTTCTGCAGCACCTGTTGCAGTCCAGCGCCTGCGCCTTGCGGCAGTTTCAGTCGCCCGCCGTAGAGTGGGTCGCCCAGCAGAGGATGATGAATGTGACTCATGTGCACCCGGATCTGGTGGGTGCGCCCGGTCTCCAGCCGGACCTGCAGATCGGTGTGCGCTCGGAAGCGCTGCAACACCCGGTAGTGGGTGACCGCCGCCTTACCCTGAGGTACGACCGCCATGCGCAGGCGGTTGACCGGATGGCGGCCGATGGGTTCGTCGACCGATCCCCCGGAGATCAACACCCCCTGGACAATCGCACGATATTCACGCTTTACGGTGCGGGCCTGCAGCTGACGCACCAGGGCGCTATGGGCCTCCAGAGTGCGGGCCACCACCAGCAGGCCGCTGGTATCCTTGTCGAGACGATGGACTATGCCCGCCCGGGGTATGCTCTGCAGCTCCGGGGCATGCGCCAGGAGTCCGTTGAGCAGGGTACCGCTCAGGTTACCGGCCGCCGGATGCACCACCAGTCCCGCCGGCTTGTTCACCACGATGAGACTTTCATCCTCATAGACCAGATCCAGATCCATCGTTTCCGGCCGGTCCTCGCCGCAGGGCTCCGCCAGCGGCTGCAGACTCAGGGATTCGCCCCCCTTGACCCGGTCCTTGGGGCGACAGGCCTGACCACGCAGCAGCACACGACCCTGTTTGATCCATTGCTGCAACCGGCTGCGGGAATACTCGGGGAAGCCCGCTGAAAGCACCTGATCGACCCGTTGGCCCGCCTGTGCCTCAGACACCTCGAGGGTCCGCAACGGAACTTCAACCGGGATATCGGGATCGGACATCATCGAACCGCCTGAAGCCGTTCAGCGCGACGATGCCCAGGCCGCGGGTTTTCGTTATACTTTCGCATCCACTGTTTCATCATCGACGGGTGTCATGTTCTTAAAAGCCTTACCTACCATTCTGCTGTTGGCGGTTCTCACGGGTTGTTCCATGCCGGAGCAGGTGGACCCCACCAAGGACTGGAGCGCCAGCCAGTTCTACTCGGAAGCCCAATCGGCAATGCAGGACGGTGACTACGACACCGCCATCAAACACTTCAATGGCCTGCAGGCGCGCTACCCCTTCGGCCGGTATGCCAATCAGGCGCAGATGGACATTATCTACGCCCACTACAAAAATGGGGAGCCCGATTCTGCGATCGCCGCGGCGGACCGTTTCATCAAACTCAATCCGCAGAGCCCGTTCGTCGATTATGCCTATTACATGAAGGGATTGGCGAATTACAACCGCAACCAAAGCCTGCTCAGCCTGATTCTCCCCACAGACCCCTCGGAGCGGGATGCCGGTGCGGCGCTCAACTCATTCAACGACTTTTCGGAACTCGTGAGGCGATACCCGGACAGTAAGTATGCGGCGGACGCCTATCAGCGCATGCTCTATCTGAGAAACAATCTGTCGAAGTACCAGATCCACATTGCCCGTTACTACATGAGACGCGGGGCTTATCTGGCGGCCGCAAACCGGGCCAACCGGGTGGTCACCCAGTTTCAGCGCACCGATTCGGTCGAGGAGGCCCTGGAGATCATGATTGATGCCTACACCCGGCTCGGGCTGACCGAACTGGCCAAGGACGCGGAACGGGTGCTTGCGCTTAACCTGGAAAACGGCCGGTTGAGCAAACCCCAAACGCCGGAAACCGAATAATCGCTGAGCCGAATGCCATGGACTCGGGAATGCGGGAATGGGGGCTGATGCAGATGATTCACCAAACGCCCCATCCTTTTCCTTAAAACCGGATACTGACGGCATCCCGCCAGACAGATAATTCAAGGCACCGGTCGGGTTAGCACAGCGTAACCCGACCTACGCTCATGTCCAAAGTTTGAACTGCACTGACCTGGACAAGGTCCTTCCTGTCGCATCTAGTGTGGTGTCCTATATAAATCGTGCATTTAGAAAGCCACTCAAGCCGCGAGTGCAAGGCGTACCCCAAGGACATTTCCTTCGGGGCACACCCCGCAGGGAATGGCTATTCCCTTTCCAAGGGCTGCAACGCGGCAATCGTGGCTTGAGTGGCTTCCCGCAGGGCGAGGTAGACGATTTAAGTTCCACCTCAGGATATGCCTCGTCTAACTGTATGATTTGTATAGGACACTACACTAGGCCCCGTGCGCGACGGGGCTGGCGGTAGGATCCAGCCGGCGTGGCTCGTAGCATCGAGCGCCGGACCAGTACAAGAATGGCTCAGATAGCCGCCTCGTTCTCTTCCCCGGTACGAATACGGATCACACGCTCTACCGGAGAGACGAAAATCTTACCGTCACCGATCTTACCGGTACGCGCCGCATTGGTGATCGCCTCAATGCATGCCGCGACCTGATCCGTGGCGACAACCACCTCGAGTTTGACCTTGGGCAGGAAATCCACCACGTACTCCGCACCCCGGTAGAGTTCCGTGTGTCCCTTCTGCCGTCCGAACCCCTTGACTTCGGTCGCCGTCATACCGGTGATACCCACGCTCGATAATGCCTCGCGCACATCTTCCAGTTTGAAAGGTTTGATGATTGCTTCGACTTTTTTCATTGTTACGCTGCTCTCACTTGGAATAATCATTGTAATTCAGGGCATTGTACCGTCCCCGTCAAGGACGCGTCCATGCCCTGTCGTGTTTCCCGTTGACCGGGCGCACCCTGATCACGCCCCTACTACGTCAAACCGCCACCCCGCGGAACATAGCATCAACTCATCCCGCGATAAATCACCTTATGATCCCACCCGCTTTCTGACAGAAGCTTATTTGCGCCAGGTCAGAGGGTAGCGTCTGTCACGCCCGTACGCACGCCGGGTGATCTTGACCCCGGGCGGCGCCTGACGGCGCTTGTACTCGTTACGGTCCACCATACCGATAACCCGCGCCACCACCGATTCCTCAAAACCCGCTTCAACAATCTCCCGCTTGCCCTGATCCTGTTCCACATAGCGCTCCAGGATTGCATCGAGCAACGGATAATCGGGCAATGAGTCGCTGTCTTTCTGATCATCCGCGAGTTCGGCGGAAGGGGGACGATCCAACACCCGTTGCGGGATCACCGGGGAGCGCAGATTGCGAAACCGGCACAGCCGGTAGACCAGGGTTTTCGGCACATCCTTGATCGGCGCGAAACCGCCCGCCATATCCCCGTAGAGGGTCGCATAGCCCACCGACATCTCGCTCTTGTTTCCGGTGGTGAGCAGAATCCGCCCCTTCTTATTGCTGATCGCCATGAGGATGATGCCCCGGCAGCGGGCCTGGATATTCTCCTCGGTAACATCGGCCGGCTGCCCCTCAAACTCCTCCCGGAGCATCTCCAGGAAGGCCTTGAACGCCGGCTCTATGGAGATGGAACGGAAATGCACACCCAGCGCCTGCGCCTCTTCGATGGCGTCCTCGTTACTCATATCCGCCGTATAGCGGGAGGGCAGCATCACCACCTCCACATTTTCGGCCCCCAGCGCATCCACCGCCAGTGCCAGGGTCAAAGCGGAATCCACCCCCCCCGAGAGACCGATGATCGCCCCGTTGAAGCCGTTCTTTTGCACATAGTCCCGAACCCCGAGCACCAATGCCTCATAGACCTCGTGCTCCTCCGACATCAGGGGTTCGATGTTTCCGGGCACCGGGTTGAGCGACGCCCCCCGAGTCATGGTCACATGCAGATCGGTTTGCTTGAAAAAGTCCGCCCGCTGGGTCAGTTCTCCCTGGGCGTTGACCACGAAGGAACCCCCATCGAAAACCAGTTCATCCTGCCCGCCCACCAGGTTGGCATAAACGATCGGGATACCGTTTTCGCTAGCCCGACGCTGAACCAGACGCTCCCGCTCCAGAGCCTTGCCACTGTGAAAAGGCGAAGCATTCAGGTTCAGCAGCAACTCGGCGCCGGCCGCGCGACTCATCGCGGCGGGTTCCGGATCCCAGATATCCTCACACACGCTGAGACCGACCCTAACGCCCTGCACCTCAAAGGTCACCGCCTCGCGGCCCGGGGCGAAATAGCGCATCTCGTCGAAAACGCTGTAATTGGGCAGACGATGCTTTTCATACTCGACCAGCACCTCACCGCGATGAATGACTCCGGCCACATTGTACAGGCGTCCATCCCGGTACCTGGGATAACCGATCACCAGGTGGACATCGCCGGTTGCGGTACAAATCTTCGTTAGCGCGGTTTCGACCCGCTCGATGAAATGGCGGCGTAACAACAGATCCTCGGGGGGATAACCCGTGATGGCCAGTTCCGGGAAAACCAGGATATCGATCTCGGGTCCGGCCGCCTGAGCCGCATCGATGATCTTCCGCGCATTCCCATCGATATCCCCGACGGGAAAACCACCCTGAACTACCTGAATGCTGAGGTTCAATCGAAAACTCCTGAATCTTGGCCACCCGAAACATGGACCGGGCCGTCCGAATCTTGTTGGGCTGATCAAAGGATACCCTACTATCAATTGACCACACACTGTCAATTGACTACACGGGGCACATCATAAAGAATTGCGCGGATGGGACTGAGAACCATCTTATTCATTCTGGCACTCTGGGGCATCTACCTCATCGTGCGCCATTTGATGCGCTCCCAATCCTTGAAAAAACCCCCGGCGCCCACCCGAATGAAGTCCGTGGACAGTGTCCAGTGCGCCTATTGCGGACTGCATCTCCCCCGCCAGGAAGCCTTGGAACGACAGGGGCGCTACTACTGCAATCAGGCACACCTCAGCGCGGCCCGAAAAGATTCAAGCTGAAACCATGCTCACCTGGCTGGAGAACCTGGAAAAGCGTCTCATCCCGGATGTGACTCAGCTGGAAAACGGCAAGGCCCTCCACTGGCGTTCCCTGCGACTCTTCCTGCTGTACCGGATCGTCCTGGCGTTTACCCTGTTGTTCTTTTTCTTTTCCGGCAGCGGCCCCTCGTTTCTAGGCGCCACACGTCCGGAACTGTTTTCCCTGATCATCAGCCTGTATGTAATTCTCTGTACCCTGGCCACCCTTTTTTTTCTGTGGCGCTCCCCGGGTCCTCAACACCAGGCGCATCTGGCCCTGTTCATCGACATTGCGGCCATCACGCTGATGATGCATGCCAGTGGCGGAGTACCCACCGGCATGGGCATGTTGATCGCCGTATCGATCACCGCCGGCGCCTCTATCATGGGGGGACGCGCGGCACTGCTGTTCGCCGCCCTAGCGGCACTGGCTGTATTGACCGACCAGATCCACGCCAGTCTCAGCGACACCTACCCGCCCCGCTTCGTACAGGCCGGCTTTCTCGGCGCCGTCTATTTCGCCACCGCCCTGCTGACTCTGGTGCTCAGCAGCCGGGCCCGGGCCATTCAGCGACTGGCCGAGGAGCGGGCTCACGAGATCAAGCACATGTCGGAGATCAACGCCTATGTCATCGAGCACATGCATACCGGCGTACTGGTGATCGACAGTTCGGAAAAGATCCTCATGATGAACAACCCGGCCTGGCACCTGCTCGGCATGCCCTCCGCCACCACCGGCAGCACTCTGAACCGCGCCTCCCCGGAACTCACCCACATGCTGCATAAGCGTCGCTCGTCCAAACGCAGACAGCACCGCACCTTCCGCAGTCACCGACAGGGGCCGGACATCCGCGCCCATTTCACCCCCCTGAGCGGCAAGGAACATGGGGATATGCTGATCTTTCTCGAGGACACCTCGCAGATCACCCGCGAGGCCCAGCAGATGAAGCTCGCCTCCCTGGGACGGCTCACCGCGAGTATCGCCCACGAGATCCGTAATCCGCTGGGAGCCATCAGCCATGCCGCACAACTGTTTCACGAGTCCCCGAACCTGGACAAGGCGGATCGCAGACTCACGGAAATCATCACCACCAATGCCGCTCGGGTGAATCAGGTCATCGAGAATGTACTGCAGCTTTCCCGCAGGGACCCGGGCAAACCCCAGGTGATTGCGCTCAAATCCTGGCTTCGCAAACTGGTGCAGGAACTGGTAAAACATAACGGATTCACCGAGCAGGAGCTGCTGCTGCAGATTGAACCGGAGAACACCGAAGTGATCGCGGATCCGGAACAATTGCGCCAGATTGTCACCAATCTGTGCAACAATGCCCGGGAACACTGCAACATCAAAACCCTGCAGCTGCAGTTGCTGGGAGGCACGACACAGGAATTCAACCATCCCGTGCTGGACGTGGTGGACAATGGGCCCGGTATCAAACCCGATATCGCAAAACAGATCTTCGAACCCTTTTTCACCACCCGCAACAACGGCACCGGACTCGGACTGTACATCGCCAAAGAGTTGAGCGAGACCAATCGAATCCGGCTTGAATACATACCGGGGCCGACCGGCGGCAGCTGCTTCCGCCTCCACTTTGAAAACTGGAAACGCGAGAACCCAAGCGAATGACCCAACCCACCGCGCTGATCGTGGATGACGAACCGGATATCTGCGAGTTGCTCGAAATCACATTGATGCGCATGGGTATCGACGCCCATTCGGTATTCAACCTGAACAGCGCCCGGGATCTGCTGGGAGAGATCCATTTCGACCTGTGCCTGACCGACATGCGCCTGCCGGACGGCAACGGCATCGACCTGGTGCGCCACATCAACCAGAACTACCCGAAATTGCCGGTGGCCATGATTACCGCCCACGGCAATATGGAGTCCGCCATCGAAGCGCTCAAAGCGGGCGCCTTCGATTTTGTCTCCAAACCGGTCGATCTGGAGATGCTGCGTAATCTGGTCCAGCAGGCGATCAAATTGGCTAAAGGCAGGGAACAGGCCCCGACGAAAAAAAGCGCCGCTTCATCAGACCAGTCCCCCATGCTGGGCAACTCCCCGCCAATGCAGAAAGTCCGGCAACTGATCGACAAGCTGTCACGCAGCCAGGCGCCGGTTTACATCAGCGGCGAGTCGGGCACCGGCAAGGAACTCGCCGCGCGACTGATCCACCATCAAGGCCCCCGATCCGACCATCCCTTCGTGGCGGTCAACTGCGGCGCCATTCCCCAGGAATTGATGGAGAGCGAGCTTTTCGGCCACATGAAAGGCAGCTTTACGGGTGCCGTGCAGGACCACCAGGGCCTGTTCCGCAACGCGGATGGGGGCACCCTGTTTCTTGATGAGATAGCGGACCTGCCCCTGCATATGCAGGTCAAGCTGCTGCGTGCGATCCAGGAAAAACGCATCCGTCCGGTTGGCGGTCAGCAGGAACTACCCATCGATGTCCGAATCATCTGCGCCACCCATAAAAACCTGAGTCAGCTGGTCGAGAGCGGCGAGTTTCGCCAAGACCTCTACTACCGAATCAACGTCATCGAACTGCCACTACCCCCGTTGCGGGAGCGCACCGACGACATTCCATTACTGGCACAACATATTCTGACCCGTATCGCCCGGGAATCCGGCACCCCAAAATCCAAATTGAGTTCCAACGCCCTGAAAAAACTCAAGAGTTACACCTTTCCAGGCAACATCCGGGAACTGGAGAACATACTCGAACGCTCCATCACCCTGCACGATGGCCCGATCCTGGAAGCCGAGGACCTGACACTCCCGGAAATCCCCAGCGAAACGCTTCTGGACGACCCACTCACCGGCCCCCTGGATGATCAGATCGAGGAAGTGGAACGCAAAGCGATCATCGAGGCACTGGAATCGACCCGCTGGAATCGCACCGCAGCCGCAAAAAAACTGGGTATGAGCCTGAGATCCTTGCGCTATCGGTTATCGAAACTTGGTATCGAGTAGCAAGTTATTGAGAACTTCATCACATATTCCAATCAGTATTCCATTCACAGCAGGATTTATTCAACCGCAGCACAAATTTCTCCAGCCTGATAACATGAAAAAAGTGACAAAAATTGTCACTTTTTTACAGCCTCTAGAACCTTCAGCCGATGCTTTCAGCTATTCAGAATTTCCACGCGAGATACTACAAGACCGAAGAATACGGATAGATTACAATAAATAACAAATAGTTAACATATATTAGTCACCAATCAAGAGCATTGCATTCAGAATTGGCACGCCCCATGCGTTACTACTGTCAGCACGGCCCAGAGGATGAGTTAAAGATTCACCCACCGCCGCCGACAACTCAAACACTGAATTCACTCACTGGAGCATCATTATGAAAAAACAATCTGGTTTTACCCTTATCGAACTCATGATCGTGGTTGCAATCATCGGTATTCTGGCGGCGATCGCTCTGCCCGCTTATCAGGACTACACGATCCGCGCCAAGGTCTCTGAAGGCGCCATCTCTGCCAGTGCAGTGAAAGTTGGTGTAACCGAGATGTTCGCCAATGACGGCATGGCAGGTGTCGCGGCCTATGCAGCAGAAATTGCCGCAGACCAACCTAACATCGTTACAGACAAGATTACCGCTGTTGCCGTTAACCAAGCTACTGGCGAAATCAGCGTCACCTTGGGTGGTATTCCGCAGCTGGGCGCCGCGAACGTTCTTGCCTTCGTACCTCAAATCGGCAATGCAGCGATCTCTGATGCGAACTCCACCGGTAGCGTAACCTGGGAATGTGATCCAGCTAATGCCAGCACCACCATCCTGCCGAAATTCCTGCCTGCAGAGTGCAGATAATCCGCAGCGATCCAAGCGGACAGCTGAACAGCTGAAAAAAGGTGGGGTTAAACCCCACCTTTTTTTATGCATGAAAAGTATTCCTTCAACCTGTGACAGCGTTTACATAGACACCCAATGAAGCCACTCCTTCCATTGATTCCAAATTGATAGCAGGCTATATTGCAGTGTTGTAAAGCCTTACTACGCTTACACAATTTATACAAAAGAACTGTCACTGCTGTGGGCAGTAATAAAACCCCGCGATCAAGGACGGTCGTACACAGAAATTGTTTTTAGGATTAAATTTTCTTCTGCAACTGCCGCCATATGGTGGTACACATAGGTAACCCTTGATACCCCCGATAGGATGGCTACTACAACCAATCACAAAATCAATCTGAGTGGACTCGGACGCTGCTTGATTCAGGACGGCTTGATCAGTGAGGAGCAGGCTGAATCGGCCTTTGCGGAAGCGCTGAAAAAGAAGACCCACTACGTCACTCATCTTGTTGAAAACAAAATATTAAAAAGCATCGACATCGCGGTTTCCGCATCCCGGGGTTTCGGCGTTCCGATTTTTGACCTCGATGTACTCGATATCAATGTCATTCCAACAGACGTCGTTGCCGAAAAACTGGTCCGCACCCACCATGCACTACCGATATTTAGACGCGGTAACCGTTTATTTCTAGCGGTATCGGACCCGACCAACCACCAGGGACTTGATGAGATTCGCTTCAACACGGGTCTGGCCTCTGAAGCCATACTGGTTGAAGAGGACAAACTCAACCGCACCATCAGTAAAGTCATGGAGGCCCAGGAAACCAGCATGGACGACCTGCTGGATGCCGACCTGGATAACCTGGACATCAATACCGGCGAGGATGCCGATGACACTGACGAATCCAAGCTGGATGTGGATGAAGCGCCCGTCGTTCGTTATGTCAACAAGATACTGCTGGATGCCATCAAGCAGGGGGTCTCGGACATACACTTCGAACCCTATGAGTATACCTACCGAATTCGCTATCGGCAGGATGGTATGCTCAGAGAGGTGGCCAACCCGCCGAACAACCTGGCCAGCCGCCTGTCCAGCCGCATCAAGGTCATGTCGCGCATGAACATCGCGGAAAGGCGCGTCCCCCAGGACGGTCGTATCAAGATGCAGCTTTCCAAGACCCGCGCCATCGATTTTCGTGTCAACACCTGCCCCACTTTGTATGGTGAAAAAATTGTTCTCCGTATCCTGGACCCGACCAGTGCGCAATTGGGCATCGAGGCACTGGGCTTTGAAGAACACCAGCGCAAAGCTTTCCTCGAAGCAATCAACAAACCCTATGGCATGATCCTGGTAACTGGTCCGACGGGTAGTGGTAAAACGGTTAGTCTCTACACCGCGTTGAACCTGCTGAACAAGCCCGAGGTCAACATTTCCACCGCTGAGGACCCGGTCGAGATACAGGTGCCCGGGATCAATCAGGTCAATATGAACGTCAAGACCGGATTGACGTTTGCGGAGGCCCTGAGGGCTTTTCTGCGTCAGGACCCGGATATCGTAATGGTCGGCGAAATCCGCGATCTCGAAACCGCTGAAATCGCCGTAAAAGCAGCACAGACCGGCCATCTGGTGTTATCCACTCTACATACCAATGATGCCCCGCAAACTCTTACTAGATTGGCGAACATGGGGATACCGCCTTTCAATATTGCCTCGTCGGTACTACTGATCATGGCTCAGCGTCTGGCACGGCGACTTTGTGAGCACTGCAAAGCACCGGATGATCTGCCCAAAGAGGCCCTTCTCGAAGAGGGTTTTACTGATGCAGACATCGCCTCAGGATTCACCATCTACAAACCCGTAGGCTGTGACCTGTGTACCGGCGGATACAAAGGCCGAGTGGGTATCTTTCAGGTTATGCCGGTCTCCGAAACCATGGGAAAAATCATCATGGAAGGCGGCACATCAATACAACTGGAAGACCAGGCCAACAAAGAAGGTGTCAACAATCTCCGTCGTTCCGGATTAGTGAAAGTGATGCAAGGAATCACCAGTCTTCAGGAACTCAACAGGGTAACCAAGGATTAAGTACATGGCAGCACCGAAGAAGAAACAGCAAGTCAAATCCTATGTCTTCACATGGGAGGGCACTGACAAAAAAGGTGCGCGACTGTCAGGCGAAAGCCGTGGTACCGATGCGAACATGATCAAAGCGGACCTGAGGCGACAGGGCGTAAACCCCCTCAAGGTCCGGAAAAAACCCACCTCACTGTTCAGTGGAAAAAAGAAGATTACAAGCTCGGATGTCACGGTATTCAGTCGGCAGTTGGCGACCATGATGGCGGCGGGTGTGCCGATGGTTCAAGCCTTCGACATAGTGGGCCGTGGACACGAAAACCCTTCAATGCAGGAATTGATATTGACCATCAAGGCCGATGTGGAAGGAGGTACAGCTCTGGCTGACGCCTTGAAAAAACACCCTTTGCACTTCGAGGACCTGTTCGTAAACCTTGTCCGCGCGGGTGAGCATGCGGGTGTACTGGAAACCCTGCTGGATAAGATCGCGACCTACAAGGAAAAGACGGAATCCATCAAGGGAAAGATCAAAAAGGCTTTGTTCTACCCGGCAGCGATCGTAGTAGCCGCCATCGTGGTGACGAGCATCTTGCTTATTTTTGTTATCCCCCAGTTTGAATCGCTTTTTACCAACTTCGGCGCGGATCTGCCAGCCTTCACCCAAATGGTAGTCAACTTGTCGCACGCAGTTCGGGAATGGTGGTGGGTCATTCTTTTAGCCGGTGGCCTGGCTGGGTATCTGATAGCCGGGACCTGGAAGCGATCCCGAAGTTTTCGACACGGCGTTGACCGAATGATGCTGAAAATACCGGTCATTGGCATGATTCTCAACAAATCCGCCATCGCCCGTTTCTCCCGAACACTGGCAACCATGTCGGCTGCCGGCGTGCCCTTAGTGGAAGCGCTCGATTCCGTATCCGGCGCTACCGGCAACGTGGTCTACAGTGACGCGGTATTGCGCATGCGCGAGGATGTGGCAACCGGCCAATCCCTACAACTGGCAATGAAACAACGTAATCTCTTCCCCAACATGGTGGTTCAGATGGTCGCGATCGGCGAGGAATCAGGCTCCCTGGATGATATGCTCAACAAGGTGGCCGATTTCTACGAGGAACAGGTGGATAACGCCGTGGATGCCATGAGCAGTCTCATGGAACCCCTCATCATGGTGGTACTCGGCACCCTGGTGGGTGGCCTGGTGGTGGCCATGTATCTGCCGATCTTCAAGATGGGATCTGCGATCTAATCATTCTGAGCTGAATACCGGGTATCTGTGATCGTTATCGATTTCCTGCAACAGAACAGCGGGGTGTTCCTGCTGTTCGTCACCCTGATCGGCCTCACCGTCGGCAGTTTTCTCAATGTGGTCATCCATCGCCTGCCCAGGATGATGGAAAAGCAGTGGCACCGGGACTGCCGGGAACTCCTGGCCAGTGTGCAATCTGGGCAGACTGAGCCGAATGAGCAGGCTACGGACGAGGCACCCTATAACCTGAGCCGACCGGCCTCGCACTGTCCCCATTGCGATCACCCGATCCGTGCCTGGGAGAATATCCCCGTGCTTAGCTGGCTCTGGTTGAGGGGTCGCTGCTCCGCCTGTAAAAATCCCATCAGTCCGCGTTATCCCCTGGTCGAAGCGGTTACCGGCGGATTGAGCTTCGTGGTTGCCTACCATTTCGGTTTTACCTGGGTGGCACTTGCGGCACTGGTGCTAACCTGGGCCTTGATCGCCCTGAGCATGATCGATTTCGATGTGCAGCTGCTGCCGGACAACATCACCCTGCCCTTTCTCTGGCTGGGCCTGTTGATCAACCTGGGTGGTCTGTTCACCGACCTCCAGTCCGCGGTCATCGGTGCGGCGGCCGGCTACCTCGCTCTATGGAGCGTCTACCAGCTGTTCAAACGGCTCACCGGCAAGGAAGGCATGGGTTACGGGGATTTCAAGCTGCTGGCCCTGCTCGGGGCCTGGTTCGGCTGGCAGTACCTGCCTCAAATCATCCTGCTTTCCGCCTTTGTGGGGGCGGTGGTCGGCATCCTGTTGATCGTGGTGCGAGGCCGTGACCGCAACATCCCCATCCCCTTCGGCCCCTATCTGGCCGCCGCCGGTTGGATCAGCATGCTGTGGGGTGAGCGGATCAACCAGGCCTATCTGCACTGGTCCGGCCTGGCCTGATGCGGGTGATTGCCCTCACGGGAGGGATCGGCAGCGGGAAAAGCGCTGTTTCGCACCATCTGGAATCCCTGGGTGTGCCGGTCATCGACGCCGATATCCTGGCCCACCAACTGGTCAAACCCGGAGAGCCCGCCCTCAAGGATATTCAATCCGCCTTCGGTGAACAGATGATCGACACAAGGGGACAACTCAACCGGGCCGCCCTGCGCGATGTGGTCTTTTCCGATCCTGCTCAACGCAAACGCCTCGAGGCCATACTCCATCCACGCATACTCACTGCCATGCAGGACTGGATCGAGCAACAACAGGCTCCCTACGTGGTCCTTGTGATCCCGCTCCTGTTCGAAACCGGCCAGACGACGCTGGCCGACCGGGTTCTGGTGGTCGACTGCGAGGAGTCTCTGCAGATCGAACGGGTGATGAAACGGGACAATCTGTCCCATGAGCAGATCGTTCAAATCATGGCGAGCCAGGTTGATCGAAACACCCGGCTGACCGGTGCTGATGACATTATTCTTAACAACGGCAGCCAGGATGAACTGATCTCTGCCACGGAGCGACTGCACCAGACCTACCTGAGCATGAACGGGTCAACCCGCGACACGAATTGACCCGTTTCGAACAACAGTCGCTCAGGCAGCGCTGACCTGTCTCAATTTGGCGAAGGTCAAACCCTCAGGCCCCCGGTCTACCTGAATAGTGTCCCCAGCCCCGAAACGACCTGACAGGATATCCTGGGCCAGGGGATTCTCCAGTTGCTGACGGATGGCCCGCTTCAGTGGCCGTGCACCGTACACCGGATCGAAGCCCGCCTCTCCGAGTCGGTCGAGAGCCGCATCGGTAATCATCAGGGCCATATCGTGCTCTGACAGCCGCTTGTGCAGGTAGTCGATCTGGATCTTGGCAATCGCGCGGATCTGATCGCTGGCCAGAGGATGGAAGACCACGATCTCATCCAGCCGGTTGATGAATTCGGGCCGGAAGTGTTGACGCACGGTCTCCATCACCGCGCTCTTCATCTCCTGATAGTGTTCTTCCCCGGACATCTCCTGGATGATCTGCGACCCCAGGTTGGAGGTCATGACGATGACCGTGTTGCGAAAATCCACGGTGCGTCCCTGGCCGTCGGTCAGGCGACCATCATCGAGCACCTGCAGCAGCACGTTGAACACATCGGGGTGCGCCTTCTCCACTTCGTCCAGCAGCACCACGGAATAGGGTCGACGGCGCACCGCCTCGGTAAGATAGCCGCCCTCTTCATAGCCCACGTAACCCGGAGGTGCGCCGATCAGGCGGGCCACGGAGTGCTTCTCCATGAACTCGGACATGTCGATACGCACCATCGCCTCTTCGGTATCGAAGAGGAACTCAGCCAACGCCTTGCACAGCTCCGTCTTACCCACACCGGTGGGACCGAGAAACAGGAACGAGCCGTTGGGCTGATTGGGATCGGAAAGGCCCGCCCGGGAGCGGCGGATCGCGTCGCTCACCGCACGCACGCCCTCTTCCTGACCGATCACCCGCTTGCCCAGGGCCTCTTCCATGCGCAACAGCTTGTCCCGCTCGCCTTCGAGCATCTTCGAGACCGGAATGCCGGTCCATTTGGAGACCACCTGGGCGATCTCCTCCTCGGTGACCTTGTTGCGCAGCAGCTTCATCTCCTGCATCTCGGCCTGGGTGGCCATGTCGAGCTGTTTCTCCAGCTCGGGGATGCGGCCGTACTGCAGTTCGGACATACGGGTCAGATCCCCGGCGCGATGGGCGGTCTCCAGTTCCAGTCGTGCCCGCTCCAGGGACTCCTTGATGTGGGCGGTGCCTTGCAGGGCCGCCTTTTCCGATTTCCAGATTTCGTCCAGATCGGAGAACTCCCGTTCCAGGCGCTCGATCTGCGCTTCCAGATCCGCGAGGCGTTTTTTCGAGGCCTCGTCCGACTCCTTATTCAGCGCCTCCCGCTCGATCTTCAACTGGATGAGACGACGCTCCAGGCGGTCCATCTCCTCGGGTTTGGAATCGATCTCCATGCGAATCTGAGAAGCGGCTTCGTCCACCAGATCGATGGCCTTGTCCGGCAACTGGCGGTCAGTGATGTAGCGATGGGAGAGGGTGGCGGCGGCGACAATGGCCGGGTCGGTGACATCCACTCCGTGATGAACCTCGTAGCGTTCTTTCAATCCACGCAGAATGGCGATGGTGTCCTCCACGCTGGGCTCGGACACCAGGACCTTCTGAAATCGCCGTTCGAGGGCCGCATCCTTCTCCAGGTACTTGCGGTATTCATCCAGGGTGGTCGCACCCACGCAGTGCAGCTCACCCCGCGCCAGGGCCGGCTTGAGCATGTTGCCCGCATCCATGGCGCCTTCCGCCTTGCCGGCGCCCACCATGGTGTGCAGCTCGTCGATGAAGAGGATGATCTGACCCTCCTGCTTGGCCAGGTCGTTGAGCACCGCCTTGAGGCGCTCTTCGAACTCGCCGCGGAACTTGGCGCCGGCAATCAGAGCGCCCATATCGAGCGATAGTAACCGCTTACTTTTCAGCCCCTCTGGCACCTCACCATTGATGATGCGTTGCGCCAGCCCTTCGACGATGGCGGTCTTGCCCACGCCGGGTTCGCCGATCAGTACCGGATTGTTCTTGGTGCGCCGTTGCAGCACCTGGATGGTGCGACGGATCTCGTCATCCCGTCCGATCACCGGATCGAGCTTGCCCTGTTCGGCCCGCTCGGTCAGATCGATGGTGTATTTCTCCAGGGCCTGACGTTGATCTTCGGCATTGGGATCGTCCACCTTCTGCCCTCCGCGCAGCTGTTCGACCGCCTTCTCCAAAGCCGATTTGGCGGCCCCGGACTTGCGTAGTAGGTCACCCAGCTCGCCTTTGTCCTCCACCGCGGCAAGCACGAACAACTCGCTTGAGATGTACTGGTCATTGCGCTGCTGGGCGAGTTTGTCGGTCTGGTTGAGCAACCGCCCCAGATCGTTGGAGATATGCAGATCCCCGGCCGCCCCTTCCACGCTGGGGAGCCGATCGATGGCCGCATTCAGACCGGACCTCAGCTGGTTGACATTGACATCCGCCCGGGTGAGCAGATGACGCACACTGCCGCCGTCCTGGTCGAGCAGGGCGCTCATCAGGTGCAGAGGTTCGATGAACTGGTGATCGCGTCCTACGGCCAGGCTTTGGGCATCCGCCAGGGCCATCTGAAACTTGCTGGTCAAACGATCCATTCGCATGGGTATCACACTCCGAAATTCGTTGAATACCTATCAAATGGGGGGGATTCCGGGCAATTTCAAGTATCGCTATGTGTGGCTTGGGAGGGCGTCCGGGTACCCGCGCCTTTCCTTGCTCAGCCGTAGCCCGGGTGCAGCGCAGCGGAACCCGGTAACCCGGCACAAGCCAACACATATCAGGTTGGGGCAATATCTCTAAGCTCTGGTATGCATTCCCACGCAGAGCGTGGGAACGATGAAACAGGTCCGTGCCGCGCCCACCCGGGTTGCGCGTTGCTCCACCCGGGCTACTCGGGACATCCACTCCGTAGCCCGGGTGCAGCGTAGCGGAACCCGGGAACCCGCCACAAGTCATCCCCGAATTCAGCTCAAGGCGCCCTTCTCCATCGCCTCAACCTTGGACATCACCATGGCTTCCAGACCCTGCTTGTAGTCCTTGATCTTCTGGCGGATCGTCCCGTCGGCCACACTGAGGATCTGCGCCGCCAGCAACCCCGCGTTCTTCGCACCGTTGATCGCCACCGTGGCGACCGGCACCCCGGGGGGCATCTGCACGATGGAGAGCAGGGAGTCCTCACCACTCAGGGCGGAGGACTTGACCGGCACGCCCACTACCGGCAGCGGGGTGATAGCCGCCACCATCCCGGGCAGGTGGGCTGCGCCACCGGCCCCCGCGATGACCACCTGCAGCCCCCGGGCCTCCGCACTCTGCGCGTACTCGTAGAGGCGTGCCGGGGTGCGGTGGGCGGAGACGATGGTCATCTCGTAGGCGATCTCAAGCTCATCGAGAATATGGGCAGCCTCGCGCATGACCGGCAGGTCGGAGTCGCTGCCCATGATGATGCCAATCATGGGAGTGTTCATGGGTGTTGTTCCCCTTTGATATGAATCAGATCGCGGACCTGTTCGGCTTTCTCTCGGGCCGCTTCCAGGTCGGGATCGACCACGGTCACGTGGCCCATCTTGCGGAACGGCTTGACCTCCGCCTTGCCGTACAGGTGCAGGCACACACCCGGAATCCTCAGGGAGGCGGACATGCCCTCGATCACCGGGCGGCCGTTCGCATCCGCGTCCCCCAGCAGATTGATCATGGCAGCCGGGCTGAGCAGCGCAGTGGAACCCAGGGGCAGGTCGAGGATCGCCCTCAGGTGCTGCTCGAACTGGTCCGTGACACAGGCCTCGATGGTGTGGTGCCCGGAGTTGTGGGTGCGCGGTGCGATTTCGTTGACCAGCAGTTCACCGTCCCGGGTGAGAAACATCTCGACTCCAAATACCCCGACGCCCTCCAGGGCCTGGATGGTACGCACCGCCAACGCCTCGGCCCGCTGCGCAATCTCCGGCGCCACCCGGGCGGGACACAGCAGCAGATCCAAAACGTTCTCTCCGGCACGGAAACACATCTCCACCGTGGGATAGGCGACACAATCCCCATCCGCGTTGCGCGCCACCATCACCGCCAGTTCATGGGAGGCATCAACGAACCCTTCCACCAGTGAGGGCACCGGCAGATGCGCGGTAAAATCCCCGATCTCCATCATCACCGAGACGCCCCGGCCATCGTAGCCGCCCCGCCGGGCCTTCTGCACCAGGGGAAAGCCGAACCCGGCAAAGGCTTCCAGATCCGCTTCCGGCATGGACTGGAAATCGGAGGTCGGAATCCCCGCATCCCGAAGAAACTCCTTTTGCGTCAGCTTGTCCTGCAGGACCGCCAGCACCCGGGGGGCGGGATGGATGGTGTGTCCCTCCCTCTCCAGCTGCTGCAAAGTCTCAGTGTCGACGTTCTCCAATTCATAGGTAACCACGTCGCAGGACTCGGCCAGTTCTCTCAGTTTCGCCGGATCGTGATAGCCGCCGATGATCTGGTGGCCGGCCACCTGGCCGGCCGGGGAACCCGGATAGGGGTCCAGCACCACACAGGTACAGCCTAGGCGTTTGGCCGCCTTGACCATCATCCGTCCCAGTTGTCCTCCGCCAATGACCCCGATACGGGCGACGGGAAAAGGAAAGCTGTCCTTCATCGTTCTTGTTACTCTTTCTGTTTCCAGATCCGGTAATAGACCCGGCCATTGGCGGGGTCCCGCATCAGCCAGCGGCCGTTATCGAAATCGAATCGGGAATCGGTAAATTTCAAACAGCTGAGCCGGTAGCGGTCCTGGTTCAGGTCCGTGTCACCGGTGACCCGGGAGAACCAGTCCGCCGGTTCGGCACAATCCACGGTCTGGTATTCGGACTCGTTACGGGCCTCCAGCCCGCTGTAACCGGGTTGCAGTTTTAACCAGGCACTGAAGCCGCGCACCATGGTACCTCCATCGGCGAGAAGTTCCACCTCGGAACGGGGGGTGACAAACCCGTCCCGGTAGATCAACTCCGCATCCGTCGCGGTGGGGTCGCCGCCACTGCAGGCGGCCACAAGGGTCGCCAGCGACACCCCTGCGACCAGGGTCTCAGCCCGCATCTTTGTGCAATTGGGAAAGATCCCGCACCGCGCCCCGGGCCGCGGAGGTGGTGAGTGCGGCATAGGCCTGCAGGGCCTGGGAGACCACCCGGTCCCGGTTCACGGGCTTCCAGGCCTGACTGCCCCGGGCCGCCATGCGCTCGCGTCGCTGCCGCAACACCTCGTCGCTGATCGCCACGCGGATGATCCTTTCCGGGATATCGATTTCGATCGGGTCCCCCTCTTCCACCAGGCCGATGTTGCCCCCTTCGGCGGCTTCCGGAGAGCAGTGGCCGATGGAAAGACCGGAGGTTCCCCCGGAGAAGCGTCCGTCGGTGATCAGCGCACAGGCCTTGCCCAGCCCTTTCGATTTGAGATAACTGGTGGGATAGAGCATCTCCTGCATTCCAGGTCCGCCCTTCGGCCCCTCATAACGGATGAGCACCACGTCACCGGCCTGGACCCGATCCCCCAGAATCGCGTCCACCGCGGCATCCTGGCTCTCGAAGATGCGTGCCGGACCGGAAAATTTCAGGATCGACTCGTCCACGCCGGCGGTCTTCACAATACAGCCCTGCTCGGCCAGGTTGCCGTAGAGCACCGCCAGACCACCGTCCTTTGAATAGGCATGTTCGATATTACGGATGCAACCGTTTTCCCGGTCCAGATCGAGTTCCGGCCAGCGGGCATCCTGGCTGAAGGCGACCTGGGTGGGGATCCCGCCCGGTCCGGCCAGAAAGCGGGTGCGCGCGGCCTCCTCCTCGGTGCGGATCACATCCCACTGCTCCAGGGCATCCCCCAGGGTGGTGGCGTGAACCGTCGGCACATCCCGGTGGATCAGACCACCCCGGTCGAGTTCGCCGAGTATGCCGATCACGCCGCCGGCCCGATGCACATCCTCCATATGATACTTCTGAGTCGCCGGCGCCACCTTGCACAGATTCGGCACCCGGCGGCTGAGCCGGTCGATATCGGACATGCCGAAATCGACCTGGCCCTCCTGGGCGGCAGCCAGCAGATGCAGCACGGTGTTGGTGGACCCCCCCATGGCGATATCCAGGCTCATCGCATTCTCGAAGGCCTCGAAGGTCGCAATTCCCCGGGGCAGGGCGCGGGAATCCTCCTCCTCGTACCAGCGGCGGGCCAGGGCCACCACCCGACGCCCGGCCTCTTTGAACAGTAGCTCCCGGTCGGCATGGGTGGCCAACAGGGAGCCATTACCCGGCAGTGAGAGTCCCAGTGCCTCGGTGAGGCAGTTCATAGAGTTGGCGGTGAACATACCGGAGCAGGAACCGCAGGTGGGGCATGCGGAGCGCTCGATCTGCGCCACGTCCGCATCGCTCTCATTGGGGTTGGCCGCAGAGATCATGGCATCGATGAGGTCGAGCTTCAGGTCGCCCTTGCCCGCCAGCTTCACCTTGCCCGCCTCCATCGGCCCGCCGGAGACGAATACCGTGGGGATGTTCAAACGCATCGCCGCCATCAGCATGCCGGGGGTGATCTTGTCACAGTTGGAGATGCACACCAGCGCGTCCGCACAATGGGCATTGACCATGTACTCCACCGAGTCGGCGATGATGTCCCGAGAAGGCAGGGAGTAGAGCATCCCGCCATGGCCCATGGCGATGCCGTCATCCACCGCAATGGTGTTGAACTCCTTGGCCACGCCTCCGGCCGCCTCGACTTCCCGGGCAACCAGCTGGCCCAGGTCTTTGAGATGGACATGTCCGGGGACGAACTGGGTGAAGGAGTTGGCGATGGCGATAATCGGTTTTTCAAAATCGCCATCGGTCATTCCGGTGGCCCGCCAGAGGGCACGAGCGCCCGCCATGTTGCGGCCATGGGTCGTGGTGCGAGAGCGGTACTGGGGCATCGATGACTCCGAAATCAGAAAACGAACTGGACCGTCTATTATGCAATGATTCAAGGGCGGCGAACAAACCCGCAACCCGATTTCAAGGGCCGAATCAACAGGTGGCCGGTTACCGGGCAGGCAGCTCGAAGAGGAACCGGGCGCCGCCGGCCTCCGCATTCGCCGCGGACACCCGTCCCTGGTGCTTCTCCGCCACCACTTTGACGAAACTCAGCCCCAGGCCGACGCCACGGAATTCCGAGGCCGTCGCGGAGGGTGATTGGACGAAGGGCAGAAATACATCCCCCAACAGTTCATCCGGGAGACCCGGTCCCTGATCCGCGACTTCACACACCACCCACTCATCCCGTCGGGTGATCCTGAGGGTCACCTGGCGCTCGGGTGGTGAAAACTTCACCGCGTTCTCCAGCAGGTTGAACAGGGCCCGCTCTAACAGGGTCGGGTCTCCCTCCAGCCACAACTCCTCCGCCGGAAAATCCCCCTTCACCACCACGGACGCGGCTTTCGCCTGCACATAGACCTCGTCCAGGGCATTGCAGGCCACACTGATCAGATCCAGTTCCTGGAAATTCGCCGCCTCCACCGCTTCTGCCCGGGCCAGACGCAGGAAGTCATCGGCCAGCTTCAGGGAGCGCCGGGCCAGAGGCTCGATCTGCTTCGCCAGTGCCTCCCCGCTGCCCTGGCAGTTTTGCGGAGATTGGGTCAGAGAGAGCAGCGAAGTGATCGGCGAGCGGATATCGTGGGAGAGAAAATCGAGCATCTTCGCCCGGGTCCGTTCGGTGCGCTTGAGGGTTGCGATATTGGACAGATTCACAATCATGCCATGGAACTCGGTCTCCACTCCCACCAGGGGCTGCAGTTGCACAAACAGTTCCGTATCCGGCGCACGCCCCGCCTCGAAGCGCATCGCCTGCCCCTCCAGCATCACCCGGCGGAACGCCTCATCCCAGTTCCCACCGCCGCTGATTTCCAGCACCCGCAGCAATTCATAAGCATCCCGCCCCAGCAGATCCGATTCCTGGAGGTGCCCGAGATAGAGCGAACTTCGGGGATTCAACATCACCACCTGACCGTGGCTATTGATCACCATCAGCCCATCGTCCATCTGTCCCACCGCGCTTTGAATCAGATTGCGGAAGCGCTGGATCCGCAGCGTGGTCTCACGCAACTGGGCGATCCGCAGCTCGACCCGCTCCAGCACACCTCCGTCCCGGTGTTCGGGCGGCCGGGAAAACTGCTTGGCGAAATCGCTCAACAGGCGCAAACCCTCCCGTTCCGGCACCTGGTTTCTTGGCCAGCAGAGTCCCAACAGCCAAGTGCCCTCCGGACGTGCAACCAGGGTCCAGGTTTCCGCACCGGAGCGTGCCCAGGCGCCGGATTCGAGATGCGGCAGCGGTCTTCCCAAGGCGCTACCGTCCTGCATCAACGGCGCCTCCTGCTCCGCGTTGTACACCACCCATCCCTGTAGCGGCATCAACCGGGAAAGAAAACCCATCGCCGAAGTCAGGTCGCCTAGGGGGGGTTGCACCGGCATCATCATCTGCTCGTGTTGCAACCGTTCGAGCTGTTCGTTCAGATAGCGAACAGCCTGGTCGAGACGCCGCCAACTCCAGATGGGATAACTCAGCGCCAGCCCCAGCAGCCCCGAGGCGGGAGGCAACCAGACCCCCACACCCCGCAGCAGGACCCCGGAGGTGACCAGGTACAGGGCCAGAATCAGCATCGACACCAGGGGAGCGATCCGGGTGGGGAAAAAGGGGTACAGCATAAACGGCACCAGCACGACCAGGGCGTTTGCCAGCATCTGGGTCAGCGAACCGACCGGTATCACGACCGCTCCCCGGCGCAGGCTGTCGAGAATGTTCGCGTTGACCTCCACCCCGGGCATGGGGACACCGTAACCCGACAGGGGGGTGGGCAGGGCGTCACCGATACCGGTGGCGGTCACTCCGACCAGGACGATCCGGTTACGAAACAGCTCGGCTTCGAACTCCCCGGCAACCACCTGGCTGTAGCTGTACCGGGGATAGTGTCCCGCGGGTCCGGCATAGGGGATCATGCGGTGGGTATGGCGACTGATCCGCTGCACCTCCGGGGAAGGTCGGGATGGAGGCGGCGTCTGCAGGGGGTAGCGCCCGGGCTCCAGACCGTGCAGCAGGCTGAGGGTGAGATGCGGCCAGTAGGCCTCTCCCAGACCCTCGTAGAGAAACACCCCGCGGGCAATCCCGTCCGCATCCAGGTCGATATGCACATGCCCCAATCCGGCCGCCACATTGGCCAATGCCGGAATCGGCAGGGTCTCGACCAACATCCCCCCCTGACGGCGCTGTTCGAGTATTACCGGGAAGTAGACCCGCTCGCTGGCGGCCACCGACTGGATCAGTCGCCGATCCGCCTCAGGATCGCTCGGATCGGGCTCCGCCAGCAGGATATCGAACAGGATGGCCCGGGCTCCTGCCCGACTGAGCCGATCGATCAGTTCCGCATGCCAGTATCTCGGCCAAGGCCAGCGGCCGATCGCTTCGAGACTCTTCTCATCCACCGCGACGATCACGATGTCATCCGCGGCGGCCCGGGTCATCCAGCCCATCTGCAGGTCATACAGCAGCAGATCCCAACGCCACAACCAACCGCTGGCCGCCATGAATCCGGTGAAGATCAGAAGTATCAGTGCGGTTCTCAGGGATTCAGCAGAACCTGGGGCTCCCCAGCGGACATTCGACAATGGCTCAGCCCCCGTAACCGATTGAGAGCCCAGAGCGAACCGTCCGCCCCTCGCAGCGACGTAAACCGGCCAAGCCATACCGTCTATCCCGAACGGACCCACCGCTATCTATGAGGTAACCACAAGCTTGATCGCTGAAGGGAACAGACATGGCATCATCCTGGATCAGACAGGCACTGAGTAGTCGAACACGAACTCCCCGAGGGTATTGGGGACAACACTATACCAGGAGATCTCTCCATACATCGGCAAACAAACCGTGGTTCTTCACCACCCTCTGTACGGGAGTTTCAGGGGTAGCACCGACGATGTCAGAGGCCGTTCACTGTCCTCGAGCAGCGCTTCAACTCTGACATACCCGATGCCCGGTAACGGCCCGGACATTTCAAAACCCAGATCGAAACCCAGGCGTTCGAACAGCACCTCACGACCGTCCGGATCCCGAGACAGCAGCAAGCGATAGGCCCAGGCTCCCGGTGTCCCGCTCCAGCGAAACAGGACACCCCGTGGCGTGATCAGCGGCGGGTAAAGGACCGGCGGCGAGACGGATGACTCAACCGGATTACCCGCCGCACCGGCTTCGGCTTCAGGTTCCGGCACCCCGATCTCCACCGCCCGCCGCGCCTCCTGGCCCTCCCAATCCTGGTCATCGACACCCCGGATGCCCAGCACATAGATGTCCGCAGGCGGCAGCGTGAGACGGCTCTGACTCTCGGAGGTCAGCGATTCATGAACCAAGGTCCCCTGCAGGTCGAACAACTGCACCCGATAACGTTCCGCCAGCGGCAGGTCGGGCCAGTCCAGTTGCAGTGTCTGCCCGGACTCCTGCATCACCAACTCATTCAGATCCGGTTTGGGCAACAGTATGCGGCGCTCGCCGGGGGGATCCCCGGGCATCACCTGCACCCCCTCGCCCGGTGACAGTTCCCGGGTTTCTCCCTGTGCGGTCACAGCGACAAGTCCCTCGTTGACCTCCGTTCGGGTTTCCCCCGAAGAGGCTGAAACTTTGACCCGGAAGGCGGTACCCCGGACCACCGTGACCGCGGCCGGTGTAAGGATTTCATAACGGGACTTCGGATGGATTCGCGGTACGACCTGGTTCTCCAGACGCCCCCGCTGCAGATGAATTCGTGTATCCAGCATGCCCTTTCCCTGGAAGGCCGAGAGGGCATCGAACACCACCTCGCTGTGCTCCCCGATCTGCAACGAGGAGGCATCGGCAAAGACCACCGACACCCGGGAGTTCGCTTCGGTCATGATCCGATCACCCGCCTGCAGGACCGTGCCCGTCTCCAGTTCGACCCATTCGTCCTGATTGATGTGGCGCAGTTTCGCGGTACCGGACACCCGAGAGACCCGGACTCCGCCAATCAGCGCTTTGATCCAGTCAATCGGTATGTGAATGCTGGTGCCGACCGGAATTCTGCGGTCATCGACGATGCCGTTGTAGTCTTGCAACTGTGCCGGGGTGAATTCGGGTTTCAGATAGCGCTCAACCAGTATCGTCAGGTTCTCCCCTTCACGAATCCGGTAGGTCCAATCCTCACCCCAGGCGTTCCACGCCATGCCCCATAACAACAGGCTGCCGAGGATTGATGATTTCAGAAGCTTGCGGGAACGCATGGAAGTTACTCAGCCGGGTAGTCCGTCAGGACCGTTAGTGGGTGCTCTTGGACCCGTCTCTGTCATCCAGAAACTCAAGTCGGTAACCTTGATGATATACCGCTTTCAAACGCCAACCCCTATCCGGGGTCAGATCCAGTTTACGCCGCAAACGACTGACATGGGTATCAACAGTACGGGTCATCAATCCGGGCCCAACACCCCAAACCCGTTCAAGCAGATGATCCCGGGACAACAGTCGCCCGATATTGCTGAACAGCATCCACGCCAGCTGAAACTCCTTCTCGGTCAGTTCGACCGGCTCCCCATTGAGGATCAACTGCTTGTGTACCCGGTTCAGGAGAAAGTCCGCGATGCGTATCTGCTCACGCCTGCCGTTGTGCCGACGCACCAGCGCCTTGATCCGGGCCAGCATTACGTCCCGATTCACGGGCTTGGCCAGATAGTCATCCGCACCCTTCTCAAGCGCCTCGATGATATCCGCCTCGCCATCGCGATGGGTGATGAAAAAGATCGGCAGATCCCACTCCCGTTCCTGGCGGATCCAGGAGAGCACATCCACTCCGCTCATGCCCGGTAGTTCCCAATCCATGATCAGCAGATCGTAGGTCTCATGGCGCAACTCACGCATGAAGGTATCCGCATTATGAAACACCCGACACGCGTAGCCCTCATCCTCGAGCCACTCCTTCATCACTGCCGACTGCACCGTGTCGTCCTCCAGATATGCGATGCGCATCATGCTCCCCCTGTACGACAAACACCCGTGATCTGACAGCAAGGGAACTTCACACCGGCTGCCATTGCATCACTTCACGTTCAGTTCCACGCGCCGATTCTGCTCCCGTCCTTGTGCGGTGCCGTTATCCGCCACAGGCGCAGTTTCACCTTTTCCGCTCACCTGGATGATCGCGCCAGGCACACCCTGGGACACCAGGAACTGCGCCACAGCCCGGGCGCGCTTTTCAGACAAGACCTGATTGTACTGCTCGGATCCGCGGGAATCCGTGTGGCCGATCACCTGAACAGACTGCAGATCCTTACGGGACGTGAGTGCAGCAGCCACCTGGCGCAATTCGGCAGCGGCACCCGGGTCGATGCGATCGCTGTCAACTTCGAAGGGGATTCGGTTGAGGACGATCTTCATCGCACAACCACGGCTGTCCACACGGGCTCCCGCGGGCGTTCCCGAACATTGATCCCGGGCGTCCACGACGCCATCGCCGTCACTGTCCGGCTCGCAGCCCCGATCATCCACCTGGGCGCCCTGGGGCGTATCCGGGCACTGATCCAGATTATCGGCCACTCCATCCCCATCGCTGTCAGGAACACACCCGACTGAGTCCACCCTGGCCCCAGCGGGGGTATCCGGGCAACGATCCTCGCCATCCACAACCCCATCGCCATCCAGGTCGCTCGCCTGCAGGGCCCGCGGCTCAGCGAAACACCCGGTTGCGCCGGGATCGGCATCCCGAAAGTCCGTGGTCCAACACTCCCCCGCACTGTTGCGCCAAGCGGAGCCGGTCGCATCATAGGCAATCCCTTTCTCCCCCATCACCGACCCACTGCTCAGGGCCAGCAGAATCGCCATGCTCATGCTTTGTCTGGTGTTGTTTTTCATTGTCCACTCACTCCCTATTGAGTTTGAATTGAAAAAACCGATATCCCCCACACCCTCTAATTCGAAGCCACCTGATAAAGGTGAACATCCCGCTGGGGATAAGGGATATTGATACCTTCACGATCGAAAGCGGTCTTGATGTTTTCCAGCAGTGCAGCGCGAGTGGTCCAGTAATCCCCGGATTTCACCCATGGACGTACCGCGAAATCGACGCTGCTTTCGCCCAGTTCGAGCAACATGATGGCGGGCTCGGGATCCTTGAGCAGGGTGGGTTCCTCATCCAGCACCTGTTTAATCAGCGCCTGGGCTTTCTTCATGTCATCGGCGTAACCGATGCCGATTACCAGATCGATCCGGCGCGTATCCCGGGCGGAGTAATTGATGATGGTTCCGCTGTAGATCTGGGCATTGGGCATGGTGATCTCGCGGTTATCGCCGGTCTTCAGAACCGTATGAAAAATCCGGATATCCTCCACGACACCGGAGATCCCCCCGACCTCGACGAAATCCCCAAGCTTGAAGGGACGGAAAATGATCAGCATCACGCCGGCGGCAAAGCTCGACAGGGAGTCCTTCAGGGCCAGGCCCACCGCCAGACCTGCGGCACCCAGAATCGCCATTGCCGAGGTGGTGTTGACGCCCAGCTGCTCAAGGGCGGCCAGGACCACGACCGCCAACAGGGCCATCTTGACGATGTTGCCGAGAAAGCTGACCAGCATGGGGTCCACATTGCTGCGGGTCATCACCGCGCGCAGTGCCCGGGTCAGCGCCGAGGCGATCCAGCGACCGATCACAAACACCAGCAGCGCCATGACGATCCTGGTTCCCCAGGGAATCAGATAGGTATCCAGTACGGTATTCAAATCAAGATCCATAAGTTACTCCGCTAGATTTATTGATTGCCCCTCGACAAGTGGCAGGAGCGTGAATCGAGGCGGCGTGTTCAGCCGCGGATGAGCTTTGGCTCATATAGGGACAAAGCGACTCGCGGTCAGTATACCCCTGAACGATGCTGCAGCTTATGCAATCCCATTTAGGGATTAAAGTCATGGGCTGTGAAGATTTGTAAACTTGTTGTCACATATCCCTTAGCTCAAAACCGCCCCTGGATACGACTCAGCCGCTATGGCGTGTGAAATATTCACTCATCCTTGCTATGGATAATTTGCTAAGGTCGCCGGGTAATGTTCACAATTACAGTCTGCTCCATGACACGGGACGAAATAGCACCATGAACCCGGAAGCGCCGAATGATGCCCTGATTGATTCCATCCTGGACCTTTGGACTTCGAGTTTCCATGGTCTGCTCGCAACCCACTCCGTGAAATTTCCGGACTACCCCTTTGGCTCGCTGCTTCCGCTGTGTCGAGACTCGAAAGGCAATCCCCTGTTATTGATCTCACATCTGGCGCAGCACACCCGAAATCTCGAAGCCAATCCGCACTGTTCTCTGACCCTCAGCGAAACCGATGAGGAGGACATCCAGCAGTCGGGCCGCTTAACCTGCCTGGCCCGGGCAGAATCCATCAACTCCAATGCTTCGGCGGAACGCTATTTTCGCTATTACCCGGAAACCCGACGCTATTTCAAGGAGATGAATTTCCGCTTTTACCGATTGATCCTGCAGCAACACTATTTCATCGGGGGCTTCGGATCCGCGCGCTGGTTCGATGCCAGCCGCGTACCGCCACCGGCCCCCTATCCGACCGCCGAGGAGGCGGAGCTTCTGTTTCAACTCAATGCCAAGGGTCAGAACCTGATGCTGCGTTATCTGGCTCACCGACAAATACCGACCGGGAATAAGCCCGTCGAGGCGGTAGGCATCGACCCGCGGGGTCTGGATGTGCGGCTGGGACACACACTGCAACGCATTCCCTTCCCGGAAAGCTATGCCACCTCTGCGGAATTCCTCAGTCTGATTAGGAATCTGTAAGCACGGATGCGGACAGGTCCCAATACCCTGCAAAACAAAGGGTAGAATCCCGCGACCCATTGCCCGTACACTTGCCCTAAATAACCAACCATTTCACTAGGTATTAGGAGCAGATGTAATGAGTATCGAAATCCCGGAACGCGACGGTGACGGTTACCTGACCGATATGAACGCCTGGACCCCGGAGATCGCCCGGGCCATGGCCGAAGCGGACGAGTACGAACTGAACGATGAGAAGTGGGAGCAGATCATCAAGGCCCGCGAGTATTACAGCGAACACAACGTGGTGCCGCCGATCCGTAAGTTTTCCAAATACCTGGGCGCGGACAAGAAAGAGATGTTCGAGTTGTGGATGACCGGCCCGATGAAGCCGATCACCAAATACGGTGGTCTGCCCAAGCCGACCGGATGCGTCTGAACGCTCCCCGACCGGACATCGCCCCCCCCCCAGGAATCATCCGGTTCAGTGAAACGCCCATCCCCATCGGGATGGGCGTTTCACATCCTCGATCGCACGGTCATTCAAATACTTTCGATGCACGGCAGCAGATGAGTTGCGACTTCACATTGCCACTCCCAGGCATGGATTACTAAAATCACCGGTTTGATCAACCCATCAGTGGTCGTCCAGCAGGCTGTTGATATTCGCTCAGACGAGTGCGAGACAAGACGAAAACCGCCGAAAAAGCGCAGTTTACTGGAGTAAATGAGCATTTTGAGGCGGTTTTCAACGCAGGATCGTACCGTCTGAGTAGCATTTCAACAGCCTGCTAGGCCGCAACGACAGCCCTGGAGTCGCAGTATGACCAACCCAGCCCTGCTCGGTCAGTTGACCGACCTGCATGAGATGCAACGGGACCTTCTCGCATCGCGGGATGCCACGCTCTGCACACTCAGGCCCAATCCCAGGCTAGCCAGCCTGAACTGGTACTATGGGCGAGGCGTCTATCTGGAACTGCTCTGGCTGCGAGAGCACCTGAACAACGACGACGACCTGAGCCGGCGCGTACGGCATCTGTTCATGGCGGGAGGTCTGAGCCTCGACGAACAGTGCGCCCAACTACCCGACCGGGACCACTTGATTCATTGGGCCACCGAGGTACGTGACGAGCACATCCGACGGCTCGCAACCCCCGGTGCGTTACCCCCGGAGCACCCCTGGATGGCCGACGACCGGCTGGCCTGGTATCTGCTTCAGGAACAGGCGAAGTTGTATGAAAACATGTTGCTCGTGCTCTATCAGTCCCGTCTGCAGGAACAGGATCCCGGGCATTATGTCTGTGAAGAGCCCCTGCAACCAGCCCATCCCGTCTGGGAAACCCGGGAGATCTCCCAGGGACATTACCGCATCGGAGGACGCGATGAACCCAGGGCCTACGACAACGAGCTGCCCCCACAGGCCGTGGAACTGAGCAGCTACCGCATTGCCCTGAATCCGGTCTCCAACGCCCAGTTTTTGGCATTCATGCGCGAGGGTGGCTACCAGAATGAACACCTGTGGAGCGAAGCCGGACGAGCCTGGCTGAGCGAACACCCGGACAATCACCCGGAGTACTGGCGCCAGGACCGCCAGGGCGACTGGTATGAAACCGCCCTCAACGGTTCCACCCCTCTGCCCCCCGACGAGGCCGTCACCGGGGTGAGTCTGTACGAGGCTCAGGCATTTGCCACTTGGGCCGGCCGCCAGTCCCAAGCGACCGAAGGGGCGATTCTGCAGCATGAGTACCAATGGGAGGTCGCCGCCCGTAGCGGCGTCCTGATCCGCTCAGGACGGGCCTGGGAATGGTGTGGCAACCCCTTCCATGCCTACCCGGAATTCGAGCCGTTTCCCGACAGCAGCGTCTCCCAGGAGGCGTTCCAGACGGATCATCACACACTCAAAGGAGGCAGTCTGCACACCCCCAAGGTTTTGCGACGGGCAAGTTTTCGCCACTGGGCGGAGGCGGGTGAGCATCATCATCAAGCCGGGATCCGACTGGTATTTCCCCCACAACACAGTTGGACCTGAGGTTCCGGGAACGCCATTCACCAATTGTGTGAACGGGTACGATCTCGCGAATGAAAGCATTAAAGATTTACCGGTATCGGCCACCAAAACGGTTAGAGAGACTCTGCAGGCTGTTGAAATTCGCTCAGAGGTGCACGAGTCAAAGCGAAATCCGACGAAAAAGCGCAGTTTACCTGAGTAAATGAGCATTTTGAGGCGGATTTCAACGCAGGATCGTGTCGTCTGAGTAGAATTTCAACAACCTGCGAATCCGAACAGGATGGCATTCATGGGCATAAACTCCATTACAGGACCGGCGCTGCAGGGGATCCAGAAGGGACTCCAGGGCATGCGTCGCGTGGCCTCGGAGATTGCCAGTGCCCAGCAGGTGCAGCAGTCCAATCCCAAGGACCTGTCCCGCTCGATAGTAGAACTGAAGCAGAACGCCAATCTTGTAAAGGCTCAGGTAAAGACCCTCAAGACCGCCGATGATATGCTCGGCACCCTGTTCGACGAACGGGTTTGAGTCAATACAAAAACTCAGTAGTCAAACAGCATCGACAGGTCGATGGCGCGCACATCCTTGGTCAGCGCCCCGACCGAGATATCGTCCACACCGGTTTCTGCAATACTCCGCACCGTCTCCAGATTGACCCCCCCGGAAGCCTCCAGCCGGGAGCGGCCGGCGTTGATCACTACCGCCTCTCGAAGCTGCCCCGGATCCAGGTTATCGAGCAGAACCCGGGTCGCACCCGCCTGCAACGCCTCGCGTAATTCCTCCAGGGACTCGACTTCGATCTCAATGGTGGTACCCGAAGGCACCTGACCGAAGGCCCGCTGCAGGGCCGATGTGATCGAGCCTGCGGCCCGAATGTGGTTTTCTTTGATCAGAACCGCGTCGAACAGACCGATGCGGTGGTTGTGGCAACCGCCGCAGCTGACCGCATACTTCTGTTGCAGTCGCAGACCGGGCAGGGTTTTGCGCGTATCGAGAATCCGCGCCGCTGTACCTGCCACCGCATCCGCATAACGCCGCGCCAGGCTCGCTGTTCCGGAGAGGGTCTGTAGGTAGTTCAGCGCCGTGCGTTCACCGCTCAGTAAGGATCTTGCCCGTCCCTCGAGACGGCACACCCGCTGCCCGGCCTCGAGGCGATCGCCATCACCCGCCTCCCATTGCAGAGTCACGTCCGGATCGAGTTGGCGATAGACCTCCTCGACCCAGGCAACGCCGCACAGCACAGCCGTTTCACGGCACAGAATGGTGCCTCGAATCCGGGTTTCTGCATCCAGCAGAGCCGCGGTCAGATCCCCGGTTCCCAGGTCCTCAACCAGTGCCTGACTCACCTGCAGGCTGATGAGGTGGCGTGGCGGAAGCGCCATGATCAGGCGATCGCAAGCAGTTCTACATCGAACACCAAAGTCGCATTCGGCGGAATCACACCCCCCGCCCCTCGAGCACCGTAGCCCAGCTGAGGCGGAATGGTCAGACGGCGCTTGCCGCCGATCTTCATCCCAGCAACCCCTTCATCCCAGCCACGGATGACCATGCCCTTGCCCAGGGTGAACTCAAAAGGCTGATTACGATCCACGGAAGAATCGAATTTGTCACCCTCCAGCAACCAGCCGGTGTAGTGTACGGAAACACGCTGGCCCGCCGCCGCCGTGTCGCCTTCCCCCTGGGTCAGGTCCTCGATCTTGAGTCCGGAATCGGTAATCATTTCAGTCATGCTGTACTCTCTGGTTATTTATCGCTGATGGGTGATGCGGCGCCGGGAGAGGACTCCCTCAGCCACCGTATGTCCGGTTACTAATAACATGACTGACCGGAGAACACCACGACGCCATCGAGCCTCGACAGACGAGCGATCAACCCGTGATCACCTCGCACAACAGGGGGGACATTCCATCATCCCATCCGAACCGGCGCAGGAGTGCTTACCCCGGTCATCCCCCCGGCTCTCGCATTCGTTTATAAATCGATCAGGGACAAAAATGTTGTTGATTACCCATGACCTTGAACCTGCCTAGAAACCTAACCCGGGTGTAGCGAAGCGGAACCCGGGAACAACCCTCCAGGGCTGGCTGTTCGAGCATAGCGAGTCCAGCCCCGCCGGTTTCGTGAGCAACGCTGAACACCCGCTGGGTCGGGACACGGTGGCCCGCTCCCACGCTCCGCGTGGGAATGCAGACCCAGTCTTACACATGCCTAACGGGTTTGAGCAATGTTGGGTGATATCAGTATCCGTAGGTCGGGTTAGCGTAGCGTAGCGTAACCCGACTTGGAGCGGATCGTCGGGTTATGCTGCGCTAACCCGACCTACCCGATAACAGGCCACCCTGGATGAGTTCGTTTCGAAGGATCCCGCTCTCCTTGCATAAGAGGATCAGGGAGAGGGGAACAAAAAACGCAGGATCGTTCCGCCTGAGTAGAATTTCAACAGCCTGTTAAGCAGCGCTGGTTTTCTTGAGGGCATCCAACATGGCATCCAGCGCCCGGTCCATGATGGGCTTGGCGGGCAGATCCACAGTCCGTGCCGTACCTTCGCGCAGATGCCGGGCGAGGCCCGATGAACTCAGCTCCATGGCCTTCATGCCTTTTCGGTTGACGAAGATGTAGCTGTCAGTGACCTTGCTCTTCCAGGAAAGCTTGACTCGCACCTTGGCACTACCGTCTGCGATCTCCAGCCAACTTCCGGGCTCGAGTGACTTGGCCTGGCGAGCGAATTCGTCATTATCGTATATCGCCTCATCGGTCAGCTCATGCAGCTGGTTGACGTCGTCGGATGTCAGCTGGCTGTCCGGAAAGTGAATTTCGTGATGCGCAACCGGCTGTGTGCCGGAGGTATGCACCTGGGCGGCATCGCCCCCCCTGAGCACCTGGATATGACAATTCTGCAGCTCCTTGAACAGCCGCGCCATCTTGTGCTGATCGAAGGATATGCTGTTCAGCCGCTCCCGCAGGTTGCGCAGCAGCTCCGGTATGCCACGCAGCAACTGCTGCCGGTCCTGATATTCGGATTTGGGTTGCACGCTCCACAACAACCGCTCCACGATTTCCAGACACTCCTGCCAGTCCTTGCTCTGACTGCCTTCACGCAGATAGATGAGCAGCATCACATCCTTCCAGCCGTCCTCGAGAATCGACATCACGGCCTGGGGAATGACCAGCTGGCGCTGCAGACGCAGGTTCAGCTCTTCGGAGACAATCTGCTTCGCGGATTTCAGCTGTTCCTTGCCACGCGTGATCTGCGTGGTGCGCTGTTCCGCGATCTCTGCACCCCGCTGCTCCTTCTGCCACCAGTTGGTGAACTCCTCGTCGAGCTCCGCGAACAGACCCGGATCATCATGAAACTCATTGAGAATTCTTTTGATGATCGATTCGATCTTGTTGTAGAGCGAGTCATTGGAGCGATCACCGGAATCATTCCACCCCACCGCGGCCTGGGCCAGAGAATTGAGCAGCCGCCGCGCCGGATGAATCTTCTTGCTGAAAAAACTCTTGTCGATGATCGCGACTTTCAGCATCGGGATCTGCAGACGACTGATCAGCGCCTTCATGGCATCCGGCAGACTGTAGTCATCGAGTATGAATTCGAACAGCATGGAAATGACATCGATGGTGTCATTGTCCGCATCACCCAGGGAACGAGTGATCTGCCCGTCCTTGGCGATGCGCAGATCTTGTGCCAGACGGGCGCGCATCTGATCCGGACTCAGCGGGGGCCCCGTATAGTGCCCCTGAGGCAGCATCACCACGTTGGACTGCTGCAACGCCGACAGCACACCCAGCAACTCTCCGGTATCCACCACCGGCACATTGCTCTGAGGAGCGGCAAGCATCATGCTCGAGCTCAGCATACTGCTGGTCGAAGTGGTTCTGCGCATACCCAACAGATGTTGCAGAGTGGAGAAGATCTCCGCTTGAACCTCTTCATGGGTGGCCATCTGACTACTGGACGCGGATGTCGTGGGCGGTCCGGTCACGTAAGAGGAGTCACTGGCCAGATAGCTGTCGCCACCCTCGCCACGCAGACTCGGAGCCACCGGATTACGCCGCACCTTCGGGGTCAGCTTGGGAATCACACCGGCGCGTCCCAACAGGAGGTTGATCTCGTCGTAGAGTCCCCCGATGTAATGCATCACATGCCGGTCGAACAGCTTGTAGACCACCAGTTTGACCGGTAACTCCACCGCCACATCATTGATGGCAAGGCGAAATGCATTGCAGATGACCCCGGGCTCCAGGGGAGTTTTCTTGGCAATCTCCTCATCCACCTGGCCGGCGCAGAGGATCGCGGAAAAGCGTTGCCCCATGGCAAACAGTTCCCGGGAGAAGCGGTTTTCGGATTTGCTCACCATATTGGTGATGGCCAGAGACTCCTCGAGGTCCTCATCGTCCACCAGGGACATCTCCGTATCGCGACTGAGATCATCCAGGGTCGGCTGGTTGACGGTGACATCGCCGGTCTCCCAGAACCGGTCATAGGCGCGGAGCAGTTCCTGACTGAAACTGCGATCGATTTTGGCGCGTTGTTTGCGCAACTCACGCATGGAGTCGAAATAGATATTCTGCAGGGCGTTGTTTTCCGATTTGTTCGCCATCTCGTAGAGGGAATCATCGAGATTCTCGAACAGATCGGTCATCAGCTTGGGCAGGGTCTTGACGACCAGATTACGGCACTCAGCCGCAATTCTGCGCCCGCTGATATCAAGCGTTATGTTTCTTTGACGAGGCACAGCTGAGCCGAAAGTAATGATGTTGTCTTGCCTTTGCATCTATTGCCACTTGAAATCCCTGCCACTAACCCAAGGCGATGCCGATACGTCCCTTTTACCTGCATCTGTTGCAAGGCTATGTCAGCCCTAAAAACACGTCTGAGATTGACCTCACAAAAGATCCATGGGTGAAAGCGCGCCAAGTGGCATCAATACCGGGTGCGTTCTTCAAAATTAGCACCAAGTACCTGAACAATCAATGGATTAGAAGTCGTCTTACGGGTCTGACAGGGTCCCTTCCGGGGGTCTTCCAACGTCTCAATCAAACCGCAACTCGGGAAATAAACTCCGCTTGATTCCCCGGATTCCGGCCTATTCTACAGGGCTTTGCGGAAATTCCGAGCATCGTTCAGAACTTAGCAGGCTGTTGATGCTCACCCGGGCACGGGTGAACCCACGGGCCAAATCCCACAAACCCTACCAGAATCCAAGTTCCGACCTCTTCTGTTACCCCCCAACAGACATGGATGTCGCCCGCATTCTGAGTTAAGGTTCCCCCATCACGGGTGCACCACACCGGGAATGGCATAACAGGGCCCAATCATCATTTATGCAACTATTTCGGCGGCTTTTCGCATCACTTCTCAGCAGTTTTCGCGATCTTGTCCCGATTTTCGTCGTTATCGCCTTTTTTCAGATTGCCGTGCTGCAGCAACCGATCCCGAATATCGGCAGCCTGCTGTTCGGATCCCTGTTGGTGCTTCTGGGACTCAGCCTGTTCATCGAGGGCCTCAACCTGGGACTCTTCCCCCTGGGCGAATCCATGGCCTGGAATTTCGCCCGCAAGGGCAGCCTCACCTGGCTGCTCCTGTTCGCCTTCTCCCTCGGATTCGGCACCACCGTGGCGGAACCAGCGCTGATCAAGATCGCCGAGGAAGCCGCCCAGGTGGCCGCTGCGGGAGGGATGATCGAAGACCACGCTCAGTCCATGGACGACTACGCCCAGGGTCTGCGCTACACCGTGGCACTGTCCGTGGGTTTCGCCATCGTCCTGGGGGTGCTGCGTATCGTCAAAGGCTGGCCGGTACAGTACCTGATCATTGGCGGTTATATCGGCGTGGTGATCATGACCGCATTTGCGCCTCAGGAGATTATCGGCATCGCTTATGACTCGGGGGGCGTCACCACCTCGACCGTCACCGTCCCTCTGGTCACCGCACTGGGCGTGGGACTGGCATCCAGTATCAAAGGCCGCAATCCGATGACCGACGGCTTCGGCCTGATCGCCTTCGCCTCCTTGACCCCCATGATCTTCGTCATGGGCTATGGCATGCTGTTGTGAACGACTCTCTGCAACACTTCATCGACGTGCTGTTCGGCACCATGCTGGATGTCCTGCCCATCGCCGCGATCCTGCTGGGATTCCAGGTTTTCGTGCTGCGTCGGGCACTGAAAAACCCGAAAGAGATCCTGACCGGCTTTTTCATGGTGCTGATCGGCCTGGCGCTGTTCCTGGAAGGGCTGGATCTGGCCCTGTTCCCGATTGGAGAACTCATGGCCAACCAGCTGACCGCGCCGGAGTTCCTCAATGCGCAGGACGCGCGCTCGATCGAATGGCACCACTATTTCTGGGTCTACCTGTTTGCCGCCAGCATCGGTTTTTCGACCACCATTGCCGAACCCTCCCTGATCGCCGTGGCGATCAAGGCCAATCAGGTCTCTGCCGGAGCGATCAGCCAGTGGGGATTGCGAATCGCGGTCGCCATCGGCGTCGCGGTAGGCATCGCCCTGGGCAGTTACCGGATCGTCACCGGCACCCCCCTGCACTGGTACATCATCGGGGGGTATCTCGTTGTCATCATCCAGACCCTGATCGCTCCCCGCTCAATCATTGCCCTGGCGTATGATTCCGGTGGAGTCACCACCTCTACGGTGACCGTTCCCCTGGTCACCGCCCTGGGACTGGGGCTTTCCAGTAACGTGCCCGGGCGCAACCCCTTGATGGACGGATTTGGCCTGATCGCCTTTGCCAGCCTTTTTCCTATCATAACCGTTATGGGCTACGCCCAACTCAGCGAGTGGCGCAGTCATCGGCCGCCAAGATGATTTAATCGAGGTAATCATATGCACTTCAAACTCATCATCGCCCTGGTGGAAGACACCACCACAGATAAAGTCCTGGAAGCAGCCCGATCCGCGGGCGCGACCGGCTCCACCGTCATCAACCATGCCCGGGGTGAGGGCGTCCAGCAATCGAAAACCTTTTTCGGTCTGACCCTGGACACCCAGCGAGACGTACTGCTGTTACTCGTCGAAGAACATCTCAGCCGCGCGATACTGGAAAAGATCGCCGAAGCCGGCGAGTTCGACGAACAGCCGGGAAACGGCATCGCGTTCCAGATCGATATCGAGGACGCGGTGGGTGTGAGTCACCAGATCGAGACCCTGTCACAAGTTATCGAGGAGGAATTATGAACGAACGAAAACTGGTCCGGGTCAGGGATGTGATGAAGGCCGACTTCGATCTGGTGGATGGCATGGATACGGTGCAGAAGGCATTGGAGCAGATGATTCACGTGGAAACCAAGTCCCTGATCGTGAAAAAGCGTCATGAAAACGATGAGTACGGACTGGTCACCCTGTCCGACATCGCCCGCCAGGTACTCGCCAAGGACCGCGCTCCCGAACGGGTCAATATTTATGAAATCATGAGTAAACCGGCCCTCACCGTGTCGCCCGAGATGGACATTCGCTATTGCGCCCGAATCTTCAGCCGCTTCGAACTTTCCCGTGCCCCGGTGGTGGAGAACGGCCGAATCGTCGGTATCGTCAGCTACACCGACATGGTCATGAAAGGCTTTCCGACAAACGGGGACTGAGCTTGCACGACGCTTCCCCCACGCTACTGCCGGGAGCCGCGTTCCATCCCTCTGAAAACCGGGACGAGCGCCCGGCGGACACGCCAATCGACCTGCTGGTGATCCACAGCATCAGTCTGTCACCGGGAGAGTTTGGCGGACCCTGGATTGATGATTTCTTCCTCAATCGCCTGGATGCCAACGCACACCCTTTTTTCGCAACCATCCAGGACCTCAGGGTCTCCACCCACCTGCTGATTCGCCGCGACGGGAAGATCGTGCAGTACGTACCTTTCGATCTGCGGGCCTGGCATGCCGGTCAGTCCAACTTTTGCGGGCGTGGACGCTGCAACGATTTTTCCATAGGCATCGAACTGGAAGGCAGCGACACGGAACCCTTTACCGATCCCCAGTACCACGCGCTTGTTCAGGCCACCCACTGGCTGATGCAGCGCTATCCCGGGATCCGGGAGACGCGCATCACCAGCCATTCGGCCATCGCCCCCGGGCGTAAATCCGACCCCGGCCCCCATTTTGACTGGCGTCGATACCGTGGACGGCTACAGGCCGCTCGCACGCCCTGATCTCCTTCGCCTGTTGACCCAAGCCCACAGCTTCATAACCCATTACCGAGGTTGCGCAAATCCTGCCGCATCGCAAAGCTGGCGCATGCCGGTCACACTCCTTAAAATCAAACCGATAGCGCTTCCGCTGCTCACCCCGCCGATAACCGGAGCGGACAGGAGCCTGCCAGGGCGCGCGGCAACAACCCGGCGTAATGCCGATCATGCAACGCGACGATGCCAACCGGCGCCATAGGAATTGGGTAAACACTCCAGATGACCTTCACGATCGTACTAATCTGTCTCATCGCCGAACGCTTTCTGTTGGATTCCCTATCCTGGCGGAGCGATCGTTGGTTTTTCCGCTACACCCAGTGGTACCAGGTTCAATCCCTGCCCCAGGGACTGCAGCGGGGCACTCTGGGTCTGATTACCCTGCTGCTCCTCCCCCTCCTGGCGGTCGCACTGATTCAGCAGGTACTGGACGGAGCCCTATGGGGATTTCTCGATGTCGCCTTCGCCCTCGGCATCCTGATCTATAGTCTGGGACCCCAGGATCTGGACCAACAGGTCAATGCTTATGTGGACGCCCTTGAGCATGACGATGAACAGACCGCCCGGGACATCGCCCGTCATCTGATTGATGACGAACCACCCACCAGCGAACCGGCTCGTTCCCAGGCCGTCGCGGAAGCAGCCCTGCAACTGGCCAATCGACGCATCATTGCAGTACTGTTCTGGTTTGTCCTGCTCGGCCCGTTGGGCGCTGCGCTCTATCGACTCGCAACCTGGCTACCCAGAACCGATCAGGCGGCACAAAGTATCGACTACCGATTGAACGCCCTGCAATTGATACACATCCTGGATTGGGTCCCGGCAAGACTCACATCATTCTGTTATGCCATCGCCGGCAGTTTCGAAGACGCTCTGTACGGTTGGCGCAGCTATCAGGAGCAGCGCCATAGTGAATTCAGCGACTCGAATTCCGGCATCCTGATCTGTACTGGCAGCGGTGCAATGCGGCTGACCACCCTTCTGGATGAAACCCAAGCCGGCGCCCAGGTCTATGCCTACCTGCCGAAAGCCGCGATGGCTCTGATCTGGAGAAGCCTCATCGTGTTCATGGTTCTATTGGCCTTTCTCAGTCTCACCGGCCTGGTATAACCCTATGACTCAGACCACCACCATTGACCTGATGCGCCATGGCGAACCCATCGGTGGACGACGCTACCGGGGACAGATCGATGACCCATTGAGCGACAAGGGCTGGTCGCAGATGCGCCAGGCGGTCTCAGGCAATACCCCATGGCAGGCCATCATCAGCTCCCCACTGAGACGCTGTGGTGAATTTGCCCGTGAACTGAGTGAGCAACTGGGTATCAGCCTGAGTTTCGACGATCGGCTCAAGGAGGTTGGATTCGGTACCTGGGAAGGACTGACCGGAGATCAGGTTCGGGCCATCGATGAACAGGCTCTGCAGCGGTTTTATCACGACCCGATTGCGCATCGCCCTGCCGGAGCGGAGGCGCTCGAGTCCTTCAATGCTCGGGTCGGTGAAGCCTATGATGCGGTGATCGCAAAGCACACCGGCCAGCATATTTTGATCGTAACCCATGCCGGTGTAATACGCAGCTTTCTGAGAAAGACCCTCCAAGCCCCCCTGGCATCGATGTATCGAATCTCCATTGATACGGCATCCCTGACGCGCATTCAGATCACATCCGAACGCCCGGCAACCGTTCACTTCATGGGCAGAACATCTCTCTAACCCTATATTTTTATTGGATTTATTACACGGTTCACAAGTTTTGTGAGATACCTCACATTATGATTAAGGCGCCTTTAAGCTAAACGCGCTATAAATCACATCAGGAGGACACAAACTTTTATACCGTAGAGCATACCTGCTGGCTGATTATTAATAGAACAAAAGAGGAGGCACTCATGTCCTGGTTATACTTGGTACTGCTTGCATTGATCGTCGTTTCAGTTTTAACCACCAAAGGTGTCGAACTGCCTGATTGAGGCACCTGTAGAAATTTCCGCCGGCCCCTATCGTGATGATCTCTGACGAACATATTCATACATCACGATAGAGGCCGCGACTGCAACGTTAAGGCTCTCGACCTCACCGAACTGAGGTATTGCAAGACAACCCACTTCTGGATACTCATCCAGCGTAAAACTGTGACCGAACTCCTCATGCCCCAAAACGAAAGCCGTCTTGGTCTCTAGTTCTGACTCCGTAAGCATTCGATCACACCCTCCCGTCAGCATGACGACCTGATATCCACGACTCGTCAGATTTTCATAGCTCTCGGAGAAGGTTTCAAAAAAGCGGGCGGGAACCTTCTTAAACGCGCCTTTGCCCGGCGCCGGATCAAAAGGTCCAATATCGATGAGATGAATCTCATGGGCACCAAACGCCTCCGCACTGCGAAATATCTTCGCCACATTGAATCCAGCCTTCATATGATCCAGCACGAGGATGAACTCATGCCGACCCGGCTTGGCCAATAGGTTCCGGCGTCGCTGCTTGATGTAGCGTAGCATCGCCTGATCCCTTGCTTCGCGTTTCTCACGTTTTGTCTTTCTTTGCCTCAACATGCTCTCAGACCAATCAAGCGCATACCCCTGCACCTGTTATCAACACCCATTTCCCACCACCGGAAACAACGACATCGCGTCATGGAAACAGATAATCCACTGATTTGTTAAGGTTTTATGATGCGTCAAACGATACTCCGGGACACAATGGAGAGATGACAGGGTTGTATTGCCGGGTTAATAATTGTCATTGATAGATAACACCCCGTTGCGGGTAAAGTGACGTTACCGTTGCCGCCCCGCCTGTGTACCGCCTCGACCTGCGTTGGACAGGATACGACCCAATTCCTGACACAGACCCACAGGACATGACATGCAAGCCACACAAGTTACCCGCGTAAACATCTGGAGCCGCTGGCTCAGAATATCACATTGGCTGATTGCCGTTTCCAGCCTGGGCCTGATGGCAAGCGGTTATCTGATGAAGCAGCAGATTCTCGATAGTCCTAGCGCGCAGGATCTTCACTACATGCTGAGCGCTGTCCTGCTGCCCGCATTGCTAGTCAGGCTTTACCTGTTGTTTTTTAGCAAGGGTACGGATCATTTTACAGATTGCGAGCCGGACCGGCACCGACTCAGCCAGGCGTGGGAAGTCATTAAGTTTTACCTGACCCTGGGAAAGGCGCCCTTACCGAAGTGGTACAGCCACAACCCACTCTGGGGCCCACTCTACCTGGCGTTCTATTTTATTCTAGTCTTGAACGCCATCAGCGGGCTGGCGCTGATCAATGAGGCACCTTTCCTTTTCAATCTGAGCATGATTGATTTGCACAGACTGACCTATCTGATTATTGCGGGTTTCACGGCACTGCATATTCTAGCCGTGTTCAGCCATGACATGGGTGGCACGAGTTCAGACATTTCTGGAATGATTAACGGTTATCGAATCTTCGAACTCAAACAAGAACCCACGCATGAGTCACCCACGTATCAGACCGTTGATTTGAAAGACCTGATGAAAACCATCAAGAAATGAGCGGCGCTCTGGTACACACACCCAGCGCGGTAACCTATAAGCACAAAAAAACCCACACCATTCGGCGTGGGTTCTCTTATCAGCTAGGCGGTGTCGCGAGGCGATTATTCGTCCGCTGCAGCAACCGCTTCCGTGGAACCGCTGTCAGGACGATCTACCAGTTCTACGTATGCCATAGGCGCTTTGTCACCTGCACGATATCCGCATTTCAAGATGCGAACATAACCACCAGGACGTGCCTGATAGCGCGGACCGAGTTCTGCGAAAAGCTTACCAACGGCCGATTTATCGCGCAGGCGGGAGAAGGCCAGCCGACGTTTGGCAACATTGTCGGTTTTCGACATAGTGATGAGCGGCTCAGCTACGCGACGCAACTCTTTAGCCTTCGGCAGAGTGGTCTTGATCAGCTCATGATTGATCAATGACACGGCCATGTTTCTGAACATGGCGTTTCTGTGGCTGCTGTTCCGATTGAGCTGCCGTCCTGATTTGCGATGGCGCATGGGTAGACTTCCCCAGAATTCAAATTAAGTTAAGGTTTGATTTACAGCGACTCAGTGAGCCAGCTGTTCTTCGATATTTTCAGGTGGCCAATGCTCCAGGCGCATACCCAGGGACAAACCACGACGTGCCAATACGTCCTTGATCTCGGTAAGTGATTTCTTACCCAGATTAGGCGTCTTGAGCAATTCCACCTCGGTGCGCTGAATCAGATCACCGATGAGGAAAATGTTTTCAGCCTTGAGACAGTTGGCGGATCTAACCGTAAGTTCCAGATCGTCAACCGGCCGCAGCAGGATCGGGTCAATTGCCGGCTCTTCAGGCTCAGCATGCGCTTCTGCAGCTTCAGCCTCGAGGTCAACAAACACCGAGAGCTGATCGCGCAGTATGCTGGCAGAGCGACGGATTGCTTCTTCAGGATCGATGGTGCCATTGGTTTCGAGTTCGATAACCAATCGATCCAAACCGGTGTTCTGTTCGACACGAGCGGCTTCAACACTATAGGCGACTTCACGAATCGGGCTGAATGAGGCATCTACCTGTAACATTCCGATCGGACGTTCATCACCTGCGGATCCCTGACGTGTCGCTGCAGGTTGATACCCACGACCTCGACGCACGTTAAGGGTCATGTTGATCTCACCTGACTTGGTCAAGGTCGCGATAACATGCTCCGGATTGGCAATTTCAACGTCATGATCCAAAGTGATATCACCGGCATTGACCTGACCCGGACCTTTCTTGTTCAGTCTCAGGGTTGCCTCATCTCGCGAGTGCATGACGAGTGCAACCTGTTTCAGGTTGAGCAGGATTTCCAGCACATCTTCCTGTACACCTTCTATCGTGGTGTACTCGTGAAGCACATCGGCAATCTCGACCTCGGTTATGGCGCTACCCGGCATGGATGACAGCAGGATTCGCCGCAAAGCATTGCCCAAAGTATGCCCAAATCCACGCTCCAACGGTTCGAGCGTCACTTTGGCACGCGTCGCCGTAATCGGCTGTACGTTGACGATGCGAGGTTTCAGAAATTCCGTAACGCTTTCGGTCATGTATTTTCCCTCGTCAAGGCTTACTTGGAGTAGAGCTCAACGACCAATTGTTCATTAATCTCAGCGGACAGATCTGAACGATCGGGAATACGCTTCAGCTTGCCCTTCAATGATTTAGCATCGACGTCCAACCAGTCTACAAAGCCATACTGGCCCTGTAATTCGACCGCAGATTGTATTCGCAGCTGCTTTTTGGCTTTTTCGCGCACGGAAATCTCATCGTCGGCATTGACCTTGAAAGAGGGCACATTGACGATTTTGCCATTGACTTCGATAGCTTTGTGACTGACCAGCTGACGCGCTTCAGCGCGGGTAGAACCAAAACCCATACGATAAACAATATTATCCAGGCGGGTTTCCAGCAGTTGCAGGAGGTTCTCGCCGGTTGCGCCTTTGCTCTGAGCCGCAGTCTTATAGTAATTACGGAACTGTTTTTCCATGATTCCGTAAATACGACGTACTTTCTGTTTTTCGCGCAGCTGAATACCGTAATCAGACACGCGACGACGACGATCGCCGGCCTGGCCGGGCACTTTCTCCATGTTGCATTTGGAGTCCAGTGAACGAACGCGGCTCTTGAGAAAAAGATCAGTGCCTTCGCGACGGCTCAGTTTACACTTGGGACCGATGTACCTTGCCATGATTCAATAACTCCAATAATTAGACGCGGCGTTTCTTCGGAGGACGACAACCGTTGTGCGGAATCGGTGTCACGTCAGAAATGCTGGTAATCTTGAAACCGGCATTGTTCAGAGCGCGCACGGCAGACTCGCGACCGGGCCCAGGTCCTTTGACGTTAACATCCAGATTTTTGAGTCCGTACTCTTTAACCATCTGACCCACGCGATCCGCAGCAACCTGGGCTGCGAACGGGGTGCTTTTGCGTGAACCGCGAAAACCGGATCCACCGGCCGTCGCCCAGGCTAATGCATTGCCCTGACGATCGGTTATCGTAATGATGGTGTTGTTGAAGGAGGCGTGGATATGAGCAACGCCATCGGTGACGCTCTTTTTAACCTTCTTCTTGGCACGGCTGCTGGGTTTTGCCATCTTCTGTACCTACAGATTCGAAATAGTGATAATAATTAACGTTTGATCGGACGACGCGGTCCTTTACGGGTGCGTGCGTTGGTGCGAGTACGCTGACCACGCAGCGGCAGACCACGACGATGACGTATTCCGCGGTTACAACCAAGATCCATCAAACGCTTGATATTCATGGAGATTTCGCGTCTCAGATCACCTTCAACCGTATACCGGGCAACGATTCCACGGATGGATTCGATCTGATCTTCACTCAGTTCCTGGATCTTGGTGCTTGGTTCAATACCGGCTTCTTTACAGATATCACCCGCACGGGTGCGTCCGATGCCGTAGATCGACGTCAAAGCGATAACCGCATGTTTGCGATCTGGAATGTTGACCCCTGCAATTCGAGCCATCTTACTAATCTCCTAGTGAACCCTTGGGTGCCCCCCAAGGGAAACGCGCGATAATACCCCACAGCACAGCTTGATTCAAGCTGTCTGGCACGATTTTCGCTAAATTAACCCTGGCGCTGCTTGTGACGCCCTTCTTTACAGATAACCCGTACGACACCATTGCGACGTACGATTTTACAGTTGCGGCAGATTTTCTTAACTGATGCGCGCACTTTCATGGTTTTTTCTCCAAAATTCTCTGTCGGATTAGCGCAGCAGACCTGCACCACCACCCTTCAGATTGGCCTTTTTCATTAAACCTTCATATTGGTGTGACATCAGGTGCGCCTGTACTTGCGCCATAAAATCCATCACCACAACCACGATAATCAGCAGTGAAGTACCCCCAAAATAGAAGGGCACATTCCAACCGACGATCAGGAATTCTGGCAGCAGACAGACCAGGGTGATGTAGATGGCGCCCGCAAAGGTCAGCCGTGACATCACACTGTCTATATATTTTGCCGTCTGCTCACCCGGTCTAATACCAGGAATGAAAGCGCCAGATCGCTTTAAATTATCTGCTGTGTCACGCGAGTTGAAGACCAACGCCGTGTAAAAAAAGCAGAAGAAAATAATTGCCGCAGCGTAAGCCATGACATATACCGGCTCACCCGGGGATAGCTTGGCGAAAATATCCTGCAACCAGCGTGTGCCTTCCGTGTTTCCAAACCACTGCCCCAATGTCGCAGGGAACAGAATGATACTGGAGGCGAAGATGGGCGGAATAACACCAGCCATATTAAGTTTCAGCGGCAGATGACTGCTCTGTGCTGCGAGCATTCTTCGACCCTGTTGACGCTTGGCATAGTTAATCGTGATACGCCTCTGACCCCGCTCGACAAATACCACAAATGCCGTCACCGCAATGGCCAGAACGAACAGGAACAGAATGGTGAGTATATTCAACTCACCGGTTCGTGCCAGCTCCAACGTTCCGCCAATAGCCGCAGGCAAACCTGCCACAATACCCGCGAAGATGATCATCGAGATACCGTTGCCGATTCCGCGCTCTGTAATCTGCTCACCCAACCACATCAGAAACATGGTTCCGGTCACGAGTGAAACAGCGGCTGTGACGATAAACCCCACACCCTGATGCACCACGATGGTCTCACCATTAACCGCTTGGCTTTGCAGTGCGATGGAGATACCTACCGCCTGAAAGGTCGCCAATACAACGGTGCCATACCGCGTGTATTGAGTGATCTTACGCCGCCCGGATTCACCCTCTTTTTTCAGCTGCTCCAGACTGGGAATCACCGCCGACATCAACTGCATGATGATCGATGCCGAAATGTAAGGCATGATGCCCAGCGCAAACAGGCTGGCGCGTTTCAACGCACCACCTGAAAACATGTTGAACATGTCCAGGATTGAACCTTGCGCCTGATCGAGCAGTGCCGCCAATGCAACAGGATTAACACCCGGTACAGGGATGAAGGTTCCGATACGGAAAACCAGCAGCGCACCGGCAACGAAAAGGAGACGTTGACGCAGTTCCGTCACTCGCCCCATTCCGCCCAGAGCTCCCATCATTGGTGCACTACCTTTCGCCATGGGTTATTCGACCTTGCCGCCAGCGGCTTCAATCGCTTCTTTGGCGCCCTTGGTCAGGCCGACACCTTTCACGATAAAGGCTCGCTCTACCTTGCCGGACGCAAAGATCTTTGCGCGCTTCATGGTGCGGCTGATGATATTCGCTTTCATCAAGGAATCGAGGTCGACCACGTCACCTTCCACCTTGGCAAGTTCACTGAGGCGCACCTCAGCGGTCGTCAGAGAGACCCGGGAGGTGAAGCCAACCTTGGGCAAACGACGCTGCAAAGGCATCTGACCGCCCTCGAAGCCGACCTTGTGGAAACCGCCGGTACGGGATTTCTGACCTTTATGACCGCGTCCGCAGGTTTTACCCAGGCCACTGCCAATACCACGCCCTACACGTTTACGGCTAGGCTTGCTGCCCGGCGATGGCTGAAGAGTATTCAATTTCATCTCAGGACTCCAATACCTTGACCATGTAACTGACTTTATTGACCATGCCACGAGTACAAGGTGTATCTTCCACCTCGACCTCATGATGCATCCGGCGCAGACCCAGGCCTTTCACGCAGGCTTGGTGGGATGCCAGGCGGCCATTCATGCTTTTCACGAGCTTGACTCGCATCATTTTCTTCTCAGCCATGACTTACCCCAGGATTTCTTCGACGCTTTTGCCGCGCTTCAGGGCAACCGCCTCAGCGTCTGCCATCTCATTCAGGCCATTGATGGTTGCACGGACCACATTGATCGGGTTGTTGGTCCCGATACATTTGGCAAGCACGTTCTGCACGCCCAATACTTCGAACACCGCACGCATCGCGCCACCGGCAATGATTCCGGTACCGTCTGATGCCGGCTGCATGAACACCTTCGCGGCACCATGACGCCCGACCAGGGGATACTGCACCGTGGTGCCATCGAGCTTTATGGTGACCATGTTCTTTCTTGCGGTCTCCATGGCTTTCTGGATCGCGACGGGAACCTCCCGCGCTTTTCCGGTACCGAAACCAACGCGTCCCTTGCCATCACCCACAACGGTTAATGCGGAGAATCCAAACTGACGGCCACCTTTAACCACTTTGGCAACGCGATTCACGTTGACCAATTTTTCGAGCAGTTCGTCGCCTTCTGGCTTTGCATTAAAATTTGCCATTTTCCCAAACCTTTAAAATTGAAGTCCGGCTTCACGGGCGGCATCGGCCAGAGCCTTGACGCGACCATGGTAGCGAAAGCCGGAACGATCAAATGCAACGGTATCGACACCCGCTGACTTTGCACGCTCGGCGACAATCTTACCGACAATGGTTGCAGCCTTGACGTTGCCGCTGGCAGCGCCTTCGATTTCGCTCTTTACAGCCTTATCCAAGGTTGAGGCGCTGGCCAGGACACTTGATCCATCCGGGCTGATAACCTGAGCGTAAATGTGCTTAGGCGTACGATGAATCGAGAGACGGTAGACGCCCAGTTCGCGAATTTTTGCTCTGGTGCGACGCCCACGACGAATACGTGATTGTTTCTTGTCCATCGTTTTACCTATTTCTTCTTGGCTTCTTTACGCATGACATCTTCGTCGGAATACCGCACACCCTTGCCCTTATAAGGCTCGGGCGGACGGAATGCGCGAATTTCTGCCGCAACCTGACCAACCTGCTGCTTATCACTGCCAGTAACTATGATTTCGGTGGCAGAAGGCGTTGCAATGGTGATCCCTTCAGGAACCGGGTAGTCGATCGGATGTGAGAATCCGAGACTAAGGTTGAGGGTTTTGCCACCGGCCTGAGCGCGGTAACCCACACCGATCAGCTGAAGTTTTTTCTCGAAACCAGCACTCACACCGGTCACCATGTTATTGAGCAGCGCCCGCATCGTACCGGCCATGGCCCATGCAGCCTGACTCTCGGTCTTGGGAGAGATCTTCAACTGGTTATCTTCTTCGCTGACGGCCACGTCCGGGTGAATACCGAAGGACAGCTCGCCCTTGGGCCCCTTTACAGAGATGGTGTCATCCGCCATCTTCACGGTGATTCCGGAAGGTATAGCCACAGGGCTTTTTGCTACACGAGACATCTCAAGCCCTCCTTACGCGACAAAGGCGACAACTTCACCACCCTGCCCCATAGCTCGGGCAGCACGGTCGGTCATTACGCCTTTTGAAGTTGAGATAATCGCCACGCCCAGGCCAGCACGGACTTTGGGAAGCTCATCCCTACCCTTGTATACACGCAGCCCAGGACGGCTTATGCGCTGGATCATCTCGATAACGGGCTTGCCTTGAAAATAGCGCAACTCCAGGACCAGGGTCGGTTTTGCACCCTCGTTCTTTACAGAGACTTCCTGGAGATAACCTTCGCTTTTGAGCAGGTTGGCGATTGCCACTTTCTGCTTGGATGAGGGCAGTTCGACCGTGGTCTTTTTGGCTGCCTGGCCATTACGGATGCGCGTAAGCATATCCGCTATGGGATCTGACATACTCATGATGAGCTCCTAAGGTCAGTCCGCCTTTGTGGCGCGATACCTGAAAATTAGACTTCACCGAGCATCAATCGCTCGGGGTAAGGGCGCAGGATTATACTGTTACCAGCTGGCTTTAACAAGACCCGGCACATCGCCCCGCATCGCTGCTTCGCGCAATTTATTTCTGCACAGGCCGAATTTACGGTACACGCCATGAGGACGCCCCGTAATCTGGCAGCGATTGTGCTTACGGGTCGGGCTCGCATCCCGAGGAAGCTTCTGAAGCTTGAGAACCGCCTGCTCAACGTCCTCGAAGCTACTGTTCGGGTTTTTTATTACGGCTTTCAATGCGTTACGCTTTGCAGACAGCCGGTCAGCGGTACTTGCACGACGAGTTTCACGTGCAATCATGCTCTTCTTTGCCATATTTCTCTCAGCTCTTGAAGGGAAACTTGAAAGCTTCCAATAGTGCACGCCCCTGCTCGTCGGTCCGTGCTGTAGTTGTGATCGTGATGTCAAGACCGCGCAGTGCATCGATCTTATCGTAATCGATTTCCGGGAACATGATCTGCTCCTTGACACCCATGGAATAGTTTCCTCTTCCATCGAATGACTTAGAACTCAAACCACGGAAGTCACGGATACGCGGAATTGCGATATTGATCAGACGATCGAGAAACTCGTACATCCTGTCACTGCGCAGTGTCACTTTGCAGCCAATCGGCCAGCCTTCACGTACCTTAAAACCCGCAATGGACTTTCTTGCATGAGTGATAATGGCCTTTTGGCCTGCAATCTTCTCCATATCGCCAACAGCATTTTCGAGAATTTTCTTATCCCCAATAGCCTCACCCACACCCATATTGAGTGTGATCTTGGTGATTTTCGGCACTTCCATAATACTGTTGAATTGAAACTTGTCCATCAGGTTCTGGACGACAGTCTCTTTATAATATTGCTGTAACCTAGCCATTTCTGATCACGCCTCAGATGTCAACGACTTCTTGGTTTGATTTGAAAATCCGAACCTTTTTGCCGTCTTCAAGAATCTTAAAACCAACACGGTCTGCTTTATCGGTAGCAGGGTTGTACAAGGCAACGTTGGAGATATGCATCGGCATCTCCTTGTCAACAATACCGCCCGGCTCGCCACGATTGGGATTCGGCTTGGTGTGTTTCTTCACCATGTTGACATTTTCGACTACCAGACGATTGTCAGCCAGCATCTTGACGACAGTGCCGCGTTTGCCTTTGTCTTTTCCGGTGATGACTATGACTTCATCACCTTTTTTGATTTTGCTTGCCATGATTCCGACCTCACAACACTTCAGGAGCAAGTGAGATGATCTTCATGAAGCGCTCACTTCTCAACTCACGGGTAACAGGGCCGAATATGCGTGTACCAATCGGTTGCAGCGCGTTGTTCAGAAGGACGGCCGCATTGGAATCAAAGCGAATCACCGAACCGTCTGGACGACGAACCCCTTTCTTGGTTCGTACGACGACAGCATTGTACACATCACCTTTCTTGACCTTGCCTCTGGGAATCGCGTCTTTGACACTGACTTTCACAATGTCACCGACTCCTGCATAACGACGGTGAGAACCACCCAGCACCTTTATGCATTGAACCCGCTTGGCTCCACTGTTGTCAGCGACGCTCAGGTTAGTCTGCATCTGAATCATGGTATTGCCCTAATTCCAAATAGTTACGTTAAGGCGCAAGCTGAATTAATCAGCTTGCACGCTCCAGCACCTTTACCAGACGCCATGTTTTAGTCTTTGACAGCGGACGACACTGCTCGACCATGACGGTATCCCCAGCCTGGCACTCATTCGACTCATCATGTGCGTGCACTTTTGTGGAACGACGCACGAATTTTCCGTATACCGGATGTTTGACGCGACGTTCGACACTGACCGTGATGGTTTTATCCATAGCATTGCTCACAACCTGGCCAATCAGTGTACGGTTAGTTGGCTGCTGCTCATTCATGATGCGTCACCCGACTTCATTTCGTTAATAAGGGTTTTAACCCTAGCTATGTCTTTGCGGACCTCATTCATACGGTGAGGCTTGGCGAGCTGTCCAGTGCCTCTTTGCATCCGCAGATTGAATTGTTCCTTATGGAGCTCTTCCAGGGTCTGAGTCAGCTCTTGACGCGACTTGGTTCTAAGTTCAGTTGCTTTCATTACATTACCGTCCGCTTCACAAAAGCTGTTGAAACAGGCAGCTTGGCAGATGCCAGCGCAAATGCTTCGCGAGCGATCTCTTCTGAAATCCCCTCGATTTCGTAAAGCATACGGCCAGGCTGAATCTGAGCGACCCAGTATTCAACATTACCCTTACCTTTACCCTGACGAACCTCGAGAGGTTTTTTGGTGACTGGTTTGTCGGGGAAAATCCGAATCCAGATTTTACCGCCACGTTTGACATGACGAGTGATCGCACGGCGAGCAGACTCGATCTGACGAGCCGTCAATCGACCACGCCCAGTGGATTTCAAACCATACTCACCAAAGGACACAGAGCTGCCTGAGATGGCCAGACCGCGATTGCGCCCCTTGTGCTGTTTGCGAAATTTTGTCCGTTTTGGCTGCAACATGACTTACGACCTCTTGCTCGGCGAAGCGGCGCTCTTTTCTGCTTCGACTTCCTCACGATCGCCGAATACTTCACCCTTGAATACCCAGACTTTGACACCAATGATTCCATAGGTGGTGTTGGCCTCGGCAAAACCGTAATCGATATCGGCACGAAGAGTATGGAGAGGTACACGCCCTTCCCGATACCACTCTGAACGTGCAATCTCAGCACCATTCAATCGACCACTGATGTTCACTTTGATACCTTCAGCACCGAGGCGCATGGCGTTCTGTACAGCACGCTTCATGGCTCTGCGGAACATCACGCGACGTTCAAGCTGCTGTGCAATGCTCTCTGCGACCAACTGTGCATCGAGTTCCGGCTTACGGATTTCTTCAATGCTGACATGGACCGGGATCCCCATCATGCTGGAAACCTCAGCTCTCAGAGCATCGATATCCTCACCTTTTTTACCGATGACCAGACCGGGACGGGCAGTGTGCACGGTTATGTGTGCATTGTTAGCGGGACGATCGATCTGTATACGACTCACAGACGCCTGAGACAGACGCTTTTTGAGATACTCGCGAACTTCCAGATCGTTATTAAGCAGTCTCGCGTAATTTTTCGAATCTGCATACCACTTGGATGTCCAGTCTTTGACAATTCCAAGACGAATCCCGGTTGGATGTACTTTCTGACCCATTTCGGCCTCTCTTGCCTGTTACTTTTCTGCGACAGTCACATTGATGTGACTGGTACGCTTCAGAATCCTGGATGCACGGCCTTTGGCACGGGCACGAATGCGTTTCATAGTCGGACCCTCGTCCACACTGACTGAAGAAACCACCAATTCGTCGATATCCGCACCATCATTATGCTCGGCATTGGCGATAGCAGATTCCAGAACCTTCTTCATAAGGACAGCGCCCTTTTTCTTACTGAAGGCGAGGATGTTCAATGCCTGTTCAACGGGCAAGCCGCGAATTTGATCAGCAACAAGGCGACCTTTCTGCGCCGACAGCCTGGCATGACGCAATTTTGCGCTAGTTTGCATCGTCAATACCTCTATTTGGATTTCTTGTCGGCAGCATGACCGCGATACGTACGCGTCAGTGCGAATTCACCGAGCTTGTGTCCGACCATATTTTCGGAAACCAGAACAGGAACGTGCTGCTTTCCGTTATGGACAGCGATTGTCAAGCCGACCATTTCAGGAATGATCACGGAACGGCGCGACCAGGTCTTGATCGGACGCTTATTGTTCTGGGCTACCGCTTCGTCCACCTTCTTTGCAAGATGATGGTCGATGAATGGGCCTTTTCTAATGGAACGTGGCACGACTCTAACCCCTAATCAATTATTTACGGTTTCTGCGACGTACGATCATCTTGTTCGTACGCTTGTTGGTGCGGGTTTTGTAACCCTTAGTCGGTGTACCCCATGGGGACACAGGATGACGGCCACCGGAAGTACGGCCTTCACCACCACCGTGCGGATGATCTACCGGGTTCATCGCAACACCGCGGACGGTAGGACGAATACCCTTCCAACGCTTGGCACCAGCTTTACCCAGGGAACGGAGGTTGTGTTCCGAGTTGGAAACTTCTCCAATGACACCCCGGCAATCCGCAGGTACTTTTCTCATTTCGCCGGAACGCAGTCTCAAGGTTGCATATTCACCTTCACGGGCAACCAACTGGACCGAGGCGCCTGCTGAGCGAGCAATCTGTGCGCCTTTACCTGGCTTCATCTCTACGCAATGGATTACTGAACCCAAAGGCATGTTGCGCAGGGAGATGCAGTTACCAGTCTTAATCGGAGCGCCGGAACCCGACTCAACCGAATCACCCACATGCAGGTTGTTGGGAGCGATGATGTAGTTGCGCTCTCCATCTGCATAGCGGATCAAGGCAATGCGTGCGGTACGATTGGGATCGTACTCAAGACGCTCAACTACTCCCGGGATACCTTCCTTGTTCCGCTTGAAGTCGATGATACGATAACGCTGCTTGTGACCACCGCCGCGGTGACGCGTGGTGACGTGACCGTTGTTGTTACGACCGCCATTCTTGTTCTTTTTTGCCACCAAAGGCGCATAAGGTGCTCCCTTATGCAGCTCTTCATTGACAACCTTGACTACGAATCTGCGGCCAGCAGAGGTCGGTTTTGTTTTAACGACTGCCATTATCCCAATCCTGTTTCACTTGGTCACGCGCCAGCAGCGAAATCAATATCGCTGCCAGGCTTGAGACGTACATATGCCTTTTTCCAGTCGGAGCGCTTGCCACGGATCCGGCCAAAGTTCTTCTGCTTACCTTTGACATTCACGACCTGAACGCGCTCGACCTCGACTTCGAAAAGTTTCTCGACAGCCTTGGCAATCTCACGCTTGGTCGCATCCGTTGAGACGCGAAAAGTGTATTGTGCGTTTTGATCCGCGACGATACTGCTTTTTTCAGAAACCAGCGGGCTCAACAGAACCTTCATGAGACGTTCGTTGTTCATGCCAGACGCTCCTCAAGTTTCTTAACCGCTTCTTCGGTTATCAAAACGTTTTCGTATGCCACAAGACTAACCGGATCGATTTCATTCACATCACGCACATCGACGCCATAAAGATTGCGCGACGCCAGATAGAGATTCTCATCCGGGTTGCTTGAAACAACCAGCACATCCTTCAGATTCATACCATTAAGCATACCTACCAGCTCTTTGGTTTTTGGCTGAGAGATGCTGATCTGATCAACCACAACCAGGCGCTCCTGACGATTCAGCTCAGAGAGAATCGAACGCAACGCACCGCGGTACATTTTACGGTTTACTTTCTGGTCATAGCTGCGGGGAGTGGCCGCGAAGTTGACGCCACCACTGCGCCAGATCGGACTGCGCGATGTTCCTGCGCGTGCACGACCGGTACCCTTCTGACGAAAAGGCTTGGCACCGCCACCACTCACCGCTGAGCGATTCTTCTGTGCCTTGGTGCCGGACCGGGCAGCGGCCATATAAGCCGTCACAACCTGGTGAACCAGAGACTGCTTGAACTCCGCACCGAAAATCTCATCGGACACCTGTAGTGTCTGAGCGCCAGCGGCTGTTTTTACATTGAGATCCATTGCTGTCACCCTTTATTCTTCATCTTGATGGCGGGGGTCACAATCAGATCACCACCCTTCGCACCAGGTACTGAGCCTCTGACCAGAATAAGGTTTCTCTCGGCGTCGACTCGAACGACTTCCAGATTCTGTTGGCAGCGCTGTACTGCACCCATGTGGCCGGCCATCTTCTTGCCTTTGAACACACGGCCCGGCGTTTGACACTGTCCGATAGAACCCGGAGCGCGATGAGACAGCGAGTTACCATGGGTTGCATCCTGCGTCTGAAAATTATGACGCTTGACGCTACCCTGGAAGCCCTTTCCCTGAGTCGATCCACGTACATCAACGATCTGCCCGGCCTCAAACCGGTCAGCCTTGATCTCGCTACCGACCTCGATACCGTCGAGATCTGACTCTTCTGCCCGGAACTCCCACATCTTACGGCCCGCTTCAACACCGGCTTTCGCGTAGTGTCCCGCATTAGGCTTGTTTACCCGGGATGCCTTTCTTGCTCCCGTGGTCACCTGGATAGCCATGTAGCCATCGGCATCCATGTTCTTTAATTGTGTCACTCGGTTGGGCTCAACCTCAATGACCGTTACTGGCACGGATTCACCTTGCTCGGTAAATACACGGGTCATTCCCGCCTTACGGCCGACTACTCCAATCGCCATCGTTCTTAACCTCAGTTCAGTTTGATCTGCACGTCTACGCCGGCAGCCAAATCGAGCTTCATCAGCGCATCCACAGTTTTGTCAGTTGGCTCAACGATGTCGAGCAGACGCTTGTGAGTGCGAATCTCATACTGATCACGCGCGTCTTTGTTGACGTGCGGTGAGATCAGAATGGTGTAACGCTCATTCTTAGTCGGCAATGGAATAGGACCACGCACATGCGCACCAGTGCGCTTCGCAGTTTCCACAATTTCACGTGCAGATTGATCAATCAGACGATGATCAAATGCTTTCAGACGAATTCGTATTCTCTGGTTAGCCATTATCACTTACTCGATAATCTTGGATACCACACCGGCGCCGACGGTGCGGCCGCCCTCGCGGATCGCAAAACGCAGACCTTCTTCCATCGCGATCGGCGCAATCAGCTTCACGGTCATCTTCACGTTATCACCCGGCATCACCATCTC